>DASRRI010000135.1:0-24475 GCA_035695765.1 Dongiaceae bacterium
CGTCTATGCCGATGCGTTGCTGGCGGCCGGCCGGAGCGAGGAGGTGCCGCCGGTGCTCGAAGCCGGGCTGCCGCGCATGTTGGCAGCGGATCCGAAGGATCTCGTCGCGCTGTGGTTCCTCGGCGTCGCCGCGCAGAAGGCGGGCCAGCCGGAGGAGGCGCGCCAGGCCTGGGGCCAGATGCGCGACCAGTTCCCAGAGGGCAGCCCGGAGCGCGCGGCGATCGAGCAGCGCATCAGCCAGCTGCCAGTGCCGGAACGGCCGCACGGAAACACCCGCCTCCCCTAGCAATATCCGGAGCATCACCCCCTTGGCCCCGCCCCGCCCATCCTCGTCTGACGCGCCCCCGTCTGGTCCGGGCGCTGACCGCGCCGCCGGCCGGTGGCTGAAGCGGCAGGCGCGGCTGGCGCGTGGACCGATCGCGCTGACCGCAGCGGCCGGCATCGCCCAGGGCCTGTGCGGCGTCGCCCAGGCCGGGCTGATCGCCTGGATTCTGCAGCGGGCGGTGATGGAAGGTGTCACCCTGGAAGGTGTCACCCTGGCCGGGCTGTGGCCGCTGTTCGCCGCCCTGCTGGCCGCAGCGTTGCTGCGCGCCGGCGCCGCCTGGACGTCCGAGGCGCTGGGCGCGGTCGCCGCGACCCAGGTCAAGACCCGGCTGCGGCGCCAGGTGCTCGACCGGCTGCACGCCCTGGGTCCGGCCTGGCGGGCGGAGCGCCAGACCGGCGACCTGGCGGTGACGCTGATCGAGCGGATCGAGGCGCTGGACGGCTACTACGCCCGCTTCCTGCCGCAGAGCCGGGTGGCGATCATCCTGCCGATCCTGATTCTCGTCGCCGTCTATCCGGTCGACTGGGTGTCCGGTGTGATCCTGACCGTCGCCGGCCCCTTCGTGCCGCTGACGATGGCGCTGATCGGCATGAAGGCGGCGGATGAAAGCCGGCGCCAGTTCCGCATCCTGGCCCGGATGAGCGCCTATTTCCTCGACCGGCTGCAGGGGCTGACCACGCTGCGGCTGTTCGGCCGGGCCGAGGCCGAGGTCGACAACATCACTCAGGCGGCCGACGCCTTCCGCGACGGCACCATGCGGGTGTTGCGCATCGCCTTCCTGTCCTCAGCCAGCCTGGAATTCTTCGCCTCGGTCGCGGTCGCGGTCGTCGCCACCTATGTCGGCCTCGGGCTGCTTGGGGCTATCGGCTGGGGCACCGCGCCGGGGCTGACGCTGTTCAGCGGCCTGTTCGTGCTGCTGATGGCGCCTGATTTCTTCCAGCCGCTGCGGATGCTTGCCGCCTATTACCACGATCGCATGGCCGCGATCGGCGCCGCCGAAGGGCTGGCCGAGATGCTGGATGCGCCGCCGGAGGAAGCCGCCACTGGCACCACACCGATGCCGGCGGGCGCGCTGGACATCGTGTTCGACGACGTCTCGGTGGCCTTCGAAGGCGGCGCCCGCAGCGCGATCCAGGGCGTCAGCCTGCGGATCGCGCCGGGCGACCACCTCGCCCTGACCGGGATGAGCGGCGCCGGCAAATCGACCCTGCTGTCACTGCTGCTGGGCTTCCGCCGCCCGGACAGCGGCCGCATCCTGATCAACGGCACAGACCTGGCCGCGATCGACCCCGAAGATCTGCGCCGCCGCATCGCTTGGATCGGCCAGGCGCCAGTGCTGTTCCACGGCACGCTGCGCGACAACATCCGCCTGGGCTGGCCCGACGCCGACGATGCCGCGGTCGACCGCGCCGCCGCCGAGGCCCGGGTGACGGAGTTCGCGGCGGCGCTGCCGCAGGGACTGGACGGCCCGGTCGGCGAACGCGGCGTCGGCCTCTCCGGCGGCCAGGCCCAGCGCATCGCCTTGGCCCGCGCCTTCCTGAAGGATGCGCCACTGGTGCTGCTCGACGAACCCACCGCCTCACTCGACCGCGACACCGAGGCGGAGATCCTGGAGTCGATCCGCCGTCTGGCCCGCGGCCGCACCATCCTGGTGGCCACCCACAGCCCGGCCGCCATGGCGATCGCCGGCCGCCGGATCCTGCTGGACCAGGGCCGCGTCCAGGTGCAGACCGCGTGATGCCCGGGTCGGACAACCCGCTGCGGACCATCCTGCGCTTGGCCCGGCCGCAGCGGCGGAAGATGGCGTTCGGCCTGCTGCTGGCCATCGTCACCGCTGTGTCCGGCCTGGCCGTGCTCGTGCTGTCCGGGTGGTTCATCGCCGCCTCGGCCGTGGCCGGCGCAACGGCGGCCACCGCCGTCGCCTTCAACTTCGCCAGCCCGTCCGCCGGCATCCGCGGCTTCGCCGTGCTGCGCACCGCGTCGCGCTATGCCGAGCGGCTGGTGACGCATGACGCCACCTTCCGCTACCTGGCGGGCTTGCGGGTCTGGCTGTTCCGCGCCGCTATTCCGCTGGCCCCGGCCCGGCTGGAGGAACAACGTGGCGGCGACCTGCTGAACCGCATGACCGCCGATGTCGATTCGCTCGATGCGATCTATCTGCGGATGATCGTGCCCGGCGTGGTCGCGGTGATCGCCGTGCTGCTGATCGGCGGCGTGCTGCTGTGGCTGGACCCGTCGGCCGCGGTGATCGCGGTGGCGCTGGCGCTGCTGGTTGGCATCGCCCTGCCGCTGGCGATGCGCCGCATCGGCGCGCCGGCCGGCCAGGCCATCGCTGCGGCCACCGCCCGGCTGCGCACCCGCATCGTCGAGGGCGTGCAGGGTCTTGCGGAGCTGAAGGTCTACCAGGCCGATGGCCGCCATGCCGAGGCGGTGCTGGCCGAGAACGAGACGCTGATGGCGGCGCAGCGGCACATGGCCCGGCTGTCCGGTATCTCGACCGCGCTGTCCGGCTTGGCCGGGCAGCTGGCGGCGGCGGCGATCCTGGCGCTGGGCGTGGCCGGCGTCATCGCGGGCCTGCTGCCCGGGCCGGCGGTGGCGCTGATGATGCTGGGCACCCTGGCGCTGTTCGACGCGCTGGTGCCCCTGGCCCCGGCCTTCCAGAATCTTGGCCGCACCCGCACCGCCGCGCGCCGGCTGCTCGATTTCGCCGGGCTGGCACCCCTGGTGCGCGACCCGGCGGCGCCGGCCCCCGCCCCGGCCGGCCACGCGCTGGTGCTGTCCGGCGCGTCCTACCGCTACCGCGAGGGCGACCCGCCGGCCCTGCGCGACATCGACCTGGAGCTTGCGGAAGGCCAGCGGGTGGCCGTGATCGGGCCCAGCGGCAGCGGCAAGAGCACGCTGGCCGCCCTGATCCTGCGCTTCCGCGACCCCGATGCCGGCACGGTCAGCCTGGGCGGCGTCGACCTGCGCCGCCTGCCGCAGGCCGAGATCTGGCGCCGCATCGCCTATCTGTCCCAGCGCAGCCAGATCTTCGCCGGCACCATCCGCGACAATCTGCTGATCGGCGCGCCCGAGGCCGACGAAGCGCGACTGGCCGCCGCGGTCGACGCTGCCGGCCTATCCGGCTGGGTCGCCCGCCTGCCGCGTGGACTGGACACCTGGGTCGGCGAGGCCGGGGTCCAGGTCTCCGGCGGGCAGGCCCGGCGCATCGCCCTGGCCCGCTGCGTGCTGAAGGACGCGCCGATCCTGGTGCTGGACGAGCCGACCGAAGGGCTGGACGGCGAGACCGAGGCCCAGATCATCGAGGCGTTGGAGCGGATGACCGCCGGACGCACAACCCTGGTGATCACCCATCGCCCCGCCTTGCTGCGCCTGGCCGACAGCGCCGTGCTGATGGCGGAAGGCCGCATCGCTGTCCAGGGCGTGCCGGCGAACGCCCTCGACATCTCACCATGCAAACTGACACCTCCCCAACGAGCCGTTCATCGTCAGCGTCGTCCCGACGCCACAGCGAGCGACGCAGCGGTCTTGGCGTCGTTCCAGGGCAGGAGCTCGTCGAGGCGGCTCTGCAGGTGGCCGTCGACGTAGCGCGCAATCGCTCAGGTCATCCAGGCCTGCGGATCGCACCCTGTTACATCGATGCACTCTTTCTGGCGGGGTATGGCGAAAGCGGATGCAAGCAGCGATGCCCCTCTCGGATCCTTAACGAAAGCACTGTTATGGACATCGTTCGATTTGCCTTGAGATTTCCGTACACCTTCTACGTCCTGGCCGGCCTTATGGTCTTCGTCGGCGTTTCGGCCATTACGGTCATGCAGAAGGACATCTTCCCCCAGATCGACATTCCGGTGGTGTCGGTGATCTGGCAGTACACGGGCCTGAGCACGCCGGAGATGGAGCAGCGCGTCAGTACCTACAGCCAGTATGCGATCAGCACGAGCGTGTCTGGCATCAAGAACATGGAAGCGCAGACTCTGAATGGAATTTCAGTCCAGAAGATCTTCTTTCAACCAGATGTCAATATCGACCTCGCCATCTCACAGATCGTTTCTGCGACGAATTTTATACGCGTGCTGCTGCCGGCTGGAATCCAGGCGCCAATCGTTGTGAGTTACAATGCTTCGAGCATTCCAGTGCTGCAGCTCAGTCTGGCCTCTGACAATCTCAATGAGCAAAAGCTCTATGACTACGGCTACTATAATCTGCGCCAGCAGCTCGCCCCTGTCCCCGGCGTCACGTTCCCGACTCCGGACGGAGGAAAATACCGGCTGATCATGGTCGACATTGACCCGGTGAAGCTCCAGGCCCGGGGCCTGACCCCGGCCGATGTGGTGAACGCGGTCAATGCCCAGAACCTGACCTTGCCGTCGGGCCTGGCGAAGATCGGCAACACGCAATACACAGTGCGCACCAATGGGATGCCCACGTCCATCGCCGACCTCAACGACATTCCCGTCAAATACACAAATGGGCAGACGGTGTTCCTGAAGGATGTCGGGCAGGTGCACGACGGCTGGGCGGTGCAACAGAACATCGTGCGCCAGGACGGTCGCCGCTCCGTCCTGCTGAGCGTCATCAAGAATGGCGACGCTTCGACGCTCGCCGTCGTCAATGGGGTCCGCAAGGTTCTGCAGATCGCCCGCGCGGCCGCGCCGCCCGGGCTGAGCATCAGCGAGCTGTTCGATCAATCGAAGCTCGTCACCGCGTCGATGGAGGGCGTGGTCCGTGAGGGCGCGATCGCCGCCGGGCTCACCGGCCTGATGATCCTCTTCTTCCTCGGTTCCTGGCGATCGACCCTGATCGTGTTGATCTCGATCCCGCTGTCGATCCTGACATCGATCGTCGCCCTGTACTTCCTCGGCCACACGCTCAACACCATGACGCTCGGCGGATTGGCGCTTGCGGTCGGCATTTTGGTCGACGATTCGACGGTGACGATCGAGAACACGCACCGGCTGCGCAGCGAAGGCATGGATCTCGCTGCCGCTACGCTACACGGCTCTGCCGGAATCGCGGTCCCGACCTTGGTCTCGACGCTGGCGATCAGTTGCGTGTTCACGTCAGTGGTGTTCCTCGACGGGCCGGCAAAATTCCTGTTCACGCCACTCGGACTTGCGGTCGTGTTTGCGATGCTCGCGTCCTATGCGCTGTCGCGGACGTTGACGCCGGTCATCATCGGCCTACTCCTCAAGGGCGAGCACCACGGCGGGACAGACGGCTCGGGCAAGGGGTTCGCGCGCTTCCGCCAGGGCTTCGAGCGCGGCTTCGAGCGGTTTCGCCGGAGCTACGTGCGCGTTCTGACGATGCTGCTCAAGCGGCGGCTCATCGTCCCGTTCGTCGCCACCCTCATGCTTGCGCTGGGCGGTGTGATGTTCACTATGGCCGGCCGCGACTTCTTCCCCGCGATCGACGGGGGACAGATCAAGCTCCACGTCCGTGCGCCGGCGGGGACCCGCATCGAAGCGACAGAGCGCATCTTCCAGGAGGTCGAGGACAAGATCCGCGCGGTCATTCCAGCGCGCGAGCGCGACCTCATCGTCGACGACATCGGCGTCCCGCAACGCACGTACAATCTGGCTTTCACCGACGGCTCGACCATCAACGTCAACGACGGTGTGATCCTCATCTCACTCAAGGAGGGACACGCGCCGACCGCCAGCTACGTGCGCCGGCTCCGCGAGGCGCTGCCGGCGGCCTTTCCGTCCGTGACTTTCTATTTCCAGGCTGCCGACATGGTGACCCAGATCCTCAACTTCGGACTTCCGGCGCAGATCGACGTTCGGGTCGTCGGCCGCGACCGCGACACCAACCTGCGCGTGGCGCTTGAGCTGCGGCGCAGCATGGCGGCCATCCCGGGCATCGCCGACGCCCATCTTCAACAGGAGCTCAAAGGACCGGCCTTCGTGGCCAACATCGACCGGTCGCGAGCGCTGCAGCTCGGTCTAAACGCACAGGCAATCGCCACCGACGTCAACATCAGTCTCAGCTCTTCGGCACAGGTCACGCCCAATTTCTGGACCGATCCGACCAACGGGATTCCCTATTACATCACAGTTCAGACACCGCAGCATCTGCTGGCATCGCTCGACGAACTCGGCAATACCCCGGTGTCTACATCGTTAGCTGCCGCCGGCCCGCCCATTCCGGGGCTCTTGCGCAACGTGGCAACGTTCCAGCGTGACAGCGTTCCGACCAATCTGAATCAGACCAATATCCAGCCGGTGTACGACATCTATGCCAGCGTGCAAGGTCGCGATCTCGGCAGCATATCCGATGAGATCGACAAGATCGTGGCGGAGCTGCAGAAGGAGCTCAAGCCCGGCAACACGATCCAGGTGCAAGGGCAGATCCAGAGCATGCGCGATTCCTTCCGGAATTTGGGCATCGGGCTGTTGTTTGCCGTCGTGTTCGTCTATCTGCTCATGGTGGTGAACTACCAGAATTTCAGCGAGCCGTTCGTGGTGATGTTGGCGCTGCCAGCCACCTTCTGCGGCATCGTCACGATGCTCTTCATCACCGGCACGACACTAAGCGTCCCTTCGTTGATGGGCGCGATCATGGCGGTCGGAGTCGCCTCGGCCAATTCCATTCTGCTGGTCACCTTCGCGCGCGAACAGCAGCTTGCGGGCAGGACGGCGTTCCGGGCCGCCATCGACGCGGGTCGTACAAGGATCCGTCCGGTGCTGATGACGGCGGCCGCAATGATCGTCGGCATGATTCCCATGGCGATCGGCGGCGCCGGCGAGGAGCAGAATGCCGCGCTGGCGCGCGCGGTGATCGGCGGGCTGCTGTTTGCGACCCCCACGACCTTGCTGATCGTTCCGTATCTGTTTGCCATGCTGCGCCGGCGCAACGACGGCGTCGCGGCCCATGGCGTGTTTGAGGAGCTCCCCGATGAATGACATCGATGGTCGGAACGAGGTCCGCAGCCGCGATCTTCGGGACGACCAGCCCATGGATCGCAACACGGAGAACCCGGTGAAGCTTCGTCCAAGAGTACGGCGCCGGTGGGGCGGGCGCCTGTTCGCGCTCGGCACATTTCTGCTGCTCCTCGGCGGCCTCGCGCTGGGGGCAGGGCACCACGCTTCGCAGCAGCAGGAGGTCATCGCGACTGCGGAGCAGGAGCGTGACTTCGTGCCTAGCGTGCGGGTCGCGACGGTTGAGCCGAACCCCGGCATCATGCTGGTAAGCCTGCCGGGTACGACGGCGGCGTTCGCGACGGCAGACATCTATGCCCGCGCCACCGGCTATATCAGCAAGCGCAATGTCGACATCGGGGATCGGGTCAAGGCCGGGGATCTGTTGGCGCAACTCGCCGTGCCCGAGCTCGATCACCAGATTTCGGAGAACGAGGCGACGCTCAGTCAGCTCAAGTCGGCGCTGGAGCAGGCGGAGGCCAACTCGAAGCTGGCCCAGGTCACCTGGGGCCGCGACAAGCCCTTGGTCCAGCAAGGCTGGGTGACTCGGCAGCAGGGCGACATCGACGTTCAGACCCTCAAGGCGCGGCAGGCTGCGGTCGGCGTCGCGCAGGCTAATGTGGCGGCTCAGGAGAACCGGCTCAGGGTGCTCCGTCAGCAACGGGACTATGCCTCGGTGGTGGCGCCGTTCGACGGCGTCGTCACCCAGCGCAACGTCGATGTCGGCAGTCTGGTGCAGGGCAACACCACCTCCGGCACTTTTGTGTTCGAGATGATGCAGAAGGATGTGATCCGTGTCTTTGTTTACGTGCCGCAGGATGCAGCCTTCGGCGTGGAGCCGGGCATCGATGCCATGGTGCATGTACCAGAGCTCCCGGATCGCGAGTTTCCTAGCAAGGTCACCCGGATCGCCGACGCGCTGCAGAGCGGCACGCGCACGCTCTTGACCGAGATCGACATTCCCAATCCTGATGGTGCGCTGCCCCCCGGAGTCTACTGCACGGTCGAGCTCAAGATTCCGCGCAGGTCACCGTCTTTCATCGTGCCCGCCGACGCCATCATCTTCAACCGGAACGGCCCGCAGGTTGCGGTTGCCAACAATGGCAAGGCCGAGATCCGCAGAGTGAGAGTGACGCGCGATTTTGGCACGCGGGTGGAAGTGGACACCGGGGTCAAGCTGGGCGATCACGTGATCATCAATCCGCCGGTCACCCTCCTCGAAGGCAGCAAAGTGCAGCCTCGGCCCGAGGCCGCCGCAGCGCAGAATTAGGCTTGCAAGCGGTTCGAGACCGACCCGCCGGGCACCCTCAGCAAGCCGGCGTTTTCGGAATTGCAATCGCTTCATCGAACACGATGGTGCATTTAGGCAAGCCGATACCCGAAACAAGCGAAGCCACTCAGGATCTCAGAGGGGCCAGAGGACTTCAAATGAGCAAGCAAACTAAATACAGCGAACTATCAGCCCGGATCCGCGATGCCTATCCCACTGCCCCCGGCGACCAGAGCGACTCGCTCAGCCTTGCCTTTGCGATGACTTAGACCGCGCTCATGCCACCATCGACCACAAGGTCAACGCCAGCGACGTAGCTGCTCTCATCCGATGCGGGGAACA
Source organism: Dongiaceae bacterium (assembly GCA_035695765.1). Classification (GTDB taxonomy): domain Bacteria; phylum Pseudomonadota; class Alphaproteobacteria; order Dongiales; family Dongiaceae; genus Dongia_A. The sequence continues at coordinate 8,855 of DASRRI010000135.1, forward strand.
AGGCTGTGGCAGCCACTTCCTCGGGGCGACCGATGCGACCGAGCGGAGTAGTCGCCGCAAAGCTATGTCGGATCGCGTCGGCGCCTTCCCTGGTGGCCGCCTCCAAATCAATGATTGGCGTGTCGATCGCCCCTGGGCTGATTGCGTTGACGCGGTTGCCGCGGCCCTTGAGTTCGGCGGTCCAGGTGCGAACGAACGAGCGCACGGCCGCCTTAGTGGCGCTGCAGGCGGTGTAGCCTGGAATCCCTTTGAAAGCGGCGATCGAGGAGATCAGCACGATCGAGCCGCCCTTTCTGCGACGATGGTTCGTGGTCAGCCGAAGCGGGACAAGAGGCGCACGAGCCGCTTAGTGCGATCGCCGAACAGCTTCGGCGTAAAGAAGCTGCCGGCAGCGCGCTTATTGATCTCGCCGAGCGTCGGATAGGGTGCGATCATGCCGGCGAGCGCCTTGATGTTCAGTCCCTGAGCGATCGCCAGCACCCACACCTGGATCAGCTCGCCGGCATGGGCGCCGAGAATCGAAGCGCCGAGTATCTTGCCCGATCGTGTCGTCACGACTTTCACGAGGCCATCGGTCACGCGCTCCGCCTGGGCGCGGTCATTGTCGCGATATGGCCAGCGCAGGATCGTGATGTCCTCACCGTGCGCGGCGCGCGCCTGCTCCTCGGTAAGCCCGACATGCGCAAGCTCCGGATCGGTGTAGGTGACCCATGGCAGAGAACGGTAGTCCACCTTGGCAGGCAGGCGGAACAGGGCATTGCGTATCACGATGCCGGCGTGATAGCCGGCGACGTGGGTGAATTGCGGTCCGCCGGCGACATCACCGATCGCGAAAACGCGCCGGTTGATGGTACGCAGCCGTGCATCGACCTTGATGCCCTTTGAATCATGTTCAATGCCCGCCTTCTCGAGATCGAGCCCAGCGATGTTCGGCCGCCGCCCCGCAGCGACCAGGAGATGCGAGCCGGCGATCCGCTCCTCGCCGCCCTCGGTCGTCAGCATCACCGCGACGCCACCTTCGTCTGGGTCGATGCGGGTGATCTTGGCGCGCTCGCGAATGGCAACGCCTTCGCCGGCGAGACTCTGCCGCAGCAGCCGAGCGAGCTCGGGATCGTCCTTGGGCAGGACGCGGAATGCTTCCAGCACCGTCACCTCGGAGCCGAGCGCCCAATGGGCCTGCGCCATCTCGAGACCGATCGGTCCGCCGCCGATGATGATGAGGTGGCGCGGCAGCTCGGCATTCTCGAACACGGTCTCGTTTGTGAAATACGGCACACGGTCTAGGCCCGGGATCGGCGGCACCGTCGCGCTCGATCCGGTGGCAATGACGAAGCGCCGCGCGCGGATCCGCGTTCCATCGACCGCAACCTCACGCGGCCCGACGAAGCGGGCAGTGCCCTTGATCACGGTAACACCAAGCCCTTCCAACCGCCCGACCGAATCGTTCGGCGCGATCGCGGCGATCACCTCGTGGACGTGCCGGTTGACTGCCGCGAAGTCAACGGTCGGCGGTGCATAGCTGACACCGAATGCCTGTTCGCCCTGCCAGCGACGGGCGGCCTTCGCAGCGGCGAGCAGCGCTTTCGACGGTACGCAGCCCGTGTTGAGGCAGTCGCCACCCATCTTGTGGCGTTCGATCAGGACGGTCGAGGCGCCGAGCTGGGCCGCGCCGGCAGCCACTGATAGCCCGCCCGAGCCTGCCCCGATGACGCAGATATCGACATCGAAGTACATGCCGCTCATGACAGCTTCTCCGTGGTGCGGGACGACGAACGGCGGAACCGTTTGTAGACGACAGGGACCAGCGCCAGAACCACGAGCCCGATGATGGAGAGGAGCACGCGCGGCTGCAGCAGCGCGGAGCCGTCCGGCGTGCCGCCGCTGTCCAGAATGGCACCCAGGCCCGTTCCGACGCTGGCGAAGACCCACGCCCCCGGAATGATGCCGACCATGGTGCCGATGACGAAGGTCGACAGGCGGACCCCGAGAAACGCCGGCGCCAGATTGACCAGCCAGAATGGGAAGAGCGGCGCCAGTCGGAGCACGAGCATGTAGCTGAGCTCATCCTCGCGGAAGCCTGCCTCCAGCTTTCGCAGAAAGGGGCCAGCGCGGGCACGCAGCAAATCGCCGAGCATGGTCCTGGCAGCAAGGAAAATGAGGGTGGCGCCGAGCGTCGCCCCGACCACGTTGACGAGCCCGCCCCACCCGGTTCCGAAGAGGAAGCCACTCAGTGTCGACAGCAGCAGGCCGGTTGGCAGCGAGAGCGCAGTGCAAGCGGCGTAGACCAGGATGAACACGACCGGTGCGGCGAGGCCGAGCTCTGCTACCTGTCCCACCAGCCACGTGCGGTTGCTGGCCAGCGCTGCAAAGCTGAGATAATCGAGCGCCCCGGTGAGCTTCAGGACAACGACGACCGCAGCGACTGTAACGGCCGCGGCTATCAGCCGGAGCTTAAGAGACTTCGCCGGCATGTGTGTGATCTCAGCCATTGCGCGTCTCAAATAGCCGCTCCAATAGATCCTAAGGATTGGATGATTACTCAACCACATTCCGCATGTCTCGGTACTCCGAAGGATCGCAACCATGAATCTTCCGAAAGGTGCGGGAGAAACTACTGCGACTTGTATAGCCTACGCCATGGACGATCTGGTCGACCGATAGGCCGCTATTCGTCAGGAGGGCCGTGGCCTGACGCATTCTCAGGTCACGAAGGGTCGCCTTAGGCGGTTTCCCAAACAGGCGAGTGAAGCGGGCCATAAATACGGATCGACTAAGACCAGCGGTGTCCGCCAAGCTCTGTACCGAGTGCGGCAATTCTGGATGGGTGACCATCTCTGCAAAGGCGCGAGCGATCCGTGGGTCGCCCAGCATAGAGAATCGTTCCACCCATAGATTTTTGGTAGTAAGCGATCGTCTCAGTAAGGTAACAAGAACCTGCTTCATTAAAGCGGCGGTCATGGCGCCGGTTCCGACCTCCTGGGCAACTAGTTCGCCCATTGCCGAACTCAGCCTATGATCGAGTTGGTCCGTTGCACTAAATTGTTCCACGATCGGGGATGTGAGGGTTCTGAAGAGATCTATCGAAGCGCCGTACGTGGCACGGAAGTACCCGCAGATCAGCATGACCTCGGGCTCGCCACTGCCCGCAACGAATCTGCGCGGCGCTCCAGGAGCAGATGTCTGGGCGTTCTGCTCAGTGATTGTGAGAGTTGCTGGTCGCTTATCGACAGCAACCTCAATACAAAAAGATTGCCCAGCAGGAACAACGATTAAAGTATGCGGCTGGAGATCGATAGGTGGATGATTGCCAATAATCATCCGACCAATCCCCATAAGGTCATAGTGGATGCCAGGCGCGTTGGTTGCGGCCATCGTCAATCTCCAGCCCGGGCTAACCACGCATTCAGAAAGCTTGACGAACTCTACCTCCAAGGTCGACATCAAATTGTCGAGATCAGAAGGAGATATTCGCGCAAGAGGTTTGCTATTCACAATCTCTTCATCCGCGGCTGTCCGTAGAGAACGGGCCATCTTTTCATTGCAGCGGTAGCCGTCATCGACAATGTAAACAAGGGCCGACATTGGTCTTCTCAGTTGTTCTCGGACAACTCTGAGGTCTGGTGAACGGGAAGCGCGAAAGTGAATGTTGCCCCTTGCGTCGTGTTCTTCTTCAGCCATATGCGTTCTCCGTGAGCGGCAACGATTTTTCGCCTGATCGACAAGCCCAGACCAAGGCCCTCATCCTTCGTCGTGTAGAGCGCGTCGAACAGATGCGGCGCGCTTGGCGCGGGCGTCGGTGAGCGCCTGCTCCGCGGCCTTTTGCTCGGTGATGTCGGTGATGATGCCCTCCAATTCGACGTCGCCGGACGGGCCGACGTCGAATTGTCCTACCGCGATGACGTGGAAGGTCGCTCCGTCCTCGTAGACCACTCTGTAAGGGTGGCTGAAGGGCGATTGGGTGCTCACCGCCTCCGCGAGGGCGTGCTCCAATGCGCGGAGGTCGTCGGGGAGTACGCGGTCTCGGAACGCCTGGAACGGGACCGGATTCACGTCCGGGTCAAGGCCGAGGATGCGGTCGCATTCGCGCGATCCCCGCGACAGCAGGGTGCAGGTATTCCACCGAAAGCTGCCCATACGGCCGATCTGCTGGCCCTTGACCATCCACATGGTGGTTTCGCGAAGCGCCTCGAAAAGCTGGGCGGACTCGAAGGAAACGGCGGCCTGCGAGGCCAGGAGCGACATCATCGAGACACAGCCCGCCGTAAACGTCTCCCGGTCGCGCTCTGCTTCCAGGTAGAGAACGCCGATCGTCTGATCCTGAATGAGAGGCAGACACAAGACGGTTATGTCCCCCTCCGCCGAACGCGCCGTCTGGGCCAGCAGGGCGGAGCCTCGCCGGCGGTCATGCCTGACGAAGGGCTCCCTGACGTCGAAGCTTTCGCTGCAATCTGCGGGCAAGCGAAACTCACTGTGGGGCGGATGCGTGGCGATGATCTGCGCCTTTTCCGGTGGAAAGCTGGCGTTGGCCTTGGCGAGAAGCTCGCCGCCTTCGCTCAGCAGCACGGTGCCGCGAGCGGCTCCGGAATTTTCGATGGCGACGCCGAGAAGGGCGTTCGCCAGGCCGCCATAGCTGATCTCTTTCGAGATGAGCCGAAACGCTTTCGCGATCCGCTCCAGGTCATGTGCTTCGTTCTCAAGCTGCATCGCGAAATGTCTATCGCCGCCAAGGCTGTCTGCGGGGTAACCGGCGGAAGCAGCCGAACACTATGGCGACGCTCACGCGATTGAAAATGCTGACTTGCTAGGGATTCCATAGCTCTCCGCTATGGTCCCCGGCCGGGTCCCCCCAGTCGTTCTGAATCGCAGCGGCGCGATCCTTCCGTCCGCGGTTGCGACCAGGACGGATCAGACACGCATGCTTAGAGCGGCCGTGCGGGCTGTGGGATCGCGGCGGGGACTACCTCGCCGAGCGCAGCGCCTCAAGCATGTCATCGATCGCCATGCGCGTGCGGTAGTCCGGGTCGACGAAGCGTGCATGGACGATCCCATCGGTGCCGACGATGAAGGTGGCCGGAATCGGCAGCGTCCAATTGTCGGTGCCCCGAGACACCGACGGATCCCATCCGGAGTTGACCATCATGTGTTTCATCTGGTCTCCGACGGAAAACGCCAGGCCGAGGGACATCGCATCGCCATCCACGTCGGTGAGGACCGGAAAAGGCGCTTTGGTGTCGGACTTGAGCCGCATCGCGAACTTTTGGCGATCGGGCACGATCGCGGCGATGTGGCGGTGTTCGGTGGCGACCTCTTCCTCGGCACGGGCCAGAGCGTCCACGTTGATGCGACAATGCGGGCACCATTGCCCGCGATTGAACGCGATCGCCACCGGCCCCTCGCCGAGCAGATCATACAGGCGGACAAGACGTCCCTGCTCGTCAGGCAGCAAGAATTCAGGCATCGGCTCGCCTAGCTTGGGCGCCGTCGCGCCGGCGTCGCTCTGGACGAGGCGGTTGACCAGGGCATCGACCGCTTCGGCGAAATGCGGGCGCAGCCGCCGCAGCTCGTTCGCGAAGGCCTGCAGCCGCGCGGCCGGCGACGCCTGCAGGTCGCGGCATCGGATGAAAGCGAGTTTCAGACGCGCCCGCGCCGGGACCTTCTTGTCGGCGACCTCGATCTCAAACGTCGAGCCATCGATCAGCGCTTGGTCCACACCCTCCGGATGCTTCACGTAGCCCATGCCGATCGCGCACTTCTCAGTGAAGCTGTAGCCGGCTGACGTGATGTAACCGACATTTCGCCCATCCATGTAGATCGGCTCGTTGTGATACGGCAGCGGCTGCGGGTCCTTAAGCGCGAACTGGACCAGGCGCTTCGTCAGCTTCTTCCCCTTCTCCGCTGCTACTGCCTCGCGGCCGGTGAAGGGCACTTTCTTGTCCATCGCACATGGTCACGTCGGCGGGATTGCACTTGCCGTCCTTCGGGTACCAGATCGCGCCGATCACGTCGTCGACGTTCAGCAGCGGCCACTTCTGCTGCACTTCCTTGGGCGTGATCGCTTCGGCGATGACCTCGAAGCCGCGCAACATCGCGGCACCGCGCAGGAACTCCTCCCAGCGCTCCTTGTTGGTGGCGATGGAGAAGTTGCCCGGCTGCACGAAGCCCGTGGCCTGGCCCGTTTCCTTCTCCAGGTTGGTGTAGAGATCGACGGTGTATTTCGCGAGCCGCGTCAGGTCGGCGGTGTAGAGCGAAGCGCTACGTGTCGATTGGAAGGCGTCATCAGCAGCCGCGCGAGGTATGGCGTTAGTTGTTCGAGGCCTGTTGAACATGCAGGTCGGTGGTGAACTCGGCATCAGCGAAATCACTGTGAAGGCCCATCGGGGAAGAATGATGCGGAAGATTGAGAGCCAGGCCGCTCGCCGACCTGGTGACCTCGCTGCCAAGCTACGTATTCCACACTAGCTGACACCTCGAGGACGGATTGTGGGTCGATCAGCGACTCCGGACGTCGGGCGAGGTTGTACAGCTCGTTACCGTTAGTCGCCTGGCGGCGTTGCCGCCCAGCGAGAGGGACGCCAAGTAGCGCTTAACCATCTTCACGGCATCCAACGGCACCGACATGTTCTGAATCGGAAGGCGCAGATGGAGAGCGAGTTTGACGAGGGATGGGGAAGCGGGTCTGGTCCAGACAAGGCGAGTTGAGCGATCTGTCGTCAACGCCGGCCGAAGGGCCCCTATTTGTGGGAGTGCGCCCTGCGGCTGATCAGGTGACCGGTTGGAGGATCCGCACCGGGAACTGGCCAGTGCAGATCCTGACGGAAAAGTATCATATCGGCCAAGTGCACACGACGCTCCAGCTCTTCTCCCGCAGCATGCAGCGGATCTTCTTGTTGTTGGCAGCCCACCCCTCGCGGCGTGGTTGGGCCTGGATGCGGTGACAGCCGTGGCGCGGTCAGGCCACACGGATCTCGCCCATCTGCTCGACCAGAGCGAGCTCGGCGGCAGTCCCGACAATCCGTTCCGGCAAGCATGGGGTCCGCATATCTGAAAAACAGACGGCGGAGCACATCTTTCAGATCTTCGGAACTGTCCGAGGCTCTACGAATCCAAATGCGGAGCCGAGATGAGAATGACTCTGCGATCGCTTCGTGACGCCATCGAAGTTGCTCCGGGTCTTAGGTGGCTATCGACATCCGGTACACCAGGCATGTCGCAGTCTGGAGACATTCCCCCGGATGATGGTGTCAGAGGCTCCAAGCAATCGGAATCTATTAGACTTTGAGGCGCCGCATGGAAGGTAAGGTTGAAGATTTCTACGCACAAGTGCCAGTGTTCGAAGGCTTCAGCCAGCTAACGGACGTGGCTTTGTACCGGCCACTGCCGGAGGATTGGGTGATTGGAATGTCTGACGTCGTCGGTTCCACCGCCGCGATCCGGGCCGGCCAGTATAAGATCGTGAACATCGCCGGCGCGGCATTGATTGCCGCAGTCTCGAACGCGCTGGGCCGGCGGGACTTTCCCTTCGCCTTCGGGGGCGACGGCGCCAGTTTCGCCCTGCCATTGGAGGATGCGGAGACAGCGCGGGCCGTGTTGGCCGCCACCGCCGCTTGGGTGCGGGACGACCTGTCCCTCACGCTGCGGGTGGCTTTGATCCCTGTGGCGGCGGTCCGCGCCGCGGGCTGGGATGTGCGCGTGGCACGTTATGCCCCTTCATCCAATGTCAGCTATGCCATGTTCACGGGCGGCGGCTTGGCCTGGGCAGAACGCGCGATGAAAGCTGGCCACAGAGCCGTCGAGGCCGTCGAGCCCGCAATAACGGGCACGCGGCCAGACCTGACTGGCTTGTCGTGCCCCTGGCAGGAATTTCCTGCACAGCGTGGCGTCGTGCTCTCGCTGATCGTCGCTCCTGTCAGTGGCGAGGATGACCCGGCATTTCGGGAACTGGTCGGTGATATTCTATGGATGACTGGACAGAAGAATGAGGCCAGGCATCCAATCCCGGATGGGTTGCGTGCCTTAACTTGGCCACCCTCTGGACTTGACCTCGAGCCACGAGCGACTCGCGTCACGAACCAAGGACTGGCTCGGCGCAAGCTGGAGTTGGGGCTACGGAACCTGGCATCTTGGACGGCCATCCGCTTCGGATTGCCGATGGGCCGCTTCCAGCCCAGTCGCTACATTGGCGAGGTGGTCGCCAATGCAGATTTCCGCAAGTACGGGGATGCGCTGCGCATGACGCTAGATTGTACACCGAAGCTGGTCGAGCGGTTGGAAGCCCGACTGCGCATCGCTGAGCAGGCCCGCGTGGCCCGCTTTGGGCTGCATCAGCAAGGGGCGGCGATCGTCACTTGCTACGCGCCATCGCCGACGCGCAACGACCATGTTCACTTCGTCGACGGCGCTGCCGGGGGCTATGCAGCAGCTGCTGCTCAGTTGAAATATCCGTTAGGAACGGAACTTGCCCGAGCGGCTCCTGCCCCGGGCCATGGAATTGGATCGGCACCTGTCGTCATCGCGCTGAGGCACCCCGAAAACACCGCCGGGCAGATCCGTCCGCCATCGCCGGCCTCGCAGACCCCCGGGTCTCGCGGGCCGTGCCGCGGCGATGCTGCCCGCACCAGGTCGGCCAGGCCGGCGATGAAGGCCTCGTCGGCGCCCACGGTGGGCACCCGCAGGTAGCACGGCGCGTCCGATTCGTCGGCCAGCTTGCGGTATTCTATGTCGAGCTCGACCAGCGTCTCCGAATGCTCGGAGACGAAGGCGATGGGCACCACCACGATCGGCCGCTTCGCCTGCGCGGCCTTGTGGATCACCGCCTCGGTCGACGGCTCGATCCATTTCAGCCGGCCGACCCGGCTCTGATAGGTCGAGATCCAGTCGAGGTCCGGGATGCCGGAGACCTCGGCCAGGGCCGCGGCGGTACGCTCGCACTGCCACTGATAGGGGTCGCCGGCCTTGACGATCTTCTCCGGCAGGCCATGGGCCGAGAACAGCACCCGCGGCCGACCGTGGCGCGCCGCCTCATCATGCGCCCCGCGCAGCCCGGCGGCCATGGCGGCGATGAGGCGGCCGTCGGTCGGGTAGCAGCACACGACCCGGGTCGGCGCGTCCAGTCGGGCGATCCTGCAGGCGTCGCGCCACACCCGCAGCGACGACGCCGTCGTGGTCGTCGAGAATTGCGGGTAGAGCGGCAGCAGGATCACCTCGTCGGAGGAAAAATCCTTCACCAGCATCGCCGTTTCCTGACTCATCGGATGCCAGTAGCGCATGGCGATGAAGGCCTTCACCTCGCCGAGATCGGCCAGGGCCGCCTCCAGCGCCCGCGCCTGAGCCTCGGTGTTGGGCAGGAGCGGCGAGCCGCCGCCGATCTCGGCATAGATGTCCTTGGCCTGGCGGGTCCGCTTCTTGGCGATGGCCCAGGCCAAGATCAGCCGCACCGGGTTCGGGACGCGGATGATCGCGGGGTCAGCGAACAGGTTGAACAGGAAGGGCCGGATCGCGTCCGGATTGTCGGGGCCGCCCAGGTTGAACAGGACAACGGCGATCCGCCGGCTCATGCCTTGTCCCCACGCAGGTGGCGGACCAGGGCGGCGACATGCTCCGGCGGCGTCTTCTGAAGCACGCCGTGGCCGAGATTGAAGACGAAGGGCCCGTCGGCCAGGGCCTCCATGATCGCGTCGGCGGCCCGGATCATCGCCTCGCCGCCGGTCAGCAGCAGGACCGGGTCGAGATTGCCCTGCACCGCGGCCTTGGGCTGCAGCGCCCGGGCGGCCCAGCCCGGCGGCACGGTGGTGTCCAGCCCGACCGCGTCCACCCCGGTGCCGGCAAGGTAGCGCTCATACAGCAGCCCGGCGCCGCGCGGGAAGCCAATTACCGGCACCCCGGACGCCTCGGCCCGCACGACCTCGATGATGCGCCTGGTCGGCGCGATCACCCAGCGCTCGAACTCCACCTCCGGCAGCACCCCGGCGCAGCTGTCGAACAGCTGCACCGCCTCGGCTCCCGCCTGGATCTGGCGCAGCAGATAGGCGGATGTCGTCTCGACCAGCCGGTCGACCAGCCGGGCGAAGGTCTCCGGCTCGCCATAGGCCAGGCGCTTCACCGCGGCGTATTCCTTGCTGCCGCCCCCCTCGACCATATAGGTCGCAACCGTCCAGGGCGCGCCAGCGAAGCCGATCAGCGCGGTCTCGGGCGGCAAGGCCGCCGCCACGCGCCCGACGGTCTCGTAGACCGGCCCCAACACCTCGTGCAGCCGGCGGGCGGACAGGCGGGCGATGCCGGCGGCGTCGGTCACCGGCTCCAACTTCGGGCCCTCGCCCTCGACATAGTCCAGCGCCTGGCCCAGGGCATGCGGCACCACCAGGATGTCGGAAAAGAGGATGGCCGCGTCCAGCCCGTAGCGGCGGATCGGCTGCAGCGTCACCTCGGCGGCCAAGGCGGGGTTGTAGCACAGGTCCAGGAAGCTGCCGGCCCGGGCCCGGGTGGCGTGGTATTCCGGCAGGTAGCGCCCGGCCTGGCGCATCAGCCACACCGGCGGTCGGGGCTGGGCCTGGCCGGACAGGGCGCGGAGGAGGGGCTTCACCATCTCAAGCCGCGACGGCGGCCGGGATGGCGAGGGTCGCCCAGACGTCGCGCAGCGCCTCGACCAGCCGGGCCATCTGCAAATCGTCATGCAGCGGCGTCGGGGTGATGCGCAGCCGTTCCGCTCCGCGCGGCACGGTCGGGTAGTTGATCGGCTGAACATAGATGCGGTGCCGGTCCAGCAGCAGGTCGCTCGCCGCCTTGCACAGCCGGGCATCGCCGACGAGCACCGGCACGATGTGGCTGGCCGACGGCATGACCGGCAGGCCGGCGGCGCGCAGGAGACGCTTGAGCGTCGCCGCCCGCTCCTGGTGGCGCTCGCGCTCGGCGGTGCTGGCTTTGAGGTGGCGGATGGCGGCCAGCGCCCCGGCCGCGACCACCGGTGGCAGCGCGGTGCTGAAGATGAATCCGGGGGCGTGGCTGCGCAGCGCGTCGACCAGCATGGCCGAGCCGGCGACGTAGCCGCCCATTACGCCGAAGGCCTTGCCCAGCGTGCCCTCGATCACCGTCAGCCGGCGGGTCAGCCCGTCGCGTTCGGCGATGCCGCCGCCGCGCGGGCCGTACATGCCGACGGCATGGACCTCGTCGAGATAGGTCATGGCGCCGTGGCGGTCGGCGACCTCGCAGATCTGGGCGATCGGCGCGATGTCGCCATCCATCGAATAGACGCTCTCGAACGCCACCAGCTTCGGCTTGGTCGCCGGGTATTCCGACATCAGCCGGTCCAGGTCGGCCGGGTCGTTGTGGCGGAAGATCCGCTTCTCGCAGCCGGAATGGCGGATGCCGGCGATCATCGAGGCATGGTTCAGCGCGTCGGAGAATATGACGCAGCCGGGGATCAACTTCGCCAGGGTCGACAGCGAGGCGTCGTTGGAGACGAAGCCGGAGGTGAAGAGGAGCGCCGCCTCCTTGCCGTGCAGATCGGCCAGCTCCTCTTCCAGCGCCCGGTGGTAGATGTGGGTGCCGGAGATGTTGCGCGTGCCGCCGGCGCCGGCGCCGCAGCGGTCCAGCGCCTCGTGCATCGCCGCCAGCACGACCGGATGCTGGCCCATGCCGAGATAGTCGTTGGAGCACCAGACGATGACGTCAGGCGCCCCCGGGATGCCATGATGGGCGGCGCGCGGGAAGGCCCCAGCGTGGCGCTCGAGTTCAGCGAAGATGCGATAGCGGCCTTCGGCCTTCAGCGTCTCGATCGCCGTCTGGAAGTTGCTCTCGTAGCTCATTCGATCGTTCCTCAAATATTAATAGCTCTCAGCCATCACACGAATTCGAGCAACCACGATCCCGCGACGTGCCCTAGGGCGGACGCCTCCAACAACTGACTACGATGAGGCCTGGTCGCTCGGCGGAATTCAGGCGCTGCATCACCGCCTGCCCGCGGAGCAGGACGATCTTTCCGTGTAGCTGCTCGATCTCCAGCTCCGCCTTGATGCTGATGCGGTCGTCGATCTCGGCCTTGCGTCGATCAAACTCGGCTTGGCGATTCTGGCTCATCATCAGAATCGGCGCGGTATAGACGGCCTGGAAAGACAGGGTCAGGTTCAACAGAATGAAGGGGTAGGGATCCCGGGCCTCGATCCAGCCGACCACGTTCAAAGTGATCCTCGGGGGTCATATTCAGTCCCGAGGTAAGAATAGGGCTCATCAACCTTCTCCTCATGGAGCAAGCCTTTTCTTCGATGCGCGTTGTCGGAAATGCCGAAACCTCATTGAGTTCCGACAATTAAATCTTGAAAATTTTCGTTCTCCAAGTATTCATGCGCCTTTTCGTGAAATACCGATCATATTACTATATACAAGTTTGAGTTTTATAGATAGAAATTCATAATTTATAGAAATTCTTCATTTTCTATATTGAGACGATCTTATAAAACTTGTATGCTTCGCATTCCAAATTCAATTCCAGATGAAGTCATGACCATGGACACAATTCTCCGCATCGGCACGCGCGGCAGCGCGCTCGCCCTCGCCCAGGCCGAAGAGACGCGCGGGCGTCTGGCTGCCGCGCATCCGGCCCTGGCTGCTCCCGCCGCGATCGAGATCGTGGTCATCCGCACCACCGGCGATCGGGTGCAGGACCGCCCGCTGGCCGAGATTGGCGGCAAGGGGCTGTTCACCAAGGAGATCGAGGATGGCCTCCTGGACGGCTGCCTGGATCTCGCCGTGCACTCGATGAAAGACATGCCGACCCGACTGCCGGACGGCCTCGTCATCGGCGCTCTACTGCCGCGGGAGGATCCGCGCGACGCGCTGTTCGCCCGCACGGATGCGCTGAACGGTCCCGCGACCCTGGCCTCGCTGAAGCCAGGTGGGGTGGTCGGCACTTCCAGCCTGCGGCGGCAGGCCCAATTGCTGGCGCTGCGCCCCGACCTGCGCATCGTGCCGCTTCGTGGCAACGTCGACACCCGTCTATACAAGCTGGATGTCGGTACGATCGACGCCACGCTGCTGGCCCTAGCCGGGTTAAAGCGGCTGGGCCGCGCCGACCGGGTCTCGGCCGTGCTTGACCCCACCGAGATGCTGCCGGCCGTGGCCCAGGGCGCCATCGGCATCGAATGCCGGGCCTGCGACGAGCGGGTGCATGCCCTGCTGTCCCCACTGCACGACCGCGACACCAGCGACCGCGTGGCGGCAGAGCGCGCACTGCTGAGCGCGCTGGAAGGCAGCTGTCGCACCCCGATCGCGGCGCTGGCCGAACTCGGCCCCGGCGACACGCTGACCTTGACCGCCCGCGCCGCCCTGCCGGACGGCAGCGAGATGCATGAGGATCGGCGCTGCGGCCCGCGATCCGAGGCAGAGCGGCTGGGTACCGAGGCCGGTGAGGCTCTGCGCCGCCGGATCGGGCCGGGTTTCCTGGCCGAAGGATGGTGATCTGTCACGGATGAATTCTCGCTCTTCCGAGGCATTCCGAATTCTGTCAGGCGCCGACGAAAACCTGGAGGCTGGCCGTGGCTTCATCACACCAGTGGGAAGAGACGTTGCGGTCGAAGGTCGTTGCCACCCAAAATCATGCCGGTGGCTGTCCGCACTCCAATGAGATGGACAGCGCAACTCCAGATTGACGCAATGCTGATGGCTCCAGGCGTCCTTCTAAGGAGGATCTTCATCCGCTATTTAAGTGATTCTAGATACTCTATGACTTCCTTGACCTTTTCCGGGTCTTTCAATCCGCCGAATGCCATTTTCGTCCCTGGTACAATCTTCTGCGGCGCAGTAATGAAAGCCGCGAGATTCTCAGGCGTCCATTTCAACCCGACACTTTTCATGGCGGACGAATAGGCATATCCCGCCAGCTCACCGGAACTTCGGTCAGGAACCCCAAATAGGTTGGGGCCAATTGTGGACTTCTGACCTTGCATCGTGACATGGCATGTGGCGCACACGGAAAAGGCTGCTGGCCTCGGCAAGGGGTCCGCCGCCGCCGGAACGGAAAGAAGGCATGCGGCTATGACTGCAAATTTGCGCATCTCTGGATCTCCTAATGCATTTCCGGTCCGAGAATCGCGCTATGAGGCGTGGACGTCTTCTCGGTGAGAACATGGCCTCTCGGCCAGTGCGGGTAGCCCTTCGGCTTCATATCGAGCAGAGACGAGCCTCAGGCCGCGCGGAGAGTAAAGCAGCGCCATGGTCCGAGGGTCCTGAAGGCGTGTCCGCTTGTCCACCAACCGGCAAATAGCACCCCGCCACCCAGTCAGTGCCGGATGAGAGCTCCAGGCAGGTCTATTCCGTGGCGCTTGAACAAGACGGACCGCTCCCGACGGCCCGTTTGTCGGCGATGCGCCGCAGCGGGCTCTCGATACCATCACGGGTCAATGGGGGAGCCACTGCCAAAACCTGCGCTAGCCATTATGTAGCAAACGCCACACGCTTCCCGGCGGCGCTTCAAGCGTCCTGAACTGCATGGAATTCACCAGCGGAGGATGGGCGAACTATGGCTTCGGCGGCGGTTAGCGCACGACGGCAGAAATACGAAGAGCTTCAGGAGGAGCTCCAGAAGCGGATCAAAGACATCGATGTCGACCTCGGGACGCTGGATGCGGCGATCAAGCTGATCGATCCAGAGGTGGAGTTGGCGAACGCTGTCGCGGCGTCTGCGCCGAGTGCGCTCAAGGGCGTATTCGGGCGCGGCGAGCTGGGCAAGGAGATTCGGGGCAGGCTGCGCGACACGAAGAAGCCGCTGTCGGCCGCGCAGATTTCAGATGCCATCCTGGCCACCAAGGACCCTAGTGCATCCAAGGACGTTCGCGGGAAGCTTCGGCAGACCGTCAGCGCCCCGTTCAACTATCTCTACCGCACCAATGCGATCGAGCGGGTCAAGCACGACAACGGGATTGCCTGGAGGATCGCCGCCTAGCGGCGGCTATTCCTCGTCCTCCCACAGAACTTCGCCCGGCAGCTTGTTACCCTGCCAGTTGCCGCAGAGGTTCCGTGAGGTCGCCTGCTCAGTCATTTCCAAAGGAACTGCCAGGCCTGCCATCCGTTCGTTTCCTGACGCATGTCCTCGCGCCACGCCAAGTCGGCGACATACCAGTCGACGTACTTCCCCGACATGCGATGATGGATGATGCGCACGGCGCGACGAACGCGGCTGTCTGCCAGGACAGTCGAGCACGCCTTCAGGACCTTCAGTTGGCGACTCTGCCGTACCCTACCTCACCTCCGTTGAGAGGTATTGGACCTCTCGTTGTGGGAGGGATGCGCGCAGAGAGATGCGTTCGAACTCGAAGGAGATATATTGGCATGATCAAGAGAACCTTTGTTGTGGCTGGATTCGCGGCCGCATTCGTCCTGACTGGTGCGGCGGTATTCGCCGAAACATCCCCGGCGGGGTCTTCCCTCAACAGAACGCGCTATCTGCCGGAGTACACCGAATCTGGCGAGTTGAAACTTCCAAAGAACTTTAATGAGTGGGTGTACGTCGGCTCACCGCTCACTCCCAACGCGCTCAACGGCGGCAAGGCCAATTTTCCTGAATTTCACAACGTCTACATCGAACCAGGCTCATACGAGATCTACAAGAAGACAGGTGAGTTCCCGGAGGGA
>DASRRI010000136.1:0-5851 GCA_035695765.1 Dongiaceae bacterium
CATTCGCTACGAAGAATGGCGTACTAAGGAGAGTCGCGAAGCGCCTGCATTCCCCTCCCCCGAAACGGGGGAGGGATGGGGAGGGGGAAGCCGCGTTTCAGACGGACGGATCCTCCGCTCGCTTCCCCCACCCCAACCCTCCCCATCTTGGGGCAGGGAGAGAATGACACCAGAGTCCTGACCTGCTAAGAGCGACGCCCATGAGAGCCGCGCGAATCAGCTTCAAGGAACAGCCGCCAAGCCTGGCGCGGCGTTTCGTGCATTTCGTGCTGCTGCTCCTGGTCATCTGGCTGGGCGGCTTCCTCGCTTTTGCCGCCGCCATTCCGCCCAAGGTGCGCAATGCCGACCAGCCGGTGGACGCGATCGTGGTGCTGACCGGCGGTGACGTGCGGCTGGCGGAAGGCTTCGCGCTGCTCGACCGCGGCCTCGCCAAGAAGATGCTGATCTCCGGCGTCTCCAGCGGCGTCGGCATGCCGGCTTTGCTGCAGACCTTGAACGGCAGCCCGCAGCCGAGCCAGGCCGTCCTCGATTGCTGCGTCACGCTCGGCTATGACGCGCGCTCGACTGAAGGCAACGCACGCGAGAGCCTGAGATGGCTGGGCGAGAACGGCTTCACCACGGTGCGGCTCGTCACCGCCAACTACCACATGAACCGCAGCCTCCTGGAGTTCCGCCGCGTGATGCCCGGGATCACCATCATCCCGAATCCCGTCTTTCCAAAGCAGATGCAGGACCCCTACTGGTTCGCGCGGCCCAACGTCATCGTCCTGCTGTTCAACGAGTACCACAAATACCTCGCCGCCGCCGCCCGCGCGAAGATTGCCGACATCGGCACCGGCATCGCCGGCCTCAGCACCCGCATCGCCGCGATGGCAGGGTTGTGAGACTCATCGCCAGCCATACTCATATCGTCATGGTCGTGCCAAGCACGACCATGACGAATTAGAGAGCGAGTGCGGTCGTGCCGCTCCTCCGCTCCATCCTGTTCAACCTCTCCTACCTCACCTGGTCGATCGCCATGCACATCCTCTGCCTGCCGCTCTTGCTGGCGCCGGCAGCGTGGGTGTGGCAGGCGGCGCATCTCTGGATCGACGGCACGCTGTTCCTGCTGCGGATCTTCTGCGGCCTCGATCATCGCGAGCTTGGCCTCGAGCATCTGCCGAAGGGGCCGGCGATCATCGCGGCCAAGCATCAATCGGCGTGGGAGACGCTCTTCCTCTCCCGCCGCCTGGGCCGCCCCGCCTTCATCCTGAAGCGCGAGCTCTTGATGATCCCGCTGTTCGGCTGGTTCATCCGCAAGGTCGGCATGATCGCGGTCGACCGCACCGGCAAGGCGGCGGCCTTGAAGAAGATGGTACGCGACGCCAACGCAGCCTTTGCTGCGGGCCGCCAGATCATCATCTTCCCCGAAGGCACCCGCGTCGCGCCCGGCGCCCACAAGCCCTACCAGCCCGGCATCGCCGCGCTCTATGGCCAGCTCAATGTCCCGGTCATCCCCGTGGCGCTCAACTCCGGCCTCTATTGGGGCCGCAAGGCCTGGGTCAAGAAGCCCGGCCGGATCACGATCGAATATCTCCCCGCCATCCCCCCCGGCCTCGACCGCAAGGCTTTCATGGCCGAGCTGGAGAACCGCCTCGAGCCGGCCGCGAATAAGCTGCTCGCCGAGGCCGTCTAGACTAGCGATCGCTCCATTCCGTTTTTGGCGCCGCCCCTCCCTCCCACTGTCACGCCGGACAGCCGCATCGCGGCTGATCCGGGGCCTATGCGCTCTCGCTGCGGTACCGGCGGTGTGTGCTGTCCACTGCATCGCATAGGCCCCGGCTCTCGCTCCGCTCGGCCGGGGTGACAGGAAAAGGGAAAGTTACTCACAGGCGCGATTTAGCCCGCCTGTGGATTGTGTGCAAAATGTGGATAAATTCGTTTTCATAATGTTCCGCAATGATTTAGTGGAACTCATCTGGGGATAAGTTGGGCTGAGGGCTGTTGAACAAATGGCGAACATGGCGGTGGCGTCCAGCCGGAGGTTTTGCTAGTCTCTTTGCCCCGCGATGGTTAAGGCGGGTTTCGGGGCACATTCGGGTTGAGGATGAACGATGGCGCAGGTAGCCGCGATCTCGCAGCAGATCTGGGACATGAAATACCGGCTCAAGGGGCCGGACGGCGCGCCCGTCGACAAGACGATCGAGGATAGCTGGCGCCGGGTGGCGGCTGCCCTGGCCGAGGCCGAGGCGCCTGAAGTCCGCGACCAATGGGCCGAGGCGTTCTACGAGGCGCTCAGCGGCTTCAAATACCTGCCCGCCGGCCGGATCCTCGCCGGCGCGGGCGCCAAGCGCAACGTCACGCTCTTCAACTGCTTCGTCATGGGCGCGATCCCGGACGACATGAGCGGCATCTTCGAGCATCTGCGCGAGGCCGCCCTCACCATGCAGCAGGGCGGCGGCATCGGCTACGACTTCTCCACCCTTCGCCCCAAGGGCGCGCCGGTGAAGGGCGTCGGCGCGGATGCATCCGGCCCGCTCAGCTTCATGGATGTGTGGGACGCGATGTGCCGCACCATCATGTCCGCCGGCCACCGCCGCGGCGCCATGATGGCGACCATGCGCTGCGACCACCCGGACATCGAGAACTTCATCGAGGCCAAGCAGCAGCCGGGCCGGCTGCGCATGTTCAACCTCTCCGTCCTCGTCACCGATGCCTTCATGCAGGCGGTGAAGGAGGATGGCCCGTGGGAGCTGAAATTCAACGGCACCACCTTCCGCGTCGTCCGTGCGCGCGAGCTGTGGGACAAGATCATGCGCTCGACCTACGCCGCGGCCGAGCCGGGCGTCATCTTCATCGACCGCATCAACCGCGCCAACAACCTCGCCTACTGCGAGACCATCCAGGCGACCAATCCCTGCGGCGAGCAGCCTTTGCCGCCTTATGGCGCGTGCCTGTTGGGCTCCATCAATCTCACCACACTGATCCGCAATCCGTTCAGCGCCGAGGCACATATCGACCTGCCTGAGCTCGACCGCCTGGTGCGGATCGCTGTGCGCATGATGGACAATGTGGTCGACGTCTCCAACTTCCCGCTGGATCAGCAGACGCACGAAGCGCGCTCCAAACGGCGCATTGGGCTCGGCGTCACCGGCCTTGCCGACGCGCTCATCCTCTGTGAGGCGCGCTATGGCAGCGCGCGCTCGGTCGAGCTGACCGACCAGTGGATGCGCGCTCTGACCCGCGCCGCCTATCTCGCCTCGGTCGAGATCGCGCGGGAGAAGGGCCCCTTCCCTTTGTTCGATCGCGATGCCTATCTGCGAAGCGCGTTCGTGCGGAGCCTCAGCCAGGACGTGCAGGACGCCATCGCCACGCATGGTATCCGCAACGCCCTCGTCACTTCGATCGCGCCGACCGGCACCATCTCGCTGTTCGCCGACAATGTGTCATCGGGGCTGGAGCCGGTCTTCAGCTTCAAATACACCCGCAACGTCCTCTTGCCCGACGGCTCGCGCCAGGCGGAGGAGGTGAGCGACTATGCCTATCGCCTGTATCGCCGCATCAAGGGCGAGGAAGCACCGCTGCCCGACTATTTCGTCGACGCCCAGACCTTGTCGCCGCAGGATCACGTCCTGATGCAGGCGACGGTGCAGAAGCATATCGACAGCTCGATCTCCAAGACCATCAACTGCCCGGTCGACCTCTCGTTCGAGGCATTCAAGGACGTCTACATGATGGCGTTCGAGACTGGGTGCAAAGGCTGCACCACCTATCGCCCGAACGATGTGACCGGCGCCGTGCTCGAGATCGCGAAGGACAAGGACAAGGCGCGCCAGCCCGAGCTGCCGCTGAGCCTGAAGCCCGAATCCAAGGCGCAGGACATCTTCGAGGCCGGCGGCGTCGTCTACATGACCCAGCCGCTGGACCGGCCCGAGGCGCTGCCCGGCCAGACCTACAAGGTGCGCTGGCCGGAGAGCGACCACGCCATCTACATCACGCTCAACGACATCATCCAAGATGGCCGCCGCCGGCCGTTCGAGATCTTCATCAACTCCAAGAACATGGAGCACTACGCCTGGACCGTCGGCCTCACGCGCATGATCTCGGCGGTGTTCCGCCGCGGCGGCGACGTCTCGTTCGTGGTCGAAGAATTGAAGGCGGTGTTCGACCCCCGCGGCGGCTCGTGGGTCGACGGCAAATACGTCCCATCCTTGCTCGCCGCGATCGGCGACGTGATCGAACGCCACATGATCGCCATCGGCTTCTTGCCCGACCCCGCGAAGGAACGCGCCGAACTCGAACGCATGGCCGCAAGAAAGGTCGCCAACCTCGCCGACGGCCTCGGCAACGGCGACGCCGGCGGAAGGCGCCTGCCCCACTGCCCGAAGTGCGGGTCACCGAGCTTGATCCGGCAGGAAGGGTGCGATCTCTGCACCTCGTGCGGCTACAGCAAGTGCGGGTGACGGGCACGGTCTGATCCACCCCACTACAATGAGACCTACCTTGGATACGCCATGGGCTCCATGATCCACCTATCGGTGGGGAGATTGGAAATCGACTGGGGTAAGAACAACGCCTTCAGCGATCACAGCGCGTTGTTCCAGACGAGCAATGTTACCAATATTCCCTACTACTACGCTGGCGCTGACAAGCCGGACCCAGTTGCACCGAGTGAGAGAGCCTGGGAGATCATTGTGGAGCACAAAGAGGGCCTCTCGAAGCCTCTAGCGGAAGTCATAGATCGCATCAACCTACTTGGCCACACTCCTCTCGTCTGCGAAGAAGAGTTTCGCTGGCTTGCGGACCTTAATGACTTCGATGCGGCGGTTTTCAAGTTCTCTGACTTGCAGAAAGCTCTCGCAGCCGTAGATGTGACGGCCATATCCGCGAATTATGGTGAGGCCGGCGAGGACTTTGGGAAGTTCTTTCGAAGAGAGATATTTCCACGGCTCGATTTTTCACACTTTTCAGGCGACGTTAGCCACATTCAATATCGGGCAGCGCACGGCATGGAGAACATAAGCGCGTATACGTCTGCAAATGCTGGCGCACAATCCGACCGCTCGCGACCTGCCGGTCCAATGGGCATTCAACGATATCGAGCAGGGAGGCTGGGCCGAGAGGTCGGATTTCATTCGGACTGTAGATCGACAATTCCGATTTCTTATCGTAACTGAAGGCAGTTCTGATGCTGCGATAATCAAGCGCGCACTACACATCTTAAAGCCACATATTGCGGATTTTTTTGACTTCGTCGACATGGAGGAAGGATATCCCTTCACTGGCACTGGAAATTTGTTTCGATTCGTTCAGGGCCTGATTAGCATCTCTGTCTTAAACAATGTAATCGTGCTTTATGACAACGACGCCGAAGGCGTTGCAAACCATGCACGATGTCGCGCACTAACATTGCCCGACAATATGAGAGTGCTGAAGCTGCCCGATGATTCGAGTTTCCAATCGTTCTCTACTATTGGGCCAAACGGCAAGCATCGCTCTGACATCAACGGGCGAGCTGCATCCATTGAGTGCTACCTCGACCTCCCAGCCGACTCGTGTGTGAGGTGGACCAGCTACAACCACGCACTAGGGTCAAAACTCAATAAATCTGTTGAGCGGCGAATCGGTTGGTGATTCTTTGGTTCCCTCTTTCTGTTATCGAGTCGGAGGGAATGATGAGAAGAAAGCTGTTCTGGCTGGCCGACGAGCAGTGGGGAAAGATCCAGCCGCTCTTGCCGACGGATGTGCGCGGCAAGGAACGCGTGGATGATCGTCGCGTCATCAGCGGCATCATTCATGTGTTGAAGAGCGGCTGTCGCTGGTGTGATTGCCCGCCGGAATATGGTCCACCGACGACGATCTACAACCGCTT
>DASRRI010000137.1:0-25573 GCA_035695765.1 Dongiaceae bacterium
GGAATTTGCCCGCCTGGTGCGCTCAAACCTCATGCTCAGACGCCGCATCGACCGCCTTCTCAACACCGAGATCGCCACAACTTCCGACCCGAACCAGATGGTTCTACAATGGAGCTGAAACTAAACCGGACAGCCGTGGGCTTGGCCTTGGGATCTACGAGTCCGTCTGCAACAGCTTTATCTCGCCCGTCGAAACTCGTGGATGGCAAGGCCAAGCCTTGCCAAGACGGTTGAGAATGAGGTCGCGTCAGTTACGCCACCTTGATATCCCGCAAGAAGCTATCGACTTCGGCGCGGAGGGTTTCGGATTGCCTGGCGAGCTCGCTGGTGGCGGCGAGCATCTGGCCGGCGGCGTGGCCGGTGTCGCCGGCGGCTTGCGTGACGCCCGTGATGTTGGAGGAGACTTCCTGCGTGCCGGTGGCCGCCTGCTGGATGTTGCGGGCGATCTCGCGGGTGGCCGCGCCCTGCTCCTCGACCGCGCTCGCGATCGACGAAGCGACGTGGTGAATCTCGCTGATGATGCCGCTGATGCCCTGGATGGCCTCGACCGAGTTGCTGGTGGCGCCTTGGATCGAGGCGATCTGGGCCGAGATTTCCTCGGTCGCGCGGCCGGTCTGGGTGGCGAGGTTCTTCACTTCGGATGCCACGACCGCGAAGCCCTTGCCTGCTTCGCCGGCGCGCGCCGCCTCGATGGTGGCGTTGAGCGCGAGCAGGTTGGTCTGGCTGGCGATGTCGCTGATCAGCTTCACCACTTCGCCGATCTTCTGGGCCGCGTCGGCCAGGCTGCGCACCTGCTCGTTGGTGCGCTCGGCCTCGGCCACCGCCTTGTTGGCGATCGAGGCGGACTGGTTGACCTGACGGCTGATCTCCGCGATCGAGCTCGACAGCTCCTCGGTCGCCGCCGCGACGGTCTGCACGCTGCTGGTCGCTTCTTCCGAAGCCGCCGAGACGACAGTCGCCTGGCGGCTGGTCTGTTCCGCCGTCGCCGACAAGGCGGCGGCGCTCGCCTGCATCTCGGTGGCCGCGGACGTCACGGTCTTCAGCGCTGTGCTGACGCTCTGGTCGAAGGTTGCCGTCCGCCGTTCCAGCGTCTCGGCGCGCCTGGTCTTGGCCTCCTGCTCTTTGCGCTGCTCGGCAGTCATCTGCTCGGCGCGGATTGCGTTGTCCTTGAACACCTGCATGGCGGCCGCCATGTTGCCGATCTCGTCCTTGCGGGTCAGCGCCGGGATCTCGACGGCGATATTGCCCGCGGCCAGCGTGCCCATCGCATCGGTCATCCGGTTCAGCGGCGTGCAGATGGCGCGCACCATCCAGAAGACGGCGGCGATCAATGCCGCGAATGCGAGCAGAAAAGTGACGATCAGGATGGCGCGCGCCCGGCTGGCCGTGCTGTCTGCTGATTCCTTGGCCGCCTGCGCAGACGCTGCGACTAGGTCGCTGACATTCCCCAGCGCGACCTCAAGATCCTCGAACGTCGCGATGAAATCGGGAAACTGCTTTTCCGCGGCCGCGGAATCCTGGCCGGCGAGACCGACCATCGATTGGGCGCTCTTGATATAGGTGTCGAGCTTGGAGTCAACGGAGGCAAGCGCCGTAGTCACGTCGGCGTTCAGGGTCAGTGCCTTGTTCGCGTCGATATGCTCGCGAAAGTTCTTCACGTGATCTTCAATGTCAGCCTGGATCCGGGAAAGCCCGGTCTTATCGGTCAGGGCGGCGTGCAGGGCGTTGATGACATCGGCGCGCAAGGCGTCATGCATCATGTCGCCTTCCATGTGATTGCGCAGGGCCTGGGAGGTGACGACGACATCGCCGAGCTCATCGGCTTGACTTACAATGCCCCAATAGCCGATCGCGCCGATCATGAGCGCAACCACGGCCATCAGGCCACCGAAGCCATAGAACTTCCGACGGATCGACATCGACCTGAACATTTTGGGATCTCTCCTCTTGCGCCGCGATGCGCCAGCCGCATGCCAAGCAAGTCAGGACAACTACCTATGCGGTTAGGCTTAACATCAGGTAAATCGAGCCTCGGCCATTCGGCCTATATGGCTGTAATTCCTATCAATTATCCCCATACAATCGGTCCGGCTGGTCATTGGCAATGGCGGGAGACCTGCTAAGAATGCGCGGCCGGATTGGGGGATTCATAAGCGTGCGCCGGGGAAGTTTAGGCAGAGGCATAAGTCTGGATTTGCTTTCGTGACCGGCGCGCGCGGCGATGCGCCGGCGCGGCCGCAGCAGCGGCTGAAGGGTGCGCTGATCCTCAGCGCGGCGGTGTTCGTGACGGCGACCCAGGACGCCTTCATCAAGAATCTCAGTCATGCCTATCCCGTGCACCAGATGCAGGTGTTCCGCGCCGGGATGGCATTGCTGCTGGTGTTCGGCTGGATTGTGGCGAGCGGCGGCCTTCGTCTGCTGTTGCGCACGCGGCCGAGCGGGCTGCTGCTCGTGCGCTCCGCCATCCTGTCGCTCGCCAGCCTCAGCTTCTATATCTCGCTCGCGGCGATGCCGTTCGCCGACGCGGTCGCGATCTATTTCTCGATGCCGCTGATGATCGTGGCGCTGTCCGGCCCGCTGATCGGCGAGCGTGTGCCGCCCTGGCGCTGGATCGCGGTGGCGATCGGCTTTGCCGGCGTCATCATCGTGCAGCATCCCGGCATCGGCGTGTTCGAGCCGGCCTCGCTGTTGGTGCTGTTCTCGACCCTCTGCTACGCAATCGGCCTGATGCTGACGCGCCCCGTCGGTATGCGGGTCAATTCCGCAGTCATGGGGTTCTGGCAGCTGATCGGCTTCCTGACGACGGGCACGTTGCTCAGCCTCGTCTTCGGCAGCGGCGCATTCCACGATGCCGCGCATCCCAGCCTCAGCTACCTGACGGCGGGCTGGGTCGTGCCGACCTGGTTCGACGGCGCGCAATTGCTGGGGTTCGGTGTCGCCGCGGCCGGCGCCACCATCTTCTACACCGCAGGCTACAAGGTCGCCGCGCCCAGCTTCGTCGCGCCATTCGAATATTCCGCGCTGATCTGGGCCAGCGCCTGGGGCTTCGTCATGTGGGGCGATGTTCCCGGCGCTAACACAATCGGCGGCGCGGCACTCATCGTCGCGGCGGGATTGTGGATGATCTGGCGCGAGGCTGGAAATCAGTAGCCAAACGTCAGATGCCAGATGTCAGACACGAATCGCGCTGTATGATCGCCGCGAATCCTGTTACCTGAAATCTGGCATCTGACATCTGAGTTCTGACATCCGAGAATGGCCACCCAACCAACCCGCCGCCGCCTGCCGCCGCTCAATGCCCTGCGTGCTTTCGAGGCGGTGGCCCGTTCCCTCAGTTTCACCAAGGCTGCCGACCAGTTGCTGGTGACGCAAAGCGCGGTCAGCCGGCAGGTGAAGAATCTGGAAGACATCCTCGGCGTCCAGCTCCTGAAGCGCAAAGGCCCGCTGGAGCTGACCGAAGAAGGGCGCAAGCTGCTGCCGATCCTGACCGGAAGCTTCGACAAAATCGCGGAGGTGATCGCCGGCATCAAGGCGACCCATGCCAATCCGCCACTCACCCTGTCTCTGCCGCCGACCTTCGCGCGGCGCATGGTGATGCCGCGCCTCGCCGATTTCCAGCGCAAGCACCCTGATCTCGAGATCCGGATCGACACGCCGGCCAGCAATGTCGAATTTGCCAGCGCGCCGGTCGACATGGCGATCTTCTTCGGCAACAACACGGTCGACGCCCTCATCGTCGATCTGCTCATGCGCGAGGAATTCACGCCGGTCTGCTCGCCCAAGCTCGCGGTCGGAGCCGGCAACGACTTCGCCGAATTCCTGCGCTCGCGCCAGCTCCTGCATGTACGGCAGGGCGACGACTTGTTTCAATGCTGGAGCATCTTCGCCGCGCAGAGCGGCCTCGATGAAGTTCCGGTCGATCGCGGCATCGTGCTGGACACCGCGGACCTCGTGGTGGAATCCGCCATCAACGATGGCGGCGTCGGGATGCTCGATCTCAGGCTGTTTCCGGACGAAGTGAAATCCGGCCGCCTGGTCGCGCCGTTCAAGAGCAGCGTCAGATCCGGCCGCTCGTATTTCCTGGTAAGCCGCGCGGAAGAGATCGAGATCCCGCGCATTGCCGCGTTCCGGCAGTGGGTGATCGAGCAGTTCGCCAATCAGTAATCTGATTCACTCCGCGAGCAGCTGATCGAACAGCAGCATCTCGGCATCGCGCGGCACGACCTGGTCGGGCCTGGTCCACATGTGCGGGCGGCCGAGGATCTCGAGGTGGCCGCGGCAGGCGAGGCATTCGATCTGCAGCGTCAACGGAATGAACAGGCATTCATGCGCGATGGCGCGGCAGGCCTCCTTGAGCAGCCGGCCGCGCTCGGTGCGGTCCAGCGTGCGCGCCGCGCGCCGGACCGCGCGATCAATCTCCGGAA
This sequence comes from Dongiaceae bacterium, assembly GCA_035695765.1. Taxonomy (GTDB): domain Bacteria; phylum Pseudomonadota; class Alphaproteobacteria; order Dongiales; family Dongiaceae; genus Dongia_A. The sequence continues at coordinate 4,425 of DASRRI010000137.1, forward strand.
TTGCGACGAGGCCATAGTTGCAGGCGCCGAAGCCGTGCTCCGGATCGAACGAGGCGGCGAAATCGCGCAGCACCATCTCGGCATCCGGCAGGAACGAGACCCAGCTCATCAGGAACAGGCCGAAGCTCGGTTGCGGATCGTAACGCGCGAAATCGCGCAAGGTCCCGAAGTTGGGCTTCAGTCGGATGCCCACGCTCGCGAACTGCACGGTGAGGGCGCGCAGCAGCTGCCTGCCGTCGGATTCGATGTCGTCCATCGCCGAGATCGCCAGCGTCAGCCCATCCGGATAGCCGGCACTGGCCAAAAGATGGCGCGCCAGATCGGGATCATAGGGATCCGGCCGCAGATCGGGATCGGAGCCGAAGAAATGCGCCGGCACCGGGCTGGCCAGGATCTCGCCGCCGCCCAGCAAGGCGTGGCTCACTAGGAACTCGCGATCGATCGCGAGCGACAAGGCGCGGCGCACGCGGCCATCCGCCAGCGGATTGGCATCGAGCGGCGTCCCGTCCGGATGCCAGGCCATGCCGCGCGCATTCGGCATGATGTTGGGCTGCAGGAAAAAGACGGAATCGGATTTGGGCCGGAGAACGCGGATGGCCGAGCCTTGCTCCAGCCGCCGCGCCAAACCGCGGCCGATCTGGGGCGTCACGTCGACCCGCCCGTTCAACAGGCCGTCTTCCGCCTCGGCGGCGCTGCGGAACAGGCGGCCGATCACCACCTTCCATTGCGCCGGCGTCTTGCCGGGCCGCGGATGCGCGACGAGGCGCAGCCCATCCGCGCCGAAATCCACCAAGCGGTAGGGGCCGGTGCCGATCGCATGGGCGAGGTCGAATGCCCCGACCGGCAGGTCCCCCGCCGAGCGATGGATGATGGGGACGGCCGCAAGCTGCTCAAGGAACAGGGGAGACGGCGCGCGGTTGCGCAGCACGACAGTATGTTCGTCTGCCGCCTCGCAGGCTTCGAGGTCGGGCGTCGTCGATTGCATTTCGCAGTTCGGATCATCGAGCATGCGCCGCACCCGGCGGAAGGTCGCGAGCACGTCCTGCGCGGTCAGCGCATCGCCGTTCTGGAACCGCGCATTGCGGTCGAGGCGGAACATCCAGGTGCGCGAATCGATCTGGTGCCAGGAACACGCCAGCGCCGGGCGCGCATAGCCTTCTGGACCCACTTCCGTCAGGCACTCGAACACGCTGCCGACCAGGAAATAGTCGGCATCGACCTGCTGAAGCAGGGGATCGAGAGCCGGTAGCGATTGCGTGAAGCCCATGGTCAGAAGCTCGGCTTCACCCGGCCGCTCTGGCCCTCGTCCGGCCTGCCGGCGCGTACGCAGATCGGGCAGCCACACGGTCATGCGCGTGCCTTTGCCGAGCTCGCTATCGACGCTGATGGTGCCGCCCAGCCGTTTCACAAGGCCAGCAGTGATATAGAGGCCGAGGCCGTGGCCGCCGGCCTGGCGCGCCTCCTTGCCGCCGATCGCGGAAAACGCCTCGAACAACTGCGTCTTGCGCTCCGGCGCGATGCCCGCGCCGGTATCGGTCACGGTGAGGAGGAGGCCGCCATCCTCGTCGCGCACCACCGTGATGGCGACTTCGCCGTCGCGGGTGAACTTGGCGGCGTTGCTCATCAGGTTGATGAGGATCTGCGCGATCCGGCGGCGGTCCGACGTGATGGAGCTGCAATCGGCCGGCAACAGCAGGATGAAATTGTTGCCATTGCCTTCGACGGCCGCGCGCTCGAGCGCCGCCACCTCCTCGATTACCGGGGCGACCTGGAACAGTTCGGAATCGATCTCCAGGTTCTCGCTTTCGATCTGCTCGCTGGTCAGGATGTCGCCGACCAGGCCGATCAGATGCTTGGCGGCCGCTTCAATGGTGGCGAGCTTGTCCTGCCGGCCGTCGGCATCGGCCGCGAATTCAGGCTGGCGCAGGAACTGAGCATAGCCATAGATCGCATTCAGGGGGTTCTTCAGCTCATGGGCAAGGATCGCCATGAAGCGACTTTGCGCGTCGCGGTCGGCGCGCATGGCTTCGGCCTCCTCCTGTGCGCGCTCCGCCGCGTGCAGGGCCTCCGCGGCCGCTGCCCAGGCAGCACGCAGGCGATCCAGGTCGGGCCGCTTGGGATCGGCGGGTCGGTTGGTCGGTCGGTTGGTCTCTGGCAAGCTCGCTCGTTCCGCGCTCGTGCATCGCCGGACCTGATATGTCCGGCTAAACCCCTGATTCTCATGCACCAATCAATACCGAATTGTTAACGAGCCAGCGCGGTGCGCGGGCAAAGGTATAGGCCGTCCCCGAGGGGAGATTACCCCGAGGCCGGCCGCCGCGACAGGAAATCGCGCGCGCGGGATGGCATCGCCCGAAAGAGGATTGGTGCCCGTTCTCCGGTATTATCCCAGCCGCCGCCGGATGCCGGCCGTGCTGCGCGCCTTCGTCGATTTCGCGCTGCTCTCCTCTCGCTCGTTGGCTGGTGGCTCAGCGCATGCGCTGGATGGTCGGGGTGCGGGTGATTGGCAGGCCGCTCGTGCTGCCGGAGGACTTGAACGGGGCGGGCTTGGCGTGGGCTGGGCGCTGGGCCTGCGAGGAGCCGGCAGCCTTCGGCCCGATCGATGGGGTGGGCCGGCCAGCCGCCATCCGCTGCAGGCTGCGCACCGCGCGCACGAAGCTCAGGAGCGCCAAGGCATAGAAGATGATCGGCGCCCAATGGGCATAGGGGCCAAGCTCGGGGATCATCTCGACGAACGCCCGGATCGGCAGCACGACGGCCATGACCAGCCAGAAGATCGCATTGGCCAGCAGGCCGACGAAGGTCTTGATGCCGGCACCCGAACGGCCGGATTGCGATTGAATCTTGCGCGCCATGGCAGCCCTCCCACGCCTCACCCGAGGCACTTGGGCGTATCCTCCCATGGCCCGGGTAAAGGCTCAATAAAGCTGGATGGAGCCCCCGGCAGTTTCCATTGCGTTCCAGCCGATTGGCGGCCATGGATACCGGAACCACCCGCCATTGTCTTGCAACGCCTCGAAAAGACCCTATATATCCCAGCGAAATTCGGGGGTCGTCTGGAACCGGCCATGGCCATCCGGATGACCTTCGAGGGCGGCTCGGCTGGCGGCTTGGACCGCTCGGCAGATCGCCACATCGAACACATACCGACGGGGGTCCCCGCGGCGCTTCAATGGGAAGGCTGCGTAAGGGGCTTGCTTAGATTGAGAGGACGAGATGGGTAAAGTCATTGGCATCGACCTTGGCACCACCAATTCCTGCGTCGCGGTGCTGGATGGTAAGGACGCCAAAGTAATCGAGAACGCGGAAGGTGCGCGCACCACGCCCTCCATGGTGGCCTTCACTGATTCCGGCGAGCGCCTGGTCGGCCAGGCCGCGAAGCGTCAGGCGGTGACCAATCCTGAGAATACGCTCTTCGCCATCAAGCGCCTGATCGGGCGCCGCTTCGACGATCCGCTCACCAAGAAGGATATGGGCCTCGTCCCCTACAAGATCGTCTCGGGCGACAATGGCGATGCGTGGGTGAATTCCCACGGCAAGAATTATTCGCCGTCGCAGGTTTCCGCCTTCATCCTGCAGAAGATGAAGGAAACCGCCGAGAACTATCTCGGCGAGAAGGTGACCCAGGCGGTCATTACCGTTCCCGCCTACTTCAACGATTCCCAGCGCCAGGCCACCAAGGATGCCGGCAAGATTGCCGGCCTCGAAGTGCTGCGCATCATCAACGAGCCGACGGCGGCCGCGCTCGCCTACGGCATGGAAAAGAAGGGTTCCGGCGTCATCGCGGTCTATGACCTTGGCGGCGGCACCTTCGACATTTCCGTGCTGGAGATCGGCGACGGCGTGTTCGAAGTGAAGTCGACCAACGGCGACACATTCCTCGGCGGCGAAGATTTCGACGCGCGCATCATCGACTACCTGGCCGACGAGTTCAAAAAGGACAACGGCATCGACCTGCGCAAGGATCGCCTCGCGCTGCAGCGCCTGAAGGAGGCGGCGGAGAAGGCGAAGATCGAGCTTTCCTCCGCAATGCAGACCGAGGTCAACCTGCCCTTCATCACGGCGGACCAGACCGGGCCGAAGCACCTCACCATCAAGCTGACGCGCGCCAAGCTGGAATCGCTGGTCGATGATCTCATCGAGCGGACGATGGAGCCCTGCCGCAAGGCGCTGAAGGATGCGGGCCTCAAGGCCTCCGAAATCAACGAAGTGATCCTGGTCGGCGGCATGACCCGCATGCCCAAGATCATCGAGAAGGTGAAGGAGCATTTCGGGCGCGAGCCGCATCGCGGCGTCAACCCGGACGAAGTGGTCGCAGTCGGCGCCGCCATCCAGGGCGCTGTGCTGAAGGGCGAGGTGAAGGACGTCCTCTTGCTGGACGTGACGCCTTTGTCGCTCGGCATCGAGACCTTGGGCGGCGTGTTCACGCGCCTCATCGATCGCAACACCACGATCCCGACCAAGAAGAGCCAGACCTTCTCGACTGCCGAAGATGGACAGACTGCGGTCACTATCCGCGTGTTCCAGGGTGAGCGCGAGATGGCGGCGGATAACAAGATGCTGGGCCAGTTCGACCTGGTCGGCATCCCGCCGGCGCCGCGCGGCATGCCGCAGATCGAAGTCACGTTCGACATCGACGCCAACGGCATCGTCAACGTCCAGGCCAAGGACAAGGCGACCAACAAGGAGCAGCAGATCCGCATCCAGGCGTCCGGCGGCCTCAGCGACAGCGACATCCAGAAGATGGTGAAGGATGCCGAATCGCACGCCGCCGACGACAAGAAGCGCCGGGCCCTGGTGGAAGCGCGCAACCACGCGGACGCCACCATCCACGGCGCGGAGAAGCAGCTGAAAGAGGCCGGCGATAAGGCCGGTGCCGACGACAAGGCGGCGGTCGAAAGCGCGATCGCTGCGCTGAAGTCGGAACTGGAGAGCGACAACGCCGATGCCATCAAGGCTAAGACCGATGCCCTGGTCCAGGCGCTGATGAAGGTCGGCGAGGCGATGTATAAGGCGGCCGCCGAGCAAAGCGGCGCCCAGGCTGGCGGTGATGGCGCGGCTGGCGCCCAAGATAGTGCAGGAGCCGGTGGCGACAGCGGCGGTGCGCAGACCGGCAGCGACGAGAAAGTCGTCGACGCCGACTTCGAGGAAGTCGACGAGCGCAAGGGCAAGAGCGCCTGAGCGTACCGGACATCGGCGGGGCCGGACGGGGAAGGTCCGGCCCCTGCCGTATTTAGTGGACGTGAGTTTGATCGGCGTACCGGGGGCGTGGGGCGGACAGGTTCCGCCCGGTGTCGCCAAGCTTGAGTGAATTAGGCGATGGCGAAGCAGGATTATTATTCGACGCTGGGGGTAGGGAAGGACGCCGATCTTGAGACGCTCAAGAAGGCGTACCGCAAGCTTGCCATGCAATATCACCCCGACCGCAATCACGGCGATGCGGCGGCGGAACAGAAATTCAAGGAACTCAGCGAAGCCTACGACGTCCTCAAGGACGATCAGAAGCGCGCGGCCTATGACCGCTTTGGCCACGCCGCGTTCGAGAACGGCAACGGACGCGCCGGGCCGGGCGCCGCCGGCTTCGATTTCACCGCTTCGGGCTTCGCCGATATTTTCGACGAGATGTTCGGCGAGTTCATGGGCGGACGGCGCGGCGGCCAGTCCCGCGCGCGCGGCAGCGACCTGCGCTACAACATGGAAATCACGCTCGAGGAAGCGTTCGCCGGCAAGCAGGCCACCATCCGCGTGCCGGGCACCGAGCCTTGCACGGCATGCCACGGCACCGGCGGGGAAAAGGGCACCCAGCCGATCAATTGCCCGACCTGCCGCGGCCACGGCAAGGTGCGCGCGACCCAGGGCTTCTTCACCATCGAGCGAACCTGTGCGGCCTGCGGCGGCCTCGGCAAAGTAATCGAGAAGCCGTGCCCCGCCTGCCACGGCCAGGGCCGGACAGCCAAGGACAAGACGCTGCAGGTCACGATCCCGCCCGGCGTCGAAGACGGCACGCGCATCCGCCTCGCCGGCGAAGGCGAGGCCGGCCTGCGCGGCGCGCCATCGGGCGATCTCTACATCTTCCTCTCGGTGAAGCAGCACCGCCTGTTCCAGCGCGACGGCGCCAACGTCCATTGCCGCGTGCCGCTCTCGATGGCGACCGCCGCGCTTGGCGGTGGCATCGAGATCCCGACCATCGACGGCTCCAGAGCCAAGGTGCAGGTGCCGCCCGGCACCCAGACCGGCCAGCAATTCCGCCTCAAGGGCAAGGGCATGAGCGTGCTGCGCACCGCAGCGCGCGGCGATATGTATGCGGAGATCGTGGTCGAGACGCCCGTCAACCTCAGCAAGAAGCAGAAAGAGCTGCTGTCGCAGTTCGAAGACGAGGGCAAGAAGCACGGGAGCTCATCGCCGGAAGCGGACAGCTTTTTCCGGCGCGTGAAGGAATTCTTCGGGAAGGAAGAGGAGTAAGCCTCTCCTCGCGTCTCGTCTTCCTCGACCCGTTGCCGGTCAATCCCAATACTTGAAGGACTGCTTACCTAGTCCTTGCGACTTATCCCCAGTTTTTACCGATCGTTAACCCACCGCGCCCTAGCTTTCGCCTTTCGGCCAGACGTCTGGGCCGTGCGCACTGGCGCGCGTGCCGGACGGGGAAAGCAGGGCGAGTGATGGGCGAAGCGGCCAGCAAGGGCAGCAGTCCGGTACGTCGTGGAGCAGGCGCGTGAGCGCAGGGCTCGACGCGGACTCATCTCTTACCGCTCAGATCGGCGGCGCGTTCCGCGTCGCCGCCAATGACATTGCGCCCACCTCTGCGCCGGTCACAGCTGCTGCGACGTCGCATCGGCGCGCGTCATCGTCACGCTCTTTCTTCCCGCTTTGGCGACTTGCCGTCGTTGGCGGCTCGATCCTCTTCATAGGTGGATTCGCGTTCGGTGTGCCGGCGGATGAAGTGATGCGCCATTGGTGGGTGGATGGCGCCTGGACGCTCACCTATCTCGCCACCACTCTGCTCAGCCTGTGGGCGACGGTCACGCTCAAGGGTCGCGACCGCATAGCGTGGGGTTTCTTCACACTGGCCGCGGGCGCCTGGTTCGTCGCACAGCTGATCTGGGATTATTACGAGCTGTTCGCTGATATCGAGACACCGTTCCCGGCCATCAGCGATCTCTTCTACCTCCTGTTCGCGCCGCTCTATGCGGTCGGCCTCATGTTCTTCGGCGAGAAGCCGAAGGGCGCTTCGATCGGGCCGAAGCTGGTGAGCCAGCTGGTGATGATGGGCGCCGCGGTCTATGTCGCGGTCGGCCTTCATGTCAGCGAAGCGATCGTCGCGAACCAGGACGGGCCGCTTTATGTCGTGACCTCCGTCGCCTATCCGCTGTTCTACGACGCCGCGTTCCTGATGGGCGTGCTGTCGCTCTGCCTCTATGTGTGGGGCGGCAAGCGCTCTGTCCTGCTGCTGCTGGTGACGGGCCTTGCCTGCCACGCGGCAGCGGAGACGCTCTATGGCCTCAGCCTGCTCGGCCGCGCATACGAGGTCGGCCAGGCTTATGATTTCCTGTGGCTGCTGGGCGGCGCGTTCCAGTTCTGGGCGGCTGCCGAGCATATCCATCAGGCGCGCGCGCGGGCTGATGAAGAGCCGCTCGGCGAACAATTCCTGATAGCGGCCTACAGCCGCGCGCGGCGGCTGGAGCCGCTGGTGCCGGCCCTCGGCATGGTGGTCATCTCGCTCGCCCTCGCGCTCGATGCTGACGGCCTGTCTCGGATCGAGGCCCTCACCATCCTGACGCCGGCATGCTTCGTGTTCGCCATCGCGGTCGCGATCGCGGAAGGCTGGAGCTGGCGTACCGAAGATGGCTTGCGCCGCGCCGCCGCCGATGCCGCGCTGAAGGCGCAGCGCTCGGAAAGCCGCCTGGCCGCCATGCTGGAGATCGCGCCGACCGCCATCATCGCGGTCGATGAGAACCATCGGATCCGGTTGTGCAGCAAGGGCGCCGCCAAACTGTTCGGCTATGCCGCGCGGGAAACGATCGGCCTGCCTGCCACCTTATTGTTCAACGACGAAGTGGCGCAGAAGAGCGGAACGCACCTGACGCTGGACGACATCATCCGTCGCTTGCGTCGTGGCGAGATCAAGGGCCGCACCCAGTCCGGCACGCAATTCCCGCTGGAGGGCGAATCCTACGAGCTTGCCGACAGCGGCGAAGGCGCCTTGACCATCATGATGCTGACCGACGCGACCGAGCGCCGGCGGCAGGAACGCGCGCTGCGCCACGCCAAGGAATCGGCCGAGGCCGCCAACCGCGCCAAGACGCAGTTCCTCGCCAACATGAGCCACGAGCTGCGCACGCCCTTGAATGCGATCATCGGCTTCTCCGAGGTGATCTCGAACAAGTTGTTCGGCGAGCTCAACGACCGCTACACCGATTATGCCGGTGACATCGTCGCCAGCGGCCGGCACTTGCTAGGCCTCATCAACGACATTCTCGACCTGTCCAAGATCGATCTCGGCCAGGCGACCTTGAGCGAGGGCGAGGTGGACCTGGCCCAGGCTGTCCATTCCTGCCAGCGCCTGATGTTCGAGCGCGCCGAGCGCGGCGGCGTGCACGTGCAGGTCGTCCTGCCGCCAGAGCTGCCGCTGCTGTGGGCCGACGAGACCAAGGTGAAGCAGATCGCGCTCAACCTGCTCTCGAACGCGGTCAAGTTCACGGAGCGCGGCGGACGCGTCACCATCAGCGCGGCGGTGATGACTGATGGCGGCATCACCATGTCGATCATCGACACCGGCATCGGCATGCGGCCTGAGGACATCCCGAAAGCCATGACGCCGTTCGGGCAGCTGGAGAGCACCTTCGAGCGGCGGTTCGAAGGCACCGGCCTCGGCCTGCCTCTGGTCCAGCGGCTGGTCGAATTGCATGGCGCGGAATTCCGCCTGGAGAGCCATCCGGGGAAGGGCACCAAGGCCGAAGTGCGCTTCCCGCGCGGCCGCGTGATCGCCCGGCCCATTGCCCTGGTCCAGAAGCCGACCAGCCTCAAGACCGGCACGGTCTAGACTAGGCCCCGCTTCCCCACCCCGTTGCCCTTTCGCCTTCAACCCGACTACAGTTGCGAGTAGCGTTAATTTTTGCGACTCGCGGGGATCGGGGATGAGCACAAAAAAGGCTGGAAAGCCCGCCGCCAAAGCCGGGGCCAAGCCCACAGCCAAAGCCGGCGCGAAGGCCCTGCAGAAGAAGCCTATTGATTTGAAATCGCAGGAAAAGCCCATCGCCAAGACAGCGGGCCCGCCGGCCGCGAAAGCAGCGCCAGCGGCGCCCAAACCAGCGTCCACGCCGGCGGCAGCTGCCCAGCGCCCGTCGGCGCCACCCGCCAAGCCTACCGGACCGTCCGGCCGCCCGCCCATCGGCCAACCGGCTACCAAGTTCAAGCGCCCCAGCAATGGCGCAGTCAAGGTTGGGGTCGTCGGCGTCGCCGGGCGGATGGGGCAGATGCTGCTGAAAATGCTGATCAGCGCCCCCGGCATCGTGGTGGTTGGCGGGACCGAGCGTAGGGGCTCGATCGCCCTTGGCCAGGATCTCGGCGCGCTCGCCGGGTCGGACCCGCTCGGCATCTCGGTCGGCGATGATCCATCGCTCCTGTTCGAAAGCGCCGACGTGGTGGTGGATTTCACCAACCCGACCGCAACAGTGAGCCACGCCCAGATGGCGGCCCGCACCGGCTGTGCCCTCGTCATCGGCACCACCGGCTTCGACAGCGACCAGTTGTCTAGCCTCTATCGCGCGGCCCAGCGGGCGCCAATCGTGCTCGCCGCCAACATGAGCCTCGGCATCAACCTGCTGCAGCAGGTGGTGGAGGAGGTTGCGCGCATTCTCGATACCGACTGGGACATCGAGATCGTGGAAATGCATCATCGCGCCAAGATCGACGCACCCTCCGGGACAGCCCTCGCACTGGGCGAAGCGGCGGCGCGTGGGCGCGGCCAGCAGCTGCGCCGGATCTCGCGCCGCTCGCGCGATGGGCAGGTGGGGCCGAGGGTCAAGGGTGAGATCGGCTTTGCCGCCTTGCGCGGCGGCGACGTGGTCGGCGACCACACCGTCATCTTCGCAGCGGACGGAGAGCGGGTGGAGATTGTCCATCGCGCCGCCAGCCGCGAGATCTTCGCCCGCGGTGCGGTCAAGTCGGTGCTGTGGGCGGCAGGCAAGAAGCCGGGCCTCTATTCGATGCGCGATGTGTTGGGTTTCAGCGTCCAGGGGCCGCAGAGTTCGACGACGCCACCGGCCTCCAGTTAGGCTTCAGCCAGCGCGCGCAGGCGAGGCCGGTCAGGATCAGCACCAGCGCCGCCAGTGCGTTCCAGCTCGGCCGTTCGGCGCCTAGGAAAAAGCCCCAGCCCAGGCCCATCAGCGGGACCAGATAGTTGTTGAACGAGCCGAAGCCGGCGCCGACCCGGCGCAGCAGCAGGAAGAACAGCAGGTTGCCGCCGCCGGTCGAGAGCAGGCCAAGCCAGGCGATCGAGAACCAGGCCTTGCCGTCCGGCGCCAGGGTCCACGGCTGATCGAGCGCTAGCCAGACCGGGATCAGCGGCAGCAGGCCCGCAACCAGGATGGTGCCGACCAGCATCTCCGAGCCGAGCTTGGGCAGGCGGCGCGCGTGGACGCCGTAGAGCGAATAAGACAGCGCGCCGCCGAGGATCGCGATCTGTCCGATCACAACGTCGCCCAGGCCTTTCAGCGCATCGATCCCGATCAACGCGACGACGCCGGTGAAGCCGAGCACCGCCCCCAATCCCTTGCCGAGCGTCAGCGGCTCGTCGTGCGTGAGGAAATGCGCCAGCACGATCACGAAGCTCGGGATCGTCGCCATTAGGATCGCGGCGAGATTGGAGGGCGTGAACTGCTCGCCCCAGCCGATCAGGAAGAACGGCAGCGAATTGCCGATGACACCGAGGAAGATCATGCGGCACCACAAGCCGAGGCCGCGCGGCATCGCCTGGCCCTTGGCAAAGGCGATGACCAGCAGCATGGCGGCGCCGATACTCATGCGCCCGACCGCGAGCGACAGCGGCGGCAGCGTCGCCACCGCCTGCTTGATGAAAAAGAACGAGGAGCCCCAGGTCAGCGCCAGCAACAGCAGCAGCGCGAAATCCTGGAGGCCGGGGCTGCGGATCGCGGCCGGCGCTGTGGCTGAGTCAGCGGCCATGACAGATTACGTGGCGTGCCAGCGTGCGAGGACCGTTTGAAGCTGTTCGGCGAATTGCCGCCGCTCGCCGGCGCCGAGGAACGCGCCGATCTCCACTGCCCGACCGTGGGAGCGCAGCAGCAAGGCAGGATTCTCGAAGCCGCGTTCGGCGAGGACGACCCGCAGCCAGTATGGCTCAAAGGTGCATTCCGCGACGCGGCCCTTGGCATCGATCTGCTGCAGCACCAGACGGTCTGCATAGAGCCGGATGCGCTCGGCCCGCCGGTCGCCGCGGAAATGGGTGCGCAGCAGCCACCAGAACAACAACCACTCGGCGCCGAGGAACCCGAAGATCGGCCAGGCGCCGAGAATCAGGAACAGGCCACCATAGATCGAGACAATGCCAGCCGTGCCGATGGTGAGGATGAGGAACCCGCGCTCGGACAGCGACCGGTGGGGATAGAGCAGGGCTTCGAAGAGCGGGCGCTCAGCCGCCGCACTGGCATTGGGCAGCTCCAGCGACGATCCAGGCGCCGACTTGTCCATTTCGTCTTTCATGCTGCGCAGTATAGAGTCTCGGCCGGCTGCATCAACATTGTCGCGGATGGGGGCATTGCCAAAGCTGAAACCGGACGAGCTCGAAGCGTTCTATGCGAAACTCGCGAAGGCCAACCCGGACCCGCGCGGGGAGCTCGACTACATCAATCCCTACACCTTGCTGGTCGCTGTGGTGCTCTCGGCCCAGGCAACCGACACCTCCGTCAACAAGGCGACGGAGTCTTTGTTCAAAGTCGCGGACACGCCGGAAAAGATGCTGAAGCTCGGCGAAGCGAAGCTGAAAGACTACATCAAGACCATCGGCCTTTATAACACCAAGGCCAAGAACGTGATCGCCCTGTCACGAATCCTGATCGACGACTTCAAGGGCGAGATACCGCAGGACCGCGACACGCTCCAGACACTACCCGGCGTCGGGCGCAAGACCGCGAATGTCGTGCTCAATATCGCATTCGGCCATTCCACCATCGCGGTCGACACGCATATTTTCCGGGTCTGCAACCGCACCGGTCTCGCGCCGGGCAAGGACGTGCGGGCCGTCGAGCACGCGCTCGAGAAGCGCACGCCGGAGAAATACAAGCGCAATGCCCATCACTGGCTGATCCTGCACGGCCGCTACGTCTGCAAGGCGCGCAAGCCTGAATGCCCGCGCTGCGTGGTCAGCGAGATCTGCGCCTATCCAGCGAAGACGACCCTCGCCGGTGTGCCGGCCAAGACATCCAAGACCGCGAAACGAAAGCCGGCGCGCGCTTAACCCTAAGCGCCGTCATACGCGCGTTGCAACGCCGCGATGTCGAGCTTGATCATCTTCATCATGGCCTCCATGGCGCGTTCGCTTTCGCTCGGTCCTTGTCCTGGAGCATCTCGCCGAGGATGGTCGGCACGATCTGCCAGCTGACCCCGAACTTGTCGGTAAGCCAGCCGCATTTCATCGGCTTGCCGCCGGCCAGCAGCTTGTCCCAATAGTGGTCGACTTCCGCCTGGTTCTTGCACTTCACGAACAGTGAGATGGCGGGGGTGAAATTGAAATGCGGGCCGCCATTGAGGGCGATGATCTCATAGCCGTTGATCTGGACCGTCACCGTCAGCACCGATCCCTTGGGCCCGGGACCGGCATCGCAATAGTGCATGGTATTGACGATCTGCGAATCCTTGAAAATCGACATATAGAAGTTCGCTGCCTCTTCCGCCTGGTCGTTGAACCAGAGGCAGGTGCTGATCTGTTGCATGCGTCGCACTCCCTGTCAGATGGGCTGATACCATCCTAAGGACGAACGACACCGGCTGTTCCCGACAGTTCCTCCAGCAGAAAATCGTAATAATCCGCGGTGGCATTGAGCCGCAGGCTGGCGCCGGTGAGGATGTCGCGGCGGGCACCGTCATGTTTCCCGGCCAGCGGGACCAGGACCTTGTCCAGCCATTCATTGCCGTGGCGCACGTCCGCCTCGGCATGGTCAATGTAATAGGACAATCCCGCGCGGTCGGTGAAGCCGACGCGCTCGCAGCCCTTTACGATCTTGGCATATTGGCTGGCATCCATGAGCTCGCCGGAGCCAAGGCACCCCAGCGACATGAAATAGTTCCGCCGGTGCAACGACAGATACATATAGAGATTGAAGCCGGCGAGCCCCTGCCAGCTCGTTTCGATCGCGGCAGCCGGCACCTGGTCCGCGCCGACATAGCGCAGCAGGCGCTTGAACAGGAAGGTGTGGCGGCGCGAGAAATCGCCATTGCCCATCTCATCCCAGAAATTCTCGGCCAGGACACCGCGCACCTCGTCATCCGCGCCGATCATGGCGAGGGTGATGAGGTCGCAGAAGCGCAACACCAGCGTGCTGTCATAGGCGAAGAACCGCACGATCTCCGCGCGCGTCGCCTGTCGCTCGATGAAATCGAACAAAGGGTGGCCGGTCAGCCGGTGGCCGGCGCAATAGTGCCGGAAGAAATCAGAGAACCCCTCTTCATCCGCAGGCACCGCATCGAGCGCCACGTCAATGCGGCCACATTCGAACCGCTCCCAGGCCCGCTCGATATCGTTGCGCACCCGCATGATGAAGGGATGGAACTGATTGACCGCGCTGCCGCCGTGCCCGTGCCTGAAATTTTCTTCATAGAGGCGGAAGAGGGCGCCATGCACCTGCCGCCGCGCGCTTTCGTCGCCTTGCCCGAATGCCAGCTCCAGCGTGCGCGACAGGATCGTCATAACATGCGGGAAGAAGCCGCGATTGGAAAACAGCAAGCCATCGATATCGGACGCCCGCAGTGCCTGGACCACAAGGTCATCGAGGCGGTCGCTCCATGACGGGTCGAATTCTTCCGCCGTGGCAATGGACTCGCGCGTGCGCAATGCAGTGGCATTCATGCAATGACCTCCTATCAAATCGAAACGCCGACGGCGGCACGAAATCAATCACCGCGAAGAGAAGACGGCCGTGAGCCGATCCAGTCCTGCGTGGCGCGAAGCGCGCCGGCACCGCAGCCATCGTCCCCCGGTGCCGTGCGCGGCGAGTTTGCTGCGGAATTCATTCCAAAAGAATCTGCCCAGGCGATCTAAGTCAAACGGCCTAGGCCGAATGACAAGCGCGCTGCGCATGATGAGGAAAGGCCGATGCTGCAGCGTCAAGTGTGCATCTAAAGCGCGGCATGTCGCGCGCAAATAGCAAGCAGTGATTAAGGTTTTCATCCTACCTTTCGGCGACAACCGCCGGCGAGATCGAACTCCAGCGCAACGAATGATGCTTCGGAAAGAAATATTGGAGCGGGCTTCGCTCGGCGATTCGCCGGGATCGAGCAACTATTCCGAAGCGGAGGTCGCACGCTCGCTGGTCGAAGGCATCATCGGCCTCGAAGACGGCGTGGCGCTGTTCGACCGCAACGGCATTCTCGTCACTTGCAACGACTCCTATCGCCAGGCCTATCCGCTGACCGCCGACCTGCTGGTGCCCGGTGTCTCGATCCGCGAGATCCTCGATGCCAGCGCCAGGCGCGGCGAGTATGCCAAGACCGAAGAAGAAATCGCCGCCTGGGTGGAAGCGCGGGTCGAACGCCACTTCTGGCGCGCGGGCGTCCTCGAATGCAGGCTGGCCAACGACCGCTGGTACCGCATCACCGAACGTCACACCGCGACCGGGCACGTGCTCAAGTTCCTGACCGACATCACGGAACAGAAGCGGCTGGACGAAGCGCTGTCCCTGATGGAAGCGCGCATCGGGGAGGCGATCGGATCGCTCGAGGAAGGGATCGCCTTGTTCGGCCCGGATGACCGGCTGGTCATGTCGAACCGGCGTTATGCGGAGATATTCCGGTCGGTCGCCGACATCATCAAGCCGGGCGTTACGTTCGAGACCTTGATCCGGACCGCGGCCGCGCGGAAGCAGAACATCGAAGCCATCATCAATCCGGAAAACTGGGTCGAGCGCCGGATGGAACGGCACCGCCGGGCGAGCGGCGCCTTCGAGCATCATTTCACCAACGGCCAGTGGATCATGGTGCGGGAACGGCGCACCGCCGACGGCAGCATCATCGGCACCTATGCCGACATCACGCCGCTGAAGCAGCGCGAGCAGAAGCTGCAATGGACGCTCGAGGATCTCGAGACCGCGCACACCCGGATCAAGAATGTCATCGATTCCACCTCCGACTGGATCTGGACCAGCGACACCACCGGCAACGTGGCCTGCGAACGGCGATCGGACGCCAGCGGATCGGAATTCAACCCTGGCCGCTATATCGCCCAGGCGCTCGCCAATTTCGGCTGCGCGAATGGGCGTGCGCCGGATGACGGGCCGCAGAGTCCCCCGCCGCTGCGCAATCTCATCCATGACGCGCGCCTGCCGAACGGACGCGAGATCCACCTCCGGATCAGCGGCAATCCGGTACATGACAAGAAGGGGCGGTTCCAGGGCTTTTGCGGCGCCGCCAGCGACGTGACGGCAACGGTCGATGCCCAGCGCGAATCGACCCGGCGGGCCGCGACACTGCAGGCGACAGTCGAAAGCGCGGCCCAGGGCATCGTGGTGTTCGACGCTTCCCTCAAGGTCCAGATCGCGAACCAGCGCGCCTTGAGCGCCCTCGGCTGCCAAGGCAGCAGCGAGATCCTGGACCTCGACACGCTGGCGGGGCCGGAGATCGCGGGCCGCATCCGCGCCTGGCACGAAGCGCGCGCGACCCAGGAGATGCACGCCTTCGAGCATCGCGGACCCGCCCACGGCACGATGGAAGTACGCGCGACCTTCATGCCTGATGGCGGCTGCGTGATGACCCTGACCGATATCACCGAACGCGTGGAATCCGAGGAACGGCTGCGCCAGTCGCAGAAGATGGCGGCGCTCGGCCACCTGGTCGGCGGGGTGGCGCACGAATTCAACAATCTCCTCACCTCGATCGGCGGCTTCTCCAAGCTCGCGCTCGAAAAGCCCGACCAGGTGGAGCTCGTGCGCGACTGCCTGGAAGAGGTGGTGCTCGCCTCCGACCGCGCGGCAGACCTGACGCGCCAGATGCTGACTTATGGCCGCAAGCAGCCGATCGAAACACGCGTTTTTGCAGCCGACAAGATCGTGACCGATCTCGAGCGGATGATGAACTCGCTGCTGCCGGAATCGATCGAGCTGGTGATCGCGCTGCCGAACGAGCAGGGCTTTGTCGAAAGCGACCTCACTCAATTGTCGCAGGCATTGCTGAACCTCGTGCTCAATGCGCGGGACGCGATGCCGGCCGGCGGCAAGCTGACGCTCAGCCTCGGCTTCGGCGCGATGCCGGAGGACGAAGCGCCACGGCCACGGCGCTGCGCGATCTATCGCGTGACCGATACCGGAACGGGCATCGACGAAGCGACGCTGCCGCAGATCTTCGATCCATTCTTCACCACCAAAGAGCAGGGCAAGGGGACAGGCCTAGGCCTTTCCTTCGTGCAAGGCATTGTCGAGCGCTCCGGCGGCCGGATCACGGTCGAGAGCAAGCTGGGCGATGGCACGAGCTTCACGATTTTCCTGCCGCTGGTCGCGCGCGTAGAGATTGCGCCAGGCTCGGAGCCACAGGCCGCCCGCCCGATGGGCCGCGAGACCATCCTGGTGGTGGAAGACGAAAGCGGCGTGCGCTCCCTGGTGCGCAGCGTGCTGGCCGATTGCGGCTATCAGGTGCTGGTGGCAGCGGACCGCGGCCAGGCCATCACCCTGTTCGATACGGCGGAAGCCCGGCCCGACCTGTTGCTGACGGACATCGTGCTGCCCGGGCCGAGCGGGCCGGAAATCGCCGCCGAGCTGCGCGCCCGCGCGCCGGAGCTGAAGGTCGTGTTCATGACCGGCTATGCCGACCGCGACCGCCCGCATTCCCACCAATTACGGCCGGACGATGTCCGGCTCGACAAGCCATTTTCCCCGGTCGCGCTGGCGAGCGCGGTGCGCGCCGTTCTCGACGGCACCGCCGGAATCAGATCACATGGAGATGAATATGAGTAAGGCCTTGGGCGGTTTCGAAAATCTGCGCGTCCTTATCGTCGATGACGAGCGCAGCGTGGTCAAGATCCTGCGCATGATGCTGGCGAATATCGGCGTCACCCAGATCTTCACCGCCAAGGACGGGGTCGAGGCACTGGAATTCCTCGGCGCATGCGACGAAATGGTGAACACCGTCATCTGCGACTGGAACATGCCGCGGATGAGCGGCATCAAGCTGCTGGAGCAGGTGCGCACCACCGATCCCGACATGGCGTTCGTAATGGTGACCGGGCGCGCCACGCTCGAGGCCGTCTATGACGCCAAGAGCCTCAACGTCACCGCCTTCGTTGCCAAGCCGTTCTCGCAGGACGAGATCAAGAAGAAGCTGGAGCTGGTGGCGCGCAGGGTCAGTGATCAGGAATCAGAGGTCAGGGATCAGATATCAGATGAGCGTCGTTCTGGCGCCTGACCTCTGATGCCTGCCTGATCTAAGCCGCCTTCATCAGGTTCCGTAGCACGAACGGCAAGATCCCGCCGTTCTTGAAATACTCGATCTCGTCAAGCGTATCGATGCGGCAGGTGACTTGAATCTCCTGGGCGCCGGCCGGGCGGACGATGCGGACGTTCAAATCCATGCGCGGCTTCAATCCGGCGGAGAGGCCGGTGATGTCGAACATCTCCGTGCCGTCGAGCTTCAGGGTCTGGCGCGTCATGTCGCCCTTGAACTGCAGCGGCAGGACACCCATGCCGACCAGGTTGGAGCGGTGGATGCGCTCGAAGCTTTCTGCGATGACAGCCTTGATGCCGAGCAGGACTGTCCCCTTGGCCGCCCAGTCGCGCGATGAGCCGGTGCCGTATTCCTTGCCGGCGACGACGATCAGTGGAACGCCTTCCTTCTGGTATTTCATCGAGGCGTCGTAGATCGACATCTGCGTGCCGTCGGGCATGTGCCGGGTGACGCCGCCTTCGGTGCCGGGCGCGATCTCGTTCTTGAGGCGGATGTTGGCGAAGGTGCCGCGCATCATCACTTCATGATTGCCGCGCCGTGCGCCATAGGAGTTGAAATCGACGGGGCCGACACCTTTGCTGATCAGGAACTGACCGGCCGGCCCATCCTTCTTGATCGAGCCGGCGGGCGAGATGTGGTCGGTGGTGATGCTATCGCCGAGCATCGCGAGCGGCCGCGCCTTCACGATGTCGCCGAACTTGCCCGTCGCTTCCGCGCTCATGCCGACGAAATAGGGCGGGTTCTGCACATACGTTGAGGCCTTGTCCCACATATAGGTCTGGCCCTTGGCGATCTTGACCTTGCGCCACAGCTGATCGCCAGCGAACACGTCCTTGTAGCGCTTCTTGAAGGCGGCGGGCGTCACGCTCTTGCGCACGGCGTCCGCGATCTCCTTGTTGGTCGGCCAGAGATCCTTCAGATACACCGGCTTGCCCTTCTTGCCATAGCCGATTGGATCCTTGGTGATGTCGATCTTCATCGAGCCGGCGAGGGCGTAGACCACGCACAGCATGGGCGATGCCAGGTAGTTCGCCTTCACATGCGGATTGATGCGGCCTTCGAAATTGCGGTTGCCGGACAGCACCGCCGCGGCGACCAGGTCGCCCAGGGTGACGGCGTCGGCGATCGGATCGGGCAGCGGGCCTGAATTGCCGATGCAGGTGGTGCAGCCATAGCCGACCAGGTTGAAGCCGAGCTTGTCGAGATAGGTCTGCAGGCCGGCCTTCTTCAGGTAATCGGTGACGACCTGCGAACCGGGCGCGAGCGAGGTCTTCACCCACGGCTTGGATTTGAGGCCGAGCTTCACGGCATTGCGCGCGATGAGGCCGGCGCCCAGCATGACGCTGGGGTTGGAGGTGTTGGTGCAGGAAGTGATCGCTGCGATCACCACGTCGCCATCGCCGAGATTGTAGTTCGTGCCTTTGACGCTGACACGCGATTCGTGGTCCGAGTGGCGGCCGAAGGTCTCGGTCAGCGCCTTCTTGAAGCTGTCGGCAGCCTGGCTCAGTGGCACACGATCCTGCGGGCGCTTGGGTCCCGCAAGCGAGGATTCGACCGTGGAGATGTCGAGTTCCAGCGTATCGGTGAAAACCGGATCGGGCGATTTGGCATCGCGCCACATGCCCTGCGCCTTGGCGTATTTCTCGGCCAGCGCAATGCGCGCCGGTGCGCGGCCGGTCGCCTTCATGTAGCGGATGGTCTCGGCATCGACCGGGAAGAAACCGCAGGTCGCGCCATATTCCGGCGCCATGTTGGCGATGGTGGCGCGGTCGGCGAGCGAGAGATCGTCGAGGCCAGGGCCGTAGAATTCAACGAACTTGTTGACCACGCCCTTCCTGCGCAGCATCTGCGTGACGGTGAGGACAAGGTCCGTGGCAGTCGTGCCTTCCTGGAGCTTGCCGCTCAACTTGAAGCCGATGACTTCGGGGATGAGCATGGAGATCGGCTGGCCCAGCATGGCCGCTTCGGCCTCGATGCCGCCGACGCCCCAGCCGAGGACGGCGAGACCGTTCACCATGGTCGTGTGGGAGTCCGTGCCGACGAGCGTGTCGGGATAGGCGATAATCTTGCCGATCTTCTTCTTGCCCTTGACGATCTGCGTCGGCTCCTTGGCGGTCCACACCACTTGCGCCAGGTGCTCCAGGTTGACCTGGTGGCAGATGCCGGTGCCGGGCGGCACAACGCGGAAATTCGCAAAGGCGGTCTGCCCCCAGCGCAGGAACGCGTAACGTTCGCCATTGCGCTGGTACTCGAGCTCGACGTTCTTCTTGAAGGCGCCGGCGCCAGCGAAATAGTCCACCATCACAGAATGGTCGATGACGAGATCGACCGGCGAGAGCGGGTTGATCTTTTCCGGGTCGCCGCCCAGCTTGATCATCGCTTCACGCATGGCGGCGAGGTCGACCACGGCGGGAACGCCGGTGAAATCCTGCATCAGCACCCGCGCCGGGCGATAGGCGATCTCCCGGTTTGAGCTCTTTTTCTTGAGCCACTGGGCGATCGCCTGGACATCGGCTTTGGTGACCGAGCGGCCGTCTTCGTAGCGCAGCAGGTTCTCCAGCAGCACCTTCAGGGAATTTGGCAGGCGCGAGACGTCGCCGAGCCCGGCTTTTTCCGCCGCCTTGAGGCTGAAATAATCGTAGGTCTTGCCGCCAACCGTGAGGGTTTTGCGGGACTTGAAACTATCGAGCGATGTCACGGCGGATTCTCCCAGGAGAACGATAGACGGGGGAAAGATAGACAGGGAAACGACGGAATAGCCAAGTGGAGGCCGGGTGAAACGACTGGCGGCGCAACTCGAGGGCGACCATAGCATGTTCGTAGGACGCGTTCGAGCCGCCGCAAAGCTGGGGCCAGCCCAGCTTTTTCGAAGGAGCGCAAGGATGCCAGATGCTTGCCGCGCGCTGTTGAGACAATGCGTTGAGATGGCTCAGAGCTATCAACACAATATTGCCACTATCTCACCTTATTGAGGCCATTAGGCACCTCAAGACTCTTCGTCAACAGAGATCATCCCCTCTGTTTGTCGCAAGGGCGCTCGACCCGCCCTTGTTCAGGTGCCCCAAAAGAGCATCCGTCCCCCGCGGATGCGAGGTCGAGTAAGGAAGGCGTCGCGCTACCCCCGATCGACGTCTTCAAAGACGGGCTGAGCGCCGCGGTCCCATTCCATCCCCGAGGACCGCGGCGCCGCCCAATTTTTTTGCCGGCGCTCTGGCAGCGCTCCACTCTGTCACCCCGGCCGAAGAGCCGGGGCCTATACTGAATCGCCACTGCGCTGATGGATCGCATAGGTCCCGGCTCGCGCCGCTACGCGGCTTGGCCGGGATGACAAAGGGGTGTTATCAGAGGCAAAAAAATTGGGCGGCGCCACGGTCCCGGGGATGGATGGGACCGCGGCGCTCAGCCCGTTTTTGAAGACGTCGATCGGGGGTAGCGCGACGCCTTCCTTGTTCGACCTCGCATCCGCGGGGGACGGATGCTGTTTTGGG
>DASRRI010000138.1:0-35889 GCA_035695765.1 Dongiaceae bacterium
CTGAAGTTCGAGCCTAAGACAAAATAACCGGAATCTCCCTCCCCCAAATTTGGGGGAGGGTTGGGGTTCCCTAACCCTCCCCCGTATCGGGGGAGGGAACTGGCTTTGATAATTCAAAGAGCGTCAGCACCCGCTGGATCAGGCGATCGCAGCGTGCGCCGGCGAAGGGCAGCATCTCGCCGAAGGTCAGTTTCAGCTCGCGCTGCAAGCGCTCCTGCAGCTTGCGCCGGGCACGCAGGAATCGGGTGCGGACGGTCTCCGGCTTGAGGTCCAGCACCTGCGCGGTTTCCTCGACGCTCAGCTCTTCCAGCGCACGCAGCACGAACACGGCGCGCTGGTCTTCCGGCAGGCCGGCAATAGCATCCTCCAGATAGGGTCGCAGTTGCGCGCGCATGGCGGCAGATTCGGGCGACAGGGCCGGGTCTTCCGTCGCTTCCGGAGCCGGCGATTCCTCCGGCCGCAGGGGGACCACATTGCCCACGGAAGCAGCTTGCGCCTGGCGTTTGCGCCGGCGCATCAAGGCTTCGTTGATCGCGATGCGGGTCAGCCAGGTCGATAGAGCAGCGTCGCCGCGGAACGTGGGCAAAGCGGCGAAGGCCTTGAGATAGCAATCCTGCACCGCATCTTCCGCCTCTTGTTCGTCGCGCAGGACGCCCCAGGCGGCGCGGTAGAGCCGCCGGTTGTTGCGCCGCATGATCTCCACCAGCGCGGTCGCGTCCCCGGCCAGGGCGCGCGCTATCAACGCCGCGTCGCCAGCCTCGCTCTCTGCTCGATCTGGTCTTGGATTCGCCATCACTGCATTAGATGCGCCAGACGCCGGAACGTTCCCGGCTATTTCACTCTGCGCCCCGACGGGAACGCGGCGCAAGCGGGCTGCATCCAACCAGCATCGCAACCGAACAGGAAGGAATATCCATGTCACGCACTCTTTTGGCCGGCCTCGTGCTGGCTGCAACCCTGGCGGCCAGCTGTGCCGGCCCGGCGAGCGCCCAGGATCCCGCCAAGCTCAACGACCTGGAGATCGCGCATGCCGCTTATGTGGCGGGCGATATCGACATCCGCAACGCCCATCTGGCGCTGGCTTTGTCCGATGATCCCAAGGTGCGCGAATTCGCCGAGCTGATGATCCGCGACCATGAGGCGGTCAACCAGGCGGCGCTCGATCTCTTGAAAAAACTAAAGGCGAAACCGCAGGACAACGACTTCAGCCAGGCCTTGCTAAAGGGCGCCCACGACAACTGGGCCAAGATGGCGAAGCTCAGTGGCCACGCGTTCGACAAGAGCTACGCCGAGGGCGAGCTTTCCTATCACCAGACCGTCAATCACGTGGTCGGCGACGCCTTCATCCCGAATGTCGAGAACGCCGAGCTCAAGACCTTGCTCGGCTCCGCGCTCGACACCTTCAAGGCGCACGAGAAGCACGCGGCCGAGATGGTGGCCGAGATCGGATCGTGACAAGGATTGCGCCATCGGGCGCCGGCACCGTGCTTTGGGATCGGCGCCCTGTCCTTGGCTGGCTGATCGCGCTGGCCGGGTTGCCGTTCCTCCGCCCGGCTCGAGCGGATGGGGCGGTGGTCGAAATGCGCCAGATCCAGTTCATGCCGGCGGAGATCGAAATCGTTGCCGGCGGCGCGGTCACCTTCGTCAATGCGGACCTGGTACCCCATACGGCGACGGCCAATGACAAGTCGTTCGATACCGGGCTTCTGCGCAAAGGCGAACGCAAGGAGTTGACATTCCCAAAGGCCGGCGAGTTTCCCTATGCCTGCAAGTTCCACCCCCATATGACGGGGCGCATCGTGGTGCGATAGCAAGGCCACGATGTCTCGTGTAGACTCCGCTGCGGCCTCTGGCAGGTCCATGCCACGTCTGTGGAGCAGGTCATGCGCAAACGGCTCGGCGTACTGCTCGCCTGGGTGGTCGGCGGATTGCTGATCGTCGTCGCATTCTTTTTCCTGACCGATGACACGCGGAACTACGACAATTGCGACTACATGCTGGTCGCCGGCGAATACGACAAGGCCGTTGTCCTGTGTGACTTGAGACTCCAATCCGCCGATCTGCCGGACGAAGAAAGGGCCCTCGCCTTCGTCCATCGCGGGCTGGCCTACTTTGCCTTGGGCGACGACGATCACGCGATCGCGGATTTTGATCGGGCGATCGAGCTCAAGCCCAAGGATGATGCCGCCTATGTCCGGCGCGGCTTGGCCTATCACGACCAAGGACAGTACGACCGCGCGATCCAGGATTACGACCAGGCGATCGCGCTTCAGCCGGACAATGTCGATGCCTATGACGGACGCGCTGCGTCCTTCTATCAGAAGGGTGACTACGAAAACTCGCTGCGAGACCTGGACCGGGTCATCGCGTTCAAGCCGCGCAATGCCCTCGGCTACATCAAGCGCGCTTCGACCTATAGCAAGCTGGACCAGCACGACCAGGCCATCGAAGACATCGGCCGTGCCATGCAGCTCGCGCCAGACGATGCAGTTGTCTGGTATGCGCGCGGCATGACCTACTTTAACAAGGGCGATTTCGACCGTGCGTTCGAGGCCTACAACCGGTCCATCAAGATCAAGCCGGACATGGCCGACGGCTATCTGGGACGCGGCGGGATCTATGTCATCAGGAACGATCTCGATCGCGCCATCCTCGACTACGACAAGGCGATCGAGCTGAAGCGGGATGATGCGCGCATGTGGCGGCTGAAGGGCCTGGCGGAATTCCTGCAGGCGGACTACAGCGCTGCCGTTGAGGCGTTTGCGCGATCACAGACGATCAAGCGGACCGATCTGTACAACATCGTGTTGCTTCACCTCGCACGCCGGCACGCGAAGCTCCAAGGCATCAGCGATCGGGACGCGCAAGGCGAAGGCATTGACCTGAGCAAATGGCCGGGGCCGATCATCCTCTATTTTCTGGGTCACATATCCGAAGAGGACGCCATGAAGGCCGCGGACGACCCGGACCCACGGATTGCGCGCGGGCGACAATGCGAAGCGGACTATTACGTCGGGGAACTCGATCTTGCCGAGGGCCGGGTGGGCGAAGCCAGGCAGCATTTCGAGCATGACCTCGAGATCTGCCCCGCGGGCTTTCTTGAGATGTCCGGCGCACGCGCGGCCTTGAGCCGGATGTAGGCGTTCCATCTTCAGCATGTCTGACGGGCGAGCTTGACCCGCGCCATAGACCATGTCGCCAAGCCGGGCCATATCCGCTATCTCTAGCCCTCAAGACCGTCAGCAAAAGACCGGGAGCGGGGGATTTGCATGAGAACCGTCGGCATGTATCTGGCCGAATTGCTGGAGGCCTATGGCGTCGAGGTCATTTTCGGCATCCCGGGCGTCCATACGGTGGAACTCTATCGCGGCCTGCCCAATACCAGGCTGCGCCATGTCACGCCGCGGCACGAACAGGGCGCCGGCTTCATGGCCGACGGCTATGCGCGGGTCAGCGGCAAGCCGGGCGTCTGCTTCATCATCACCGGCCCCGGCATGACCAACATCGCGACCGCGATGGCGCAGGCGTATGCCGATTCCATCCCCATGCTGGTGATCTCCGCGGTCAACGCCCTCGGGCAGATCGGGTCGGGCGAAGGCTGGCTGCATGAATTGCAGGACCAGCGGCAGCTGGTGAAGCAGGTCTCGGCCTTCAGTCATACTGTGATGACACCTGCAGAACTGCCGAAGGTCGTCGCGCGCGCCTTCGCGGTGTTCGCAGGTGGCCGGCCGCGACCGGTCCATATCGAGCTGCCGCTCGACATCATCACCGCCGCCGCGGACAAGCTGCCGCCGATCCGCGCCATCGTGCCGCCCTCGCCGCCGGCCGCCTCGTCGACGACACTCCAGGAGGCAGCGAGCTGGCTGAACGCAGCCAAAGCGCCGGTTCTGCTGCTGGGCGGCGGTGCGCAGGATGCCGGACCCTTCGTCCGCGCGCTCGCGGAAAAGCTCGATGCGCCGGCCGTGATGTCGGTCAATGGGCGTGGTTTGCTGCCGCCCGGCCATCCGCTGGCTGTCCCCTGCAGCCCCTCGATGCCGCCGACCATCCGGCTGATCGAAAGCGCCGACGTCATCCTCGCGATCGGGACAGAGTTCGGCTCAACCGACTATGACTGGTTCGAGCAGGGCGGCGCAAAATTCAACGGCAAATGCATCCGCATCGATATCGACGCCCAGCAGATCGTGCGGACGCGCCAGCCCGATCTGCCGATCATCGCAGACGCATCGGAGGCGACGTCCGCCCTGGTGCCGCTGCTGGGCACGGCAAAGCGCGACGGCACAGCCCGCGCTGCCGCAACTCGCGATGCCGTGTTCAACGACCTCAGCCCGGTCTACCGCGCCTCCCTGCATCTCATGGAAACCGTGCGCGATACCTTGCCGGGCGCGGTCCTGGTTGGCGATTCGGCGCAGCCGGTCTATGCCGGCTGCATCTATTACCCCGCGGCGGCGCCGCGCTCCTGGTTCTGCTCCGCCACCGGTTACGGGACGCTGGGATATGCATTGCCGGCGGCGATCGGCGCGCAGCTGGCGGTGCCGGATCGGCCGATCGTCTGCCTGATCGGCGATGGCGGGCTGCAATTCACGATCCAGGAGTTGGCCTCGGCGCGCGAGGCGGAAACGCCGGTGATCGTGCTGCTGTGGAACAACAACGGCTATGGCGAGATCAAGAGCTACATGGTGTCGCGCCAGATCCACCCGATCGGCGTCGACATCTTCACGCCGGATTTCCAGATGCTGGCGAAAGGATTCGGTTGCGAAGCGGTGAAGCTGAAGAAAACGTCGGACCTGCCGGGCTTGCTGCGCAAAGCGGCCAAGCGCAAGACTGCGACCGTGATCGAGATCAACGAAGCCGATTACGTCGCAGGCTATCAAGGCTGACCGATGCAGATCGACGATATCAGGAGCTGGGGCGCCAGGATCGCCGATTGGGCGACGCGCTATCTCACGACCGTGCGCGAACGGCCGGTACGCTCGCCTCAGGCGCCGGGCGTGACGTTCAACGCCTTGCCTGCCGCGCCGCCGGAAAAGGGTGAGGATTTCGCCGCGATCTTCGCCGATTTTGAACAGGTCATCGTGCCCGGCCTTACGCATTGGCAGCATCCGCGCCACTTCGCCTACTTCCCCTGCAATTCCAGCCCGCCTTCCGTCTTGGCGGAGTACCTGACCGCAAGCCTCGGCGTGCAGTGCATGCTCTGGCAGACCTCGCCGGCAGGGACGGAGCTAGAGATGCGCGTGCTGGATTGGCTGCGCCAGATGGTCGGCCTGCCGGAAGGGTTCCAGGGTGTCATACAGGACACGGCGTCGAGCGCCACCCTGTCGGCGCTGCTGACTGCGCGCGAGAAGGCGCTCGCCTGGCGCGGCAATCAGCAGGGCCTCAGCGCCCAGCCCGCGATTCGCGTCTATTGTTCGGAACAGGCACATTCCTCGATCGACAAGGCCTGCTGGATCGCCGGCATCGGCCAGGACAATCTGGTGAAGCTGCCATCGACCGGCGCGCTCTATGGCATCGACATCGCCGCATTGGAGCGCGCGATCGTCGCGGACCGCGCGGCAGGCCATCTACCGGCGGCCATCGTCGCGAGTGTAGGCGCGACCTCAGTCGGCGCCTGTGATGACGTCCGCGCGATCTGCGAGCTCGGGCGACGCCACAATCTGCATGTCCACGTTGATGCCGCCTGGGCCGGCAGCGCCATGATCTGCCCGGAATTCCGCAGCTTGTGGGACGGAGTCGAGGCGGCCGACAGCGTCGTCTTCAACCCGCACAAATGGCTGCTGACCAATTTCGATTGCACGGCCTTTTTCGTGCGCGATCCCGAAGCGCTCGTGAAGACACTCGGCATCCGTCCGGAATACCTGAAAACGCAGGGCCGCGACGGCATCATCAATTTCAGCGAATGGTCGGTGCAGCTCGGCCGCCGCTTCCGCGCGCTCAAGCTATGGTTCGTGATCCGCGCCTATGGAGTCGAGCGACTGCGCAATTTCATTCGCGATCATGTGAATTGGGCGCAGGCTCTGGCGGAGCGCGTGAAAGCGGCGCCGGATTTCGAGCTGGTAACGCCGCCGATCCTCTCGCTCTTCAGCTTCCGCTATCGCCCGCAGGGCGCGACTGACCTGGATGCGTTGAATGCGCGTCTGACCCAGGCGATCAACGACGATGGCCGCATTTATCTCACGCAAACCAAATTCCGCAATCAGTTCGTAATCCGCTTCGTGGTCGGCCAGACCTACACGACTGAGGCGGACGTCGCGTTCGCCTGGGACGTGATCCAGGAGATCGCGCGCGGGATGACACGTAGCTAAGCTCCTTCCGGCACCGCTTTCGCTTTCGCGATCTCCAGCGCCTCGCGCGCCGCTGCGGTTGCGTCGTCGCCCTGGGCCACCTGCACGGTCGGGAAGGCGAAGCTGATGCCGTTGGCGTCGAACGCCTTCTTGATCATGGCGTAGGCCTTGCGCCGGATCGGGAATTGCTCGCCGGGCTTGGTCATCATCTTCATGCGGATCTGGATGGCGTAATCGCCGAACTGTTCCACGCCCTGCATCTTCAAAGGCTCGATGATCTTCAGGCCGAATTCGGGATCGGCGGCGAGGTCCTTGCCGATCTGCTTGATCAGTTTCTTGGCCTTGTCGAGGTCGCTGTCATAGGTGATGCCGATCATCATCTTGTCGATCACCCAGTCGCGGCTCATGTTCTGCACCGCGCCCAATTCACCGAATGGGACAGTGTAGAGCGGCCCGCGATGATGGCGCAGCTTGACGGAGCGGAGCGAGAAGGATTCCACGGTGCCCTTGTAGCTGCCGCTCTGGATATATTCGCCGACCCTGAACGCATCGTCGAACAGGTAGAACACGCCGCTGATGATATCCTTGACCAGGGTCTGCGCGCCGAAGCCGACGGCGACGCCGACCACGCCGGCGCCGGCAATCAATGGCCCGATCTCGATGCCCAGGGCGGACAGCACCATCATCGCCGCCACCGCCATCACCACCACCATCAACATGTTGCGCAGGATCGGCAGCAGGGTCCGCAGGCGGGCGCGGCGGCGCGCTTCTTCGCTGTCGATATCCCCGGCGCCGATCGCACTGGCAATTTTGTGGTCGATGAGGGCGCGTGCCAACCGCCACACGAAATCAGCGACCAGAACAATGACAACGGCGCTCAAGGCCCCGCGGATCAGGCGCGTCGCCACGGTATCGCGCGCGGTCAGCTGGATGAGGTCGATCTCCCACACATAGGCCAGGAACAGCGCAGCCAGGATGATGAGGGCGGCTCGCAGGCCGCGCTCCAGCGCGACCGCGGCCATGATCGGCGCGCCGCGATCCTCCACGGCGCCTTCCACCGGCCGCAGCAGGTGAGCGACGGAGACGCGGCTGACGGACAGCAGGAACGGCAATGCGCTGCCGATCAGCAGCAGCCAGAAGCCCGGCAGCAGATGCAGGGCCCACAGCACCCAGATCGCGACGAACAGGATCGTCGCAAGCACCGACCGGCCGCGTCGGCCCAGGCGCCGCGGCGCTGTGTCCGCTGTCGGCTCGACGGCAGGCCGCCGCCAGATTACTTCGAGGCCAAGGCCCAGCAGGAAGACGCCGGCGATATAGCTCAGCACTTTGAGGCCGGCCGGCGAGACGCCGAGCGTCCGCAGCAGGCCGAGCGTGACCCAAGCAAAGGCCAGCACGCTGATGGCGAGGATGATCCGCCGCTGCCAGAACTTCGCTGCCGGGTCGGACATCGGCACGATGCGGAACCGCGCGGCGCGGCCGCCGCCCGGCGCCAGCAGGAAGCCGGCCACGATCCGCGCCAGCCAGGCACACAGAAATGCCACCAGATAGCCGAGCACGATCTCGCGCAACAACGGCGGCCAGGAGAACATCAGGAAGGCTCCAACGCTGCCCACGGCAAAGGACAGCGCCCAGCCGATCGCGAACGCCAGCCGCGCCATCATCGCGCGCAGCCGCTCGCCGACATTGGTGATCTCGCTGGCGATGATCCAGTTACGAAATCCGGTGGTCAGTCGCCAATAGCCCCAGACGCACGCAAAACCGACGCCGACAAAGAGCCCGATCAGCAGCAGAAGGGCGATGAGGCCATGTTCCTCGAATTCCAGGGACAGGATGATCCAGGCGCGCTCCAGCTCAGCCGGCAGCTTATGCCGCGCGGCGGCGAGCAGCGCCAGATTGTCCCTGAGATACTGCAGGCGCTGTGCGAAATAGCCGGTCATGGATTGCTGCGGCGGTGCGGCGGGTGCCGGCGCTTCGGCTTCTGCGCCGATAGTCGGCTGGCGCTCCAGCCATTCCTGAACGGCCGGGTCGCGCAGCAGGTCCAGCAAGAGCTCGACCTGATGCGGCGGTGTGCTCGCATTTTCCGGCTGGGCTTGATCCTGTTGAGCGGCGGCCGGGCCGGCAATGCATAAGAACAGCGCGCAACCCAGCAGGCTGGCCACGCGTGGCAGCCAAGCCGCATATCGAACGCTTCTGAACCCCATGGCGGATCCTCCCCTCGAGGGCCGCAGCGCGCCACTCCGCGGAGAGGATACTCCGAGACCAGGCCCCGTGGAATCCCGGCTGTTACGTTATTTCATCCCGTGCGGCGCGGCCGCCGCCAGCAAGATGCACTCGACGCCGGGCCCGCTGGGCATTACATCCCGTAGAACCGACGCGGCAGAAGGCGGCTTCAAGACATGCGCAGCGACGCGGACGAATCCTGGTTCGAGACCCACAATTTCCTCGGCCGCCAGCACGACAGGCACGAGCGACGGACCTGGATGGTGGTCGGGCTGACCGCAATCACCATGGTGGTGGAGATCGCCGCCGGCTCCTGGTTCAACTCGATGGCGTTGCTGGCCGATGGCTGGCACATGGCGACCCATGCCGGCGCCATGGGGTTGTCGGCGCTGGCCTATCGCTTCGCGCGGCGCCATGCGCGCAATCCCCGCTTTACCTTCGGGACCGGCAAGGTCGGCGACCTCGCGGCCTATAGCAGCGGCATCATCCTGGCAGTGGCGGCGGTGCTGATCGCCTGGGAATCGCTGGCCCGTCTGGCGCGGCCGGTGCCGATTGCCTTCAACCAGGCGATCCTGGTCGCGATCCTGGGGCTTCTGGTCAATTTTGCGAGCGCGGCGATGCTATGGTCGCGGCATGGGCATGACCACGGGCACGATCACGTCCATCACGCCGACCACAATATCCGCTCCGCCTTCATGCATGTGGTGGCGGATGCCTTGACCTCGGTGCTGGCGATCGTCGCGCTGTCAGCTGGCCTGTGGTTCGGCGCTGTGTGGCTTGATCCCCTGATGGGGCTGGTCGGAGCGGCCGTCATCCTGCATTGGTCGATCGGGCTGATACGCGATACCGGGAGCATCCTCCTCGACATGGAGGCAGGCGGCGACCTTGCCGCGCGCATCCGGACGGAGATCGAATCCAAGGATGGCGACCGGGTGGCCGATCTCCACGTCTGGCGCCTCGGGCCCGGTCATTTCGCGGCCATCGTCGCGATCGTGACGAAGCGCGCGACTGACCCCGCAGAGCTGAAGATGAGCCTGAAGGCACGCTACCCGCTGGCCCATCTCACGGTCGAGGTGTTGGCTAGTGCACCTGCGGATGACGCCGATAGCGCTCTGCGAGGATCATAGCGATTCCGGCCAGGATGGTGAGCGCGGCAAAGCCGGCGATCATCGGCCGCACCGTTCCGTCATAAGCCTGCCCCAGGACGAAGCCCAGCACCGACGAGATGATGGTCGCGAGCGAGCCGACAACAGCGGCCGCAACGCCGGCGATATGGCCCATAGGCTCCATTGCCAGTGCGTTGAAATTGCCGAACAGCACCCCGACGAAGAAGAACGTCGCGAGCAGATAGCCCATCAGCGCCCATAGCGGTGGATGGCCCTCAAGCAGCAGCGTCACGATGAAGAACGCAAGCGACAGCGCGCTGGTGGCGGCAAGGCCGCCGCCTGCCAGACGCCGCATGCCGAGCTTCATGACCAGCCGCGCATTCAGCATCGAAGCCGCGCCGAAGGCGAGGGCATTGGCGCCGAAATAGAACGGAAACAGTTTGCCGAGACCGTACAGCTCCCCCAGCACCTGCTGGGTGGAGGCGAGATAGCCGACGAAAGCGCCGAACACCAATCCGGCCGCCACGGTATATCCCAAGGTCACCGGATTCGTGCAGGCCTCGCGGAAGGCAGTGAAAATGCGCAGCAGAGAGAAGGGCGCGCGCCGATCTTCCCGCAGGGTCTCCGGCTGACGCAATGCGAACCAGGTAACGCCGATGATGCCCTGCAGCAGCAGCGCAACGAAGATCAGGCGCCAATCGCCGATCAGCAGCAGGCCCTGCCCGACCGACGGTGCGATCACCGGCACGATGATGAAAATGCCCATCACCATGGACATGATGCGCGCCATCGCCCGGCCGGAATAGAGGTCGCGCACCAGTGCCAGCGAAACGATGCGCGGTCCCGCGGCGCCGACGCCCTGCAGGAACCGCCCGATCAGCATGATCTCGAACGAACCGGCGAACACGCAGAGCAGGCTGCCGACGATGAAGATCGCAAAACCGCAATAGGCGGCCGGCTTGCGCCCGACCGTGTCCGACATCGGTCCATAGACGATCTGCGCCATGGCAAGGCCAATGAACAGCACGATCACCACCAGCTGCCGCTGATTGACGTCCACGACGCCGAGCTCGGCCGCGATCTGCGGCAAAGCCGGCAGCATTGCATCGATCGAGAAGGCGATGATCGACGTCATCACCGCCATCAGGACGATGAATTCGAACCTGGCCTCATGGGCGGAGGATTCGCTGGCTTCCTTCAAGGCGGGATCCTGTTTTGCGCGGCGCGTCCATTCGCATGGCGCGGTAAGGCTGTCAAACCGCGTCCGGTGCATGGACCGCCTGCAATAATGGCGAGGCCCTCCTGCAGGGGCGCGTCTTGTGGCGTCGGTCGGGCTGTGGTCTAGTGCCTGCGAACCGTTCGCAGTCAGGGAGGATCATCGAGATGGATGACCGGCATCAGATCGCGAACGCTGCTGACTTGCGGCGGCTCTTTGGGCAGGCCGAAGGGCTGGCAGCGAAGAAGTCGCTGCCGGTGCTCGATCGTCACGCACGCGACTATATCGCGCGTTCGCCGTTCCTGTGCATCGCGACCACCGGCCATGGCGGCCGAGCGGATGTGTCGCCGCGCGGCGATCAGCCGGGCTTCGTCCAGGTGCTGGACGATCGCTCCATCGCGATTCCCGACCGGCCGGGCAACAACAGGCTGGATACGATGGACAACATCCTCATCAATCCGAATGTCGGACTCATCTTCATGATCCCGGGATTCGAGGACACGCTGCGCGTCAATGGCAGGGCGACCATCACCGCCGATCCCGCGATCCTGGAGCGCGCGACGGTCGACCGCAAGCAGCCGAAGGTCGCGATCCGCGTTGCGGTGGAGGAGGCGTTCTTTCATTGCGCCAAGGCATTCCGCCGCTCCCGCCTCTGGCAAGCCGAGGCGCAGATCGACCGCACGGTCATGCCGACCCTGGCGCGCATCATCCTGGAGCAGACCGCGATGGCCGGCGCCCCGCCGCGCGAAGAAGAGGTCACTGCCTGCGACGTCGCGATCGAAGAGGATTACAAGACGCAGCTCTACTGATCGTCAGTCTGTGCTGACGCGAATGCTGGCCCGCGCGCAGGCCATGACATTTAGAGATTTGGCTGGTAGGATCGCGCGCTGATCGCGATGTCGGGCCACGAGGGCCAGGTCCGGCCGCATGGCGGCTGAACTGCCCTCGTATTTCACAGTGTCCGGCTATTGATCATGGCGATACTCACACTCATCTGCGCTCTCAATCTCGTTTTTTTGCTGGCCGTGCTCGGCCTGGTATGGCGGATGCGATGGCGCATCATCCGCCTGCGCGAGACCCTGCGGATGGAATATCCGAGCTCCTTGTGGCCGCAATTCGAATCCATGACCAGGCTCTACCGCCTGCTCGACGGCAAGGCGGATTTGCCCAATCTGCGCCACTGGGCCGCCTCGCCCGATTTCCTGCTGCATCTGGTGCTCCATATCCAGGAGCATGCGCCGCGGAGAATCGTCGAATGCGGCAGCGGTTCATCCACCATCGCGACGGCGCTGGCCCTGCGGGCATTTGGCATCGACGGCCACATCTACTCCATCGACTGTTACGAGCCGTCGGTGAAGGCGGTCCGCAGCCAGCTGCGGCGCCACGATCTCGAGCGATTCGTGACACCCATCTTCGTACCGTTGGCGCCAAGGCGCTATGATGGTGTCGACCGCTCGTTCGATTGGTACGACCTGCCGCCAGGCGTCATTCCGGATGGGATCGACCTGCTCGTGGTCGACGGGCCGAGCGCCGTCCAAGACCCCGATGCCCGCTATCCGGCTGGGCCGGAACTGCTGCCCAAGCTATCGCGTGCTGCGCATATCTTCATCGATGACGCCGACCGCCCTGCGGAGACGGAGATGGTCCGCCGCTGGCGTGCGCTCTATCCGAACCTCAGCGTCCGCAAGCTGCCGGCCGAAAAAGGTTGCTCCGACCTGTTCTTCCTCGACGAGGCGAGGCCAGCGGCCGAATTGGTCAGCGTGCCAGCATAACCGCGAGAAGATGCCAGCCGTGACGTCAGCGCTGCACAGAGCCGTCTCGCCGCCGTGACAGAGCCGGATGCCATGTCGGCAACAGGAATGGAAATGCGGAACGCATCGTCTGGCTCATGATATCCAGCGCGTCGACATTGGGATTCCTAGTTGGACTTTCCGCGCTCAACCTTCTCGTATTGGCGGCATCCGTGGCTGTGCTGCTTCGAACAAGGCGAAGGATAAGACGCATCAGAAAGGCCCATAAAGCGGTTCGCCGGCAAGTCACCGCTGACAAGCGGCTCAGAATTTCGACATGGCGTCAAATCGAAGCGCTGGTCTCGCTGTACCGCCTGCTCGATGGCAAGGTCGACTTGCCCCCCACGCGCTTTGGTCCGGTATCGCCCGATTTTCTGCTTCATGTCATTGCGTTCATCCGTCGCCATGAACCAAGAATAATTGTCGAATGCGGCAGCGGAACCTCGACCATCGTCCTCGCGCATCTATTGAAGTC
This sequence comes from Dongiaceae bacterium, assembly GCA_035695765.1. Lineage (GTDB taxonomy): Bacteria > Pseudomonadota > Alphaproteobacteria > Dongiales > Dongiaceae > Dongia_A. Next base: position 13,086 of record DASRRI010000138.1, read on the forward strand.
TCTCGGCATCGACAGCCACATCTATGCCATCGAGAACTTTGCGCCCAGCATCGACACGGTGCGGCAACATCTCCGTCAGCACAACCTCGAACGCTTTGTCACGATTATCGCCGTGCCGCTGGTGGAGAAGCGCTATGACGGATTCGAGACGGCCTTCCGCTGGTACGATCTTGATTCGAATTCGATCCCGGCGCAGATCGACCTTCTGATCGTCGATGGCCCGCAAGGGATGGTCAATCGTTACGCTCGATACCCAGCCGGGCCGGAACTCCTGCCGAAGCTTTCCCGCAATGCCCACGTTTTCATCGACGATGCCAATCGGCCCGACGAGAAAACGATGGTGCGCCTCTGGCAGGAGTCTCGTCCGGAACTCGGCCTCCGGACTCTCGCCGCGGAAAAAGGCTGTTCCGAACTGTTCTTCCTCGACGAAGCCAAGCCTGCGGCCGAATGGATCAGCGTGCGAGCGTGACAGCGACGTTGACCGCCAGCGCCAGCAAGACCGTGTTGTAGAAGAACGAGATGACGCCGTGGAACAGCACCAGGCGCCGCATACCGGCGGTGCGCACGGCAACGTCGGAGACCTGCGCCGTCATGCCGATGACGAAGGAGAAATAGAGGAAGTCCCACGCGCCCGGTTCGGCGGCGCCCGGAAAGTCGAGGCTGCCGGCTTCCTGCGAATCCTCGCTGCCGGCCGCTGCATAGAACAGATGGGCATAGTGGAACGCCGCGATCGTGTGCAGCATCAGCCAGCCGAGCGGCACGCTGGCGATGGCAAGCGTCAGTTCGAACGTATCCGGCTCGCCGTCCCGGTTCAGCAGCGCGAAAATCGCCGCGAGCGAGAATATGACCGCAGCCAGCGCCAGCACGATGATGAGCGGAATGCCCTCATCTTCCACGCTGGCCCGGCGGCGCAGTCCGTCCGGCGTGATGCGCAGCGCAAAGCGCGTCATCAGCGCCAGATAGATCAGGAAAAACGCATCTCCGCCGATCAGCGCCGGCAATGGCCAATGGAGCGACCACTCCACGAGCCAGATCGTGCTGCCGACAGTCGCCGCCAGATAGAACCGGCCGTGGTGCCGGATATGCCGGATGCCGATCATGAGGGAATTGCAGATGGTCGCACGGGAATTCCTTCCCCCAGTGTTTCCCGGCCAAGGAATACTGTCAAATCGCGAAAAGGGAAACCGGGATTGCGGGTGGGCTGATCATCAAGTGTGCGTCGATCGATTTCCGAGTGGGGCCATAAATCGCAAACCAATCCAAATACCATGTCGTCCGGAAGTTCAGCGCACTTAAAAAAGCTATATCTCTACAGTTCGCGCGCCGAGCAGATCCACGTGGAACGTGCCACGCTCATCGAACATCGGCGACCGCGGCGGTCGCTCGCGCTCTGGCGCAGAGGCCAGGGTGGTTGGTTCGGCGATTCAGAGGCCCATTCCCGGGCCGCGCGTCGGGGCTGGCGGGATCGCGACTAGCATCGACCAATCTTCCAGTCGATAACTTGAACGACGGCGATCAAGCCTGGCTTGATCGCCGTCTTCTATTGTCAATTGTTGGGCCAGCTTTCGAGGATGGCACTGGTGTCGACCAGTTCAATCTGTTCGGCGAAACGTTCGCTGTACAGCGTCATCAGAGCATCATGCGTGGTATCGACGGAACTGCAAATCGCATCGGCCGCCACGATGACGCGATAGCCGAGGTCGACAGCGCTCAATACCGTCGCCAGGACGCAGATATCGGTTTCCGCGCCGCTGATGACCAAGGTCGTAACGCTGCGCTCGCGCAGCACCGCGAGCAGCGGACTCTCGACAAAAGCGGAATACCTTCCCTTGTCAATCGTGATGGCCGGCGGCACGAAGGACGGCAAAGGCGGCAATAGCTCCAGCAGCGACGGCTCGATGAAGTCCCGTGTCACGCCGCGCCATTTCTCGAAATAGCGTCGCCAGGCTCCGGGCATCTGGTCAGGCGATTTCGGCGGAACGAAGCGAGTGAAGATGGTTTGCGCGGGCCGTGGTTCGATCAAGCGTACGGCACGCTCCAGAGCGGGCTCGATCCAAGGTGTCGGCCACGGCCCATGCGCACTGAGCAATCGCTGCATGTCGATGCACAGATGGACCGCGGGCTCCGAAATCGGCGCGCGCAGGAACATGCGGCTTGCCAGCCCTTCGGATTACAGATCCCGCGCTCGCCCGCCCCAGGTTGCGGCGAGTGACGCGGCGAATGCGCCGGCTAGCATCGCGACCGCGCCCCAAAGCGCCGTATACATTCCCGCCTTCCGCGCCGCGTCGGCGGCTTCCTTGGCCTTTTGCTCGGCTTCGGCCTTGGCGGCCTTCGCGCGATCGATGATCTGATTCACGCGCTGCTCGGCTTCCGCTTGAGGCAATCCCGTTTCCTCAGCGACCACCTGCGCGACATAAGTCTTGTCCTCCGGTGCCAAATCACCGCTCACGGCACGGCGAAAGATGCGCCCGACCTCTTCACGCTGTCCCCGCATGTCCGCCTCCGATGTGGCTTGCGGCATTACCATGGGCGCTCCGGTCGCGGCTTCGCCAGCGGGAGCCTGGCCGGTCGTCGCTCGCGTACCAGTCGCTGGGGCTGTGGTCGTCGCGCCAGCACCGCCAGGGCGGAACAGGGCGTCGATGAAATACACTGTGCTGTCCCGCTCGCGCAGGGATTGCTCCATCCAGGCGGGTGCCGCACCAGCTAGAGGGCCGCCCGCCGCTTGGCCTGCCGCGTTCAGGCCAGCGGCGCCGAGGGCGATGCCGCCTCTGGCAACAGCGAACGCCACGAACGCGAGCAACAGGATCGTCACCAGGGCGCTAACCGCCCAGACGACCAAGCCATGCGCAGTGTCTCGGAAATAGGTCTCATCGCCCCGCAGACCAGTAAGCTTCGGGCGTAAGCGTCCGGCGAGATAGCCGCCGACGCCGGACGATAGGGCGTGCACAATGACGAGAAAGATCGCGGTTCCGATGCCGGCCGCCGCGGCCGCTTCACCCGCATTTCTGCCGGTGAAATCCCAGGGCGAGGCGATCGAGAGCCCAAATGCGGCGCCGACAGCCAGTAATACAAAAGAAAGGGCGGCGGCCGACAAGGCGCCGGCAAGGATCGCACCCCATGAGACTGTTGGCGGGCCATCGATCATCGAGATTTCATCGATGGCGATGTCGGTGCTGGCGGTTGGGTCTTGGAAGGCCATGGCAATTTCCAGGAGCTGGTTGCCATCGCCAACAAGTGCGGACTGACGCCGTTGCTCCGGCCTCAGCAGAGGTCCGAACGTCCGAAGGCTTTGCAGGGAATCCTGCTTTCCTCGTTCAGCCGAATTGGCCCTGCGCGGCCCAAAGGGCGAAGCAGGCTGGCGGAGGGAGTGGGATTCGAACCCACGATACGGTTTTAGCCGTATACGCACTTTCCAGGCGCGCGCCTTCAACCACTCGGCCATCCCTCCAGGGTCCCGCGGCCCAGGGCCTCGGAACGGCGCGGAACCTAGCCAACGGGGGCGCCCAAGGCAACACCTCACATTGTCCCCGCGCGTGCCGCGCTATCCTGCAGAAAAAGCGGTCGATTTTCCTGAAATTGCGCCGATCTATGTCGAACCGAAGCGGGTGCCGAATCGGACGATCCGCGCTATAATGACGGCATGTCGCCCTTACGTATCGCCGGTTTCGCGCTCGTCGGTGTCTCCATCCTCTTCATGATCGCCAACATCTGGTATTGGCTGATTGGGGTGGGTGGCGGCCTGTCGCTGTATGACGTCTGGCTCAAGTTCGGGCCCAGCAGCCTCAACATGGCGCAGCGTTATATGTGGAGCGGGCTGTGGAACGGCCTGCAGGTCGTGCTGTCCCAGCCGGCCTGGATCGTGGTCGGCATCGTCGGCCTGCTCTGCATCGGCCTTGGCGGCAAAAAGGTCGAAGAGTAGCGTTGCGCGACCTTAATTGTCGTGCATCTTGAGGGCGGCGATGAAGGCGGATTGCGGGATCTCGACATTGCCGTATTGCCGCATCCGCTTCTTGCCTTCCTTCTGTTTCTCCAGAAGCTTGCGTTTGCGGGTGATGTCGCCGCCATAGCACTTCGCGGTCACGTCCTTGCGCAGCGCGCTGATAGTCTCGCGTGCGATAACCTTGCTGCCGATCGCCGCTTGCACAGCGATCTTGAACAGCTGGCGCGGGATCAGGTCCTTCAGCTTCACACACAAGACGCGGCCGCGATTCTCCGCTTGGGTCCGATGCACGATGCAGGACAGCGCGTCGACCGGATCGCCGTTCACTAGGATGTTCAGCTTCACCAGGTCGCCTTCCTGGTACTCCTCCAGGTGATAATCGAAGCTGGCATAGCCGCGTGAGATCGATTTCAGCCGGTCATAGAAATCGAACACCACCTCGTTGAGCGGCAGCTTGTAGACCACCATGGCGCGGTTGCCGGCATAGGTGAGGTCGGTCTGGATGCCGCGCCGATCCTCGCACAGCTTCAGGATCGCGCCCAGGAACTCGTCCGGCACCAGGATCGTCGCCTTGATCCACGGCTCCTCGATGCGGTCGATCTTCACCGGGTCCGGCATGTCGGCTGGATTGTGCATCTCCATCATCGTGCCGTCGATCTGATGGATCTTGTAGACCACGCTCGGCGCGGTCGTGATGAGGTCGAGGTTGAACTCGCGCTCCAGCCGCTCCTGCACGATCTCGAGATGCAGCAACCCCAGGAATCCGCAGCGGAAGCCGAAGCCGAGCGCCGCGCTGGTCTCCATCTCGTAATGGAAGCTGGCATCGTTGAGATGCAGCTTGGCAAGGCTGTCGCGTAGATTCTCGAAATCCGCCGCGTCGACCGGGAAAAGGCCGCAGAACACCACCGGCACGCTCGGCTTGAAGCCGGGCAGGGCTTGCGCAGCAGGACGGCGCTCTTCGGTCAGCGTGTCGCCGATCTTGCAATCCGCCACCGCCTTGATGCCGGCGGTCATGAAGCCGACCTCGCCGGGGCCGAGATCCGCCACGGTCTCCGCCTTCGGCGTGAACACGCCCACCCGCTCCACGTCATAGGTGGAGCCGTTGGACATCATCTTGATGACCTGCTTGGCCTTCAGCCTGCCCTCGACCACGCGCACCAGGATGATGACGCCGAGATAGGCGTCGTACCAGCTGTCGATCAGCATCGCCTTCAAGGGCGCGCTCTCATCGCCCTTGGGCGCCGGCAGACGCTCCACCACCGCTTCCAGCACGTCGCCGATGTTGAGCCCGGTCTTGGCCGAGATCTCGACCGCGTGACTGGCATCGATGCCGATCACGTCCTCGATCTGCTGCTTCACGCGCTCGGGTTCGGCCGCGGGCAGGTCGATCTTGTTGAGGATCGGCACGATCTCATGATGATTGTCGATCGCCTGGTAGACGTTGGCCAGGGTCTGCGCCTCGACGCCCTGGCTCGCATCCACCACCAGCAGCGACCCTTCGCAGGCGGCGAGGCACCGGCTGACCTCGTAGGCGAAGTCGACATGGCCCGGCGTATCCATCAGGTTCAGCTGATAGATCTCGCCGTTCTTGGCCTTGTAAGTAAGGCGGACGGTCTGCGCCTTGATGGTGATGCCGCGCTCGCGCTCGATATCCATGGAATCGAGCACCTGGTCTTTCATCTCGCGCGCCGTGAGGCCGCCGCAGGTCTGGATCAGCCGGTCGGCCAAAGTCGACTTGCCATGATCGATATGGGCGATGATGGAGAAATTGCGGATGTGGGCGAGGTCGGTCATTTGGCCGGCTATGGGATTCGTAAACGCGCCGCACCATAGGGGCTGAGGCGAGCAAGATCAACTGAGGGATTTCGCCGCTATTTCAGGCGTTTAGTCGTTTCACCACTGCCACAGCAGCGGGACGATGATGGCCGTGGCGAGCGCGTTGAGCGCCATGCCGATGCCGGCGAAGGTGCCCGCAAGGTCGTTGACCTGGAACGCCCGCGCTGTCCCCAAGCCATGCGCCGCGACGCCGACCGCGAAGCCGCGCGCCCGCCAGTCCTTGAGGCCCAGTGCATTGAGCAGAGGCGTCGCGATGATGGCGCCGATGATGCCGGTCAGGATCACAAGCACGGCGGTGAGCGAGGGAATCCCGCCCAGCTTCTCCGCGATGCCCATCGCGACCGGAGTGGTCACGGACTTGGGCGCGATCGAGACCAGCGATTCCGCCGACGCGCCCAGCGCCCAGGCGATCCCGACAGCGCTGATGACGGCCGTGACGGTGCCGGCCAGCAACGCCGCGATCATCGGGACGAAACTGCGCTTCACCTGTGGCCAGTTCTCATAGAGCGGAACGGCGAGCGCGACGGTCGCCGGACCAAGCAGGAAATGCACGAACTGCGCGCCCTGGAAATAGGTTGGGTACGGCGTGCCCGTCACCGCCAGCAACGCCACCAGCAGCACCACCGCGATAGCAACCGGATTGACATAGGGCCTGCCGCCGGCGGCTCGCTGCGCCCGGACCCCGATCCAATAGGCGATGAGCGTCGCCGTCAGCCAGCCGAGCGGGTTGGCCTGCAGATAGACCCAGAGCTGGTCGAGCTGCGGGCTCATGCCTGCGGCTCCGCTTCGGGCTGCGCCGTCCCGCCCATCAACCGGTCGACGCCCACGAACACCAGCGCCGCAACCGCGATGGTGAGGGCGGTGGACCCGATGAGTGCTGTGATCAGCGCAACCGCCTCCGCCTCCAGCCGCGCCGCATGCAGGATGATCCCGGTGCCGGCCGGCACGAACAGCAGCGAGAAATTGGCGAGCAGGTCATGGCTGGTCTTGCCGAGATTGTCGGGCACCCGCCGCCGGAAGCTGAGGAAGGCGAGCATGAAAACCGCGCCCAGCACTGGTCCCGGCACCGGCACGTCCAGCGCCCGCACAATACTCTCCCCCGCCAGTTGGCAGAGCAGCAGAAGAATGCCGGCTTCGATCATGGATGGACCCTCCTTACGGGCAAATCTCGTGCCTTTGGCCAAATTGACGCGGCAGGTGGGTGGGGAGTCGAATCAGGGCAATACTCCACAAATGGGACGGCTGCCGCCAGATGAAACACCGATCGACCATGCGCCCGTTCCAGTGCCTCGCGCTTGCCGGTGCATTCGCCCTGCTGCCGGCTTCACCGCGCGCCGCCGAACCGGTCACCGTCGCGGTGGCGGATTTCGACTATATCGATACCTCCGGCGAAGTGATGAACCAGAACGCGGCGCATATGGAGCGGCTGCGCGATCTCGCGGAACATATCCGGGATGGCCTGGGGCAGAGCGGCCGCTATCGCGTGGTCCAGCTGGAGTGCGATCCGACGCCGTGCTCTGCAGGCAAGACCGACCCGGCGGAGCTGCTGGCCAAGGCCCGCGCCGTCGGGGCGCGCCTGCTGCTCTATGGCGGCATTCAGAAGATGAGCACGCTGGTGCAATACGGCAACGCCGAAGTCGTCGACCTCGAAGCCGATCGCCTCGTCTTCGACCGCAACATCTCGTTCCGCGGCGACAATGACGAATCCTGGCGCAGAGCTGCGCGTTTCCTGGTCGCGGATCTGGTGAACGAGAATCTGGTGCGGTAGGCGGTGAGGTTACGTCCGCTTATGCTGCCCTTGGCCTGACCTCGCGCTCCAGCTGCGCGCCCAGCTCGTCCTTCGCCACATCCAGGTCATAGCGCGATTGCAGATTGAGCCAGAACTGCGGCTCCATCCCGAAATACCGCCCCAATCGCAAGGCGGTGTCAGCCGAGACGGAGCGCTTGCCCAGCACGATTTCATTAATTCGGCGCGGCGGCACGCCGATCGACTGCGCGAGCGCGTATTGACTGAGCTCCATCGGCTCCAGGAACTCGTGAAGCAGGATCTCACCCGGATGGACCGGCTGCATAAGTCGCTTCTTGCGGGTCATCGAACACTCTCAGTGATAATCGACAATCTCGACCTCATAAGCATGCCCGTCGCGCCAGACGAAACAGACACGCCATTGTGCATTGATGCGAATACTATGCTGGCCTTTACGGGCGCCCTATGCCTGGTCCCGCAAAGGAAGGGGATGAACTGGATCGACGCTGCCGTGCCAGGGTCGCGCTACTTCCGCAACTCCCCGCCCGTCGCCTTGTTGACCGCCGCCACGATTTTCGCGCTCAGGGCTTCGATCTCCTGATCCGTGAGCGTGCGTTCGCGCGGTTGGATCGTCACGGAGAAGGCGATCGACTTCTTGCCGTCGGGCAGCGTGCCGCCTTGGAACAGGTCGAACACCTTCGCTTCGGTGATGAGGGCCTTGTCGGCACTCCTCGCGGCGCGGGTCAGCTTGTCGGCGGACACGGCGGCGTCCACCAGGAACGCGAAGTCGCGCTCCAGCGGCTGGAACAGCGATGCATTCAGCAACGGCCGCGCGGCGCCCTTCGAGCGCGCCATCGGCAGGCGGTCAAGGAAGACTTCGAAGCCGACAGCCGCGCTCTTGATATCGCACGCCTTCAGCACGGAAGGATGCAGCTCACCGAATTGCGCGAGGATGGTGGGGCCAAGGCGGAGCGCGGCCGAGCGCCCGGGATGGTAATGGCCCGGCGCCTCGCTCAGTATCTGCAAGTTATCAACCGGCGCGCCGAAGGTCTGCAGTAGCGCGAGCACATCGGCCTTGGCATCGAATGCATCGACGTCGCGCGGCTTGCCTTCCCAGTGGCGCGGGCGATAGAGGCCGACCCGGATACCGGTCGCGCTCAGGATCTGGCCCTTCTCGGTCTCATCGAGATAGGCCGGGCCGACTTCGAACAGACCGACATCGGGGAAGCCGCGCGCGGCATTGCGCGAAGCCGCCAGCAGCAGGTTGCCGAGGATCGAGGGCCGCATGGCGTCAAGATCGGCGCTGATCGGGTTGGCGAGCATCACCGGCTCGGCGTTGCTGCCTTTCGGCTGGAACAGCCTGGCGATCGCGCTCGGCATGAAGCTGAAGGTCACGGCTTCGAGCAGTCCGCGGGTCGCCAGCAATCTCTTGGCGATCGGCACGCGGCGCTGCTGCGGCGTGATGGCGGGATGCGGCAGCGCGCTCATCTTCGGCATCGAGACCACGGGGATGTTGTCGTAGTCGTTGATCCGCAGCACTTCCTCGACCAGGTCTGCTTCGCCTTCCACGTCCGCGCGCCAGGAGGGCGGCGTGATCTTCCAGCGCGCCGGTGTCGCTTCATTGACGCCGAAGCCGAGCTTGGAGAGAATGTCTTTCTGGCGCTCAGACGGCACCACCACGCCGCCCAAGGTCTCCACCCGCTCCGGGCGGAACTCGATGGTGCGGTGCCAATCGGGCCGCTCGCCCGCGCGGGTCACGTGGCTGACCTCGCCGCCGCACAATTCCAGGATCAGCCTGGCGCCGACCTCGATGCCCCAATCCGCCGATTCCGGATCGACCCCGCGCTCGAACCGATAGCGCGCATCGGAATTGATGCCGAGCTTGCGCCCGGTACGCGCGGTGTTCACCGCGTCGAACAAGGCGGCTTCCAGGAACACGTTGCGGGTTTCGGCCGTCACGCCGCTATGCTCGCCGCCCATGATGCCGCCGATTGCTTCCACGCATTCATCGTCGGCGATCACGACCATGCCGGGCTGCAGCTCATATTCGAAACCGTCGAGCGCCAGAACCTTCTCGCCAGGCTGGGCCATCCGCATGGTGGGGTTGCCCTTGACCTTGTCTGCGTCGAACACGTGCAACGGGCGGCCCAAATCGAACGTCACGTAATTGGTGATGTCGACGAGCGCCGAAATGGGGCGCAGGCCGATTGCGGCCAGCCGCTCCTGCAGCCATTGCGGGCTGGGGCCGTTCTTTACGTTGCGGAAATAGCGGCCCACCGCCAGCGGGCAGGCATCGCCGACATCCTTGCGCTGCCATTGCAGCGGCGAATCGAACGTGCCCGCAACGGGTTCCTGCTCGAACGGCTTCAGGGTGCCGAGGCCCGCAGCGGCCAGATCGCGCGCCACGCCATGGATACCGAGGCAATCCGCCCGGTCAGGCGTCAGCTTGATCTCCATGACGGGATCGTCATAGCCCATGTAGGCGGCAAAGCTCTGGCCCACCGGCGCATCGGCGGCGAGGTCGATGATGCCGTCGTGGTCCTGGCCCAATCCTATCTCGCGCATCGAGCACAGCATGCCGTTGGAATCGACGCCGCGGATCACGCCCTTCTTGAGATCGAGCTTGGTGCCGGGGATGAAGCTGCCGACCGGCGCGAACACGCCTTTCATGCCGGTGCGCGCATTGGGCGCGCCGCACACCACCTGGACGATGTCCTTGCCGGTATCGACCTTGCACACGCGCAGCTTGTCCGCATTCGGATGCTGCACCGCCTCGACCACATAGCCGATGGTGAAGGGCGCCAGGTCCCTGGCGCGATCCTCGATCCCTTCGACCTCGAGCCCGATCATCGTGAGGGTGCGCGCGATGGTCGCGACATCCGCATCGGTGTCGAGATGCTGGTTCAGCCATTTGAGCGTGAACTTCACCGCGTCAGCCCTCCGGTCATCGAGGGTACGTCAAGCGGCACGAAGCCATAATGCTTCAGCCAGCGCAGATCGGCGTCGAAGAAGGTTCGCAAATCCGGGATGCCGTATTTCAGCATGGCGATGCGCTCGATCCCCATGCCGAAGGCAAAGCCCTGGTACTTGGTAGGATCGATGCCGCAGTTGGCAAGGACCTTCGGGTGCACCATGCCGCTGCCCAGGATTTCCAGCCAATCCTTGCCCTGACCCAACTTGAGTTCACCGCCTGAGCGGTCACAGCCGATATCGACTTCCGCCGATGGCTCGGTGAAGGGGAAGAAGCTGTTGCGGAACCGCACCGGCAGGTCGTCGATGCCGAAATAAGCGCGCACGAAATCGATCAGACAGCCTTTGAGGTGCCCCATATGGGTGGTCTCATCGACCACCAACCCCTCGACCTGATGGAACATCGGCGTATGGGTCATGTCCGAATCCGAGCGATAGGTGCGGCCCGGGCAGATCACGCGGATCGGCGGCTTCTTGGACATCATGGTGCGGATCTGCACCGGCGAGGTATGAGTGCGCAGCACCATCGCTTCCGCTTCTCCTGGCCTCTTGGGCAGATAGAAGGTGTCCTGCATCTGCCGCGCCGGATGATCGGGCGGGATGTTGAGCGCGGTGAAGTTCTTGAAATCGTCCTCGATATCCGGGCCTTCCGCGACCTCGAAACCCATCTCGCCGAAAATGGCGATGATCTCGTCGATGGTCTGGCTGATCGGGTGCAGGCGCCCCTCGACCTCCGGCCGCGCCGGCAAGGTCAGGTCCAAGGTCTCGCTCTTCAGCCGCTGGTTCAGCGCCTGGTCCTGCAAGGCCGCCTTGCGCGCCTCGATGGCTTCGGTCAGCGCGTCCTTGAGCTGGTTGAGGGACTGGCCGGCTTCCTTGCGCTCCTCGGGCGTCAGGCTGCCCAGGGTCTTCATCAGGCCCGTGACCTCGCCCTTCTTGCCGAGCGCCTCGACCCGGAGGCTTTCGAGCTGATCCAGGGCTCCCGCGCCGGCGATCGCCGCCAGCCATTTGTCCTTGAGCCCGCCGAGATGTTGCATCGATCCCATCCTTAACGTTCGCGCCATCCAGATACGAGAAGGGGAGGTCCGGAGCAAGTCCGGCCTCCCCTTCCAATCCGTGATGGCCGGCCGTCTATTGCAGCTGCAGCTTAAACTGGTCGAGCAGCATGAGGTTTAATGCCCCCGACAGCATGTCCTGCCGATGACCGTTCAGGCGGAGCTCCTGGAACGCCACCTGCTTGGTCTGGCGGTTATGGATATAGACCAGCTCCACCTTGCTGCGCTGGCCGAACTGGCCGAGGCGGTTGATCTCCGCGGTCACGGCGACCATGTCGTCGCTGTCGTATTGCTTGGCGTGCTCCGCGGTCCACTCGATCGTGGCGCGCGCCCCGGCGAGATCCATCACGAGTTCCTCGTTGGTCTCGCCGGGCAAGGTCTTGGCCCGCTTTACGGCTGATATGTCGGACTTGTAACTGTCGCACCCCAGCAGTGCCAGGGCGCCAGCCAGCGGTAAGACCAGGATACAGCGCCGAACGCAGCCGCCCGCCATCGGCTCCTATGCCTTCTTGAGTGCCTCTTGCGCTTGGCGAGCAATGGCCGCAAAAGCCGCCGGTTCGCGGATCGCCAGATCCGACAGAACCTTGCGGTCCAGCTCAATCCCGGCGCGCTTCACGCCATTGATGAACTGAGAATAGGTCAAACCGTGCTCGCGCGCACCGGCATTGATGCGCTGGATCCAGAGGCCCCGGAAGTCGCGCTTCCGGGCGCGCCGGTCGCGATAGGCGTATTGCAGGCCCTTTTCGACCTTCTCAAGCGCAATACGGTAATTGTTGTTGGCCCGGCCGACATAGCCCTTGGCCATGTCGAGGACCTTCTTGTGCCGCGCATGCGTGGTAACGCCGCGTTTGGTACGTGCCATGGTGTCTCTCCGTCGCGCTTGGGATTAGAGGCCGTTGGGAAGGAAGAAGCGAATAACCTTCTTCGCATCGCCCTCGAACATCACTTCATTGCGACGGCTCTGCCGCTTCATCTGCTTCGGCCGGTTGACGAGGCCGTGGCGCTTGTTGGCGGGCTTGAACTTCACCTTGCCGGAGGCGGTGAGCTTGAAGCGCTTCTTGGCGCTGCTCTTGGTCTTCATCTTGGGCATTTTCGTTTTCCTTCAATAGGTTAACTGCGGCGATGGCGCTTGGGCATGCCCTAACAAGGCCCAGAGGCGGCTTCCGCCGGACGCGCGGTTATACAGATGGGTTTTCCCCTTTGCAAGACGGCCTGCGGGAGGCCGATCCGCGGTCGTTAACATCTATTGCCGGCCGAATACCTTGCGCAACTCACCCTTCGCCCGCTCCAGCACCTTGACCTTGCGCTGGGGCAGGTTCTTGCCGCCGCGGTTGATGTAGAAGTTCAGCATCGACATGGCGGACTGATAGGGTGTGGTCTTGCGCCTTTTGCTGCGCTCCGCCGATCGTTTCAGCGACAGCGCAACCCTGTGTGGATCGCTGGACTTGAAGACCGATTTCTCCAGATCCAGGGCGTTGCTGTGCTTGGTCACCCGAGCGGACCAGCGGCCGCCTTTCGCGGGAGTCTTGCTCCGAGCGGTCCTTCGGCGGCTCGCCGTCTTCAGGCGCCTCACCATGACGCCTCCTCCTTCCAATCCCGTTTTGGCTGGAGAGAAACGGGCGGTTGGGGGCGCTTGAACACCTGCATTGCTTTCTCGTGGCCCATGTTCGCCGCGCGGGCGCGATGGAACCCGGCATCCCAGCCACCGGAATTCCGGGCGACTCCGGAAGAATGGAGATAATGCGCGCTGAGGCTGAGCTTGCGGATCATGATAGTCTTCCTGCTAAAGGATCGGCGGCGGGGCATTTGAAGAACTGCTCCGCGTTCGTGCTTCCTCGACGACCTTCCCAATCGAGCTTGCCCGAATGCATGCCGCCATCCGAGGTTGAATGCGATCCGTGCGTGCAGGTTCCGCAGCGCCGCCCGCCTCTACGGACCCGTCGCCAAGCTTAAGCCGCCTTTCGCTTGCGTGCGGCCTGGGCCTTGCGGATGTTGCGGGTCCTGGCCCGGCGCTGGGCCGCGGTCGGCTTCGCCCGTTCCGGCACGTTCGGCCGGTCATGGGCCTTGAAGCGGTCGGCCCGGATTCGAACCGGTGTGGTGCCCAGAAGCGTCAGCACCTTGCGCGCATCGACGCTGTCGCCGACGAGCTTGCCGCGTTCGACGTGGGCGTGGTCCTTGGCGATCAGCCATTTCTGCGTGCTCCAGGACCCGCTGGCGCGCTTGCCGGCGACGCGCTCGATGCCGCCACGGCTGCCAACGTCCTGGGTGCGGAAGGTCTTGAATTCCGCCTTCGGCCGAACCTCGATGTGGTAGAATCCGCCGCCGCCAGCACCTGGCTTGGCACGGCGCCGGCCTTCCGGCTGCGAGCGCGCATGGGCTCGCGAAGACATCGACCGCCACGTCTGCTGCGCCTTGCGCACGTTCTTGCGAGCGGCCGTCTTCTGGCGTGTGGTTGCCATCTTGCGCTCCTTACGTCTGTTAGGCTCGCCGACCGTCAGCCGCGACGCTTGAAGAATTGCACCGCGCGCTCGTGCTTCTCCGCCGCCCCGCGCGAACCGAAGGTACCGAGGTTCCGGCGTCTGCCGGTCTTCGGATCGACCTTGCGCGAATAGAGGCGGTACTGCCCTGACTTCAGTTTTCGGATCATGGACTCACCGTCACTTCCGAATTGAACGCGCACCAAGCGGGCTGCGCGATCGGCTCTCTAATCAACAAAGAGGAATGGCGAGCGTTCCTAGAACGGCGTGCCAGGCTTGCCCGAGAGGTCCCAATACATGCCGAGCACGCGCCGGCGCATCCAGTCGCGGTCGGAGCGGCGCTGCAGATTCTCGATCACTTGCGTGGTGCGGGCCTGACGCTCTTCCGACGGCAGCGCCAAGGCGTCGCGGATTGCCCAGGCAAGGGCCTGGGCATCATTGGGCGGCACCAGCCAGGCCATGGAACTGCCCTCGACCAGCTCGCGCGCGCACGGATAGTCGCTGACCACCAGGGGCCGCCCCAGCGCCTGGGCCTCGATCACCACGCGGTTGTAGGTGGAGGGGGTGAGATACGGCGCCGCCACCAGGTCGGCCAGCATCAGGGCCGCTGGCATATCGCGGCATTCATCTGCCAGCAGGACGCGCTCCTCCAGCCCCATCATCGTCACCAGCTTGTCGAGCTGATCGCGATAGGCGCCGCCGTCCGAAGACGGCCCGACCATCAGGCAGCGCAGCTCGACATCCTTGACCTCGGTCAATGCTTCCAGCAGCAGCGCATGGCCCTTCTGCGGCACATAGCGCCCAGGCAGCATGATGATGGGCTTGTCGTCCGGCAGGCGCCAATTCTGCGCCAGCTGGATCATGCGCTGCGCGGCCACGCGCTGCGGATCGAAGCGCGAGAGGTCGACACCGTACGGCACCACGCTCAAGCGTTCGCGCAATTCCGGCAGCGCGTCGGCCAAGAGGTTCGCGGTGAGATAGGAGAGCGTCAGCACATGGTCGGAATTGAGCAACGCCGCACGCGTCTTCTTCGACAGAATCGCGACCTCGCCCGGGCCATCGCAAAAGGTCGCGATCATCTTCGCACCCGCTTTGCGCGCGGCCGCTTCGCCGACCGCGGCCAAAGTCGCGTTCTGCGCATGCACCAGGTCGACCTTCTGGTCGCGGATCACCTGCGCCAGGCGGCGCGTAACGGTGTAGCCGGAAATCGGATTGCGGCTGGTCAGCGCTTCGACCACCGGCGTGATCTTGTGACGCGTCAACTCATAGGTCGAGGCTTCGCCGTCATAGGCGATAAGCGCCCGTCCACCCGATTCCACCAGCCCGGTCGCCAGGTCGATCGCCAGGCGCGAGCCACCGCCGCCATCCAGCCGGCTGACCAGATGCAGCACGGTAGGGGCGCCGGGATTCGGCTTATCTTGGCCGCGGGATTGCAGGACGGAGGTGTCGCTCGACATTCAGCAACCAGAAAGGCACGTTCGGCTTGTGATCGATGGAAGCGGCACCATACGTGCCGAAGAACAGGGCGGCAACAGAATTGGCACCTGGAAATTCCGAAACCATCACGACCGACCCCGGAACCGTGCAGTACCTGGAACTGACGGAAGGAAGACGCCTGGCCTATCGCAAGCGGCTTGCAAGCGATCGCACACGGGATTGCGCAGGAATTCTATTTCTGCCGGGCTTCAGATCCGACATGACGGGAACCAAGGCGACCTTCCTGGATGAACTCTGCACCACGCGCGGGCTCGGCTACGTGCGCTTCGATTATTCCGGCCATGGCGCATCCAGCGGCCGGTTCGAGGATGGAACGATCGGGCACTGGGCCGACGATGCGATTGCCATCATCGATCGCGTGACGGAAGGCCCGCTGATCCTGGTCGGCTCCAGCATGGGCGGCTGGATCATGCTGTTGGCCGCCTTGGCGCGGCCGGATCGTGTCGTCGGCCTGGTCGGACTGGCGCCGGCGCCCGACTTCACCGAGGCGTTGATCTGGAACCGATTGACGGCCGAGGAGCGCGAGCACCTGACTCGAACCGGCCGCCTCGAGACGAAGTCGGACTATTCAGAGGAGCCGACCATCATCACGCGCGGGCTGATCGAGGAGGGGCGACGGCATCTGTTGCTCTCCGCACCCATCGGCATTCGCTGCCCGGTGCGGCTGCTGCACGGCATGGCGGATCCGGATGTGCCGCATCGACTTTCCCTGGAACTGGCGGAGCGCATCACAGCTGACGACGTGCGCGTGACCTTGATCAAGAACGGTGACCATCGGCTGTCGCGCGCGGATGATCTCGCGCTGCTTGCCGCGACGATCGACGAGATGCTGACCTAACCTCCGGTCGCGAGGATCGCAGGCAATCCCACGCGATAGCTCGGATAGTGCAAGGCGACGCCCAGCTCGCGCTTGATGCGGCTGTTGCTGACGCGCTTGTTGTCTTCATAGAAGCTGCGTGCCATCGGCGAAAGCTCCGCTTCATCGAAGCGAATCTCGGGCGGCGGGGGCAAATTCAGGAGAGCGGCGGCAAACGCGATGACGTCCGATGGCGGTGCCGGATCGTCGTCGCACACATTGTAGGCCGCGCCCGGATGCGGCCGCGCCATCGATGCTTCCAGCACCTGTGCGATGTCCGCGACATGGATGCGGCTGAAGATCTGCCCCGGCTTGACGATGCGCTTGGCGCGTCCTTCGCGTACAGCATCGAGCGCGGATGAGCCGGGGCCGTAGATGCCGGCCAGCCGGAACAGATGCGCCGGCTGGCTGAGCGCGAGCCAGCCCTGCTCCGCCGCGACGCGCCGACGCCCGCGCTCGCCACTCGGCTTCAGCTCGCTCATCTCATCGACCCAGCCGCCGGCGTGATCGCCATAGACGCCCGTGGTGGAGAGATATCCGATCCAGGCAAGATGCGCGGCTGCTGCATCGATCTCCGCGCGATGCAGATCCAGCACCGGATCTCCAACTTCATCCGGCGGAACGGAACTCAGCAGATGGGTGGCCGCCGATAGCAACACGCGGAGATTGCCGAGGGGCCGGTCGCGGTCGAACAGATGCGCTTCGATGCCCAGCCGGCTCAGTTCGATTTGCGTGTCGCGGTTCCTGCACGTGCCCGTGACGCGCCAGCCCTTGCTCACCAACTGCCGCGCCAGGAACGTGGCGCTGTACCCCAATCCGAAGCAGAGCAAATGTGGCGTCATGAACGAGCGGTTTGACCTGGTCGATGCGCGCTTTGGCGGACTTGCAATTTGCCGGCACCCGAATGAAGGTTCGCCCCAGCAATAAAGCATAGTCCAGCCTTGGCAAGCGATGCTCCCTTACGGCCCCCGCGCTTTTTTCTGGTGTATGGCGACAATCGCCGCATTGGCCGTGATTGCGCCGCCTGCGCGCGCGATCGACAACCAAGCGGAGTATCAGGCCTGCATGTCCCTGCTCGATCGCGATCCGGCCGGTGCGCTGGACAGCGCGGTTGCCTGGGAAAAGCAGGGCGGCGGCGATCCCGCCCGCCATTGCAAGGCGCTCGCCCTCATCCGCACCGGGCAGGTCGAGGATGGTGCGCTCGAGCTGGAACGCGTGGCCGAGGCGATGCCGCAGGTAAAAGCTCCCATGGCGGCCAAGATGTTCGCCCAGGCCGGCCAGGCCTGGATCAAGGCCGGCAATCCGCAGCGTGCGCTCTATGCCCAGAACCAGGGATTGAAGCTCAATTCGAAGGACGTCGACCTGCTGGTCGACCGCGCGTTGACCTACGGTTCTGCGGGCATGTATTTCGAGGCGCTCGACGATCTCAACGCCGCGATTGACCTGTCGCCGGATGATCCGGACATCTATGCGTTCCGGGCCGCCGCCTACCGCCAATTGGAGAATCTCGACCTTGCCGAGGACAATATCGAGCAGGCGCTGAAGCTCTCGCCGAGCCATCCGGGGGCGCTGCTGGAGCGCGGCTATCTGCGCCGTGCCAAAGGCGACGAGGTGGGCGCGCGCTCCGATTGGCTGACCGTCATCCAGGTGGTGCCCGGTACCGACACGGCCAACGTCGCGCAGCAGAATATCGAGAAGCTGGATATCAAGGGGCCGTGATCGGAAGTCAGAAATCCAAGTTCGCGTAATGCTCCGGTGGTGTCGTTCCTGGCCAGTGGTCGGCGAGCAACGGGCGGAAGCTGGGGCGGGACTTCAACCTGGCGTACCATTCCTTTGCGACGGGATGCTCGTCCCACGGGACGTCGCCCAGATAATCGAGGCAGGAGAGGTGCGCGGCGGCGGTGAGGTCGGCGGCGGAGATCTCTTCTCCCGCCAGCCAGTTGCGCCGGTCGATCAGCCAGCTCACGTAATGCAGATGGACGTGGATGTTCGCCTTGCCGGCACGTAGTGCGTTCGAATCCGGACCACCACGGCCATAGAGCCGCTTGACGACCTTTTCCTCCAGCAGATGCTGCGTCACTTCGCGCTGGAACTTGCCGTCGAACCAGGCGATCAGGCGCCGCACTTCCGCGCGCTCGACCTTGGCGCGGCCCAGCATCGCCGGCTCCTCATAGGCCTCTTCCAGATATTCCGTGATGGCATAATCGCCGCTCAAGGTAAGGCCGCTATCCTCGGTCAGCACCGGCGTCTCACAGGCGGGATTGAGGCGCAGGAACGCCTCGCGCCGCTCCCACGGCCGCTCCGCGACCAGGTCGCAGTCGAGATGCTTTTCCTTGAGCAGCAGACGCAGCTTGCGGGATTGGGGTTGCAGCGGGAAGTGATAGAGGGTGCGCATGGCCCGATGAAATCGATGTCCGCCGCAATCTAACAGCGCGCGGCGGCGCAATCCAGATCGCGTTACGCTCTAATCCCGGACCAGGCGGAATTCCGGCGGCGCGCGGTCGGCAAAGTCGCGCTTGATCTCCGGCAGGGCCTGGCGCTGGCCCGGGTAGGCGAGGATCTCGATCGCCTCGGCGAAGCTCAGCCAGCGATAGGCCAAGTGCTCGTGGTCGAGCGTGACCTCCGGCACCCCGGCAAAGGGCGCGACGAAAATCGGCATGATCTCGATCGAGTTGGCGCCCGAATTGTAGAACGTGTCGCAGCACCCGGAGGTATAGAGCGCCTCGACCGCGATGCCGGCCTCTTCCGCGATCTCGCGTCGGATCGCATCGGAGGCGCTTTCCCCCTTTTCGATCCGTCCCATGATCAGGCTCCACAGGCCGCGCGAGGTGTTCTTATTGCGCTGGAGCACCAGGACGCGCGCCGCTTCGCCTTGCCCGGCGAGGATCACGGCTGCGGCGGCGCGGCTGCGGACGGGAAGCTGCGTCGAATCGGATTTCACCGGCAAACTCACGTGCTGCTGTGGGCCGCGTTATGGCCCGTTGGCGTGCGGCAGGCAAGAAGCGATGCAAATTCGATCTTGCCAGAGCGCTTGCACTACTTTAAGTTATGTTATCAAAACAGAGACAATCCTGGGTTGCTGGCCGTTCCAAGTCTCAAAAAGTCGCGGGGTCAACCGGCGGGGACGAAGGAGAGCAGGACATGAGTGCATGGCGGATTGCATGCGCGTCTGTTGCGGCGTGCCTGGCATTGCAGGGCTGCGGCGGAGCGGCCTTCATGCTGCCGCAGGTCAGCGAAAAGGAAGCACTCCTGGCGGCGCGGGAGGTCGACGCAGACCTGGATCTGCCGACATTCCCGCGCAGCCGCACGTATTATCAGGATGCGATTCACCGGCTCGACAGGCAGCTCATACGAAATGTCCGGCCGCTGTGCGACCGGGCCGAGACGTCGGACTGCCGTTTCGTGTTCCACTACGTCGCCGATGATGAGGTCAACGCCTTCACGGCAGCGGATGGGATCTATCTGCATCGCGGCTTGCTGGACTATCTGGAATCCGATGAGGAGATCGCCGCCGTCATGGCTCATGAGATGGGCCACCAGATCGCCAATCATATCGAGGAGAGCAGGGACAGCATCCTGATCGGCGCCTTGATCGGCGGGCTGCTGATGGGCGGAGCCGGTGTCATCGGCGGCTCGACCCAAGAGACGACCGAGGACATGGCCGCCGCGGGCATGGGCCTCGGCGCACAGGTCGGCATGCTCACCTTCTCCAAGGAGCAGGAACGGGAGGCCGACCTGCTCGCGGCCTATGTGCTGGCGCGCGCCGGCATGGATCTCAACCGCGCCGGCGGCACATTCGCGGTGCTGGCCAAGCTCGACGACAGGAACTGGGCGAGCTGGAACGACACGCATCCCGCGGGGCCTCAACGGATCGTCGCCTGGCGCAAAGCCGTCGCGTCGGTCGACGCCAGCGGCGACCAGCTGCCGGTCATGACGGAGCCTTAGCTTTTGTGCTTCTGCAGCGGCTTGGTAAGGCGCAAGGAATCTTCCTGATAGCCTTGCCGGGCATAGAAGCTCCGGGCGCGCCGATTGTTGGCGAACACGTCGAGCGCAATGAGGCGGAAGCCCTGCTGCTGCGCCCAGTCCTCGACCGCCGCCATCAGCTGCGCCGCCACGCCGCCGCCCTGGGCGGCCTCAGTCACGGCCAGGACCGTGACATAGGCGCAGGGCTCGAGGGTCACGGATTCGGTCGCGGCTTCGACATGGGCGAATCCCAGCCGGCCGCCCGAATCATCTTCGGCGATGAAGGTGGCGGTTTCGGATGCCGGCCGCGCGAAGGCGGCGTGCATGTAGCGATGCTGGAAGCTGAGGACGTCACGCTCCGCATGCCACGGCAGGTTCGCGACCGTCGCCAGGCGCGGCGCCTGCTCGAACATGAAGCCGCGGTCCTCGATGGTCGCCGCCCGGATGCGGATCGCGGTCACGTCTGGCTGGTCTGCGGCGCGGTCAGCATCTCGATGCGCCAGGATGTCGCGCCGACCGGCGACAACTGCGCGGGCCTGCAATTGGCGAGCGGGATGAAGGGCGATTTGCACAGATGCTGCAAGGCCCAGAACACGCCGCCATGGGCGACGATGAGGACATGGCTCGCGGTCCCGAGCGCGCGATTGGCGGCTTCCGCGACACGCTCGCGCACGTCGGGAAAGGGTTCGACGCCTTGGACCGGCTTGTCTTCGCGCCACGCCGGCAGCCAGGAAAAATCGGCGACGCCCTCATAAGGCCCGACATCGAATTCCTCGAGACCCGGCATGTCCACCACCGGCAGGGTCAGGGCGTGACCGATGATGTCGGCGGTATGGCGCGCCCGCTTCAAGGGGCTGGAGCAGATCGCGTTGATACCGAGGCCCTTCAGCTGCGGCACCGCGGCATGCGCCTCTGCTTCGCCTTGCATGCTGAGCGGGACATCCTGTCTTCCTTGGCACCTGCCGGTGCGGTTCCAGTCGGTCTGGCCATGACGTAGAAACCAGAAGGGCTGCCGTGTCAGCATCGCGTAGGTCTCACCAGTTTTCGAAATTGCGCGCCGCCTTCCTAACATCCTACCCCGCCGGCGCGCCAGCCCGCGTCAGTTACGGAGCGACGATGCGGCCGCTAGGATGGCACAGCTTGGACGGCAATTGAGGCAAAACCATGCGCACGCCCCGCTCCATGGAGGCACTCGAGGACTTCAGCCGAGTTCGCCTGTCGCCGAGTTTCTTCATGCGCGATTTCCTTTATTCGGAGATCGCCGGCTTCCACGGGATTCCCAACCTGCCGGATGATCCGGACCTTGCCATCGCGGCCGGCAGTCAGCTCTGCGAAACATTGCTGGAGCCATTGCAGGCCGCTTTCGGCCGCCTTGGCATCCGCTCCGGCTTCCGCTCGCGGCGCGTCACGGAATTCGGCCAGCGCCGCGGCGAATGCGGCGGCATCAAGGTCAATGCCGCCTATCACGTGTGGGATATGCGCGATGCGAAAGGACGCATGGGCGCCGGCGCGACGGTCGTCGTGCCCTGGTTCGCCGACCGCTACGCCGCCGGCGCGGACTGGCGCGGCATGGCGTGGTGGATCCACGACCATCTGCCGTACGCGCACCTGCAATTCTTTCCGAAGCTCGCCGCCTTCAACATCCAATGGCATGAAAGACCGGTGCGGCGGATCGACTCGTTCATCAAGCCACGCGGATGCCTGACCAAGCCCGGCATGTCGAATCATGAAGGCAGTTACGCGGATTGGTATGCGGGCTTCCCTGCTTGAAGCCGCTGCAGCAACCGCTCGCCCTCTGGCCATTCGCGGTAGCCAGATGCGGTGTTGATGTGGCCCGCATTCCCGATGTCCACCAGCTCGGCGCCCCAGGCCTTTGCCATCGCGCTCGCACGATCGAACGCGACATAGGGATCGTCGCGGCTGGCGACGACGATGGTGGGGAAGGGCAGGCGCGTCATCGGCAGTGGGCGGAAGACGTGCGCTTCGGGCGGCGTGTGTTTGTCCGACTCGATATCGGCGGGCGCGACCAGCAAGGCGGCATGAACCGGCCTTGCATGCATTGCGGCCCAGCAGGTGACTAGTGCGCAAGAGAGGCTGTGCGCCACCAGGAGCGGCGGCTGCTTCGCCTGCGCGACGGCGTGATCGAGCTGCGCGATCCAGCCGGCGCGCTCCGGCCTGTCCCAATCCGCCTGCTCCACCCGCCGTGCTTCCGGAAGGCGCGCCTGCCAGCGGCTCTGCCAGTGATCGGGACCGGAGCCGCCCAAGCCCGGAACGATCAAGACCTGGGCGGGCATTGATTACTCCGCAAGGTTGGCAGCGCGCACGTCGCTCAGCGGCTGCGCGAGCTTGTCCAGCATCTCCTTGGGCGCGATCTGCCAGAACTTGTCCCGCTCCAGCATCCAGTCATTGAGCAGCCGCCGGGCAAAGCGCGACTGCGTCTCCTCCGCATGCTCCTCGATCAGCGCG
>DASRRI010000139.1:0-24873 GCA_035695765.1 Dongiaceae bacterium
CGCTCTGCTGCAGGTGTTCAACGACGCCTGGTCGGAGAACTGGGAGATGGTGCCGTTCGCCCAATCGGAGATCGAAGCCGCTGCCGCCAGCATGAAACCGCTGATCGATCCTGACCTGGTGGTGATCGCGGAGATCGACAACGAAGTCGCCGGCATGCTGGTCTGCCTGCCCAATTTGCTGGAAGCGGTGCGGGACCTTGATGGCTCGCTCCTGCCGTTCGGCTTTGCGAAACTGCTGTGGCGGCTGAAGCGCAAAACATTGAAGACCGCGCGCGTACCGCTGATGGGCATCCGCAAGAAATATCACGGCACGCTCACCGGCGCTGCGTTGCTGCCGCTGATGTTCCATCGCCTGAAGGCGCCGTTCCTTGCGCGCGGGCTGGAACAGGTAGAACTGTCCTGGATCCTCGAAGACAACATGCCGATGCGCCGCGTGCTCGAAGGTGTCGGCGCCAAGGTCTATAAGACCTATCGGGTCTACGAAAAGGCGATTCTGTGAATGCCCTGATCCTGGCCGGCAGCCGCGGCCCGGATGATCCGATGGCGAAGGCAGCCGGCGTAACGCACAAGGCGCTGCTGCCTGTCGCCGGCGTGCCGATGCTCCTCCGCGTGGTCGAAGCTCTGCGCGCGACCGGCGGCATCGAGCGCATTTATGTCTGCATCGAAGATGCGCGCGTGATCTTCCAGGTGCCCGGCCTTGAGGCATTGCACCGTGCGCGCGTACTGGAACTAGTGCCTGCGGCCGAAAGCCCAGCCGCCAGTGTGGCCGCTGCGCTCCGCCACATCGATCTCTCGCAGCCCTTGCTGGTCACCACCGGCGATCATCCGCTGCTGACCCCCGCGATCCTGCAGCGCTTTCTGGAGTCCGCGCCCAAGGACTGCGACCTAGCCGTCGCGCTGGCGCCCGCGGACGTGGTCGCGGCTGCCTATCCTGGCGCGATCCGCACCTTTTACCGTCTCGGCAAGCAACGCTTCAGCGGCTGCAACCTGTTCCTGGTGCGCTCGCATAAGGTCGCCAGTGTCGCTGATTTCTGGCGCCGCATGGAAGCCTATCGCAAGCGCCCGCTGCTCCTGATCTGGGAAGTGGGCCCACTCGCCCTGGTCAAGGTGCTGCTGGGCTTGATGAACGCGGAGCAGGCCTTCGCCTGTCTGTCACGCAAGGCGGGCGCCACGATCCGCCATGTCGAGCTGCCGATCGCCGAAGCAGCGGTCGATGTCGACAAGCCCGCCGATCTTGAACTGGTGGAACGGATCTTCGCCGGGCGCGCCTAGGCACCACCTTACGAATTTGTAAGCCTGCCGAAAGCCCTCCGAAAGCCCAATTGTCGTCTGATGTCCCCTCGCCGCTCGCTCTCCCCTACGCGGCGCCAATCATAGGAGGATGTCATGAGCAAGCACCGTTTCAGGATGTGGGGCGGCGGCGATGACGATTGGATGACGAGCGAGGCGAATTCGAGTACCCCCGCCAGTCTCGCCGCGATAGAACCGTCGCCTGCACCGATCTTGCCGGAGTTCGATGCCGGCAACTTCCGAAAGCATGAGCGCATCGACAACCCGTACTTTCCGCTGCTCCGGGGCACCGTCTATACCTATGGCGTTGAACCCGAAGAAGCAGGCGAAGCGACCGAACGAAACGACGTCTTCGCGACCTTCGAGAATAAAAAGATTCTCGGCGTCAATACGCATGTCGTGCGCGACACCGCCTATGCGGACGGACTTCTGATCGAGGACACGCTCGATTACTTCGCCCAGGATAAGAAGGGTAATGTCTGGTATTTCGGCGAGCTCACCTATGCATTTGAGTACGATGATGACGGCAAGTTTCTTGGCACCACGACAGAAGGCTCTTGGCTTGCCGACGGCATGACGGCCTTTCCCGGCTATGCCATGCCGACGCGTGACGTCCTGGAAGCGCTCGGCAACGGCTATCGTCAGGAATTTGCCCCGGGAATCGCCGAGGACCAGGCCGACCTGGTCAGTTTCAAAGCGACGGCCGACATCGATATCGGATTCTTCAAGGACGTGCTGCAGACCCTGGATACGACGCAGCTCGAGCCGGATGCGCGGGAGTTCAAGAAATACGAACCGGGTGTCGGGCTCGTTTCGACCGAAGAACTGAATCAGGACGGCGAAGTCGAGGCGCTCGAGCAGCTGCTGGGTATCCGGCTGCTCAAGGAGGGCGATATTGGGCACGAGTTGTTCAAGGACCGCGGCGATCCGGACCTCAAGGACCTGATCGAGGATGACATTGGCGTCAATGGCTTTGAGCAACCGGAGCTGCGGGACTTCCGTTATGCCGGATCGGACGTGCACGTCACTTTCCTCGGCGGCGACACCGAGTCAAACGACGCGCTCGGATTCTATACCTTCGACCGCAGCACCGGCCTTATTGACGATGTCGACATCCTATTCCGGGGGACGGACGATCTCGAATCCGGGCAGGAGTTCGTCACACATCTCGACAAGGGCGAAGGCTACGGCCTGTTTCTGGTTCCCAACGGCGCCGAGATCGGGCTCGATCTGTCGGCGTTCGAGGACGGCGGGCTGGAAATGAGGAACTTCCTGACCGGCAACCAGGCCAGTATCTATGACCGCATGGCTCCCCAGCTGGTCGACGAGGATGGCACGGTACTGCCGATCCCCGCGTTCCATGCGCTCGACGTCAACACCCAGGATGATTGGAACCTGCTCAATCCCGCCGGCGGCATCCAGGCCGTGGAGCTTGACTCGGACACGCTCGAAAAGAGCTCCTGGGAGGATAAGGCCGAGGTGCTGGGATTCGAGGATATGTTTGCGACAGACCCGGAACGCGACGGCGATTTCGACGACGTGGTGGTCGCCGTCAGCCGGACCCCACTGCCCGCCAACCTGGTGGCGGACGTGACGGAGGATCTCAATCTTGCCGCCTAGGCGGGATAGGTGATGTAATGATGCGGGCAGCGAGTGCGGAGAGGTTCCCGCTGACCGTCATTGCTGGTCTGCCATGAAGATCCTAGTCGTCGAGGATGATGAGGAAACTCGGAAATACCTCGCCTCCGGTCTGGCGACTGAGGGATTTGCGGTCGATTGCGCCGCGAACGGCCGCGACGCCTTGTTCCTGGCGTCGGGGTCCGCCTACGACCTGATCGTCGTCGACCGAATGCTGCCGGGCCTGGATGGGCTCAGCCTGGTCAAGGTCCTGCGCGGCGCCAATGTCTCCGCACCGGTCCTCTTTCTCACCGCCCTCGACGGGATCGAGGAGCGCGTGGCCGGGCTTGATGCCGGCGGCGATGACTATCTGATCAAGCCATTCGCCTTTTCCGAATTCACTGCACGGCTGCGCGCGCTGCTGCGCCGCCCACCTTTGAGCGATCAGGAGACGGTGTTACGGGTCGGCGACCTGATGCTCGACCGGGTGTCGCGCGAAGTCGTGCGACAGGGCCAGCGGATCGACCTGCAGCCGCGCGAATTCCTGCTGCTCGAATATCTGATGCGGCACAACGGCGGAATCGTGACCCGCACCATGCTGCTGGAGCACGTGTGGGACTTCCATTTCGATCCCAGGACCTCCGTGGTCGAAACGCACATCAGCCGCCTGCGCGCCAAGATCGACAAACCGTTCGAGGTCAAGCTGATCAAAACCCTGCGCGGCGCCGGATACTCGATCAATGACAATCGGTGAGTTCGCCCGGACCTCGATTTTCAGGATCACCATATCCTGCACACTCGCCTTCGTCGCAGCGCTGCTGGCCCTGTCCGGCATTTTCTATTTCGGTGGAACCAGCTGGTGGCGGGACGAGATCCGCGAGACTGTCTCTGAAGAGTATCAGACCCTGTGGGCGGCCTACGCCACGGGCGGCACCGCCGCTGTCAAGACCTTGATCGAGGAGCGCGCCGCTCCCGTCATCGACGAGGGATACATCTATCTGCTGCAGGCGCCCGACGGAGCCAAGTTGGCGGGCCAGCTGCCCGCCATGGTGCCGGCGACAGGCTGGCTGGATATCGTTCCGCCCAGAGGCGATGAGGATGAACCGTTCATCGCCAAGGGCGCCTTCCTTCTCGACCAATCCTTCCTCCTGGTCGGCCACGACGCGCACGATTTGCACGATGCGATCGAGCTGGTGGAGGAAGGCATCGTGTGGATGCTGGGCATCGCGGTGCCGTTATCCTTGATCACCGCCCTTGCCAGCAGCGCTCTCATCTTCCGCCGGCTAGAGATCATCAACCGCTTGAGCCTGGACATCACGCAAGGCCAACTCGATCGCCGGCTTCCGGTGAGCGCGAGGAACGACGAGTTCGATCGCCTCGCCACCCATCTCAACGTCATGCTCGACGGCATCCAGGATCTGACCGACAGCCTGCGCCAGGTGACCAACAACATCGCCCACGAATTGCGGACACCGCTCACGCGCATTCACAACAAGGTGGAGGCGGCGCGCCGGCAGCCTTTGGCCGCGGATGATGCCAAGCTAGTCCTGGATTCCATTATCCTGGAGCTTGACGGATTGTTGAGCGCCTTTGGGGCGCTGCTCCGGATCGCCTACATCGATGCCGGAACGCTCCGCTCGACCTTCAAGGAGTTCGAACTGTCCAAAAGCATGAGCGCGCTGGTGGAGGATTTCGAGCCCATCGCCCGGGAAAGCGGCAAGCGGCTGTCGGCGGAGATTGCCCCCGGACTGCGCTTCTTCGGCGACAAGCGCCTGATTATCCAGATGGTCGTCAATCTCCTTGAAAACGCCATCGCGCATTCGGGTTCGGACCAGATCCTTCTGTCAGCCGGGTCCGCCGGGGACGGCGTCGAAATCCGCGTGGCCGATAACGGTGTCGGCATTCCTGAGACGGAGCGGAAAATGGTGTTCCAGCGCTTCTATCGCCTGGGCAAGAGCGGCCAGCCGGCTGGATTTGGTCTTGGCCTCAGCCTCGTCGCCGCCATTGCCAAGCTTCATAGGATCGGTGTTGCTCTGCTTGATAATGGCCCTGGACTGCAGGTCGTTCTCAGCTTTCCGCCGCTGCGCGCCGGATCGCAGGCCGAATGATCACGACGACTCATCACGGTCGCGTCACTGGAGTATAGTGGGCGACAGAGCGGTAATGCGCAGGGGGATGGATGCGCAGATTCCTTATGGGCTCCAGTGCACTGCTGGGCGGGCTGGCTGCGGGTGTAGCGCGCGGCGACGGGATCGAGCTGCAGGTCGGCGGCGAGTTCAATGCCGCCTATATGGCTGTCATCGATGACGACGAGGAAGGCGAGCCGGGGAACGAGCGCAATACCGACGGCTTCTTCCAGGATGCCGAGGTGCATTTCACCGGTTCGACAATCCTCGACAACGGGCTCGAAGTCGGTGCGCGGATCGAGCTGCACGGCGAGAACAGTGACGACCAGATCGATGAATCCTGGATCTATTTCAGCGGCGGGTTCGGCGAGGCGCGCATCGGCGCGTTCGACGAGGCGCTCGCGCTGTTGTGCGTTTTCCCGCCTGGCGGCACGGAGAATTTCTCCGCCTTCTCTCCCGATCAGTGGGGCGCTAACACGCTCACCAGTAACAGCGTCTGCTCCGGCGTGGATGATGAGGGCGATGCGCAGAAGATCCTCTATCTGTCTCCGGTCTTCGGCGGGTTCCAGCTCGGCCTTTCCTATACGCCGTCGGGTGACAAGAAGGATCAGGTGAGCGGCGTTGGATCACACGTCGGAATGCCGACCAACGTCGACGATGCCTCGCGCCACAACGTGTCGGTCTATGGAACTTACAGCTACGAAGCCGAGGAATGGTCGCTCCAGATCGGTGCCGGCGGTTCGTGGGAAGGCAATGTCGAGAAAGCCGATGAGGGCGAGCCGAACCGCAAGGAATCCGGTTTCTATCAGACCGGCATCCTGGCAGGCTTCGGCGATTTCGAGGTCGGCGCATCCTTCGAGTACTACAAGGACGACGACCTGTTCGTCGCCACGCTGGAGGATGGCCGCGTGACCGCCGACCGCTGGGTACTCGGCGTTGGCGCGGCCTATGAGGTAAAGCTCTGGACCTTCGGCATCGGCTATTCGATCATGGATGCGAAGATCGAGGTCAGGGGCGCACCGGACGAGAAGTTCACCCAGCAGCGCGCCGCGCTGACCGCGAACTATGAACTCAGCCCCGGCATCGATCTGGATGGAGAGCTCGCCTATACCTGGTCCGACGCGGACCCGGAAAGCGCGCCGGATTTCTCCGGCTTCGCAGACTATAAGGCGCTAGAGTTTGGCACCGGGATCGCGATCGAGTTCTAAAGGATCTGGAAGGTCGCGGGCAGTCGTCCTTCCGAATCAGCGAAGCGCTCCTGGTAGATCGCGGCGGCGCCCGCGAAGACAATGCGGCGGGTCGGGCGCTTCAGCTGGTCGATCAGCGCGTTGGGTTCGCCCATGCCGCGCAGGTCGCGGAGCAGCGGGAAGAAGTCGCCTTTGTTCACCCTGACGGTATCGGAAGCGCGAAGCCGGCACCCTGCAGCTGGGTGCCTGGTTGCCCGGCGCCGGCTTCAGCACATTCAATTCGTTCACTGTTCCACTAGGGTGACGGCTGGATGCCAGATTGGCTGGTTGGTCGCTTCCAAGCCTTGCGACCAGGCAGCCGTTGAGAATGCAAAAAGCAGCGCAGCAGCTGTGAGCAGATTCCGGTGAGTCATGGCCATCTCCCTGCGGCCAGCAAAGGGCCCCCAACGATCACGGCTCTTGGGATAGATGCGCGATCGCTTTCTGAATCGATTGTTGTTGGGCCGAACGGCTCTGCCGTTCTGGCCAGGTAGGGCATGACAAGATTTTTTTTGAGAAGTACGCCAGTCGATATGCGCCGGCTTCACTTCCGATTTTTGCAGGAAAAGAATTATAACACAAATTTGCTCGTGAGCAAAGACGATGGCCGTGGATGATTCCTACAAAGGCCAATCAATGGATTCGACTACGTGCCATTTCTCGTAGGAATCTAGCAGGAATGCATGAAATCGAATTCACTGTCGTCCCGCACGCGAGCAGCGACAAATCAATGATGGGCCTCACGACAGGTCGAGGCCCTGGACTCCGCTGGCTCGGCAGTGTTGCCTGCAGCGCAATGACGTATCGAGGATCTTAGCTAAGCCCAGTCTTCCACGAGCTTGCTGACCCGCTCGAGATCGGCGGGGAAATCGACTTCGCCCCAGCCCAATCCCTCGATGTTGCAGGTCATGACGTTAGCGCGTTCCGCGATCTGGCCGATGGCGCGCAGGTACCACCATTTCAGCCCTTCGGGCGTATGCATCATGTCGTCGAGATAGTGGGTGAAGAGCTTCGGCCCCTCGTCCCGGAACAGCAGCATGCCGATGGATTCGCCGTCGGTGCGCTCGGGCGGCAAGGTCTTGCCGATATCCAGCAGCTTCTCGCCCTTGAGATGCACCTTCATGTCGTCGGCGTCGTAGCCTTCCTTCTTGTCGATCGTGACGGTGATGGGCGCGGCGGGGCTCGCCATCAGCTTCTGGAAGATGCTGGGCTGGATCACCGTGTCGCCATTGAGGATGACGAAATCCTGGGCCATCTCATGGCGCGCCATCCAGCAGCTCGCGAGATTATCGGCCAGCTTGTAGAACGGGTTGAAGATGGTGCGGATCTTGAGCTTCGGCCCTTCCAGGCGCTTCAGGAGGTCCTGGACGTCGCGCGCGTGATAGCCGACGACGACCGCGATCTCGTCTACCCCGCCCTGGGTCAGGGCCCAGATCTGCCATTCGATCAAGGTCCGCGGCCCGATCGGCAGCAGGCACTTGGGCTTGCCTTCGGTCAGGGGGAGCAAGCGCGAACCCTGGCCCGCGCTCAAGATGATTGCCTTCATGGATTACCCTCGATTTAGCGCCGCACCATTGAGAATAGTTCCAAGCCTGTCAACCCCTTAGGGTGCCGCACCTCGGCCCCGACAAGGCCCCTGCCCGGCTGTGGCAAAAAGGTTTACAGGCTGGAATCACGCGGCTATAAGCTGCCCCCTTAGGCCGCGCGCAGTCTGATCGCGCCATGACCTGATCCCCGGTAGCTCAGCGGTAGAGCAATCGGCTGTTAACCGATTGGTCGCTGGTTCGAATCCGGCCCGGGGAGCCAGTTTTTGCTACGGCGCGCCAGAGGCGCGCCGTAGCTGCCTGCAGTCCTCCAAACTACGGTCTCCCCACAAAATCGGCGCTGCTCCCATCGAGCGCACGCGGGCGTCATTCTGGCTGTCATCTCGCAGGATCGGCCTTCGCAGACCTGGATTGGTATCTGCGGTGCGCGATGGCGGCTAGCCAGCAGCTGGGTCAGCGCCGGGCCGGCAGGTGCATTTGGACACCACGCCACCAAACACGGGGCTCGGTCCACACCACATCCCCGGTCGATGACATCCTTGCCGATCTCGTGCACCTTGCCACACGCCCTCGAGGACGACCGAACAGTGGACCAACGCTACTGCGGCGGGATGCACCTCGCTTGGCGGCTTCCCCCGCGTCTGCCGAAGGCGTCGCATGCCGCCGCGCCCGCGGCCGACGCAGGCATCGGAGTCTACCTCCCTGGAGCAGGCTCCAGCCGAATCCTTCGGTGACACGCGTTTACATGATCATATCCTCCTCGTCGGCTATGCCAGCGCCGACGAGGCGTCGATCGACCGAGGCATTGTTGAACTGGCGCATGCGGTCAACGCTGTGGGGTGACGTCTGCAAATGCAACGGTCGACCCTCCCTGCCAACAAATGATCCGGGTTTCAGATCGAACGCCTCTGCTGCCGTCTGCCGGCCAACCGAAGGGAGAAACCGCAAATCGGCTTTGTCCGTCTATTTCGCTGGCGGCGGCGTTGCCCCACAGTGTCTGTGTGACGCCCCCGCGAGCACTTGTGAGGTGGTCGAACATTGCTGGTCCCATCTGAGCTGCATCGTGGCAACCGATTGCTAGGGCATACTGAGATGCATCGCTCGCGCATCAATGGTTTGTTGGTGGATTGCAAGACGGACGATATCGACGCGGCCGCGCGCTTCTGGGCCGAGGCCCTGGGCCGTCCCGTAGATCCAAACCATCCTGGCAGTCGCGGCAACTACCGCATGCTCGAGACCCCACCAGACGAGCTCAGTGTTCAAATTCAGCGCGTGGACCATGAAAGTCGCGTACACATCGATATCGAGACCGACGACATTCCTGCTGAAGTCGCACGCCTAGAGAAACTCGGCGCGAAAATCGACAGGCGCATGGACCGGTGGGTCGTCATGCGCGCGCCTACCGGGCAACGCTTTTGCGTAGTACGCGTGCAACGTGCAGGGTTTCCGAAGAGCGCCAGGACGTGGAACTAGGCATGAACTATGATTCGGCGCGGAACAAAATTGCACGCTGAATCACACCGAGCCCCGCGACAAGGGCGGAGTAACGGTCAGTGTGGGTTTTCTGCATCTTCCACGATCGCGCTGAGAATCTAAAAACGGCTCGCCGCTCACCTAATATGCCAGCAGAAGGTTGTGCGCGTGCTCTCGCGCGAACTGCATTGCGCAGGATCATCGACAAACAAGGCAGGGAGCTTGTCTTGAGCCGGTCGCGCATGTCACCTACACTGCGTAGAACTAGCAGGCCGCTCGAGCTGAACACAGCTATTGGACGAGCGGGAAAGACGAGTGACCGGGAGGAACCGAATGAGCGACCCATCGGACGACATCCGAGGCGCAGTCCGCCGCGCCAATGACGCTTGGAATTCCGCGTTCAACCGCGGCGACGCTGCCGCCGTTGCGACCCTCTACACGGACAACGCAACCGTTCTGCCGCCGACTCATGCAGTGGTCAAGGGCACGGACGCGATCCGCGACTTCTGGCAGGGTCTGATCACGGCAGGCTTCAAGGAACATGATATCGAGATGATCGATGCGGAGGCCGATGGCGGCCTCGCATTCGCAAGCGGAAAGTGGTCGGCTAACGGTCCGGGTGATGCCGGAAAGGTGCAACGCTTTGAGGGCACCGTTGTCACTATACTGCGACGGCAAGGCGATGCATCCTGGAAGGCCTGCCTCCACACCTGGAACTGAGAGACCGCAATCTTGCGCGTCAGCTGGCGACGTCGAGCGCGAGTGCCTGCGCCGCCCTAAGGTCTGGGAGCCCGAAACCTTCGCTGAAGCCTGCGCAGAGGCGTTTGACCCGTTCTCGTGCGGCGACACCGTCATGATCGGCGCGCGCGAGGGTTAGTGCCGCCCGCAGCTCCCAGAAGCGCGCCTGTTGTGCGGCAGCCGTTTCCAGCGCGTGCGTGAGGCAGGAATTGGCGTCAGCTAGGCGGTTGAGAGTTACCAGCACCTCGCCCTGGAGCCTGAAGATCTCCGCCGCGAACCACCGTTCGCCGGTCCGCTCGACCCTGATGCGCGCCTCTTCCAACAGAGGCAGCGCGGCCTGGGGGCGGCCGGCCTTGAGCTCGACCTGCGCGAGCAGCGCAAGGAAATAGGGCAGCATGTATTCCGCGCCAGTGGCGCGCCACTCGTCCGCGCCCCGCTGGATCGCCAACCGGCCGGCCTCCGGATCGCCGGCCTCGGCAAGCGTCCAGCCACGGAGGACGGTCGCGCCGGCCTGCCAGAGGCGGAATCCGGCATCCGCAGCGATCTGCGCGAGCTCGTTGCATCGCGCTTCGACTCCGTCTCGATCCCCGAGGATCTGGCGCACGACGCCGCCGAAAAAGAGCGGCAGCGCGAGGCTGTTGCGGTGCGATACCCGCCGCGCCTCGTGAATGGCCTCATCATTCGCTGCCAAGGCTTGCTCCGGCAGCCCGAGCGGGAGAAGCGTGCGCGCCAAGTAGTCGAGGCACACGACGCGCGGATCGAAGGCGTAGACGAAGACCGGCGACCTGTGCTCGCCGGGGTCATAGATCGCCAGCGCGTGCTCGAGGTGCACGCGCGCCTGGAGAAAGTCGCCGGCCGGGAGCGCGCTGACGCCGGCCGCGCGGTGGGCGAAGAATAAGAGGCCGCGATCGCTGGTCGTCTCGGCCAGCTTCAGCAGGCGCCCTGCAACCGATTGCGCCTCGGCCAGTTCAGCACCGTAAAGGTGGTAGAGGGAGAGGCCGTAAAGCACAGGGAAGAGCTCGCGGGTCTCGCCAAGCTCCTCGCAAAGCTTGGATGCGCGCCGGTAGGCGTCACCCGTGGCCCGGGCTGCAAAGCCATGGACCGCGACGTGGCCGCTGCCAAGCGCGAGCTGGATCCGAAGTTCCCGCTGCAGGCAATCCTTCGAGCGCGGCAGGCCTTGGAGCAGGTCGAGCGCCCGGCCGAACTGGGTAGCGCTTCCGAGACCGCTGATCGGGCGATGGCACGGCGCCCCGCCTGTTCGTAATACTCAACCGCCTTCTCTACTAAGCCAGCTTGGCTGAAGTGGTGCGCCAGTACCTCTGGCTCAGCTACTGCGGTCGTCAGGAAGCGCTCTTCGAGGACTTGCGCGATGCGGGCGTGAAGCTGCTGGCGCCGGCTGATGAGAAGGCTGTTGTAGGCCGCGTCCTGCACGAGCGCGTGCTTGAAGATGTAGCTGGTCTGGGTCGGCGCGCCGCGACGGAACACGAGGCCGGTGGTGACAAGCTGGGCCAGGGTGTCGTTGAGTTCCGCGTCCGGCAGCTCGGTCACGGCCGCAACGAGCTCGTGCGAGAATTCGCGGCCGATGACGGAGCCGATCTGCGCCACCTCCCGCACCGGCGCCAGACGGTCGAGCCGGGCCATGAGCGAGTCCTGCAAGGTCGATGGGATCGCGAGCAATGGCAGCGGCCCCGCGAGCGCATAGCTTCCGGCCTCCTCCTTGAGCAGCCCCAGTTCGAGCACCGCTTTCGTCAGCTCCTCCACGAAGAGAGGCACGCCGTCGGTGCGGTCCACGATCTGCTCGAGCACCTCCAGAGGCAACGCTTTGCCGCCAGTGAGATGTTCGACCATGGCTTCGCCCTGTCGACGTCCCAGGCGACTCAAGGAGAGCAGGGTGACGTGGGCGTGATCGATCCAGCGCAGTGTGAACTCAGGTCGGAAGGTGATGACCGCTAGTATCGGCAGAGTTCGGACGCGGTCGACCACCAAGTCCAGTAGCTCGAGCGTGGTAGGATCGGCCCAGTGCACGTCCTCGTAAAGCGCCAGCACCGGGTCTTTCCGGCCCAGGCCCGCCAGCTGGTCCAGCAGGACTTCGAGCGTGCGCTCTTTCTGACGTTGCGGGCTGATGCCCAGCGGGGGATAGCGATCGTCGGCCGGGATGGAGAGCAGCGCAGCAATCAGCGGCGAGGCCTCGGTCACGTCCTTGGTCCCCTGGGCGAGCAGCGCTTCGAGCTTGTCGAGCTTCTGCTGCGGAGCGTCGTCGCGGGCGAACTGCGCCGCGCGCTCGAGCAGGTCGATCACGGGGCGGAGGGCGCTGGTCTGGTGGAAGGGTGAGCAGTAGTGGCTGAGCGGTAAGTACAGTTCATTCGCGAGGTGCTCGCGCAGCGCGCGCAGGAGGCGTGACTTGCCGATGCCGGGTTCGCCAGTGAGCAGCACTGCTTGTCCTTCGCCGCCTTTCGCCCGCTCCCAGCGTTCCAAGAGAAGGGCAAGTTCCTGCGTCCGTCCGACGAGCGGAGCGAGATCGGCCCCGTGCAGCGCTTCGAACCGACCCTCGGCCTGGCCCTCGCCGATCACGCGGTACGCCTGCAGCAGTTCGGGGAAGCCCCTAAGAGTATGCGCCGCTACCTCCTGCACCTCGAACAGACCGCCGATCAGCCGCCGTGTCTGTTCGCTGATGACAACGGCACCAGGCTGCGCGAGCTGCTGCAGGCGCGCGGCGAGATTGGGGGTCTCCCCTACCACCGCTTCTTCTTGCGCCGCGCCCTTGCCCACGAGGTCGCCTACGACGACGAGGCCGGTCGCGATACCGATCCGCGTCACCAGCGCGGTCCCGGCGGGGACTGCGAGACCGGCTACTGCCTTGGTGATGGCAAGACCAGCCCGCACCGCCCGCTCAGACTCGTCCTCGTGTGCTTTGGGCCAGCCGAAATAGGCGAGCACGCCGTCGCCCATGAACTTGGCCACGTGCCCTTCGAAGCGGGTGACTACGCCCGCCACCGCGTCTTGATAAGCACGCAGGACCTTGCCCATTTCTTCGGGGTCGAGCCGGTGAGCGAGCGCCGTCGAGCCGACGAGATCGACGAACATCACGGTCAGGTGCCGGCGCTCGGCCTGCATTGGCGACGGCGCGGATTGCGGATCTGGTGTAGGAGCAGCGTAGATTCCGGTCGCAGACAAGGGCACCGCCTGGTCCCCACCGTGTAAGGCGGCGATCGCTTCGAGCATCTTGCGCCGATGCCCGACGACGGTGACACCGACGTCTTTGAGATCATCGGCCGTCAGCTTCGGCAAGATCTCGTCAGTAATGGCGTTGTCGCGAAACGCCTGTTCGTACTGCTCGAGACCAAGCCCCCGTAGCCAAGCGACGATATCCATGCCGGTCCTCCTTCCCAGGTGACCGGGCCTCCGAACAGCTAATCTTACACCAAGCGCGAAGCGGGCGTGTCTCCGACCGTGACCATGCGCTCGAATGACAATCTTGGCAACTTGGGCGTGGGTTCACAAACGCATCCGTGTACGGATGGTACGAGCTCGATAATCGAGCCAATCGAGTCGATAAGGTCGTTCCACAAGATCCGAACTCCGTGTTTTGGAGCCTGAATCACAAGCGCCGAGGAGACGCATCAAATACAGGGCGTAGCCCTCAATGGTCCACTGCTCAGGTGGCCGCTCGTGGCACGAGGCTGCCGTAGGCCATGCTATCCTGCCGACCGCTGAAAGGCCCTAAGCAGACAGCTGCTGATGGCGGAGCTATGCCAGTATGGGATTGCGCGCGACGACGCGGGGGACCAGGAAGCCAGCACCAGCTCAACGTCCAGCCGACCCTCAATTCCCGGCCGGCTACGATCCCGCTGGCGGCCGCACTATTCATGCGGCCTCCTTTGGCGTCGCGTAGCGCCATACCCTGCCCGCGTGAGCATGCCCTTCGAGCAGAGCTTGCAGAGATAGTGCCTTGAAATACCGACCTCGGCGAAGTCCCGTGTCCGCGCGATCCCCAATTTGTACGCGAGTTCAATAGCCCTGGTCCTTCAGCAGGGGTTCGGTTCGTAGCGACCTGGCGAGCACCTTCGCAGGTTTGGCCCCCTTCGGCTCTCGCCAACCGCGTTGGGGTAGCGCTATAGAGAGATTGTAGTTCTGGTCGTCGCCGGCCCCGGGAGCCATCTTTTCGCTACGGCGCGCCAAAGGCGCGCCGTAGCCGTCTCAAGCCTTCCGCATCCGTCCCGCACGCTCTCGGCGCCGATCGGTGTCGGACGACGGACGGCCTTTGGCAAGCATGTCAAAAACAGCTCGACTGCGACGGGCCTGTTATCGAAGTCCTGCTTCTTAAACCTCCAGCTTCGCTACATCGACAAGCGCTGTGTGCGCGCTGCATCCCTGCCCGAGGCGCGAGGTGCCAACGTCTTTCGTCAGCACGTTCGGGTTTCCGTTGGGGTCGATGTTTCCGCCGGGGTCGCCAAACCATGCACCGGTGGGCAAGGCCACCACACCAGGACGAATGCCCTCGGACACCAATGCACGCGCCCGGCACGCACCGCGCGCGTTGAAGACCCGGACGAGATCGCCGGTTCGGATTCCTCGCGCAGTTGCATCCCCGGGATGTATGACCAACGTTTCTGGCCGCGCACCCTCCCGCTCGGCGAGCGCGCTTTCGAGCTGGCTGTGGAGCTTGTCACCCGGCTGCGGCGAGACGAGGTGGAGCGGCGCGGCCGCTGTTGCCGCGCCCAGCCATTCTGAGGGCGGCAGCCAAACCGGATGGCCCAGGCAGTCGTCATAGCCGAACCCGTCGATAGTTTCGGAGAAGATCTCGATCTTGCCCGAGGGCGTGCCGAGCGGCGCGGCCTCTGGATCCTCCCGGAAGGGGGCGAAGAACGTGCGGTTGGGACCCTCTGCCCGGATCGGCAGCCGTACCCAGTTCCGCGCTTTCAACTCCTCTAAATCGGGCAGCTCGATGCTCTTCGCGGCGGCAAGGCTACGGAATTCCTCGTAGAGAAGCGAGAGCCAGTCCGCAGCGCCCCGTCCTTCGGTAAACACGGCGCCCGCTCCGAGGCGCTCGGCGAGGCCGGCGAAGATCGCGTAGTCGTCGCGCGCCTCGCCCACCGGCGGGATCAGCTGCGGCATGTGGAACAGATAATCATCGAGATCCGACCGCCCGATGTCCTCGCGCTCGTACGGTGTCGTCGCCGGGAAAACGATATCGGCGCGCTTGGCGGTCGCCGTCCACCAGGGCTCGTTCACGATGATCGTCTCGGGCTTCTGCCACGCCTCATGCAGCGCGTTCAGGTCCTGATGGTGGTGATAGGGGTTGCCTCCGGCCCAATAGATGACGCGGATGTCGGGATAGGGCTCGCGCCGGCCGTTGAAATCATAGGATCGGCCAGGGTTTCGCAGCATGTCGCCGATCCGCGCGACCGGGATGACCCTTTTGACCGGGTTCGTCAGCTGCGAGAAGGTCATGCCGCGAAGCCCGATGAGTGATTTTCCCACACCGCCGATGGCGCCATATCCGTAACCCACTCCGCCGCCGGGCAGGCCGATCTGGCCCAGCATCGCGGCGAGGACAGCCGACATCCAGTAGGGCTGCTCGCCATGCTCGCCGCGCTGAAGGGACCAAGTGACGGTGACGAGGGTGCGGGTGGAAGCCATCCGGCGCGCAAGGCCCCGAGTCGTAACGGGATCGACGCCGCAAAGGGGCGCGGCCCATTCAGGGCTCTTGGGCTGGCCGTCGGTTTCGCCCATCAGATAGCGACGGAAACGCTCGAAGCCCACAGTGCATCGGGCCAGGAAGTCGCGGTCGGTGAGCCCCTCGCTTTCCAGAACATGCGCAAGCGCCAGCATCATCGCGGTGTCGGATGCGGGCCGAACGGGAATCCATTCGCACCCTTCCGGCGCGTCGGTGCACTGCGGCCCGATATTGATGCAGCGCATACCCTTCACGGCAAAGCGGTCGAACCAGCCTGCCGTCTCATGCTCCGTGACCCCGCCCATGCTGACCTGGGAATTCTTGGGGTTGATCCCCCCGAACATCACCAGCGTCTCGGTATGGTCGTGGATCGTCTGCCAGCCGTCCTGGTGCTCGTAAAGGAGCTTCAGGAAGTTCACGCCGAATACATGTGGCATGATCGACTGCGCGCAGCCGGTAGAGTAGCTGCCGAAAGAAGCGACATAGCCGCCGATGCAGTTGAGAAACCGGTGCACCTGGCTTTGCGCGTGGTGGAACCGCCCGGCGGAGCTCCAGCCGTAGGAGCCACCGAAGATCGCCTCGTTGCCATGCTCGCGGCGCACCCGGTCGATCTCCGCCGCTGCAATGTCGAGTGCTTCGTCCCACGGAAGCTCGACGAACTCGTCGCTGCCGCGCCCGTCGCGCTTCCGCGCTTCCAGCCAGCCGCGCCGGATTGACGGGCGCGCCACGCGCGTCCGGTGGTGGACGGCCGCAGGAAGAATGTCGGGAATCAGCGAGGGATGGGGATCCTTCGAAAAAGGGCGGGTGGCGACGATCCGATCGCCCTCGACATCCACCTCGAACGCACCCCAGTGGCTCGAAGTCACCTTCGTTTGCTTCGAGGAACCATCGGCCATCTGATCTTCCTTCATGCGGCTCAAATGCGCGTCTTGACGTAGGTTACTTGACACCTAACGCAGTGGGAAGCCGTGTGCCCGGTCACGACAACATCTGCACTTCAGGCAGAGGTCAGCTTGTTAATCCGAAGCTTCGTCGTTTCACATTCCGAGACAAACCAATCCCGGAAATGCCTAACCTGCGAGCGCGTTTTGGCTACGTCACGGAGCTTCAAGCGATAAGCGCTCGTTGCGGGCACACGTGCGTTCTTCGACGTCGTGGGCGATGGCCTGGTCGGCGAGCGCGACCTGTTCGAGGGACGGCGCTGGAAGCAGGGACCAACCGACGTGAAAAGTCGCCGGGCCACGTTTGGAATCAAGTCGTGATCCGATCCAGCGGTGGCACCAACGGCAAGAGATGGCGTTTGAGCAGGATACCGCCGCCGATCGCCACCACCATCATCACCACGGCCACCAACGGGAAGTGCGAGGCGTGCCACAAGCCAAGATGGAAGGACGCCGCTTTCACCAACCCGATGAAGATGGTGTTGGTCAGATAGATGATGAAGGTATAGCGGCCCATCATTTCGAAGAAGCCGAGCTGCCAAGGTTCGGTAAAGCGCATCAGGCCCGGCAGGGCGATGATCGAGAGCGCAGCGGCAGCCCAGCGGGCGACCGGATCATTGTGCGCCCCCGCCGGCAGGAGCGCGAGGAAGGGAATGAGCGCCGGCAGCCACAGGCGTTCCAGCCAGCGCTGGGTCGCGTCGTGATAACGGCCCGCGATCACGCCAACGAGGAAGAACAAGCTCAACATCTGCAACAGGTCCCACGCGAACCAAGGGCTGGTGGGCAGGAACCAGAACCCAATCGTGACGGGCAGCAGCCAGAGGATCTGCCCCCACACTGCCCGGAACGCCAGGGGGAACACCATGTACAGCACCGACAGTGCATAGATGTACCAAAGGAACGCAGAGAAGCTCGCGGTGGGCTGCGTCACCAGGGTCAACAACCCAGTCGCGCCGTGCACTCGATTGTCGACGGCCGGCGTCAACAGCTGGAAAGTCAGCTTTCCCGTGAACACCAGCAGCCCAAACAACAAGTACGCCAGCATCAGGCGTGTGGCGCGCCGTCGCGCGTCAGCCAGGTCGTCGGCCACAGTGGCGCCGGGTCGCCAACTGAGCCCATACAACAGACCACTCACCGCCATGAAAAGCGGCATGTGAAAGGTGTAGATGGCGTCCCTGACGAACACGTACCATTCGGCGCCGGGGCCCGGCGGTGCTTGCCGGGCCGTCAGATGACCGAGCACGACGAGGAGGATCGCCAAGCCCTTCGTTCTGTCGATGTAGCTGAACCGTTGCGTCACTCGAACTCTTGGCGAGGCTCCGCCAAGTTGCCGTGTACGCCAACAGCATGTTGTGGATCCAGTTCCCGCAGGCGATTGCGTTCGCGCAGAATGAGATGAATGCGCGCAATTCTCCGATGCCTGCACGGATAATGATCGATGCCTGCGCGTCGTCGGCGTTCCAGGGAGCGCAACAGGCCATCTCTCGCTTGGTTCACGAGTGACCGAAGCGAAGGGAGTGATCCATGGCCGACAAACTAAAGCCCGATCCAGAGCGCACGCCGACCAAGCGCAGGCCGCGCGGCAAGACCGGCCGCGACGATGCGTTCCGCGATACCGAACGCGCGCAGCAGATCGAGGAAGGCGGCGAGGAGTGGCACGAGCGCGGTGACGATCGGGGCGAACAGGGCGACACCGGCGAAGAAGGCTCGACCCATCGATAGCGGACCGGGACCGACTCACCGCTAATATGCTGATTTCGCGGGAAGGGTAGGCATCAAATCGCCGGCCTTGACAACTCGCGGTTTCCGCTCTATTTAACCATTTAGTTATTTAACTGATCGGTTTATCGCGAATGACGAATGACCGCCTGAGCGCAACGTTCTCGGCGCTCGCCGATCCGACCCGGCGCGCGATCCTGGCACGCCTCACCACCGGAGAGGCCTCGGTCAACGAGCTGGCTGAACCGTTCGACATGAGCCTGCCGGCCGTCTCCAAGCACCTGAAGGTGCTGGAGCGCGCCGGCCTGATCGCCCGCGGTCGCGAGGCCCAGTGGCGGCCCTGCATCCTGCAAGCTGGTCCACTGAAGGACATCGCGAACTGGGTCGAGGAGTACCGCCGCTTCTGGGAGCAGAGCTTCGACCGCTTGGACGATTACCTGAAGGAACTGCAAGGGAAGGGAAAGAAGAATGGCCCCCGCAAGCTCCCCGGCAAGTGACCAGGAGATCGAGGAACGCACCCTCGTCCTCTCGCGCGTATTCGATGCGCCGCGCGAACTGGTCTTCAAGGTATGGACCCAGCCGGAACACCTTGCGCGCTGGTGGGGCCCGCGCGGTTTCACCTTGATCTCATACAAGACGGATGTGCGCGTCGGCGGCTCATACCGGTTCGGCATGCGCTCACCGGAGAACACCGAGCATTGGGCGCACGGAGTTTACCGCGAAGTCGTG
The DNA here is from genome assembly GCA_035695765.1 of Dongiaceae bacterium. Classification (GTDB taxonomy): domain Bacteria; phylum Pseudomonadota; class Alphaproteobacteria; order Dongiales; family Dongiaceae; genus Dongia_A. The sequence goes on from DASRRI010000139.1 coordinate 19,081, forward strand.
CCGCCGGAACGGCTGGTCCTGACCCATGCCTGGGAACATCCTGACGGCAAACCCAAGCACGAGACCATCATGACGTTGACCTTCGCCGAGCAGGGCGAAAAAACCAAGCTGACCCTGAAGCAGACACTGTTCGAATCCGTCGCGTCGCGCGATCTGCATCGCGGCGGCTGGAGCAGCACCCTCGATATGCTGGGCGAATATCTCGCGACACTCTAATTCATCCCATCACGATAGGAGATTCGATCATGCAACATCGCATCGTATCCCGCGACGAATGGCTCAAGGTCCGCACCGCGCTGCTGGCCAAGGAAAAGGAGATGACCAGGCTGCGCGACCGCCTGAGCGCCGAACGGCGCGAGCTGCCCTGGGTCAAGGTCGACAAGACCTATATGTTCGACACGCCGACCGGAAAAATATCCCTCGCCGACCTGTTCGACGGCCGCAGTCAGCTCATCATCAAGCATTTCATGCTGGCGCCCGGCCAGAATGAAGGCTGCGTCGGCTGCTCGTTCGAGTCCGATCACGCGGATGCGGCGCTGGTGCACCTGCAGAACCACGACGTCTCCTACGTCGCCGTGGCGCGCGCGCCCATAGCGGAGATCGAGGCCTTCAAGAAGCGCATGGGTTGGCACTTCAAGTGGGTGTCCTCGTTCGGCAGCGATTTCAATTACGACTTCAACGTCTCCTTCACGCCGGAACAATTGGCGAAGGGCGAAGCCTTCTACAATTACCGCACCGGCCCCCTGCCGCTGGAAGATCTCTCCGGCCTTAGCGTCTTCCTCAAGGACGGGGACGGCGCCATCTATCTCACCTATTCGACCTTCGGACGCGGCGCGGAAGAGCGGCTCGGCACCTATGTCTTCCTCGACATCACGCCGAAGGGCCGGAACGAGAACGGTCCCAACCACAGCCTCACAGACTGGGTCCGCCATCACGACCGCTACGGTGCCTCCGGTCATGTCAGCGCCGTCGGACGGTGGGTCTCAGAAGAGAGCGAAGCCGCCTGCTGCCACGGGACTGCAGCCTAGTCGAAAGTGGCGGCCACGGACGATCGCCACATCGTCATTGCTTAGTCGAGGAAACTTCCATGAAGCTTCACTACGGTTGGGTCGTGGTCGCCGCCGGCGCGCTCATGAGTTGCGTCGCCCTCGGCACAACATTTTCCCTCGCCGTTTTCCTTCAACCGATGGCGGACGCCACGGGCTGGTCACGCACGGGCATTTCAAGCGCCATGACCATCGTCTTCGTGATGATGGGGGTCGGGGGCTTCGGCTGGGGTGCCCTCACCGACCGCTTTGGCCCGAGGATCGTGGTACTATCAGGCGGGGTCTTGCTGGGACTAGGCCTTATGCTCGCAAGCCGGGCTGACAGCCTGCTCGAATTCCAGCTCATCTACGGCATCTTCGTCGGCGGCGCCGCGGGCGCGGTGTTCGCGCCCACCATGGCCACGGTCACGGGCTGGTTCGACAAGCACCGCAGCCTTGCTGTCTCCCTGGTGTCGGCCGGCATGGGCGTGGCGCCGATGACGGTCTCGCCCTTCGCCGGCTGGTTGATCACGAGCTATGAGTGGCGCACCGCCCAGCTTTGCATTGCCATCCTCGCCTGGGCGTTGCTGGTACCGGCGGCGCTGCTCGTGCGCCGGCCGCCCATGCTGGCTGCCCAGGCCGCCGGTGGACCGGCGGCGCCAGACCCCGCGGTCGGCGACCCCGGCATGAATGTGGGCCAGGCGCTGCGCACGCCGCAGTTCCTCGTACTCGCGACCACCTTCTTTGCTTGCTGCGCCACGCATTCCGGTCCGATCTTCCACACTGTAAGCTATGCCATGCTCTGCGGCCTTGCGCCGCTCACAGCAGTGACGATCTACAGCGTCGAAGGCTTGGCGGGCCTGGGCGGCCGGCTTGCATTCGGCTTGGCCGGTGACAAGTTCGGGGCCAAGCGCGCGCTCGTTGTCGGCCTTCTCATCCAGGCACTGGCGGCGGGCTGCTACTTCTTCACCCGCGAACTCGGCGAATTCTATGCCGTCGCCATCGTCTTTGGCTTTGCCTATGGCGGCGTGATGCCTCTCTACGCGGTGATCGCGCGCGAGTATTTCCCGATGCGCATCATGGGCGCGGTGTTCGGCGCGGCAACCATGGTCTCGTGCCTCGGGATGGCGTTCGGTCCCGCGGTCGGCGGCTGGATCTATGACACCACCGGCGGCTACGGTTGGCTCTATATCGGTTCGTTCATCGTCGGGCTGGGAGCGGTGGCGATCGCGCTCACCTTCCCTCCTGCCCCCTTGGAACGGCGCCGCGTGGCGCAGCCAGCATGATCTGTTGTGCCGTCGGTGTCGCCGCCGTCGCAGGCGGCGCGATTGGATGGAAACGATTCAGGCGTTTCCTTCTTTGGCGCCCGAACGCACAATCGATCCTGACCGCTTCTGCCGCGGCCATGATCATGCTGACGATGCCGGCCTTGGGATGGAGCACCTGCGCCACCACACGATGAACGCCGGCATCGAGCTGGCGGGCGACCCGACCGCCCTGCCCCTGTGCCGTGGCGGATCGCCGGCCGATCGCATTACAGATATGGCAAGTATCGAGGAGTAGATCATGCCCGCAACAGCAGCCAGCGCACCTCAAGGTACGGCTCAGCACGAGCTCGTCATCACCCGCATGTTCGACGCGCCGCGCGAACTGGTGTTCCGTGCCTGGACCCAGCCGGAGCACATGGTGCGCTGGCTGGGTCCACACAAATTCACGTGCCTCTCCGCCAAGATGGATGTGCGGCCCGGCGGCACCTATCGCGCCGGCATCCGGTCGGCGGAGGGCAAGGAACACTGGATGCGCGGCACCTATCAGGAGATCGTGGAACCGGAGCGCCTGGTCTTCAGCTTCTCCTGGGAAGAAGACGGCGAGCGCGGCCGCGAGAACACGATCACCATCACCTTGGCCGACCTGGACGGCAAGACGCGCATGACTTTTCGCCAGGCCTTCTTCGAGACAGTCGAGAGCCGCGACGATCACAACAAAGGCTGGACCGAGTGCTTCGAGCGCCTGGCGCAGTATCTCGCGAACGAGCGCTGATCATGCCCAGGAACTCCGCTTATGTCAGCGATGCACCCGCGCCGTTCGGCGACCTCGGCACTATGGTCCGGTGCCGAGGCGGATCGCCGGCCGACCGCATCACAGATCTTGCAAGCATCGAGGAGTAGGTCATGTCCACAGCACCCAGTCCCATGTCAGAAACGGCTCAGCATGAGCTGGTCATCACCCGTACCTTCGATGCGCCGCGCGCCCTTGTCTTCAGGGCCTGGAGCGCGCCGGAGCACATGGCGCGCTGGCTTGGTGCGAACAAATTTACCACGTTGTCCTACAAGATGGACTTCCGCCCGGGCGGCGCCTACCGCGCCTGCGTAACCGGAATGGACGGCAAGCAATACTGGATGCGCGGCATCTATCGCGAGATCGTGGAGCCGGAGCGCCTGGTCTTCACCTTCTCCTGGGAAATGGAAGGCGAGCGCGGCCGCGAGAACGTCATCACCATCACCTTCGGCGAACTCGGCGAGAAGACCAAGATGACCTTCCGCCAGGCCTTCTTCGAGACGGTCGAAAACCGCGACGCCCACCTCAAAGGCTGGGGCGAATGTCTTGACCGTCTGGCCGAATACGTCGCCAAGGAGCGCTGACGATGATGAAGACCTATCACGGGAGCTGCCATTGCGGCACAGTCCGCTTCGAATGCGACCTCGACCTCAGCCAGGGCACCAGCAAGTGCAATTGCACGATCTGTCGCAGGGGCCGCTTCTGGAAGGCGATCGTGATGGCAGATTCCTTCCGCCTCAAGCAGGGTGCGGAGGCGCTGTCGGAATATCAGTTCGGTCGCCACGTCATCCATCACTTGTTCTGCAAGCGTTGCGGCATCAAGCCGTTCGGCCGCGCCAGCGTCGCTGAGCTTGGTGGCGAATTCTACGCAGTCAATCTCGCTTGCCTCGACGCCAGCGATGAAGAACTGGCTGGCGCACCGGTGCGTTACGAGGATGGCAGGAACAACGACTGGCAGAATGCGCCCGCTGAAACCCGCTATCTGTAATGAGGCGAGCGATGAAACAGCATAGCGTCAAGGGGCAGACGGAAACCTTGCAGGAGACATTGGATTACTACGCCCAGCCGGCGCCGATGAGTGCGGTCGGCCGTCATGCCCGCGCTTTGGCGGACCTACCCAATGACGTCGGCAAGCTTGCGGGAATCATCCATGGGCTCGCCGTCCATCAATACATGGCCGACGCGTACGGCTTCGAGGTGCCGGAGAAACGTAAGGAGGAATCCCACATCCGCTCGGCGGAAACGATCCTGGACCGCATTCTCGCGCTCGACAGCCGGCCACTCTCGGTCGCGCGGCCCGTCGAGAAGCGCGTGGTCGGAATCTGCCATCATTTCGCGCTTCTGTTCGTCGCCGCGTTGCGCGCCAAAGGGATTCCGGCGCGCTACCGCTGCGGCTTTGGTGCTTTCTTCAATCCGCCCTTTTTCGAAGAGCACCTGGTCGGTGAATATTGGAATGCGGCGGAATTCCGCTGGATATTGGCCGATGCGCAGCTGGACGAGGTCTGGATGCGCGGCCTCGGCTTCAAGTTCGATCCGCTTGACGTTCCGCGCCATGAATTCGTCGTGGCCGCGGACGCCTGGACCCGATGCCGCAGCGGCAAGGCCGACCCCGCCAAGTTCGGCATTTTCGTCGGCGACCTGCGCGGCCTATGGTTCATCGCGGCGGAGCTGATCCGCGATATCGCAGCCTTCAGCAAGATGGAGATGCTGCCGTGGGATGGCTGGGGCGCGATGCCTCACCCCGGCCAGCAGCTCGATGCCGGCCAGCTCGCATTCTTCGATCGCCTGGCAGCGCTGCTTTCGGCGCCCGATGCCTCGTTCGGCGAGCTGCGCGCACTCTATGAAAAGGACGACCGCGTGCGCGTCCCAAAGACGGTCTTCAACGCCGTTCTCAACCGGCCGGAAGCGGTTTGACAGGAGAGCACCCCGTCGTTTCCCGCGAGGAATAGACGCAAAGCAGGGCTAGGCAATTTTGGCGAAAGCGGCGATCATCACGCGAACAGGACGATCGCAGCGGTCAGGGCCAGTGCGAGGATCCAGGCGCTGCTGATGATATGAGTGCGATGGCTGCTTTCGCTCAGAACGTCCCGGTAAGAATCGATCGTAAACATCTGTCCCTCCCAACCCATGGGCCAGCAGATGGGATGTGGCCGGAGCCTCGTCAATGAGGTCACCGAAACGTTAACTGCGGAAACTGCCGACTCTGTGATGTGCCTCACAGGCGGCCTTAACGCAGTCATAACCGTCACTCTGGGCTGATACGGACCGCGACGCCGTTCAGATGCTTGGCACGAACGGCGTCATCTGGAGCCGGCCGTTCTTCTGGATCACCAGCATCTGGCCCGGCGGCACTTCGCACCAGGCCTCGCAATTCCCTTCGTCGTCCAGCGGCTCCGACACCACCATGAAATGATCGTCGCGCTGGCAATGGAACAAGGTCGGCGGCACGTCGTCGGTGGAATGGCGCACTGCGTAAATGAAATTGCCGTCGCTGAGCACTGAGGTGAATTTGAACGGCTCGTTCACCGCAGCTTCGCGCGCCAGCCGTTCGATCCTGCCGATGGTGCGAGTCAGCGCGCCGACCGGGTCCTCTTCCAGCCCTTCGCTGAACAGCAGATAGAAAATGAGCTCGCTGTCCGTGGTGCCGACGCGGTGGCTGTAGAAGCGGTCGTCGATCATGGCTTCCATGCGGCGTCGCACGCGCTCATAG
>DASRRI010000140.1:0-27894 GCA_035695765.1 Dongiaceae bacterium
TTAGCCCGCTGCGCCAGCGCATGGTCGAAGACATGAATGCGCGCAAGCTTGGACCGCATTCGCAGCGGAGCCACATCCAGAGCTGCAAGCGGTTCGCCGCGTTCCTGAAGCGCTCTCCCGACACGGCCACGGCCGAGGATACCCTCGCAAGCCATGCGCGCAGTTCGCCGAGACGTTCGGCTAATGCCAATGCCCCGTGTCCTTGCTCAAATTTCGCCTTCGACAGGCAACTGAAGATTTCGTCATCTGATGAAGATGCTGGTGCGTCGAGCAGGCAACGGGCGACGTCCCATGAATTGCTGACGCCGAATCTGTTCAAATGGCGGACCAGGTCCAAGCGAGCGCCAATCTCGGCTCGCCGGGCCAAACGCAGCTCCCTTCGGAATTTGTGCCTCTTCAGTCGACACTTTATCGCGATGTAGTCGAGGGCTTGCGACTCGTTTGGGAGATCGATCGCCCGAACGAGAATGTCCCAGAGGGGACGTGGTAGGTACGGGCTTAGCATGAATGGCAACACGGCATTCCTCGCCTGCTGAAAGTTGAACGGGCCATGCGGGTGCAAGGTGACCGGCCGCGCGGGCAATTTGCATATTGGCTCCTCTGCCGTGGTTCGTTTCCCGGTGTCGGCACCGATTTTCTCGGGCTGCACGCCGTCGGCAACTCCGACCGGGAAATTCAGGGGAGCTTGACGCGCCGTCGGAGTTGCGGCACGGCGTGGGGTCCGTGATGACAATGGCGCGGCGTTTCCACCGCAACACCAACGGTTTCACCGCCGCTGACGCGGGAAAGCGCTATCGGTCGGCTGCCGCGATGTACTGAGCCTGGGAGACCTCTACTGACGCTGAGCGTATCGGGCGAAGGACGGGAAGATGAGACGTTGTCATCCTGCGAGGCAAGATCGGTTGATGCCCTGGCTCCGGCGGGCTGCGAAAGGTCGCTTCTTCCCGTCCCTCGTCCCCTCCGAATGCGCACCACTGAAAAACTATCGCCCGAGAAGGCCTAGCAGGTTGGCTCTGAGGGAACCCGCGCGCACAGAAATCCAGAGTGAGATTGGTTCTGAGCCGTACCATCGTAACGTCGAAATCCTCGATCGTACTTGGCGCCCTGAACTACTCGGGATTCCCACCCCCATCGAACCGCGAGTAGCACGATGCCATCATACCTATCTTCAGGACGTTACGTTTCCCGATAGGGTTCAAATATCGGCAGCCGGTCCATTCAACCGGTGAGCCATCATGGTCAATGAAACGTTAAGCCCTGGTGCAAGCGAGCGGCAACTCACGTCCGACGTCCCGTCGGATTCTTCTTCTGAAGACACGGACGCTTTTCTGGCAGGAGCACAATATTCGCCGCCGGTCCAACCAGGCTGGCGAGGCGATATGCGACTTGATGCCACAAATCTTACAGCGGAATCCGACGATCCAATAGTCCACCCGCTCACGTTGCCAACCGGCTGTGATCGGTCAGCAACACCAAATCATGAACCGGCAGGCTCTTCGACGAGTGCCAGAAATGGCGAGAGCACCGGAGTTGGGCCACGCGATTGTCGCGAAAGCGATTCCGAACGGCGGGTAAGAGAGAGTCCTCTTAGATGTCGTTCGGAATCTCAGGCCGGTCCCGAAACCCGGAGCTCTGGCGAGGTCCACGCCACCGCACGAGAGGCGCGCCAAGCCTTGACATCCACGGTGGCCGACATCATCGCACGCTTGCAGACAAAGCCGGCAGCCGCGGAGAGACCGGTCATTTCATTGGTTGCCAGCGCCGGGACCGGCAAGACCGAGACGATCTGCAGACAAATCCTGGCCGGTGCGCTGCAACCATCGGCGCCCGGACGGCGCCCGACCGTCTGGTTTGCCGTGCCCAATCACAGAATGGTGGGCGAGTTAGTCAATACGCTCGAAGAACTCCCGGGCTACTCTCAGGATCTGCTTTTGGTTCTCGAGGGCCGAAATCAGCCAGAGATGTGTCGGCGCGCCGCGCTCATCAAACGCGCCGGCGGCCAGGAGTGGGCAATCCAGAACACGTTCTGCGACGACGGAGAACGTCGTTGTCCCCATTTCGCGGAGTGCAAGTACCAGGCGATGCGCCGCCAGGCGCGAGGCGCGGAGGGGCGCATCGTCCTGATGACTCACTCGTCGCTCCTGCAACACCCGCAGCTCCCGAACCCGGACTTGGTCGTCATCGACGAGGCCATCTGGTCGACGATTGTTAAGAAGCTCGATTTCTCGCTTGAGACTTTCGACCGGGTCGCAAGGGCGATATCGACAGCGCAGGATCTGGACGCGCGCATGCAACAAGGGGCCGTACGGCATCTTGAGAGCGTGCGCCTGGCGCTTACCGCCTCGGACGGGCAGATGCTGCAGATTCTTCGCGAGCGCAAGCTCGAAGCGGGCCAGCTTGACTGGCTTGCTGGCATTGTTGCCGGCGGCGAAGACCGGGGCTGTGGCCTCACGCCCGATCTCCCGGACGAGGAGCTCGAGAAGCGGCTTAGGGACAGGCTCGCCCCCGCCCACAGGCAAGTCGCGGCAGCGATCCGGCAGCTCGCCGTCGAGATCGAACGTGAGCGTCCGGTTCCGATCGCAGCCGAGGCCCTACAGGCAAAGTATGGGAGCGAAACCGTCACGAACCTTCGGAGTTGGGGCCGAGCTCAGATCGCGAATGTCCGAAAGCCGCATAAGTGAGCCCGTGGCTACCCTCGCCGGTTACACTGCGTTCCCGCGCGGCAATGCTGAAATGGTCGTGAGGCACCGGCAGCGCAGTTCGCCGTCCAACCTTCTGGGACCCGACAACGCCAAGCAGACCAATATTCCCTGATATCGCGAACTGGAGCTTACGTGGCTGTTCGCACCAGTGGTCGGCGATCAGTCCAACAACTTGGAGAGAACCCATGTCTCAGAACCAGCCCAGCACTCAGGCCTTCGCCATCGGGCAACTCTTGGCCGCGATCGTCCTCGAACTGCGCGAACTCGTCGAGGACCAGAACACGCAGCACCATTTCCGGATTGCACTCATCCGTCCGTCGGACGGCATCTCAAGTGCGCTGCGGGCCCTCTATCACGAGATGATCAACCTGGATGCCGAGGAAAGGACGGCTGTAGAAGCGCGCATCGCGTTCGCAGCCTCGCCCATCAACCGGATTGACAGAAACATGCGTCTCGACCAGGGCGAGTTCATGCGCGGATACCTTCAGGGAATCGCACGCGGCAACTAGTCTAGCCGCTATCTCGACGTGTCAGGCGACGGGGTCTCAGAACTACTGCGAGATCCTGCGGTCCCGTTACCTGAGTGCCATACGGTGCGACACACCTCATGTTTGGCCCGCCAAACGAACTGTTCCGTCCGGCGCCGCACGTGTGGCGAAGTTACATTTAACGTAGCTCAGCTCCAATCTCACGCAGTGCCATGATGCAGAAATTTCGATGGTGATGCGATAGCCGCTCCTCGCTGAGACGACGCCCTGCAGCGGGGCGATCGCTTCGTCGCCAGTGGCGACAGCGTCGCTGCAACGCCGGAGGAAGGATTACCTTAGCGGCATAGCTTGCTGGGCAGAGGCAAGATGGTGCGCCGGATGACGCCGCACCATCGGCCTTTCTCCCCGCAGGCGCGGGCAATTGCCATGGAATTCACACTGCTGATGCAGTGAGTTCTGGGCCATCCCCGCATCCGCGGGGAACAAACGCTTCGCGAGCTGCGGCGGTTCCGGATTGGCTGCCTGTTCGGCAGAAAATGATATGCCACGTCCGGAACCTACCCGTCACTCGCTTTCGCTTGGCTGCCCATGCGGCAGCTACACCGACCTCGGAATGTCCGTGGTCGTGCTTGTGATATTGGTCTCGATTTCCTGAGCGGTCTCCAGTTTCGAAGTTTTTTTCGCGCCCTCGCATTTTTCCAGCAAACCCGCCAACCGCCTCTACCTATCCCATTCAGACACTCCTTGAAGCCGCGACGACAGCCATGGCCATCCCCGCCGCTGCGCGCCAGTTCGTTCACGGCTTTGATTCGCCGGCTGTGACTCTTGGTTTCAATGCGTTCAATTGGACCCACGAGATTGCCGGCGCCGGCGCACCGGAACTATCCTGCAATCTTGACCTTGGCGAAATCTGGACGGTGGGCGCCGGGTCGGTGGGAACCGCTATTCTCTATTTCCTTACGTTGCTGACACGGAACTTCTCGGGAATCATATCTGATGGTGACCGGGTGAAGCGGGAGAACATCACACGTTCTCCCATCTTCGTGAACGCGGATGTCACTCGCCCCAAGGCTGCTGTTGCCGCCGGATACCTGAAGGGCTGCGGCGTGGAAAAGATCGTGCCGGAGGCGGTTGCCCTGCACGAATCTCGGTCGTGGGACAGGCGCGAGGCAGGGCGCCCCTGATCTGTTGCTTGCGGCTGCCAATGAGCACAATGTCGGCATGTCATCGAGTCCCTGTTCTCACCGGTCCAGATCTACGGGACGACAGGCCGGAACTGGCAGGCGTCAATGATCCGGCATATCCCGATGCACGATCTCTGCTCCTGCTGCGTTTTCCCCGAGACGACGTTTGCGCCAACGAAGTGCACGACGGATAGCACCGCAAGTCAGGACCCGCAGGTCGACGCCTCCTTGCCGTTCCTATCGTTCGCCGCTGGCCTCATGGCTGCGGCCGAAATCTTCAAGCTGCAGCCGCCAGGCTATGGATCTGCAGCAAATCGGGCATATCTCTGCACGCGCCCCGAGCCGCGCTTTGTTCTGGCGCGCACCGCCTATCGCGACGACTGCCTGTGCCGGCGGCGAAGCTCATCGGTCCATGGCCAGATGATCGATGGCAGCCGCCATGCAGGCCTCTCAGACGCGCCGCCTCGCTTGGTTAGAGGACGTTAACGAAATCTAGGTAGGCTGGGAAGTAGATGGCCGAGCGGTCGTGACTCGCAAATCAGTATTGGTAGTCGTTTGGTGTCAAAGCACTTGCCGAAGAAGATGACCAAAACACGCACATCAAAAAAGACACACCAGGTCGCTCCGACACCCAGCGCTACCCAGCTGCGCTTTGATCCCAAGGAGGTGCGCGCCCTCATCGAGGTCGCCCGGAGTGCGAAGACTTGGAAGGCCTCATTCTCCGATTGCCTCAATCCGGACCTGCGCAAGCCCGGCGCCACGCCGGATGTGGACGGCTATGTCGACCCCGTGTTTGTCGACACCAGCAAGATCGGCCCCAAGCTCTGGCTGGTGAAGGACGAAGGCTGCTATCTCATGGCCAACGCCGCCCACCAGATCCGCAGCCCCGAGGACTGCATCACCGTCTGCTATGCTGATGGCTTCGGCCCGAACACGCCACAAGAGGAGCTGCGCGCGGTCTTGGGCGGCGTTGATTTTGTCGAGGCCCTCGACATCGAGGCGATGGAGCGCGCCGCAGCCGAGCCCAGCCTCGCGGTTGTCATCCGCATCAGTTCCGAGACCATCGAAATCAGCAGCGAGCTCCACGCCCACACCATCCACTGATCTAACCATTCCGGTCTACTCAAGCTTGCGCTCAGAAGGCCATGTGACAGCGAGCCGGCCGGTGGCCTAGCTGAGTTCAGCGTCAGCAACTACGAAGGCGGCGGGATGAATCTCGAGGTGTCCGCCCGAAACTACGAACCAGACGTTGTCGAAGAGCTTGAGTACATCGCAACAACGGCGAAACGAATATCACGCGTCGCCTGCGTGATTTACGGATCGGCCGCAAAGCCCGAATCTCTCATTGCGTTTGTCTCAAATGCTGTAGCAACCGGTCGAAAAAATCGTTCCGCATTCCGGACCCGTCTGCCGCCGGCGACACAAGATCCCAAGCAGATGCCGCACGGTGCGGCTTCGCTCTGGAACGACTATGGCAAAAACTGACCGAATTCCCGATGCCTGGCCCGCGCTCATGACCGACGTGCTCGCCGCCGCTTATCTCGACATGTCCGTGAGCCAGTTCCGGGTGTTCGTGGACACAGGCCGCCTTCCGAAGGGCCGGAAGATCTGGGAAACCGAAATGGTCCGGTGGCGCCGCGCACAGCTGGACTCCGCGATTAACCTTGAATTTGGCCTTCCAGCAAAGAATGGTGGGGCCGACCTGTCGGTTGCTTCCGACGAGGACGAATGGGATAGGGCGATCCGCAATGCGGCCTAAGCTCAAATACGTGAATTACAGCGGCACCAAGGACCGCCCGGGCTATTGGCAGTATCGTCGCGGTGGGCAAAAGTTCCGCCTGCAAGGCGAGTTCGGATCGACCGAGTTCCTCCAGAGCTATCAGCAGATCCACGAGAAGTTCGAGACACAGAAGCGCGGTCCAGCCGGAGTGATCCCAGGTTCCCTGCGGGCAGTGATCGTCTCCTACAAGAACTCGCCGGAGTTCAAGACCGAGATCGAGCCGCGCACGCAGCGCGACTACCTCCGATACATGACGATGATCGAAAACGACTTCGGAAACCTACCGGTTGCGACGATGCGCCGGAGGCACGTCAAGAAGATCCGAAACAAATTTGGCGACACGCCGCGGACGGCGAACTACATCGTCCAGGTCATCAGCATCCTGATGGAGCACGCGATCGACGAGGACATCCGCGAGACGAACCCGGCGCGCAAAGTGAAGCGCCTGCAGGGCGGCGACGGGCACCGGCCGTGGGAGGAGCATGAGATCGAATTGTATCGGAGGCGCTGGGCGCTCGGGACTTTCGAGCGGACGGCGTTCGAGCTGGGCATCAACACCGGTCAGCGCGGTCAGGATCTGGTCAAAATGGAGCGCTCCCACATCAAATCCGGCGTGATCTGGGTGAAGCAGCTGAAGACAGACGAGCGCGTTTCGGTGCCAATTTCAAATGATCTCCGCGTAGCCCTGGATGCCTGGTTTGCGAACCGGGAGGCATGGATCAAGAAGCGCGAGAGCCAGGCTAAACCGAGACCAGTTCCGATCGATGTGAGGTTGATGGTCTTGACCGGAGACCGAGGCCGCGCCATGACCGAAGGCAGATTCCAGCACATCATGATCGAGTCCTTCCGGGGATCGAAGGAGTCGAAGGGGTCGAAGAAACGAAAGAAGACAGGTGTCGAAGGCCTGAGCTCCGGCATGAAGCAGGGCGGCGTCACCACGCACGGCCTGCGCTATACGGCCGCAACCAGGCTATATGAGCTCGGGGTTTCGTTCGACGACATCGCAGCGATCACCGGCCACGAGACCGCGGCCATGGTTCGTAAATACGCAAAGAACAAGCGCGCGGCGACGATCGCGATCGGCAAGCTGAACGCCGGCACCGCCGCACAAAGATCGAACGAAAGTGACAAACCGGATCTGGAAAAGTGACAAACCGGCGTTTCGCCGGCTTGATCACATTCCGATTATCTCAATCGCCACAACGACTAGGATGGTGGGCGCAGCAGGACTCGAACCTGCGACCCGCTGATTAAGAGTCAGCTGCTCTACCAACTGAGCTATGCGCCCAATCGCTAGCAGGCGCGGGGTATAGCAAAAGCCTCGCATGCTTGTCGAGCGGCAAATTGCGCAGGATTTGTCCCATCCCGCCAAATGCTTAGGCTAAGCTCAATCCTCGCCGCTGGTGCGCCGGCCGACCCGGAAGTCGCGCTGGATATAGACGGCCGTCAGGAGACCGAACCCCACCATCACCGTCATCATGGCGGTGCCGCCATAGGAGATGAGCGGCAGCGGGATGCCGACGACCGGGATGAGGCCCATGACCATGGCCGTGTTGATGAAGAAATAGAGGAACAGGTTCATGGTGACGCCGAAGGCCAGCAGCCGCCCGAAATGGCTGCGGGTGCGGAGTGCGATGGCAAATCCATACACCACCAGGAGCGAATAGAGCGTCAGCACCAGCAGCCCGCCGACCAGCCCCAGTTCTTCACCCAGCATGGTGAAGATGAAGTCGGTCTGACGTTCCGGGAGGAAATCCAACTGCGCCTGCGAACCCTGCATCAGGCCTTTGCCCCACACACCGCCGGAGCCCAGCGCGATCTTGGACTGCGTGATGTGGTAGCCGGTGCCCAGCGCATCCTGGGACGGATCAAGGAACGTGACGAGACGGGCCTTCTGATAATCGTGGAGGAAACCCGAATTCCAGGCGCCGACCGACCCGGCGATGCCCAGCGCGAACACGATCGCGAACTTCCACCAGCGGACACCGGCGGCGAAAAAGATGCCGGCGCCGGCGAGCAGCAGCATGCCCGCGGTCCCGAGGTCCGGCTGTTTCAGCACCAGGCCGGCCGGCAGCAGGACCAGCAAGGTCGGCACGATCAGCACCCAGGGCCGGCCGATCTCCTCATAGCTGAGGCTGTGGAAATAGCGCGCCAGCACCAGGCACATCGAGATCTTCATCAGCTCCGAGGGCTGCAGCTGGAAGAATTTGAGGTCGATCCAGCGCTGCGCGCCCATGCCGATCTCGCCCAGGAATTCGACATAGACCAGCAGGATGAAGGCAACGGCATAGAGCGGATAGGCGATCTTTGCCAGGCGCTGCAGATCGACCATGCCGATCGCGAGCATGATGCCGATACCGATCACGTATCGGACCATCTGCTTGTTCATCCAGGTGTCGGCATTGCCGCCGGCCGCCGAATAGAGCATCGCAAAGCCGATCGACGCCACCATGGTGATGAGGATGATCAGGCTCCAGGGTATCTGCCGGATGCGCTGCGTCAACCGGAGCCCCGGTGCCGATCCCACGCTATGAAGTTCAACGCTCATTGAGGTTCCATGTCACGGCATCTCGCGCCGGCCGCCTTCGGCGTTCGGGTTACGTCGCGATGGATCGCGCCGCTGGCACTCAATCAGGATATCGCGTGCAATCGGCGCCGCTACGGCCGAACCGCCACCGCCATGCTCCACCACCACGCTGGCCGCATAGCGCGGTGCATGGACCGGCGCGAAAGCAACAAACAGGGCATGGTCGCGCTGGTTCCACGGCAGATCCTGGTTCTTGATCACGCCGCGCGCGCGCTCGGCCATGGTGATCCGCCGCACCTGGCTGGTGCCCGTCTTGCCCGCCATTTCCATGCCGGGAATGTCGATGCGCGAACGGTACGCCGTGCCATGATCGCCGTTGGTCACCATGTCCATGCCGGTGCGCAGGATCTTCAGAAGGTTCTCGGGCACTTCCAGGCTTGGGAACACCGGATTGCCTTCATCATTCTGCGATCCATCGGCGATACGCCGCACCAAGCGTGGCTTGACCGCGTAACCGCCGTTGGCGATGCGTGCGGCCATGACGCACAGCTGCAGCGGCGTGGCGGTGATGAAACCCTGACCGATGCCGGCGACCAAGGTCTCGCCCGGATGCCAGCTGTCGCCGATCACCGCCTTCTTCCAGGCGGAATCGGGAATAAGACCCGGCTTCTCGCCCGGCAGATCGAGGCCCTCGGCGCTGCCAAGGCCGAACATCCGCGCCGTCTCCGCGATCTTGTCGATGCCGACCCGGCGGGCGATCTCGTAGAAATAGCCGTCGCACGAATTCTTGATGCCATTGACCATGTCCTGCGAGCCGTGGCCCTCGCGCTTCCAGCAGTGGAACCGCGCCGAGCCGAGGACGGTGACGCCGCTGCAGAAGACGTGATCGTCGGGGCTGATTCCCGCACGCAACGCAGCGAGCGCCGTCATCATCTTGAAGGTCGAGCCGGGCGCGTATTGGCCGGCCACCGCCTTGTTGGTCAGTGGGCCATAGATGTCGTTGCTCAGCTCCTGCCATTCATCGATGGTGAGGCCGCGATAGAACGCAGTCGGATCGTAGGACGGTGTCGAAGCGAGCGCGAGCAGATCGCCGGTATAGACATCCATCACCACCGCGGCGCCCGCCATTTCGCTCGACAGACGCTGATGCGCGAATTGCTGCAGCCCGACATCCAGCGTGGTGACGAGATCGCCGCCAGGGTCGCCTTCCTGGCGCGCCAGTTCTCGAATGACGCGGCCGAAGGAATTGACCTCGAGCTGGCTTTCACCGGCGGTGCCGCGCAACGGCAGATCATATTGCCGTTCCAGCCCGTTCTTGCCGATGTGGAAACCCGGCTGGCGCAGCAACGGATCGGTGTCGTTCTCAACATCCTTCTCGTTGGGACCCGCAACATAGCCAAGGATGTGCGACGTGATACCGCCGAACGGGTAGACCCGCTTCTGGTCGATCTCGATTGAGATGCCCGGCAGGTCCGGCAGGTTCAGCTCGACGGCGTTGACGTCGTCCCAGGTAAGATCGTCTTTGACGGTGATCGGCTTGAACTCCTGCGTGCGCTGCCGCTCTCTCAAGGCGCGCGCGATGTCCCGCTCGCTAAGCGGCACGATGCTTGAGAAAGCCTCGAGCGTCGCCGGCGTGTTCGGCGTCTGCTCCGCCACCAGGGTGGCGCGGTAGCTCGGCGAGTTGGTGGCGAGCGGGATGCCGAAGCGATCGACGATGAGGCCGCGCGGCGGGAACAGGATGCGGTGGTTGATGCGGTTCTCGTCCGACAGCAGCTTGTATTTCTCGCCTTCGATCACCTGCAGGTAATAGAGGCGGCCGGCGAGCGCGCTGACCATGGCGATCTTGAGCGCACCCAGGATCGCCAGCCGGCGCGTGAACACCTTCTGCTGGCTTTGTTGCTGCTGTTGCTTGATGCGGCCCATTGTCCGTCCCTATTGGTCGAACAGCGCGCGCTGCAAGCGCCCGCACAAGAGGGTCAGGACGGGATAAAGCGAGACATTCACGATGCTCTGCAGGGCGATCGGCCAGGGATCCGGCCATTGCTCCAGGATCAGCGCCGCGAGCGCCCAGGAGAAAAAGAAGATGCCCAGCGAAGTCGCCGCAAAGGCCAGCCACACCACGAAGAACGAAGCGTCGGCCAGCTGCTGGCGCCAGAACTGGGCGCTGCCGCAGATGATCAGCGCCATCAGCATGCTGAGCCCGAAGGGCGAAAGCCCCAGCATGTCGCTGGCGAGGCCGACCAGGGCCGCGATCCAAGGCGTCATCGCCTCGGGCTGGTAGATGGTCCAGTAGAAGATCGAGGCACCGACCAGCGAGCCGCCAAGCGGCGCATCGAACGGCCGCCACGGCGCGATGCTGATGAGCAGCAGCAGCAGCGAGACCAGCGCCGGCGTCGCGAGGCGCAGCCATTCGCCGATCTGGTGCTTGATGCTGAGTCCGATCACTCCGTGGACCCTTCAACCGGCTTCAACTTCGCCTGGGTATTCGCGGGCTTTGCTGCCTTGGGCGGTTGCATGGACGCTGCCGGCGGCCGCACATTCTGCGCCTTGTCGGCATCGACGCCCAGATCCTCGCTCAAGACGCCCGGCAGGCCGTAATCGACCATGCGGATGAATTCGAGACGGCCCAGATCCGCAAAGGGCTGCACATAGATCTTGCCATCGACGATATCCGCCACTTCGCCGACCGGCAGGCCCGGCGGGAAGGCGCCGCCGACGCCCGATGTTACCACATGATCGCCGACCTTGATGTCGGCATCGCGCGGCAGATAGTTGATGTCCGGCGTGTCCGAGTTGTTGCCCGCCAACACCGCCTGATCGCGCGTGCGCTCGATCAGGATCGGCAGGCGGCTGTTGATGTCGGTCAGCAGCATCACGCGCGACACGCGGTCACCCACATCCTGGACCCGCCCAACCATGCCGTTGCCGACCATCGCGGCCTGCCCCTTGCGTACGCTGTTCTGCCGGCCAGCGAGGGCAATGACCCCGCGCACGAAGCCGGAGGAGGCATCGGCGATGACCGGTGCGCTGATGAAGGCGACGCGCGGGCTGGGCGCCATCTTCAGCAGCGCGCGCAGTGACTCATTCTCGGCCTTGAGCGTGCGGGCCTGCTGCTCCGAATCCTGGAGCGCCTGGTTTTCCCGTTGCAGGGTCTCAACCTGCTGCTTCAGGGAGAAATAGGATTGGACCTCGTGGGCGGTGTCGCGGGCGGTCTCGATCGGGGTCGAAACGGCGTGGACCAGCGGGCCGACGCTGTCGGCGACCCAGACGCGGAGCCGCGACAGCATGACGGTATCCGCCTTGCCGATCAGCAGCACCCCGAAGGCCGCTATGGTCAGCAGAACAAACGAAAACCGCTGGAACCAAACCTTCAGGGACGACGTAGCGCCCATGGCGCTAGAACGCTGTCTCACGTTCCGCCCTCCGGGATTTCACATTGGCCCTCAAAGCCTTGGAATCCCGTCCCTTCTGCAATTTTTCCACAGGCAACCCACGGCCGCAAAGGAAAACTGCGGGCACGTTACTCGATTATGGTTAATACATGCTGATCAAGACGTGGCGATGCGCCTTGATATCTTCGAGGCAGCGGCCGGTTCCGAGGGCGACGCAGGACAAGGCGTCGTCCGCCACCGAAACCGGCAGGCCGGTGGCATGGCGCAGCACGTAGTCGAGGTTGGCCAGCAGGGCACCGCCGCCGGTCAGGACAATGCCCTTATCGACGATATCGCCGGCCAGCTCGGGGGCCGTATGCTCCAAGGCAACTTTCACCGCCTCGATGATGGCGCCGACCGGCTCGGCCAGGGCTTCCGCCACTTGGCGCTCGGTGATCACCAGCTCTTTCGGGACGCCGTTCATCAGGTCACGGCCCTTGATTTCCATGACCTTGCCCTCGCCGTCCTCAGGCGGGCAGGCCGAGCCGATTTCCTTCTTGATGCGTTCCGCCGAGCCTTCGCCAACGAGCAGGTTATGGTTGCGGCGGATATAGCCGATGATGGCCTCATCCATCTTGTCGCCGCCGACCCGCACGGACCGCGAATAAACGATGCCGCCGAGGGAAAGTACGGCGACTTCAGTCGTGCCGCCGCCGATATCGACCACCATGGAGCCCGTAGGCTCGGTCACCGGCAGGCCCGCGCCAATTGCCGCAGCCATCGGTTCTTCGATTAACCACACTTTGCTGGCACCGGCGGATTCAGCTGATTCCTGGATGGCGCGGCGCTCGACCGCGGTCGAGCCGGAGGGTACGCAGACGATGATCTGCGGCCGGGCAAACGACCTGCGGTTGTTGTGCACCTTGCGGATGAAATGCTTAATCATCTCCTCCGCAACCTCGAAGTCGGCGATGACGCCATCGCGAAGGGGACGGATTGCCTGGATATTTCCGGGGGTTCGGCCCAGCATCAGCTTGGCTTCATCGCCCACAGCCAAAACGTGCTTTTTCCCACGGTTATCGGCGATGGCGACGACGGAGGGTTCATTGAGGACAATTCCGCGGCCTTTGACGTAGACGAGGGTATTTGCCGTCCCCAGGTCGATCGCCATATCGGACGAGAACATACCCACCAGCTTAGAAAACATCCAAATTCACCCGTCTCACTCAGACCCCAGGGTAACCACTCAACCTACCCGCGTCTTTCCTGATAAGTGGTTACCGGAGGACGCTGGGCGACGAGCCCGTTCTGCAAAGCCGCGCTGCTTTCGGGGGCGGCAGGCTGATGCGCCACGGCACAGGAGACCGCGTCAGATATGCCGAAGAAGCCCGCCTGTTCGCGACTCAGCAGGTCGTTCCCCGGCTGGCCGGGTATGCTTTTACCTCTCGCTTGCAAGCCAAGACAAGAGTGAAATTGGCACGCGCGCAACAGCGAGGGCCAATCGCGCCACTGGCCCTCGCGCATGCGATCATCAAGCGTGGTCGCGGATCAGTTCTTTGTCTTGTCGACCAGGCGATTGCTCGCGATCCACGGCATCATGCTGCGCAGCTTGGCACCGACTTCCTCGATCGGGTGCTCGGCGCCGCGGCGGCGCATCGCCTTGAAGCTGGGCTGGCCGGCATTGCATTCCTGCACCCAGTCGCGCGCAAAACGACCTGACTGGATATCGTCTAAAATGCGCTTCATTTCGCGCTTGGTCTCTTCGGTCACGATGCGCGGACCGCGGGTATAGTCCCCATATTCGGCGGTGTTGGAGATCGAATAGCGCATGTTGGCGATGCCGCCCTCGTAGATCAGGTCGACGATCAGCTTCACCTCGTGCAGGCATTCGAAATAAGCCATTTCCGGGGCATATCCCGCCTCGACCAAGGTCTCGAAGCCGGCCTGGATCAAGGCGGTGAGGCCACCGCACAGCACCACCTGCTCGCCGAACAGGTCGGTTTCGCATTCCTCGCGGAAGTTGGTCTCGATGATGCCGGAACGGCCGCCGCCGATCGCGCTGGCGTAGGAGAGGCCGAGCTCCAGCGCGTTGCCCGAGGCGTTCTGCGCGACCGCGACCAGGCACGGGACGCCGCCGCCCTTCAAATATTCACCGCGAACCGTATGGCCGGGACCCTTGGGCGCGACCATCAGCACGTCGAGATCGGGCCGCGGCTCGATCAGCTTGAAGTGGATGTTGAGGCCGTGCGCGAAAGCGAGCGCCGCGCCCTGCTTCATGTTGGGCGCCAGATCTTCGGCGTAGAGCTTTGCCTGCAGCTCGTCCGGCGTCAGCACCATGACAAGGTCCGCCCACTTCGCGGCGTCGGTTGGCGTCATGACCTTGAGGCCCGCATTCTCCGCCTTCTTGGCGGTGGCGGAACCGGCGCGCAGGGCAACCCGCACTTCCTTCACGCCACTATCCTTGAGGTTCAGCGCGTGGGCGTGGCCCTGGCTGCCATAGCCGACGACGGCGACGTTCTTGCCCTTGATCAGATTCACGTCGGCATCGCGATCGTAATAGACTCTCATGTCTGTCTCCTTGACTTCAATTTCTTACCGCGACAGCGCCAGCTTCACGCCGAGTGCTGTCAGGAACCCACCGAACAGCGCGTCGAGGCCGCGCTTGGCATTGCCATAGATCCGCCGTGCGCGCGGCGCCGACAGCACCATGGCGACCAGCGCATACCAGCTGAACTCGTTGATCGCGAGGATCGCCAGCGCAGCGCCCTTCACCCACAGAGGCGCCTCCGCCGGCAACAGCGTCACAAAAATACTGCCGAAGAACACCGCCGCCTTGGGATTGGAAAGCTGCACCGCGAGGCAGCGCACAAAGGTCGCGCGCCCAGCCGGCACGAGCTGCATCGGCTCGCCACCCTTGCCGCGCCAGGCGGCGTGCAGCATGCCAACCCCGAGATAGATCAGGTAAGCCGCACCACCGAGGCGCAGCGCGTCATACAGCCACGGCGATTGCGCGAACAGCACATGCAGGCCGAACAAGGTCGCAACCGCCCAGATCAGCGCGCCGGTCGCCATAGCTGCTGCCCCGATCACGCCCGCGGACCGCGAAGCGCTGATGGCAGTCCGCGATACAGCGAGGAACGCGGGGCCCGGACTGGCCGCGACCAGCAAGTGCACCGCCGCGAAGGCGGCCAAGACCGAAACTCCCTGCGACAGGCTGAAATCCGTCATCGCAGCTTCCCTAGATCGCGTCCGGGCCGCGGGAGATCGCGACCACGCCGGTGCGCGATACCTCGACGAGGCCCAACGGCTGCATCAGGTTGATGAAGGCGGTCAGCTTCTCGGTCGAACCGGTCATCTCGAACACGAAGGATTCGATGGTCGAGTCCACAACCCGCGCGCGGAAGATGTCGGCGATGCGCAGCGATTCGACCCGCTTGTCGCCGGTCCCCTTCACCTTCACCAGGATGAGCTCGCGCTCCAGCGACGGTCCCTCGACCGTCAAATCGGTGACGCGATGAACCGGCACCAGCCGGCGCAGCTGGTTCTTGATCTGCTCGATCACCATCGGTGTCCCGCTGGTGACGACGGTGATCCGCGAGAAATGCCGTTCCACGTCAACTTCGGCAACGGTCAGGCTTTCGATATTGTAGCCGCGGCCGGAGAACAGGCCGATGACGCGCGCCAGGACGCCCGCCTCGTTATCCACCATCACCGATATGGTGTGACGCTCGATCGTTTGCTGCTGCACCCCTTCAGCCCCCTTCTTGGCTGTATCGCGACGACGCAATGGAAGCGCGCGCGTCACACCAGCACCATGCCCTCTTCGGAGACGGGGCTTGCCTGCTGATCGTCCGGGCCCAGCAGCATCTCGTTGTGCGCCGCGCCCGATGGGATCATCGGGAAGCAGTTCTCGCGCTCATCGACCGCGACATCGACGATGACGGGACCCTCGGTCTCGATCATGGTCTTGATGGTGCTGTCCATCTCCGCCGGCTTGGTGACTCTGAGGCCGGTCCAGCCGAAGGCATCCGCCAGCTTCACGAAGTCGGGCAGCGCATCGCTGTAGCTCTCGGAATAGCGCCCACCATGCAGCAGTTCCTGCCACTGGCGCACCATGCCCATCCAGCGGTTGTTCATGATGAAGATCTTCACCGGCGTGCGGTATTGCGCGGCCGTCGACATCTCCTGGATGTTCATGAGGATCGAGGCTTCGCCCGCCACGTCGATGACCAACGCCTCGGGATGGGCGATCTGCACGCCGATCGCCGCCGGCAGGCCGTAGCCCATGGTGCCGAGCCCGCCGGAGGTCATCCAGTGATATGGCTTCTCGAACTTGATGAACTGGGCGGCCCACATCTGATGCTGGCCGACCTCGGTGGTGATGTAGTAGTCGCGGCCCTTGATCGCGTCATAGAGCCGCTGCAGCGCATATTGCGGCTTGATCACTTCGTTGGAGGGGCGATAGCGCAGGCACTCCCGCGCACGCCATTTGTTGATCTGGTCCCACCAGGAAGCCAGCGCCTTGCCGTTCGGCTTCACCTGGCGCGCCTTCCAGACCCGCATCATGTCCTCGATCACATGGCCGACATCGCCCACCACGGCGAGGTCGACATGGACATTCTTGTTGATCGAGGAAGGATCGATATCGACGTGGATCTTCTTCGAGCCCGGCGAGAACGCCGTGAGCCTGCCAGTCACGCGATCGTCGAACCGCGCGCCGATATTGATCATCAGGTCGCAATCGTGCATCGCGTGGTTGGATTCGTACATGCCATGCATGCCGACCATCCCGAGCGAGAGCGGATCGGAGGCCGGGAACGCACCGAGGCCCATCAAGGTCTGGGTGCAGGGAAAGCCCGTCAGCCGCACGAACTCGGTCAACAGCTGCGACGCTGACGTGCCGGAATTCACTACCCCGCCGCCGATATAGAACAGCGGCCGCTCCGCCTTCGCCATCATCTCGACGGCGCGTTCGATCAAGGCACGATCCGGCTTCGTCTGCGGATTGTAGCTGCGGTGCCGCTGGTTGGCGTGATTGGCATACTCGTACTTGGCCTGCTGCACGTCCTTGGGCAGATCGATCACGACCGGACCCGGCCGGCCGCTGCGCGCGACGTGGAACGCCTCGTGGATCACGCGCGACAGGTCGCTGATCGACTTGACCAGATAATTGTGCTTGGTGACCGGCCGGGTGATGCCGGTGGTATCCGCTTCCTGGAACGCGTCGTTGCCGATCAGATGCGTCGGCACCTGCCCGGTCAGGCACACGACCGGCACGGAATCCATCAGCGCATCGGTGAGGCCCGTCACGGCATTGGTCGCGCCAGGGCCTGAAGTTACCAGCACCACGCCGACCTTGCCGGTAGAGCGCGCATAACCTTCGGCCGCGTGCACGGCCGCCTGCTCGTGCCGCACCAGGATGTGGCGGATCTGGTTCTGCTTGAATAGTGCGTCATAGAGCGGAAGGACGGCGCCGCCGGGGTATCCGAAAATAACCTCGACGCCCTGATCGATCAGAGCTTTGAAGACGATATCCGCGCCTGAAATCGGTTCCGTCGCCATGGCAAGGCTCCCTTCGCGCCCGCTCTACGATGAAAATAGCTGCCGCGCGGCCTTTTCCGCCACGGGCCGGCGGAACCTAGTGGCTGGTCAATCCACGGTCAACAGGAAATTGCGAATTTTCTGGCTGATTCCTGCATAGGAACTTTCTGAAAATTGCATATCGGGAGGCGCCGGAGTTATAAAATTCCCAGAAGCCATTTGGTTGCGGAACCAGGTCCCTTGCCGCTTGGCATAGTTCCGGGTCTGCTGCTGCGCCTCGGCAATGGTCTCCTCCGAGACCTCCGAACTGTCCGTTGCGTGCCGGGCCAGTCCCCAGAAGCCGAGCGCCTTAGCACCACCCTCCGGCGGCTTACGGTCAGGTCGATAAAGGCCTGGGTAGGTTTGGAGCGCGGCGCGCACCTCATCCATGGCGCCATGCCTCAGCATCGCCAGGAAGCGCTGATCGCAGGCGTGATAGAGCGCCGCCCGCTCCGGCAGCGGCACGAAGGTTAGATACCGCAGATCGGCCGCCGATTCCGGAGGAAGCTTCTGCCACTCGGACAGCGGCTTGCCAGTTGCCTGCAGCACTTCCCAGGCCCGCACGATGCGCTGCCGGTCGTTGGCATGCAGGCGCGTTGCGGTGAGTGGATCATCAACAGCGAGCCGCTCACGCAGAGCGGCCGATCCGATCTTGTCCAGCAGATCGCGCGCCGCCTGCCGTACGTCTGCGGGGACATCGGGGATTGGCGAAAAGCCCTGCATCAGCGCGCGCAGATAGAGCCCGGTGCCGCCGCACAGGATCGGCAACCTGCCCGCTTCGTGCGCCGCATCGATCTCGCGCCGCGCCAGACTGGCCCAGCGATCCGCCGAGCACACGTCGTCCAACGCCAGGAATCCATAAAGCCGATGCGGCACGTCCGCCATGTCCACGGCACTCGGCTGCGCGGTCAGGATCGGCAGGACGCGATAGACCTGCATGGAATCGGCATTGACGACGATGCCGCCGAACTCGCGTGCCAGCCACGCCGCCAGGGCTGATTTGCCGCTGGCGGTCGGGCCGGCCACGGCGAGGACCGGCTTGTGCCCGTGCGCCACCTCGCCTATACCCGCGCTCGCCATGACCTTTGCACTATCGCTCATTTGCGCTCCCGACGCGGCGGAGCTTACACCGGCGCTCATCGAACGGGTCAATCACGGCCTCGATGCCGCCGGCGCGCGAGCGTGGCCGATCATTTGGCTCGATCCGACGCGCGCGGCCGAGATCGCCTTCGAAGGCGACGACGATGCCGTACTGAGTGAGTTGCGCCGCCGCCTGGTCGACGTGCCGGTCGACGTCAACGTGCTGCGCACGGCGGGCCGGCGCAAGAAGCTGCTGCTGTCCGACATGGACGCGACTGCCATCATCGGCGAGACGCTGGACGAGCTCTCGACCTACACGCAATTCAAGGCGGAGATCGACAATCTGACCCGCCAGTCGGTGAATGGCCTGATGAGCTTCACGGAAACCTTGGTCGCGCGCATGGAACTGATGCGCGGACTTTCCGAGGACGCGTTGGCCAAGACCTGGAGCAAGGTCGAGCCCACGCCCGGCATGAAGGTCGCCATTGCCACCATGCGCGCTAGCGGCGCCTACACCGCGCTCGTCTCCGGCGGCTTCACCTATTTCACCAGCCGGGTGCGCGACCTTATCGGCTTTGATTGCGACGTCGCCAATGATCTCGAACTGATCGACGGCAAGCTGACCGGCCGCATTCCGCTGCCGATCATGGACCCAGCCGGCAAGGTCGCGACACTGCGACGCCTGCTCGCCGAGCGTAATCTTGCACCAACCGAGACGCTGGCAATCGGCGACGGCTCCAACGACATTCCGATGCTGCAAGAAGCCGGCCTCGGCATCGCCTTCTGCGGCAAGCCGAAGGTCAAGCAGACAATCCCCGTGTGGCTCGATTATGCCGGCCCGACGGGGCTGCTCTATCTGCAGGGATATAAGCGCAACGAATTCGTCGAGTAGCACATAGCAACTCGGCCTCTTCTCTACCTGTCATTCCGGCCAAGCACAGCGCGGCTTGGCCGGGATGACAGTATGAGTGAGAACGCGGCTTCAGTCGAAAGCGAGTAGCCGCGCCTTACGGCGTGATCTTCAGCGCGATCCATTGGAATTCGCCGGCGCGGTTGACCAGCAGCGTGACGACCCGGTAGCCGTTGTCCTGCGCGGCCTTGACGCGCTGGCTGACATCCTCCGGCGACGTCACCGCCTTCTGGTCCACTTCCGCAATCACGTCGCCAGGGCGCATGTCCTTCTCGGCTGCGGGTCCCGTCTGCGCCACGTCCACCACCACGACGCCTTCGGCATCGGCCGGGATCTGGAACTTCTTGCGCAGTTCGTCGGTGATGGCTGAGAGCTTCAGGCCGAGGAGGTCGACGGTGGCAGCCGGGTTGGGCTTCGCTTCGACGCTGGCCAGGGTCTTCTGCTCGGCTTCCTCGGTCAGTTCGCCGACCGCGACCTTCAAGGTCACTTCCTGGCCCTTGCGCCACAGCACCACGTCCGCGACCTTGCCGGTCTCGGTCTCCGCCACGATGCGCGGCAGGCCGCGCATCTGCGTGATCTCCTTGCCGTCGAACTTCAGCACGACGTCACCCTGCTTGATGCCGGCCTTGTCCGCCGGGCCGTCCTTGGTGACGCTGGCGACCAGCGCGCCTTTGGGATCCTTGAGGCGCAGGCCTTCGGCAAGCTCCGGGCTTACGGTCTGGATCCGCACGCCGAGCCAGCCGCGCTTGGCTTTCCCGAACTGCTTGATCTGCGCGATGATCGGCTTGGCGAGGTTCGAGGGGATCGCGAAACCGATGCCGACCGAGCCGCCCGAGGGCGAGAAGATCGCCGTGTTGATGCCGACCACCTGGCCATCCATGTTGAACATCGGGCCGCCGGAATTGCCGCGATTGATCGAGGCGTCGGTCTGAATGTAGTCGTCATATGGGCCGGAATTGATGTCGCGCTGGCGTGCCGAGACGATGCCCGCCGTGACCGAGCCGCCGAGGCCGAATGGATTGCCGATCGCCATCACCCAGTCGCCGATCCTCAGAACTTCGGAATCGCCCCAGGTCACGAAAGGCAGCGGATGCTTCGGTTCAACCTTGAGCAGCGCGAGGTCGGTCTTCTCGTCGCGCCCGACAATCGTTGCCTTCAGCTCTTCATTGTCATGGGTCAGCACCATGATCTCTTCGGCGTCTTCGATCACATGGTTGTTGGTGACGATGTAGCCGGCCGAATCGATGATGAAGCCGGAGCCGAGCGAGGTTCCGCCGCGCGGCTTCTGCTGGTCCGGCTCACCTTCGCGCCGGTCCAGGAAGTCGCGGAACATCTCGTCCAGATCCTGCTGCTGCTGGTCCTGCGGCACCTTCTGGGTGCTGGAGACGTTGACCACGGCGGGAAGCACGTGATCCACCAGATCGGCAAAGCTCTCCGGCGCGGAGCGCGCAAAAGCCTGCTGCGCCCACAGCAGCGCCAGCGCGGTCAGAACCGTGCCGATTGCGAGCCGCAGCCAGATGCTCGCGCGTAAGGTCGCGTCCTCAGCCACCGCCCGCGCCACGGCGCGGCTTTTGTTGCGGGTGGCCCCGTTATTCATGACGTTCAAAGTTCCCTCCGCGCATATCGGATCGATCGCGCACCGGTCTATGCTCCGGCGCTATGTCCCGATCATAATCCTCAAATCATGGCCGATCGACCGATCTTTCGGATCACAAACCCGTCATAGTCTCAATTGTTGCGGCCCTATTGCCGCGGCTGAGCCGGGAGCTGCCCGCCGGCGCCCTGGTTCTGCTCGAAAAAGCGAAAGAAATCGCCCTTCGGCTCCCCAACAAAGGTCGTATTGTTGCCGCCGAGGCCGGTCTGCATCGCCTTCAGCGAGCGATAAAAGTCGAAGAACTTCTCATCCTGGCCGAAGGCGTCATTGTAGATCCGGGCCGCGTCCGCATCGCCCTGGCCACGCGTGATCTCGGCCTGGCGGCGAGCGTCGGCGAGCAGAATGACCACCTGCTTGTCGGCTTCGGCCCGCTTCTCGCGGGCTTCGCGGTCGCCCTGCGCGCGGAAAGTAGCGGCCTCCTGGGCGCGCTGGGTCTTCATGCGCTTGTAGATCGCTTCGCTGTTCTCCACCGGCAGGTCGACGCGCTTGAACCGGACATCGACCACGTCGATGCCGAAGTTCTTGCCCTGCGGCTTCAACCGGTTGGTGACCTCGGTCATCAGCGTCGCGCGCTTCTCCGTCAGGACGTCCTGCATGGGAACCGAGCCGAACTCGTCTCGCAGCACCTGGTTGAGGACCGCGATGATGCGGCGCTCTGCCCCGGCCTCGGCACGCGCGACACGGTAGAAGGTTTCGGGATCGAGGATGCGATAACGCACATAGGCGGAAATGATGATCCGCTTCTGATCCTCGGTCGTGACCGTGAAGGACGGAGCGTCGATATTGATCACGCGCCGGTCGATATAGAAGACGTGGTCGATGAAGGGGACTCGCCAATGGAGCCCCGGCTCGTTGATAACGGTGTCGATCAGCTTGCCGAAGCGGACCACCACTGCGTTGGCCGACTGCTGGACGAAGAAGGTCGCGGAATAAAGCACCACCAGGGCCGCAACCGCCAGGATGGCACTGATGCCTATTGTGCGGTTCATCAGTTCGCCCCCGTGTTCGAGATGGTGGTGCCGCCGGAGCCGTCAGCCGGCGCCCCGGAACTTTGCGGTTCGGTCCGCGGTGATGCCGGCTTCTGCTGCTTCATCAGCTGATCCAGCGGGAGGTACGGAACAGCGCCGCCCTGGCCGGTGCCGTTGTCGATCAGCACCTTGTTCATGCCCTGCATGATTCCTTCGAGAGTCTCCAGGTAGAGTCGGCGCGAGGTCACGTCGGGATTCTTCTTGTACTGCTCGAACACCGACAGGAAGCGCTGGGTATCGCCCTGGGCGATCGCGATCTTCTCCGCCCTGTAGCCTTCGGACTGCTTGATGATCTGCTGCGCCTGGCCCTGCGCCTCCTGGGTCACCTGATTGAAGTAGGCGTTGGCCTGGTTGACCATCGTGTCCTTGTCGGTCTTGGCCTTCTGCACGTCGATGAAGGCTTCGATCGCCTCCTGCGGTGGAGCCACCTGCTGCAGTGACAGGCTGTCGATCCGGATGCCGGAGTTGTACCGGTCGAGAACGCCCTGCGCGAGGGTTTGCGCCTGCGCGCCGATTAGTTCGCGGCCGGTCGTCAGGAGGTACTCGAAGTTGTTCTGGCCGACCATTTCTCGGATCGCGGCTTCTGCCGCATTCTTGACGGTGTCGTTCTTCGGCTCATCGGGTGACTGGCTCTCGTTCGGGTCGCGGATCTCGAACAGATATTTCTGCACGTCGTCGATATGCCACTGCACAACCGCTTCGACCTGGACGATGTTCTCATCGCCGGTCAGCATCAGGCTTTCTTCGTCGATGGTATTGCCGCCGGTGATGGATCCCGTGACATTGCCGCGGAAGCCGATCTCGACCTGGTTGCGTTCATAGACGTTGGGGGTAAGGACCGCGCCGATCGGTGCCGGCCAGTTCCAATGCAGGCCGTTCTCCGTCGTTTCGCCCGTGGACTTACCGAAGATCAGCGGGACGCCCACTTCCGAGGGCTGGACCTGATAGAGGCCGCTGGCCGCCCAGAGCAGCACCGCCAGGCCGGCGATCAGGGCGCCGACCTTGCCCGGCCCCATGCCGCCAGGAACCAGGTTCTTCATGCGGTCCTGGCCGCGGCGCAGCATCTCCTCGAAATCGGGCGGCTGTCCCCCACCGCCGGGGCCGCGCGACCACGGGCTGTTCCCGCCGCCCTGACCGCCGCCACCACCGCCCCATGGGCCGCCCTGATTGTTCCAAGCCATGATAACTCCAGATTATTCCTGGAAAATTTGTCGTCTTTGGGGCCGGAACGGAAGTTCCTGCCCTGGTCGTCTGGGCCGGCTGCAATCTATGAATTGCATCGCCGACCCGCGGCCTTATATGACAGGGGCGCGCCGGTCGCGCAATGTGGGTGAACCCTCTTAGGACGCCCCTCCAAGCGGGCCCGGCCGAGCCGCTTATCGCATATCGTCCGCCCGCAAAGGTGTTTCAAGCATGGCCCTCACCGAAACCCAGATCTTGGAGGCGCTGCGCGCCGTCCGCCTGCCAGCAGGCGTGAGCGCTGGGGGCGGCGATATCGTGGCGGCCGGCATGGTGAGCGGGCTGATGCTGCGCGAGGGCCATGTCGGTTTCGCCATCGAGGTCGATCCGTCACAGGCGCCGGTGATGGAACCGGTGCGCAAGGCGGCGGAAAAAGCGATTATGGCTCTGCCGGGTGCGCTGAGCGCCACCGTTGTGCTGACCGCCCACCGCGCCGCGCCGCAAACTGCGCAGCGGCCAACCGGCCCCGCCAAACCTCAGGCACACGCTCACGCTCAGCCGGGTGGCGGGCGCCTGTCCCTGCCCGGCATCAAGCACATCATCGCAGTGGCGAGCGGCAAGGGCGGCGTCGGCAAGTCCACCACTGCCGTCAATCTCGCGCTCGGTTTGCATGCCAATGGGCTGAAGGTCGGGCTGCTCGACGCCGATGTCTATGGCCCTTCGCAGCCGCGCATGATGGGCATTACCGGCAAGCCGACCAGCAAGGACGGCAAGGTCATGGAGCCGATGCAGAACCACGGCATCAAGGTCATGTCGATGGGTTTCCTGATCGATGAAGAGACGCCGATGATCTGGCGTGGCCCGATGGTGATGAGCGCGATCACCCAATTGCTGCGCGACGTGGCGTGGGGCGAATTGGATGTGCTGGTGTGCGACCTGCCGCCCGGCACCGGCGATACCCAGCTGACCATGTCGCAGAATGTGCCGCTCAGCGGTGCCGTCATCGTCTCGACCCCGCAGGACATCGCCCTGCTCGACGCCAAGAAGGGCCTCAACATGTTCCGCAAGGTCGACGTGCCGGTCCTCGGCATCATCGAGAACATGAGCTATTTCGCCTGCCCTCATTGCGGCGAGCGCAGCGACATCTTCTCCCACGGTGGCGCCAAGCGCGAAGCCGAGCGGTTCGGCGTCGACTTCCTCGGCGAGATCCCGCTCGACATCGCGATCCGGGAAACCTCCGACGGCGGCCATCCGATCGTGGTGAGCGACCCCAAGTCACCCCACGCCGCCGCCTATCGCGACATCGCGCAGAAGGTCTGGGCCAAGCTCTCCGCCGCCCAGGCGCGCCAGGGCCCGCGCATCGTGGTGCAGTAAGGCCATGCTGCGGTTTCTGGCGGCAGCGCCTCTCAGTATCACGCTCCTGGCCAGTGCACCCGTATGCGCCGACGATACGTCGTTGGTCCCGAGCCGATACATGACTGCAGTTGTCAACACGGCAAGCCAAGACGCCTTCCTGCGGCAGATTCAGACTTTCGCTAAGGCACACGCCTTCGAAATTGATGTCATGCAAATACCAGACCCCGACACGCGATTGCTCACGCGTGTGGAGTTGTCGACCGCCGATCTGGTGATCATCGCTGCCAACCCTTTCAGCGTCTGCGCTTTTGAAATCACTTTCTATGAGATCAGAGCTGTACCGCCGCAACAGATGCAGGCCATCCTGTCACAAATGGCACAGAGCATGCGGCAGGTGGATGGCGTGGCGGTGTCCGAAGCCGAGCTGCCTACGTCCGCCATGCCGGCAGCCCCGTGTTCTTGAGCGCGCCGACCTCGCGCGCGGCCAGCCAGCGGAACAGGCGCTCGCCGGTGAGTCGTCCGAGCGACAAAGCTGAATAACACAGCTTCACCGTATGCTCGTCTTCTTGTGACAAAGCGCTGCGTAGCAGGTCGGGCCAAGGCGGCGTTTCCGTGACACGCCAGGCTTCGATCGTGTCCGTTGTGGGAATCGCCGGACGTCCGATCGCGATGTAGGCGGCGGCAACGCCCTGCCACAGCCACGGCAGCAAGATCTTCGGCTCCTGCACGTAGGGCAGCAGCACCGATACCGCTTGCGTGGCTGTGACGGTGTGAAGCGCCGTGAAATCGCCGGTCGCGCCATACAGCGCGCCTGCGGCACGCGCGATATCTCCTACCGTGCCGACGGCAGGATCGAGCCAGTCGATCATCTCGCCGAAGCCGCTCAGGCCGCCGACCGCCAGCAAGGCGTCGTCGATCAGGCCCGGCGCTGACTTTGGATCGAACGCGAAGCGCGGATCGTTGCGCACGCGCTCCAGCAGCAGCAATGGGTCTGCCGACGGCACGCCTTCGGCCGGCCCACCGAGCGCGACACCGAGGCGCTGCCAGTGCGCCGCCCAATAGGCGAGGCCGGCCGCGATCTCGCCGTCGTGCTTGCTGGTCACGCCCATCACGGTGCGGATCAGCCCATGGAACGCCGCCGCCGACAATCCGGGCGCGAGCTCGGGCAACGTCGCCCGCAACACCGGCTCCCAGCCCGCGCGCGCGATGCGCTGCCGGAAGTCGGCTTGCAGATCGATGAAGCCTGCATGATCCGCCTTGCGGAACGGCCAAGCCCCGGTCGGCGCAGCCTCGCGGTCCGGCAGCTTCTCCAACCAGGACACATGCGTGCGGCGATAGTCGCTGAGCTGGCTGGGCGTGGCGCCCATCTGGTCCAGCGCCGTCAGCGCCAGCGGCAAGTGGTTGCAGAGCCCACCGCCATATTCCGGATCGTAGGCCTCGGACTCCGTCAGCAGCTTCGCGAGGATGGACATTCGGTGCCTCTCATATAAAGAAGCATATATGTTTTTATATTGCGCGGCCGCGTGATGCAATGCCCTTCAGGGGGCCATGGTCCAGTTCTGACGGCCCTTGACCTTGAATCTCACTTCTCCGACGCGTGTCTTCAAATCTGCCACCCGGCGGCTGGTGTCGATGAAGCGCTGCCGGTGTCCTGTCTTCTCCAAATAGATCTGTCGGATCGCGATATCTTCAGTGGGCGGGATCTCGGTCTTGCCCTTTTCCCATCGCGCCACAGTCTGCGCATCCTTGCCGAGAGCGCTCCCCAACTCGGCCTGCGTCATGTCCAGCAGGCCGCGCAGGAACCGGACTTCCTGGCCGGTCAGCCGGTTCTGATCCCGCACGACGATCTGCGCGATGGCACGATCGAGTTTGCTCGCGTTTGCCACCTGGACAGCCGGACCGTATGCCGTTTTGGTAACCTCGAAGCCATCCAGGAGATAAACGTAGTCCAGGCCGCATTCGGTGTAGTGATACGGCTTCTTCATCGTGATCTCCTGGCATATCCATAGGCGGTGATGACGAGAACGTTCTTGTCCACGATCAGAACGCACGCGACTTTATGCTTTTCCTGATCGCGCAGTCTTGTCAGTCGCATCTTCCAGCCGTCCGGCTCTTTCATGTCGGGAGCGGGACCTTCCATAACAACGCCATGAATGAGGTAGTTCTTCACCTGCTCGCGCGTCAGCGGGAATTTCTCACGGGCCGGATTGCGCTTCTTGGCGTGTAGCGTGAAAACGATCCGATCGCCTAAAGCAAGCGCCTTGACCGCATTCTTGGCAGCGACCTTGTCCATCTCGACCATCATCATGATAGGTGAAGGTGGCTCAGGAGGTCAAGGCTTGCCTATCACCGTGATAGGCAATCCCTACCACCGCCCATGCCGCTTGTTCCAGGCGAACAGGCGGTCGGCGAAGCGGTTGTAGCCCCAGCGCGCCAATTGCCGAATGCCCGGCAGCCCGACCAGCCAGCCGAGCCAGCGCCGGCCCGGCGTCATCGCCCAGACGGCGATCGCGACATCGGCGCCGACCAGCAGGCGGCCGTGCTCGTCGATCATGTGAAGGCTGTGGCGGATCTGATCGACGCTGCGGTCGATCTCGGTGGCGGCGCCCGGCGTCGCGGCGATGTCGCACCAGGCGATGGTGTCGCTGCCCTCCGGCAGCATTTCGTCCATCTTGGCGCGCTGCTGTTCGATGCCGGTGCGGCAGACCGGGCAGGCGGAGTTGTAATAGAGCTTCGGCTTCGCCGCCAAACTCACTCCTTCAGGAGGGCCTGCAGCTCGTTCCATTCGCGCTTGCCGAGGCCGCTCGCTTCCTGGGTGACGGTTTCGCCCGCCAGCATACGCTTGATCGTGTCCCAGGCGGACTTGGACAAAGTGACGCCATGCAGCCGATGCTCGACGAAGGCTTCGGCCGTCAGCGGCACCCAGCGCTTCATGAGGTCGACCATGATGTCGGCATAGACGCGGATCTCATATTGCGCGTGCGCGTCGGCGCGCAGGCTAAGGAAGTGCATCAGGTTATGCAGGTCCACCTTCCAGTACCATTGGGTATAGAAG
>DASRRI010000141.1:0-31166 GCA_035695765.1 Dongiaceae bacterium
CGCTGCCCTTGATGGCGCGCAGCTGACCGATCGCCTGATCAATGCTGCCCTGCCCGTGCTCATGATCCAGCAGCAGGAAATCCATGCCGGCATAGCCCAGGATCTCCGCCATGTCGGCAGAGGGGCTGAGCATCCAGGCACCAAAGCAAGCTTGCCCCGCCTGCAGCTTCCGCTTCAGCGGATTGCCGTTCGGCATTGTGTCCCCCAGAAAGTGCGCGTGTTGCCGCGCATCGGCAGAGTGCGCCTCTGTTTGAATATTTTCTAACAAATTCAGCACGATCCGCGCCGCGCAATGAGGTCCAACTAGCTTTACTGACCGCAGGCTGACAAGAGTTTTCTTGCCGCAGCCATGTTCACGGACCATCTGATCGTGGTGAATTGCATCAAAGTGACGCCGCCGCACCATGTCTGAAGAATTTTCTGGCGCCTCGTTCCTGGTCGAGGTCGCCATCGTCCTGCTTCTCGTGCTCCTGAACGGCTTCTTTGCCATGTCCGAGCTCGCGATTGTCTCGTCGCGGCGTGCGCGGCTGAAGCCGTTGGCCGATCGTGGACATCGCGGCGCACGGCGCGCCCTGCAATTGGCGGAGGACCCGACCCAGTTCCTGGCGACGGTGCAGATCGGCATCACCCTGGTCGGCATCGTCGCCGGTGCCTATAGCGGCGCCACCTTGTCCGTGCCGGTCGCCGCGATGATCGAGCAATGGCCGCTGGTGGGGGACTACGCCTATCCGCTCGCCGTCAGCCTGGTGGTCGCCATCATCACCTACCTGTCGCTGGTGGTGGGCGAACTGGTGCCGAAGCGCATCGCGATGAGCCATGCCGAGGCGATCGCCATGCGTGTGACGCTGCCCATGGTGCTGCTGGCAAAGATCGGCACGCCTATCGTCTTCGCGCTCCGGGTCTCGACCGAAGGGCTGTTGCGCCTCGTCGGCGTGCGGCACAGGGCGGAGAACAAGATCACAGAGGAAGAGATCAAGGTCATGATCGCCGAGGGCACCGAGACCGGCGTCTTCATGCAGCAGGAGCGCCACATGATCGAGGGCGTCCTGCACCTGGCCGACCACTCGGTGCGTACGATCATGACGCCCCGGCCCGATATCGAATGGCTCGATGCCAAGGATGATGTTGTGGAACTCATGCCGAAGATCCTCGCCGCCGAGCATTCGCGGCAGGCCCTGTGTGAAGGCACCATCGACGAGGTGCTGGGCTTCGTGCACGTCAAGGACCTGCTGGCCCAGGTCGCCACCGGCAAGACGATGGACCCGCGCGCCTGCCTGCGCCAGGCGCTGACTGTCCATGAGAGCACGACGGTGCTGCGCCTGCTCGACCTGTTCCGCCAGCAGGCGGCCAACCTCGCGATCGTGCTCGACGAATATGGCGGCGTGCAGGGCATCGTAACGCCGCGCGACATCTTCGCCGCCATCGCCGGCGAATTCGCGGAAGATGCCTCGGACGAGCCGGGGATCGTCAATCGCCAGGACGGCTCCTGGCTGGTGGATGGAAGAGTACGGATGGCGGACCTGGAGCGGACTATCGGTGCGCGGGGATTGTCCGATCCTGAATACAGCACGGTGGCCGGCCTGGTGCTCCACCAGATGGGACGCCTGCCCCAGGTCGGAGAGTCGATGGAGTTCGCCGGCTATCGCTTCGAGGTCGTGGATATGGACGGCCGCCGCATCGACAAGATCATCATCACGCAGTTGCCGCCGGAGGTCGAGGAATAGGCCCGCAAAGCAGAACGGGCGAGACCAAAGGTCCCGCCCGTTCGCGGCAAACCGGATGTTTGGGCCTTAGATGCCCATGCAGAGGTACTTGATCTCGAGATAGTCCTCGATGCCGTATTTCGAGCCTTCGCGGCCGATGCCGGACTCCTTGACGCCGCCGAACGGCGCCACTTCGGTGGAGATGATGCCGGTGTTGATGCCGATGATGCCGGATTCGATCTGCTCCGCCACCCGCCAGACGCGGCCGAGGTCGCGGGCATAGAAATAGGCGGCGAGGCCGAACTCGGTGTCGTTCGCCAGCTTCACCGCCTCGTCCTCGGTCTTGAAGCGGAACAGCGGCGCAACCGGGCCGAAGGTCTCTTCGCGCGCCACCGCCATATCAGTCGTCACGTTCACGAGGATGGTGGGCTCGAAGAAGCTATGGCCGAGCGAGTGGCGCTTGCCGCCTGAAACGACCTTGGCGCCCTTCTTCACGGCGTCGGCGATATGCTCCTCGACCTTGGCGACCGCCTTCATGTCGATCAGCGGACCTTGCTGGGTCTCGCCCTTCAGGCCGTCGCCGACCTTCAGCTTGCCGACCGCAGTGGTCAGCTTGGCGGCGAAGGCGTCATAGACGCTGTCCTGCACCAGGATGCGGTTGGCGCACACGCAGGTCTGGCCGGTGTTGCGATACTTGGACATGATTGCGCCCTCGACCGCGGCGTCGAGGTCGGCATCGTCGAACACGATGAAGGGCGCGTTGCCGCCCAATTCCATCGAGGTCTTCTTGACCGACTTGGCGCATTGCTCGAGCAGGATCTTGCCGATCTCGGTCGAGCCGGTGAAGGTCAGCTTGCGCACCAGCGGGTTGCCCGTCATCTCGCCGCCGATCTGGGTGGCGGAGCCGGTGACGACATTGAAGATGCCCGCCGGAACGCCGGCGCGGTGCGCCAGCTCAGCCAGCGCCAGGGCCGAGAACGGCGTCTGGGTCGCGGGCTTCAGCACGATCGGGCAGCCGGCGGCCATTGCCGGGCCGGCCTTGCGGGTGATCATGGCAGAGGGGAAGTTCCACGGCGTGATGGCCGCGACGACGCCGACCGGCTCCTTGGTCACCACGATGCGCTTGTCGGCCTGGTGCGCGGGAATGACATCGCCATAGGTGCGCTTGCCCTCTTCCGCGAACCACTCGATGAAGGAAGCGGCATAGGCGACCTCGCCCTTGGACTCGGCCATCGGCTTGCCCTGCTCGGCCGTCATCAGGATGGCCAGGTCCTCCTGGTTCTCCATCATCAGGTTGAAGAGCTTGCGCAAGATGTTGGCGCGCTCCTTTGCCGTCCTCTTGCGCCAGCCGGCCCAGGCGGCGTTCGCCGCTTCGATCGCGCGGCGGGTCTCAGCTGTCCCCATGTTGGGGATGGTGCCCAGCACATCGCCGGTGGCGGGATTGGTGACGTCGATGGTCTTGCCGCTGTCGGCATCGGCCCATTGGCCATTGATGTAGCACTGTTGGCGGAACAGGCTCGGGTCCTTGAGCAACAAGGCGGATGGTTTCTTGAGCGCTGCTTGCGACATGATTGTTCGTCCTCGAATGCCGGGAAAAGATGGTCCGCAGTATAGTCAGAGATGGGGTGGAATAAAGAAGATTAAAGGCCTGAGCTTTGATACAGAAAGTGTTTTATTTTCTGGCTCTTAGCTGGCGCTCTTCAGTTCCGCTTCGGGGTCCGGCTCGTGCCGGTCCATGAGCGCCTGCCAGAAGCTCGTATCTTCGAATTCGAAGGACACCTGCAAGGGCTGTTCGAAGCCGTCTTGCCGGTTCTTCACCAGATCGATCAACGCGCGAGCGTCGCGGCGCTTGAGATCGATGCTGTTCTTCTTGAGCCAGGCTTTGAGCGTCGTCGCTTCATCCGACGTCAGGCCGTTACCGATCGCCGCATACAAGATCCGCTCCCAGGTGCGGTCCTTATAGTAGATGGCGGCGGCGCTCCTGAAGACCAGACGGCGCGTCTCCACTGAGAGGATCCCCGCAGCCCGCGCCCGCGACAGGTTCGCGCGAACGTTCACCAGAGCTTCGGTGACGGAGGGATAGCCCAGCTCCGCCGGACCGTGCAGCACAGCCACCTCGGCATCGTCATTGATGAGCCCGCGCCGGTAGGCGCGGAAGATCGCCCCGACACCCGCCATGCCGAAGGTCCACAGCTCCGCCGCGCGCAAGGCACCCATGCTGGCGGCGCCAAAGACATGGATTCCTTCCGACATCGCCCACAGGATCTCTTTGTGCCAGACCGCTGGCTGGGCCTCGAAAAAGCCGTCGATCAACGCGATGGCGCGCGGGCCCTGGCAAGCAGCCCGGTAGATGTCGCCCTCCGCCGCCGGCGGCAGGAATTCGAGGCCGGGCACGGATGCGCTGGCGCGGCCAAGGGATGGTCCAGCGAAAACGACAATGCTCATGGGTGGGCCTGTTCGATCTGGGCCTGTTCGAAACGGTGTGCGCGCTCCCCAAGAACATAGTCGGGCGCGTCTTCCGGGTCGAGTTCCAGGCCGGGCACCATCAGACGAACCACCGGGATGCCGAATTCCGGCTTGGTCAAATCGGCGACGCAAACGTGCGGGACGCCGGCCGCCTTCACCTTGTCCAACAGGAGCGCGAGGTCTGAGTCGAAATCGCCGCGGAAAATGTTCGGGATGTCGGTGAACCGGCGCGCCTGCACCCGGTTCTCCCACAGCTTGTTGGCAAACTCCTGCAACCTCTGCTGCGCCGGCTCCTCATAGGCGTGGCGCTTCAGGTCGTCACGCGAACCGGAAATATAGGTCAACCGCGACTGCGCCGCCTCGGTGATCGCCCGCGACAGGGCGATGCCGCGCGAGAGATGGCACCCGGCGCCGCAAAAGGCGCCCAGCGGCATCCGGCTGTTCCCCGGCCCCTCGCGCAGGCGGACAAAGAAAGCGGCGACGCCGAGGTCGCTGGTCATGTCCCAGACCGACAGCATCATCTTGGCGTCGGTCAACCGGTCGATCAGGTCGCGGCAGGCGGAATCGTCCACGCTGTCGAGATCGAGCCGCGTCGCCGCGCGCGAAGCCCGCGGGCGCAGCGCCCACAAGGCATTGGCGTCACGCTCGATGATTTCATAGAGGCCGGAGAGAATGGCCTCGAGTCGGCTGTTGCCGGAGGCGAGCCCGTTGCTGCAGACCGGGAAGTCGCCGCGGCTTTCATGTTCGCGCACTTCGCGGCAGTCGGTATGGATGAGGTCGTACGGCACCCAGATCGGCTCGCCGTCGATCAGATCCTGCGCCTCTATCCAGGGAAGCTCGGTGCGATCCGTTGCGCTGAAGTCTTGCGACCTGGGGACCAGATCGAGATCGATGACGCGGCGATCCCGCGCCAAAGCGTAGCGCGACGCGACCGGTACCGGCAGGTCGATATGCTCGCCGTGGAAAGTCTCTGCGCATTCCATGAAGCCAGAGACGCGCGCGGCGTCAATATCCAGCCCCTTCCCCTGCGCAACCGACAATGCGCGCGAATTGGGCCGGCACGCCATGATGACGGGGATGCCGAGATAATCGAGGCCGGTGACGTCGGCCAAGCGCGTGATTCCCATCGGAGCGGCACAATGGCGAAATCGCGCCAGCGTTTCCGCTGGCGCGACTAGCCGATGTGTTCCGCGCAAATAGGTCTTAGACGCGACCGCGTTCGACTGGTCCACGTCGCAAGCGGTCGATCAGACTGCCTGCGGATGAATGGCACGCGCCGACCTGACGCACTGCCGCGCTTGCCGCGCGCACTGACGAGCCTGCCGGACGCACTGGCGGGCCTGACGCACGCATTGACGGCTCTGCCGCGCGCTGATCGCGCGGGCGTTGCGGTCGTCCTCGGTCTCGCCGAGCTCGACCGCGACCAGCCGCGACTCCTGGGCTTCGCCCAACGCGGCCATTTCTTTTTCAAGCATACCGAGAATTTCGGTGCCGCCATCCTCGAGCGGGCTGCCGATCGCTTCCGCCGGAATGAGATAGTGCCGGCCGCGGATCTTCACCAGAATATCGCCGATCCCAGCCTCACGCTCTACGGATTGTGTCCGATTCACCACGTTCCCCTCCTCGCTGCAAAAACATGGTTAGTGAATAGTATACGAGCCAACCTCTCGTTAACCAGCGCTTAACCATAGCCGCAGCTTGTTACGAGTCAAGGAGCCCTGCTGGATTAAAGGTGATTTTTTCAACTTGTGGTGAGCCGGCCATATCTCAAAAGGAATAGTTGCATCGATATTCGGACTTAAGTCCCGCAGAACCATCGTAGTGCTGTCAAAAACGCCGTCGGATTTTCGAACATGGGCATGTGGCTGGCGCCGGGAATGACCGAGACCTTGCAATCGGGCGTCAGCGACGCGTAGTCGCGATTGGCAGCGGGCGTCGATTGATCGTATTCGCCGCAGACAAAGAGGCAGGGCACGCCGATGCGCGGCAACAGGATGCTGCCGTCATAGTCCTTGAGCGTACCGGTGCAGACGAACTCGTCCGCGCCCCAGAGCGTGCGATAGAGTTTACTGTTGAGCTTGCGAAACAGCCGGGTGATTTCCAGCGGCTCCTGACTTGCGCGGCAGAAATGCCGCTTCATCAGGATTCCCAGCGCAGCCTGGTATTCGGGCTCGCTTGTCGTGCCCGCCGCCTCATGGCGATCAAGCGTGATCTGCACCTCGACAGGCAGCGCGGTGCGATGCGCCGCGTTGTCGGCGACCCAGCGCGCGGTGCTGATGAGGGGACAAGCGAAGATCGCGCCCTGCAATCCCGGCGCATTGCGCGTGGCATATTCCACCGCAATCAGGCCGCCCCAGGAATGGCCAAACAGGATGCAGCGATCGATCTCGAGCGCCTTGCGCAGGGCATCGACTTCGGCGACGAAGCGATCGACGTTCCAATTGTTAGGATTGTCCGGCTTGTCGGACTCTCCGCAATCGAGCTGGTCGTACAGGATGACTGTGCGTTCTTCGCTCAGCCGTGTTAGCGGCAGCAGGTAGTCGTGAGCTCCGCCGGGGCCGCCGTGAATGGCGATCAGCGGCACACGGCTCGACTTGAGGTGCCGCACGCCATCCATGCGCCACCAGATGCGGCCGCCCGGCGCATCGGCATAGCCTGTCCGTTCAGGTCCGGTCGGGGTGATGCTGGCAGCCAGCATGCGCACCTCTCCCCACTTCTGCAGTCTCAGCTCTTTTTAGCGGCGAAATGCGCCGTCAATATGGCGGGTCTACTGGCCCGCGATCGCCTGCGCCGCCGCGAATCCGGAGCGAATCGCACCTTCGATGGTAGATGGCCAACCTGTGTCCGTCCAATCACCGGCTAAGAACATGTTGTGATGCGGTGTCACAGGGCCGGGGCGCCGGCGCAATTGCGCAGGCGTGGCGGCGAAGGTGGCGCGCTTCTCTTTCACGATGCGCCATTGCGGCATGGGGGTGCTGCCCAGCTCTAACGCGCGCTGGACGTCCCGCCAGATCGCCTGCGCCAGATCCTCTGCCGCGCGGTCGATGAGGTGCTCCGCCGCGCTGATCGTGACGGAGACGTGGCCCGGCTTCGCGAAGACCCATTCCGCCGTCCCGCCGATGACGCCGAGGAAGCTGTGCGGGGCCGTGTTGGCCGGCTCGATCCGGTAATGCGCGTTGACGATGCCACGGAACTCGGTCGGCGCGGCGAGGTCGGGCAGCAGCTCGACCGCCACCGGCGCATTGACGGCGAGCAATACGGCCTCATCGGCGGCGACATCGACCCGGCCCTTGGCGCCGAAATCGAGCGATGCGACCGCACCCGCGGTGATGGCAAGGCTGCGCAGGCGATGGCCGAAGGAGATTTGCGCGCCGCGCGCCGCCAGCTGCCTCAGCGCCGGATCGACCAGGCTTTCCGACAGCCCTTCGCGCGGCAGCAGCGCGTGGAGCGCCGCGCCGCCGCGGCCGAAGGTCTCCGAAAACAGAGACCAGAGCAGCCGCGCCGAGGCTTCTTCGGGCTGGGTATTGAGGGCGGCCACGGTCAGCGGTTTCCACAGCCGCTCATAGAGGATCGAATTTTTCGGCAGTATAGCCGCAACCGTATCACTCGGACTGGCCCGGCGCAGCTTCAGCGCCTGCAGATAGTCCCAGCTCCGCGAGCCGGCGACGCGGCGGTGCTGAAGCAGGATCCACCACGGAAAGCGGTGGTCGGTCGGCCGCACCGACCAGCGCTCGCCACTCGTCAGGTCCATGAACGGGAAATCCGCCATCTCGCGCGCGATGAAGGTCGCGGCGGCGCCGATCTCCGCGACATAGGCCATCGCTGCTTCGTTGCCGGAGACCAGCAGATGATTGCCGTTGTCGACCCTGCAGCCAAGTTCGGCATCGACGTAGGAGCGGCAGCGCCCGCCGGCGCTTTGCGCCGCTTCGTAGAGCCGCACATGCGCGCCCGCCTTTGCCATGCGCACGGCAGCGGCAAGACCAGCAAGGCCGGCGCCGATCACGTGGACACGGCGGCCCTGCGGAGACCTAGGCAAGCTCACAGGAACCCGTACCGGAAGGCGAGCCAGATCTTCTGCCACTTGGGCAGCGAGATGCGCGCGAAGGGATCGCGCCAATCGGCCTTTACCAGGCGCTCCAGGATCGCGCGATAGACGCCGCCCATGATGGCGGCCGGGCGCATCGGCCCCTTGGCGCACGCCGCCATCGCGACATGGGCGCCGGCGAAATGCTGGCGCGCGCGCCGCGCCAGCGCCTGGCAGGCCTCCCGCACCTTGGGATGAGTGACCACCTTCATCGGCTCGTGCTCAAAGATGCCGGCGGCGTGCAGCAGCTCAACCGGCAGGTAAAGCCGGCCGCGCTCCGCGTCCTCGCCCAGGTCGCGCAGGATGTTGGTGAGCTGCAGTGCGCGGCCGAGGTGGTGAGCAACCTGATCGGCCTCGGGTTCCGTGGCGCCGAAGGCCCGCACCGACAGGCGTCCGACGGCGCTCGCCACCCGGTCGCAATAGAGGTCGAGCTTGTCCATCGATGGCGCGATGATGTCTTCGACGGCGTCCATTTCCATGCCGTCGATCACCGCCAGGAAATCCTCCCACCGCAGGTTGAACTGCTTGACGCAGGGCAGCAAGGCTTGGGCAATCGGGTTGAGCGGAACACCGTCATACAGCTTGGCGATTTCCATCCGCCAGCCTTCGAGCCGCCGCTTCTTGTCCTCAATCTCCGCAGGCTCGTCGGCGATGTCGTCGACCTCGCGGCAGAAGGCATAGATCGCGAACATGGCGTCGCGCCGCGCCTGCGGCAGCAGGCGCATGGCCGCATAGAACGAGGTGCCGGAGGCCTGCACCTTGGCCGCGATGT
This sequence comes from Dongiaceae bacterium, assembly GCA_035695765.1. Taxonomy (GTDB): domain Bacteria; phylum Pseudomonadota; class Alphaproteobacteria; order Dongiales; family Dongiaceae; genus Dongia_A. The sequence goes on from DASRRI010000141.1 coordinate 9,026, forward strand.
CCGATTGCAGCCCGGCCATGTTGGCTGTGACAGCGCCGTTGCCGCTCATGGCACGCGGTTCGGTTTGGAGGTCGCGAGCGCCCAGGCGATGCCCTGGATCGCGCACCAGGCGACCGCCGGTTTCTTCAGCTTCACGCGCTCGGCCAGCGGATCGCGCCTGCGCAGATGATGGATCAGTGTATCGGCCAGGCGCACGATGGTCGCGCTCTCGCAGCGCAGGCGCGTATCGCGCAAGGCAGCGGGCAGCTTGCGCGCGCGCTTCATCAGTTCATCGGTCTCATCCAGCAGGCGATCGAGCACGCGACGCAGGGCCGGCGAAGACTTGGGCTCCGCGAGCGCTTCGACGCCGATGCCTTCGGCCTTCAGGTGATCGACCGGCACATAGACCCGGTTCATCTCCAGATAGTCCGCCTTGCAATCCTGCAGATGATTGATGACTTGCAGCGCGTCACACAAGGCGTCGGAATAGTGCTTTCCGGCCGGGTCTTCGCCATGGACGTCGAGCAGATAGCGCCCGACCGGCGACGCGGAATAGCGGCAATAGGTCATCAGGTCCGCCCAGTCGTCGTAGCGCAGCTTGGTCGCGTCCCAGCGGAACGCGATCAGCAGGTCCGTGCAATCGACCGCGGGCACACGGGTTGCGTTCAGGCTCTCGCGCATGTCGGCGGCAACCGGCACGTCGCGGCGCGCGGGATCCTTCAACACCAGTTCCATGAGGTCGAGGCGCGCGACCTTGTCTTCAGCGGAGAGCGCGGGATTGTCCGCGATATCGTCGGCCATGCGCGCCCAGCGATAGTAGGCATGCACGTGCGGGCGCAGGTCGGGGCGGATCAGCGCGGAGCCGACCGGGAAATTCTCGGTGCCCTTGTCTTTGCCTGACGGGGTCGCGATATCCAAAGCCGCCTCGCTCATCGCGCTCACGCCTGCTTTTGGGCCTGCAGCCGGCCCTTCCATTCGCCGCCGCGCCCCATCAGATGCCGACGCGCGGAATCCACCGTCGCCGCCAGATAGAACAATGCCGTCAATGGCAGCAACGGCGCCCACCAGACCGGCTGGCGATAACAGACGAGGGTCGGCAGATAGGTCAGCGCCATCAGCGCCCAAGCAATCAGACCAAACACGCGCACGCCGATATCATGCTGGATTGAGAGCAAAGGCGGCGCCAGGAACGTGAGGGCCATACCGAGCACGCACGCGGCGAGGATCAACAATGAATGCTGGAGCTGTGTGAAGGCCGAGCGCGCGATCAGGCGCCAGATGTCAGCCCAGGCAGGATAGCCCCGCAGCGAGCGCGCGCCGTCGGCGAGGCCAAGCCAGATCGGCCCGTGCTTCTTCAGCGCCTTGCCCAATGCGCAATCATCGATCAGCGCGCTCCTGATCGCCGCAATTCCGCCGGCGGCCTTCAGCACCTTGCGCTGCACCAGCATGCAGCCGCCCGCCGCGCCCGCCATCTTCTTCTTCGGATCGTTCACCCAGGCGAAGGGATAGAGCATCTGGAAGAAATAGACGTAGGCCGGGATCAGCGCGCGCTCCGCGAGCGTGTCGGTCTTGAGCCGAGCCATCAGCGAGGTAAGTGCGAGATTGCCTGCCTCCGCCCGCGCGACCAAGCCGCGCAAGGAGTCGGTGTCATGAGCGATGTCGGCATCGGTCAGCCAGACGTATTTGGCGCCAGCGGAGAAATTCTCGAGTTCCGCCGAGCCTTGATGAACAGCCCACATCTTGCCGGTCCAGCCCTCAGGCAGCGCCTTGCCGGAGATCACGCGTACGCGATCCGCGGCGCCCAGCTCCGCGGCCATGGCGTGCACGATGTCGGCCGTGCCGTCACTGCTCTGATCGTCCACCAGGATGATACGCAGCTTGCCGGGATAATCCTGCTGCAGGAGCGAGCGCACAGCCTCGCCAACCACCGGAGCTTCGTTGCGCGCGGGCACGATGGCGGCGACCTCCGGCCAATGCTTCGGCATCTCGGCCGGCGCCTTTGCCGGCCGCTCGCGCCAAAAGCGACCGTGCAGCAGCATCAGGTAGACCCAGATGCCGAGGACCAGGCCGGATAGCAGGATGACCCCTTCATTCATGGGGCAAGCTATAGCCAGGAACCCCCGCCCCTGCCACCCCCAAATAGAGCCGGCGCCACTTCCTCGGCTCCAGCTAAGGCCCTGAAAAGGCAACTTTCCCTGCCAGCGGCGAGCGGCTAGATGCACCGCTTTCGGGCCTGAGCCGGCAGCCGGGTCACCTGACTTTGCCTCAAAAACTAACCCAATTTTAAGACCCGTTACCCCAATCTAAACCGATACAAACGGGTGCCGTCAGAAGCCCATGAACTCGCTGTCAGGCCCGAATCCGGGCGAACTGAATGAGGCCGCGACCGCCGTTCGGCGGACGTTGCTGCTCACCGTTCGGGAGGACGATTTCCCGGCGATCGACGGCGGGTTGGCAGCGCTCGGCCGTCCTCCGGCGGAACGCGCCGGCAACGTCGAGCAGACCATCGCCATCCTGCGCGCCGGCGGCTTCGATCTTGCGATCGTAGACCTGGTGCGCGAAGGCGCCGCGCATCTGGCGGCGATCGAGACGCTGCGTGGCGACGCGCTGCTCGCCGGCATCGTGTGCGTCGTCATCAGCGCCGATGTACAGAGCACGCCCACCCAGAAGGCGATCGAGATCGGCATCGACGACGTGCTGCGCGAGCCGCTGGATCGCTCCGTCGCGCGGCTCTGTTTCTCCGCATGCCTCGAACGACGGAAGCTGCGGGACGATTCGCTGCAATATTGGATGGCGACCGCCAGCGACGAGACTGACGATCATGCGCGCGCGCTGCTCGACGCGCTGCCGGAAGCGGTGGTCGCCCTGCGCAAGGACGGCGCCATCGAGATGGCCAATGCCGTCGCCGAGCGCATGTTCGGGTTGAGCGGCGGCGCCTTGATCGGCACGCCCTTTGCCGCCCTGGTGTCGCGCGCGGTGGACGATGGCAGCGGCACGACCTGGTCGCCCCAGGCGCTGGAGAAACTGCGCGGCCCCGCCCTCGCGATCCTGCGCCTGCCGGGCGGATTCACCAGACCGGTCGAAATCCTCACCAACCCCTATCAGCGCTTCGGCCGGCATTTGACCGCCTGCGTGCTGCGCGAAGTCGATTGGGCGACGCCGAAACCGGCTGTAGGCCTGGTTGTCGCACAAGCCGACGGGCCGAACGGGCTGCGCGCCAATGCCGAGCTGCTGCACGAGCTGGCCAAGGAAGTGACCACGCGCCTCGACCTCATCGGGCGCAACATCAACATGATGACCGATGAGATTTTCGGCCCCGTAGGGGTCGCGATCTACAAGAGCTACCTGTCTGAAGCGCTGAGCGGCATCGACCAGGCACGCGCGCTGCTGGATGGCGCGGCCCACCCGGACAAGGAGCGCCGCAAGCAGAGCGGCGCTGAGACCGCGTTGCGCGAGCTGGTGGTGGATATCTTCGCCAAGCGCCAGCGCAATGCCGAGCGCCGCCGCATCGTCCTCGAGATGGAGATCGAATCCACCGCCGCGCTGGTCCACCTGCCGCGCCGCCTGCTCGGCAAGCTGATCGAGGCGCAATTGGATTTCGCGTTGGCGTGCGTCGAACATGGCGGCGCGATCACCTTGCGCGGGCAATGCGGCTCCGATGAAAGACTCCTCCTGACCATCCAGACCAGCGGTTGCGCTCAGCCCGTTGCTGAGATCCTGAAAGCCGCGCGCGAGCCAACCGACCGCAAGTCCGCCCAGCGCTCGCTCACCATCGCCTGGGGCGCCTTGCGCACCGCCGCCAAGCTGCTCGACGGCGTCGCGGAGATCGACGTCTCCGAAGAAAAAGGCGCCATGCTGGTCGCCATGCTCCCGCAACGGCGTAAGTCGGATAAGGACTGAGTCCGATTCCGCCGCGCTCTTGATGAGCGAACCACGGAAAACCCCCTTCCCCCCTTGCGGGGGAAGGGCGGTTTCTTTGGCTTGTATATTCATCTGCGATTGCTCTGCAGGAGACGGAATTCCCGTTGAGGGCACAGCAATCTTCACACCGCCCGCGCGATCATCTCGATCGGCGCGATCGTGCCGCGTTCCAGCGTTGCCATCACGTTGGCGAGGCGTACGCGCATTGTCGGGCCCAGCAGGACTTGCTGGCTCAGCGGCGGGGTACCGTGAATGGCGATCTTCTCGCGCATCTCGGCGGCGAGCTTGAGCACGAAGTCGCGCCGATTCTCCTCGCGCTCGATCTTGAAACCTGCCGCATCCAACAGCTTCCGATAGGTCTCTGGCTTCTCGACAAAGCTGGTTTCGTTGGTTTGCGCCCAGGGCATGGGATAGGGAATCTCTGCGTCGCCGGCGCGCATCACCTCGTAGACGCCGAACAGAGCGCCGGGTTTCAGGACGCGCCGTACGTTCGCGAACAGCTTCGCCTTGTCCTCGATGTTCATGCCGACGTGGATGAGGGTCGCGGCATCGAAGCTGCCGGCGGCGAACGGCAGATCGAGGGCGCTCGCCTGGCGGAAGGAGACCAGATCGCCTAGCCCGCAACGACGCGTGAGCTCGGTTGCGACCTGCACGAATTCATCGGTCAAGTCGATCCCCGTGACGCGGCAACCATGCGCTTCCGCAAAGTACCGCGACGGCCCGCCAACGCCAGACCCGACGTCGAGCACCTGCGTGCCGCGCGCAAGGCCGAGGTTCCTGGCCAAAGCCGCCGTCGCCGGCAGCCAGCCGAGATGGAGCTCGTCGGCCGTCGACAGGTCGGCGGTGGTGAGCCGCTCCGGATCCTTGCCCATCTGCTTGAGCGCATTGAGGATCTCGGTCAGCAGCGAACCAAGGGTGTAGTGCTTCGCGACTTGCTGTTCCGTATTCATCGGTGCCTCCGTTGTCAGCGCTTGCGTGCGAGCAGTATGCCGTCGTCGGCCGAGAGCAGGCAGAAGTCCACGCGGCTGTCGTCCTTGATCTTGAGGTTGAGAGCGCGCAGCGCGTCGGTATCCGCGTCGTGCTTGTCGAAATCCGCGACGTTGCCGCTCCACAGCATGTTATCCAGCACCATCAACCCGCCCCGCCGCACCAGCTTCAGGCAGCCCTCGTAATAGGCGTCGTAGCCCGTCTTGTCAGCATCGATGAAGGCCATGTCGAATTTCTCGGCTAGGCCGTCCTTCAACAGCGCCGCGATCGTCTCGGATGCCGGCGCAAGACGCAGATCGATCTTGTGGGCGATGCCGGCCTGCTGCCAGTGCTTGCGGCCGATCGTGGTCCAGTCCGCACTGACATCGCACGCGATGATCCGGCCATCCTCCGGCAAGGCGAGCGCCATGGCAAGCGATCCGGATCCGGTGAAGGTGCCGACTTCGATCACACGCTTTGCGCCGGTCAACTTGATGAGAAGCTGCAGCAAGGCGTCGGATTCCGGACGGCTCATCATGCCCGAGCCCGACAATTTGCGCGTTTCCACGCGCAAGGCCTGCTGTGCAGCGGTCTCGCGCGACATCGTTTCGTCGATGAAATGCGTGACCAGCTCGGCGGAACTCAATCGCTGTGCCATGGAGATTTCCTTGATATGCCAGGTACCATGAATGCGGTGGACCACTGTCACCAATCCGTCATCCCCGCATTATAAGCTGTATGGATGATATGCGTCATCCGACTCGCCATTCAAGGTGAGGCTTCATGGCAGGCTTGAAGCTCGGCGTACTCGCCCGCACTGTCGGCTCCCTCACCTACGCCGATCCGACCGCGCCGATCCTGGAGCGCGCCTTCATCAACATGATCGAGCTGATCGGGGGCCGATCGAGGCTAGTGCGGCTCTACGAGCACTGGCAGGCGCAATGGCCTTTGACCGATATGTCGCTGTGGTCGAGCGCGCTTTACTGGCTCGGCGTCTCGCTCGACATGGGAGGCGAGCCATGGCCGCCGCCGGTCCAACGCCAGGACCGGCTGGTCGTCATCGCCAACCATCCGTACGGCCTGCTCGACGGCATCGCCATCTGCGCGCTGGCGGAAAAGCTAGGGCGGCCGTTCAAGATCCTCGCGCACAGCCAACTCATGCGGGTGCCGGAACTGACGCCCTACTTCCTGCCGATCGATTTCAACGAAACCGATGACGCCACGCGCAACAATATCGAAGCCCGGCGCCGCGCGCTGGCCGCGCTCCATGCCGGGGAGACGATCGTGATCTTTCCGGCGGGTGGCGTCTCGACTGCGCCGCTGAAATTTCCGCTGGACCGCTTCGCGCGCGCAGATGATTTGCCGTGGAAGAATTTTGCCTATCGCCTGATCCGCTCCGCTGAAGCCACGGTGCTGCCGCTCTATTTCGTCGGACAGAACGGGCCGATGTTCCACGCCGCCAGCAAAGTCAACCTTGCCTGGCGCATCTCCTTGCTGGTCGGCGAGTTGAACAAGCGCCGCGGCAAGCCGATTCAGGTGCGTGTCGGCCGCCCGATCCCCTCGACGGAGATGGCGGGCATTCCCTCGGCTGCTCTCGCAATACGAGAGCTGCGCGCACGGGTCTATGCTCTCGGTAACAACATTTAGGGGGCCGACCACCCGGAGCCTGCTCAGCCTGGTGCCAATCCAGAATTGCCGCCGTTTAGGCCAAGGAACCTATCGGCATTGCTACAAGTAACGATGAGTGTCACGATATCGATAGCTGCTTCGCGTCTCGGGGATTCACGATCTTGATGACGCATATGAATTTCAATGCGCCAATCTTGTTGCGTCCGGTGCTCGAGCAAGGAGTGGACGCGCTGCCGGCCTCGGCATCCACATCGCTCTACAGCTTGCTGCAATTCTGGTCGGAAGCGGCCAATGGCGCGGACGCGCCTGCGCGCGACCGGCTCGACGCATTCACGCTGCGCCCATGGCTCGGGCATATCAGCATCTATGAAGCGGTCGACGGCGGCCGCGATTTCCGCATCCGCCTGGAAGGCACCTCGATCGTCGCCATCACCGGCGAGGATTGGACCGGCCGCCGCGCGACCGAAGTTGACGCCAAATATGGCTGCCGCATCGCCGAGTTCATGCGCGAGGTGGTGCGCACCCACAAGCCCCAGGTCCACACGATGAGCGTGTTCCAGAACGGCGTGGAATACATCACGCGCCTGCTCTTGCCAGTGCGGACCCGCGGCGACGGGCCGGTCGACCAGGTGTTTCTGGTGATCTATATCGATCCGCAGCAAATCGCCGCCTAGCATCCCTTGTCAGATCGCAGCCATCGGCTCTGCTGAATTGAGATTGCCGCTCGCTGCCTACAGTGCAATGATGCCCTCGTTCAGTCTGGGGGACGTTCAGGGACGGAAACCCAATGCCATCCGCGGAGACGGACGATTTCTCCGATGAGCCGACGATCGAGGAACGTCGCCACGACGTCGCGCCGCCGAAGACACCAGCTGCCTTGTCCAAGATTCTCGCTCTGTGGCGGAGCTTTGCCGTCGGAGGAGAAATCCCGCACCGCGGCCAGCTCGACATGCCCACCCTGCGGCCCTGGCTCGGTCACGTCATGATCTATGAAGCGGTCGACGGCGGCCGCGACTTCCGCAACCGGCTGGAGGGGTCGGAGGTGGTGATGCTGACCGGCCAGGATTGGACCGGCCGCTGCGCGAGCGAGGTCGACGCCCAGTTCGGTTCCCGCATGCTGATCCACATGCAGGAGGCCGTGCGCACGGGCGAACCCTGCATTCACACCATGTGGATGTTCCAGAACGACGCTCTCCACATCACGCGCCTGATGATGCCGATCAAGTCGAAGGAAGATGGACCGGTCGATCAGATCCTGGCTGTCCTTTATCCCGACCGCACCTGATCGGCGGCGCTCCGGAACAGCCGGTCTGAACCAGAAGGGATCAGCCCGCTTCCACCTGGCGCACGAACGCATCCGCCTGTTGCTGCAGCTCGGTCGCTTTGGTCGCGAGGCTGTTGGATTCATCGAGCAGCAGTCCGGCAGCGCGGCCGGTTTCATCGACCGAATCGGTTACGACGCGGATGCTTTGCGTGACGTTACCGGTGCGCTCCGCGGCGCGCTGGGCATTGGTCGATATCTCCTGGGTCGCGCTCGCCTGCTCGCGGATCGAGTGGGCGATCTGGCCGGCGATATCATTGATCTTCGCGATCGAGTCCTTGATGCCGCTGACGGCGCCAACGGCATTCGAAGCGAAGCCCTGCATGGACGCGATCTGGCCGGTGATCTCCTCGGTCGCGCGCGCGGTCTGGCTGGCGAGATTCTTCACTTCGTTGGCGACGACGGCGAAGCCTTTGCCGGCCTCGCCCGCGCGCGCTGCCTCGATGGTCGCGTTGAGGGCCAGCAGGTTGGTCTGGCTGGCGATCTGGTTGATCAGCTTGACGATGCCGCCGATGCCTTCCGCCGCCCGCGCCAAGCCATTGATGGTTTCGGTCGCACTGCCCACTTGACTGAAGGCTTGCTCCGATGCCGCGGTACTCTCGCGCATCTGGCGGTCGATTTCGTTGATCGAGGCGGTCAATTCCTCCGCCGCCGTGGCGACCATGGAAACGCTGTTGTTGGAATCACCGGTGGCGACCGCAGCCGTATCGACCTCGCTGCGCGAGCTGACGGTGGCGGTCTTCAGCGACTGGGCGTTGGTCTGCAGGGTCTTGGCGGACTTCAATACGACCGAGACGATGCCGGCAACGCTGGCGGTGAAGGTTGCGGCAAGCTCGTGCAGCGCGCGGCGGCGTTCCTCGGCGGCGGCTTTCTCCGCGGCCTCGCGCTGATGGCGCAATTGCTCCACCTCGCGCAGCTGTGTCTGGAAGGAGGCGACGGCGCGGCCCAGCGTACCGATCTCGTCGCGCCGATCCTGAGCCGGGATGGCGACATCGAGCTGGCCATCCGCCAGCTTCGCGATCGTCCCCGCCATCGCGGCGAGAGGGCGGCTGACGATGTGCCAGATTGCGGCGAGCAGGCCCGCGATGAGCGCTCCGGCAATCGCTGCCGAAATCGCGATACCGATCCACAGATATCCGCTGACTTCGGAGAGCAGCGCGTTATTGGTCCACGCCAAGGCCAGGGTTCCGACGCGGCGGGCCTGGCCCTCGGCGCCATCCATGATCGGAACGAAGGCGATGAAACTCCCGCCGGCCTTGCGGATGAAGACCTTGCCCTCTTCCACCTTCGGCTTGGCTTCGGGCATCAGGGCGTTGAAGTCGATAGGCGCGGCCTTGGCATGCACGCCGGACGACAGGACAGCATCGTCGATGCCGAAGACCGCGATGGCGCTGAGCGCCGAGGCTTCGGATTCGAGATAGCGGGTGTAGACTTTCGCGATCGCCTGATCCTTCTTGAACTTGACGCCGCCCACGGCCTGAGCCGCGATCATGTCGGCGATCGCCAGGCGATTGTTGTCGACGACCTCCAGCACCATGTCACGCTGCGCGACCGACTGATAGGCGAGGACTGCGGCAAACCCCACGCCCAGCCCCACAAAGAGAGTGAGGGCGATCTTGCGTCCAATGGTCCAGAATCGCTTGTGCGTCTCGTTGTTCATTACGCTACCTTGATTGGATGACGTCGCGGGCTGGGGGACGGGCCGCCGCAGACCCGTCCCCGCAATGTGCCGCTTCGTGCTACTGCGCCATCAGCCCTTCGGCATCGAGGCCCACGGTGACAACGCCGATCGGCTTGCCGGTCGCCGGATCGACGACGGTCATGCTGGATTGCACCTGGAACTTCTGGGTCGAGCTGTCCTGCTCGACATCGTCGACGAACACGGTGCCGGCGCCCTTGGTGAAGGTGTTCTGGTATTTCGGCTCGTCGCCCTGCCAGTAGTCGCTGGTGGCATCGCAGATGCCGACATTGAGGCCCTTATTGTCCATCAGGATGACTTCCGTGATGACGCCGCCGGCACCGCCGCACCAGCTCTTCGCCTTGGCAGACGCGGGGCTCGCCATCACCGTGTCGATCAGCGGATGAGCGGCGGCACCGACTTCGGCGCGCCACTGCTTGTCGAGCTCGTCGATCTTGCCCTGGTCATAGCTGGCGTTGGAAGCGTTGGCGGCATTGAGGGCCGCGACGACATCGGCGTCGGCAACCCATTGGCTGACCTGGGACTGGGTATATTCCTGGGCCTTGGCCTTGATTTCCGCATCGTCGGCCAAAGCGGCGGTCGAGACGGCGATAGAGAAAGCCGCCGCGGCGGCTCCAATAAGAAGGGTGGTCTTGAGCATGGCTGCGTTTCCCGTTGCGCGTTGTGAAGGACCGGTGGTCCATCGCGCAGCATGCAAAAGCAGTACTAAGAAGAAGTTTATGCTCGCAATTTTCGGGGCGAATTAGCCGGATGCAGCAGTGCTCTCTGCAAATGCAGAGCATAATTAGTCTTATGGCTTAGGGCCGGGCGAGAAGGTGCCAAACACCAATATGCGAGTCACATTCTGCTCATCCTCAGATAGGGGCAGGAACAACGTCTCATCATCCGAATAGCGTCCATCAGGCGTAATATAGGGCGTGTCGTCGTAATGCGGAGCCCGCGTCTTCACAACGGTGTCGTAGCAGCTGAGCGCATCATCGAGCGACGGGCCGAAGAAACCTTCGGTCACCGACCTGCCGGTCGGATCGCGGCCGCGGATCTCCACCTCCTTCGTGCCGACTAGCCGATAGACATAGCGTCGCTCATCGGGCACCACCTCGACGATCGTGATCTGCGGCAGGAAGCGCGGAATCTCGACCGGGTCGATGGCGCTCCGTTTCGGCAAGCGATCGCCTTCGCACTTCGACCGCCAATAGCGGTAAATCTGCTTGACGGCGTCGCTCGATCGCGCGAGCCAGGCTGGATCCTGCAGCGGCATGGCGGCTCCGGTCTCCGTGACCCAGTATGGCGGAGCGGCCGGTGGGCCCGCAAGGCGGGGCAGCACCCTAGTCGTCGAACCAGTCTTGCACTTTCAGCCGTCCGATTAGCCTGGTTCCGCCATGGCCGTCAGGCTGGAAGATCGCCATCTCGGCCATATCGATCTGGAACCCGATGATCTCCCGCAGCACATTCTCGCCCCCAACTAGGACGTTGTTGGTGCCCGGCGTCGGCGTCACAGCAAGCTGGCGCCTGACATAGTCAGGATAGAACAAGCCGGTGTCGAGGGTCGCGCGGCCGAAGGCCAGCACGGCAGTGTCGCGTGCCCTGCATTCCGGATGCGAGAGGACAAGACCCGCCTTGACGCCTGCGCGCCGGAGATCCTCGCCAAGCAATGCGGCCTGGCCGACGCCGTATGGCGTCAGGTCGCGCTGGTGCGTGCAATCCGCAAAGGCCGACGGTGGGCTGTCCGGATAGAGCATGTCCGGCGGCCCTTTGTAGCGCTGCGCATGTCGCAGATAGACGACATAGCCGCCATGATGCAGCCTGGCGATCAGGTCCTCTTCCACCGCCTCTTCGCGGATCGCGAGGCCGGCCGCTGCCACGCCGGAAAACAGGCACGCCGCAGCAATGCCCATCAACAACCTTTTCACGAACATTCTTGAGCTCCCCAGCCAAACGGGGGGCGACTTTATGGGTGGAGTATGACAAGGCGCTGACGGGCCGGGCCTATTCTGCACTTTGGCGAAGGGCACCGGCATGATCTGCCTCATAACCGAAGCGCCGCGCGGTTTCGGCGGTTTCGGCGGCAATGATCGATAATTCCGCTGCGCTGAAGCGCGGGCGATAGTAGGTCGGTTGGTGGAACCGCCCCGCGACCGAGGACAGGAACCCGGCGCTCGCCGGTAGGCCGCAATGGACCAGCAGCTTCGCCAGGACCGCGCGCGGCGCGGCGCACAGATCCTCGTACCGCACGATGCTGACGGCACGCCGGAGGCCGGTATCGCCTTCGACGAGGTCTGCGATGTAGCCGTGCAGCCGCGACCAATAGCGCGCCCAGCCGCGGACCTCTTCCCCTCCGCGCCACAGCGCCTCGATCTCCGCAGCCGCCGCAGCATCTCCGCAATTGATCGGCCTGCGATCCTCGCCGAACTCGAAATGCCCGACCCGGCGCAGATGCCGCGCCGCCATCGGGTTGCCGTGTTGGCCATCGAGGAACAGCCGGTGCTGCTTCATCAGCGAAGCGACGTGCCAGATCGGATCGCGCACCGGAATGACGAAGCGTGCGTCGGGGAACAGCTTCGCCAGGTAGGCGATGCGCGTGACGTTGTAGTTGCCCTTTGCGGCATAGCGGCACCCGCCGCGCACCGCCAGGAGCTTGCGGATGTGATCGCGATAGAAACGCTCGAAGGATGGGTAGCTGGCGGATCCATCCAGCACGGCGCTGATCGCGGACTCGTGCTGGTTCGCGAAGAAGGCCATCCACAAGGGTTCTTCGAACGCCTCTGGGCTTTCCGATGTGACGGCGATGCCATCGCCGTGACTGCGTTCGGCCGGCGCCTCCGGCTGGCGCGGCACCAGGTCGAGCCAGCGGTTCCAGAGATAAGGCGTGAACAGCAGTGGGAAGTCGCGATAACGATGGGTGGCGACGTTGGGATGGCGCGCCAGGGTCTCGAGCAGGATGGTCGTGCCCGAGCGCGCGAGGCCCGTCACGTAGATCGGGCGATCGATGGTTACGTCCGCCAGCGCGCCGTCGAGCAGCTTGGTCTCGATCGAGCCAAGCTTGATCCACCATTTGGCGTGGCGCTCGATCGCGCCACCGACGAGATCCATCCAGCGCACCACCTCGAAGCCTTTGCGCGGGCGGTTCGGCGTTTGCAGCGGGAGGTTCGAAGCATCAGGCATGTCAGGCAATCCGTGCGATACGCATGATGAAGATGGAAGTGATGAAGAGAGCCGTCAACGCGACCGTGAACCACGATCGCAGCCACTCCGGCCCGACCGGCAGATATTGGTGTTCGGGCAGCGCGATCGTCACGCTGTCGATCGGGCTCTGCTCCGGCAGATAGCCGGCCGGATTTCCGAGGATAAGGTTCCACCAGTGGCGTTTCTCGATGCGGGTGACAGGCGCCGCCAGGGTCAGCCGGGCCACTTGTGCCCCACCTTGCTCACGCAGTTCGATTTGCCCGCCCGTACCGCTCGGCTGCCACTGGGCGCTGTAGCTTGGCGGCTCGACCGTGACGACCGGCGGCGTCTGTCGGCCGTCCGGCAATTGGTGGCCATAGGCGCCGTCCAGCCACACCAGCAGCGCAATTACGGGCAACGAGGCAATGAGCGCTGCCGGCAGGACCAGGCCGAGCTGGCGCAGCGCCAGCGCCATCGATTGGCGCATCAGAGGCAACGCGCTCTCCAGATCGCCGTCATGGGCGTTCAGCCGATGACGCGCGTTCTGCGCGGCCGCCTTGACCTCTGCGATGCGCCGCTGGGGCGAGAGCCAGCGATAGATCAGAAGCGAGAGGATGGCGCCGAGGATCGCCCACAGGACCAGCCGCGCCAGCGGCGGCAGAAGACCGAGGAGGCTGCGGTCCATCAGATCGAACAGCGGCGCGGGCAGATCGAGCAGCCCCATCAGGCGGACCGTTCGTCACGATCTTTCGAAGGATTGGCGAGCATCGCATGTTCAGCGTCGAGCTCTCCCGCTGCCTCGCGGCGCTCCTCCGGCGAGGCCGTCCGCCTGTTCCGGCGCAGGAGCTTGCGGAACGGCCAGAGGATCACGAAGCCGACGCTCATAACGATCGCGAGGATGAGACCCCACAAAGCGCCCAATACCGTCAGGCCGGCGCCGGGACCCACATAGGCGAAAGCGGGAAAGGCCGCGCCAGCGATTGCCGCGGTGCCGAGCATGAGCACCGCCAGCCGCCGTTGTTTGGAAATCATTTCGATGCCTCCTTCCTGGTCCCGAACAGCGCGCGCACGTCGGGATCGAGCGTACCGGGATCGATGCGCTGGCCCCAGGTCGCGATCGCGACCATTTCGCCATGCGCGCCGCCGCGGGTTGGGTTGACGAAGTTCCACACGATCTCGCCCTGCCGCGTGACCTCGAACAGCCGGCCGCCATCGGATTCGGTGATCAGCACGTTGCCGTTGGGCAGGGTCTCGGCGGATGAGCGCAACGGGCTATGGAAGGGATGCGCGTCGTCGCCCTGATAACTCCAGACGATGCCGCCGGATTTCGGGTCGACCTCCAGCACGCGCGCACTGTTGCCCTCGCGGAAGCCGCCGAGATTGTCGAACAAGATGATGTGGCCGTTGGGCTGCAGGCTGGCATCGTGCTGCCACAGCCAAGGCCCGCGCGTCGCCCAGGTCAGCTCGCCGCTCTCGAGCGAGAGCACGGCGACGGCGCTGATGTCGCGGAAGGAGACCAGCACGTCCCCCTCCTTTGCGAATGGAAAGTTCTTCGCGAGCGCGGCGTTGATATACTGCACCGAATTGGTGTGCAGCGGATCGGAGAGCGCGTAGCTGGGAATCGCGAGGTGCAGCAGCTTGTAGCGCGACTGCGCCAAGGCGCGGGTGACAGAGATCTTTTTCAGCTCCTTCCCGTCTGGCGACAGCACCGTCACGAAATCCTCGAGGAATGGTTTGTCGAGCTTGCCCAGGCCTTCAATCTGGTCCGAGCTGAAATCGTTGGTGAGGGCGAGGATGCGGCCGTCCGGCGCGATGTCGAAGTCATGGTGGGTGTGCGCCAGATAGCTCCAGATCACGTTGGAATCGCGATCGAGCTTCACCATGCCATAGCCCCACGGCGTATCGCCTGCCGCCGCATAGATCGCGAGCAGATCGCCGTCGGGCAGCAGCCGTGCCTTGTCCCACAAGATCACCTGGTCGGGCTGCGGCTTCTTCACCGCCGCCTGGTCGTTCCAGACCGCACTGTAAGGACGGCGCCATTCATGCACCACGCGGCCGTCCATGCCGATGAGGTGGGCAGCCGCCTCGCCCGCGCCGGTATAGAGCGTGTAGCCTTCGAACGCCTTCTTGGGATCGTGGGTCGTTACTCCGGTGACGCCGTCGCGCGCCTTGTGCCACTGGTCGGTCACGTAAGGATCGGCGGTTTCTTCCCGCTGCTGAAGCAGTGCCTGGCCGGCGATATAGGCATCCCGCAGATATTGGTGCGGGAACGTTTCACCCAGCACCGCCATGCCCCCGCCCACGAAGGCCAGGAACGCAATCGCCGCAACAAACAGGATCGATCCCAGCCTATCGATCATCACGCCACTCTCTGTAGTGCCGACATTGCCGCCCGCGAAAGCGGAGGTCGGTGAATCAGAATCGGCAAGTGCCGCGCCACGAAATATCCGGGCACGGCAATGCACGGGTTACGTAAACCCATGGGCGATGAGTTTTGCTCCGCCCGGGACCGTGAAAATCTTGTGACGTTGCGTGAGAAAGGCGGGAAAACCCGCGACAATTGCGCGCAGAAAAGCAAAACGCCCGCCCCCGAGGTGGGAGCGGGCGAGATGCCTGGCTGGGCGCGCCGGAACGCGCCCGGTAGGTTAGGCGACTTCCTGCTTCGGCTCGGCGCTCGGCAGGGCTGCCGGCTTCTGCGCCGCCAGCACGCGGTCGCGCTCGGCGGCCTCGGCCTTGATGCGGTTCATGACCGAACCGGTGCCGGCTGGAATCAGGCGGCCCACGATGACGTTCTCCTTGAGGCCGATCAGCGAATCGATCCGGCCGGAAACCGCCGCCTCGGTTAGCACGCGCGTCGTCTCCTGGAACGAAGCCGCGGAGATGAAGGAGCGCGTCTGCAGGCTGGCCTTGGTGATGCCAAGCAGCACCGGCGAACCCTTGGCCAACCGGCCGCCGTCCTTCAGCGCCTTGGCGTTCTCTTCCTCGTATTCCGAGCGGTCGACCTGCTCGCCCGCAAGGAAGGTGGTGTCGCCCGGATCGGAGATCTCGATCTTCTGCAGCATCTGGCGAACGATCACCTCGATGTGCTTGTCGTTGATCTTCACGCCCTGCAGCCGGTAGACCTCCTGGATCTCGTTGATGAGGTAGGTGGCGAGCGCCTCCACCCCCATCACGTTCAGGATGTCGTGCGGCACAGGGCTGCCGTCCATCAGCAGATCACCCTTCTGGACATAGTCGCCCTCCTGCACGGAGATGTGCTTGCCCTTCGGGATCAGGTACTCGCGCGATTCCTCCGAGGCATCCTCCGGCACCACGACGATGCGGCGCTTGGTCTTGTAGTCCTTGCCGAACTCGATGCGGCCCGGGATCTCGCTGATGATCGCGAAGTCCTTGGGCTTGCGCGCCTCGAACAGCTCGGCCACGCGCGGCAGACCGCCGGTGATGTCGCGGGTCTTCGTGCCTTCGCGCGGGATACGCGCGAGCACGTCGCCCGCCTTCACGTGCGCGCCGTTCTCGACCGACAGGATGGCATCGACCGACATGAAGTAGCGCGCCTCCAGCCCGTTGGGCAGGGTGATGACGTTGCCCTTCTCGTCGCGCAGCGTGATGCGCG
Source organism: Dongiaceae bacterium (assembly GCA_035695765.1). GTDB lineage: Bacteria > Pseudomonadota > Alphaproteobacteria > Dongiales > Dongiaceae > Dongia_A. Next base: position 25,316 of record DASRRI010000141.1, read on the forward strand.
GCTTGAGATCGTTGCCTCGCGGCTGCTGCTTCCAGTCGACGACCACGCGGTTGGAAATGCCGGTGGTCTCGTCCATCACTTCGCGCATCGACACGCCTTCGACCAGGTCGATGTAGTTCACGATGCCTTCGCGCTCGGTGATGATCGGTAGGGTGTAAGGATCCCATTCCGCCAGCTTAGCGCCCTTGGCGACCTTCTGATTGTGGTCGGCCAACAGGCGCGCGCCGTACGGAATACGGTGACGCGCCCGCTCGCGGCCCAGCTCGTCCGACAGCACGATCTCGCAATTGCGGCCCATCACCACGGGCACGCCCTGGCTGTTCATGACCACGTTGCGGTTACGCACATCGACGATCGAATCGATGGTCGCCTCGATCGAGCTCTGCTCGGCGCCGCGCTGGGCGGCACCGCCGATGTGGAAGGTGCGCATGGTGAGCTGGGTGCCCGGCTCGCCGATCGACTGCGCGGCGATCACGCCGATCGCCTCGCCGATATTGACCGGCGTTCCACGCGCCAGGTCGCGGCCATAGCACTTGCCGCACACGCCGGTCCGCGCCTCGCAGGTCAGGACCGAGCGGATCTTGACCACGTCGATGCCGGCCCGTTCGATCTCGTCGACCAGCGGCTCGTCGATGATCTCGGCCGCCTTGACGATGATCTTGCCTGAGAGCGGATCCTTCACGTCCTCCGCCGCGGCGCGGCCGAGGATACGGTCGCTCAAGGCCGCGATCACTTCGCCGCCCTCGACCACCGCCTTGGCGGTGAGGCCGTTGGTGGTGCCGCAATCCTCCTCGGTGATGATGGCATCCTGCGCCACGTCCACCAGGCGGCGGGTCAGGTAGCCCGAGTTCGCGGTCTTCAAGGCGGTGTCGGCGAGACCCTTGCGGGCACCGTGGGTCGAGTTGAAATACTCGAGCACGGTCAGGCCTTCCTTGAAGTTCGAGATGATCGGCGTCTCGATGATCTCGCCCGAGGGCTTCGCCATCAGGCCGCGCATGCCGGCCAGCTGCTTGATCTGCGCAGCGGAACCGCGGGCGCCCGAATGGGCCATCATGTAGACCGAGTTGATGCCGACGCCCGAGGCGTTCTTCTGCATGACCTTCATCATCTCTTCGGCCACGCGCTCGGTGCAGTTCGACCAGACGTCGACCACCTTGTTGTACTTCTCGCCCTGGGTGATGAGGCCGTCGAGATACTGCTGCTCGTACTCCTTCACCTTCTCCTGCGCATCCGCGACCAGCTTGTGCTTGGATTCGGGGATGATGAGGTCGTCCTTGCCGAAGGAGATGCCAGCCTTGCAGGCCTGGACGAAGCCCATGCCCATCATGCGGTCGGCGAAGATCACCGTCTCCTTCTGGCCGCAATGGCGGTAGACGGAATCGAGGACGGTCGTGATCTCCTTCTTGGTGAGGAGTCGGTTGATCAGGCTGAACGGCACGTTCGGGTGCTTCGGCAGGATTTCCGACAGCAGCATGCGGCCCGGCGTGGTGTTGATGACCTTGGTCACGCGCTGGCCGTGATCGTCATAGTGATCGACGCGCGCCCTGATCTTGGCGTGCAGCGACACGGCCTTGGCGTCGAGCGCGTGCAGCACCTCGCCGGTATTCGCGAAGGCCATGCCCTCGCCCGGCTCCTTCTCCGCCTCCATCGACAGATAATAGAGGCCGAGCACGATGTCCTGCGACGGCACGATGATCGGCTTGCCGTTGGCGGGCGACAGGATGTTGTTGGTCGACATCATGAGCACGCGAGCTTCGAGCTGGGCTTCCAGCGACAGCGGCACGTGGACCGCCATCTGGTCACCGTCGAAGTCGGCGTTGAAGGCGGTGCAGACCAGCGGATGCAGCTGGATTGCCTTGCCTTCGATGAGGACCGGCTCGAACGCCTGGATGCCGAGGCGGTGCAAGGTCGGGGCGCGGTTCAGCAGCACCGGATGCTCGCGGATCACCTCTTCGAGGATGTCCCACACCTCCGGACGCTCCTTCTCCACCATGCGCTTTGCGGCCTTGATGGTGGTCGCCATCGCATAGAGTTCGAGCTTCGAATAGATGAAGGGCTTGAACAACTCGAGCGCCATCTTCTTGGGCAGGCCGCACTGGTGCAGCTTCAGCTCCGGACCGACCACGATGACCGAACGGCCGGAATAATCGACGCGCTTGCCGAGCAGGTTCTGGCGGAAGCGGCCCTGCTTGCCCTTCAGCATGTCGCTGAGCGACTTCAACGGACGCTTGTTGGCGCCGGTGATGACGCGGCCGCGGCGGCCGTTATCGAACAGCGCGTCCACGGATTCCTGCAGCATGCGCTTTTCGTTGCGCACGATGATGTCGGGCGCGCGCAGCTCGATCAGCCGCTTCAGACGGTTGTTGCGATTGATGACGCGGCGATAGAGGTCGTTCAAGTCCGAGGTCGCGAACCGGCCGCCATCCAGCGGAACCAGCGGGCGCAATTCGGGCGGGATCACCGGGACGACGTCCAGGATCATCCACTCGGGGCGCGACCCGGATTCGACGAAGGAATCGACCAGCTTCAGGCGCTTGACCAGCTTCTTGCGCTTGGCCTCGGACGAGGTTTCGCGCAGGTCGGTCTTCATCTGCTCGCGTTCGGTCTCGAGGTTGATCGCCGAGAGCATGAGCTTCAGCGCCTCGGCGCCGATGCCGGCCTGGAACGCGTCCTGGCCGAATTCGTCCTGGGCGTCGAGATACTGGTCCTCGGTCAGGAGCTGGTGCAGCTTCAGCGGCGTCAGGCCCGGCTCGATGACGACGTAGTTCTCGAAATAGAGGATGCGCTCCAGATCCTTCAGCGTCATGTCGAGCAGCAGCCCGATGCGGCTCGGCAGCGACTTCAGGAACCAGATGTGCGCAACGGGCGAGGCCAGCTCGATATGGCCCATGCGGTCGCGCCGCACCTTGGAAAGCGTGACTTCGACGCCGCACTTCTCGCAGATGATGCCGCGATACTTCATGCGCTTGTACTTGCCGCACAAGCACTCATAGTCCTTGATCGGGCCGAAGATGCGCGCGCAGAACAGGCCGTCGCGCTCCGGCTTGAAGGTGCGGTAGTTGATCGTCTCCGGCTTCTTGATCTCGCCGTATGACCAGGAGCGGATGCGCTCCGGGCTCGCGATCGAGATGCGGATCTGATCGAAAGTCTGCGTGCCAGTGGGCTGGCCGAACACATTCATCAATTCATTGTTCATCATCTTCTCCTCGGGCGTGGCCGGCCGGGATTGTTCCCGGCCGGTTCCACCCATCCGATCAGTATTGGTTCTGCGTCAGCTCGACATTGAGGCCGAGCGACCGGAGTTCCTTCACCAACACGTTGAAGGATTCGGGGATGCCCGCCTCGAAATTGTCGTCGCCGCGCACGATCGCTTCGTAGGTCTTGGTGCGGCCGGAAACGTCGTCGGATTTCACCGTCAACATTTCCTGCAGGGTGTAAGCCGCGCCGTAGGCCTCGAGCGCCCACACTTCCATTTCGCCGAAGCGCTGGCCGCCGAACTGGGCCTTGCCGCCCAGCGGCTGCTGGGTAACGAGGCTGTATGGGCCGATGGAACGCGCGTGGATCTTGTCGTCCACCAGATGGTGCAGCTTCAGCATGTAGATGTAGCCGACCGTGACCTGCCGATCGAACCGCTCTCCGGTCCGCCCGTCGGTCAGGATGACCTGGCCCGAGTTCTTGAGGCCAGCGCGGTCCAGCATCTGGTTGATGTCGTCCTCGCGGGCGCCATCGAATACCGGCGAAGCAACCGGCACGCCTTTGCGCAGGCCCTCCGCCAGCTCGACCAGCTCACCATCCTGCAAATCCATCAGGTCGGACTTGTAGGTGCGCTCGCCGTAGATGTCCTTGAGATGCTTGCGCAGCTCCGCGGCCTTGCTGTCGCCCTTGTGGACCGCGTCGATCATCTGGCCGATCTGGCGGCCGAGATTGGCGCAGGCCCAACCCAGATGGGTCTCGAGGATCTGGCCGACATTCATGCGGCTCGGCACGCCCAGCGGATTGAGCACAATGTCGACCGGCGTGCCGTCTTCCAGGTACGGCATGTCCTCGGCCGGCGTGATGCGCGAGACGACGCCCTTGTTGCCGTGGCGTCCGGCCATCTTGTCGCCCGGCTGCAGCTTGCGCTTCACCGCGACGAACACCTTGACCATCTTCATGACGCCCGGCGGCAGCTCGTCGCCGCGCTGCAGCTTCTCGACCTTGTTCTCGAAGCGCTTCTCGAGGGCCCTCACGGAATCCTCGAACTGCTTCTTGAGGCCTTCGATCTCGGCCATGCGCTTGTCGTTCTTCACACCGATCTGGCGCCACTGGCCAGGGGTGAATTCCGACAGGGTCTTTTCCGTGATCTTGGTCTCGGCCTTCAGCGTCTTCGGACCGCCGGTGGCGGTCTGGTTCATCAGCAGCTCTTTCAAGCGGCTGTAGAAGTTGCGCTCCAGGATCGCCTTTTCGTCGTCGCGGTCCTTGGCCAGACGCTCGATCTCGGCGCGCTCGATGGCGAGGGCGCGCTCGTCCTTGTCCACGCCGCGGCGGGAGAAGACGCGCACTTCCACGATGGTGCCCGACACGCCCGGCGGCAGGCGCAGCGACGTATCGCGCACGTCGGAGGCCTTTTCGCCGAAGATGGCGCGCAGCAGCTTCTCTTCCGGCGTCATCGGGCTTTCGCCCTTCGGCGTGACCTTGCCGACCAGGATGTCGCCCGGCTTCACCTCGGCGCCGATATAGACGATGCCGGCTTCATCGAGGTTCTTCAGGGCCTCTTCCCCCACGTTCGGAATGTCGCGGGTGATTTCTTCCTGGCCCAGCTTGGTGTCGCGGGCCATCACTTCGAATTCCTCGATGTGGATCGAGGTGAAGACGTCGTCCTTCACGATCCGCTCGGAGAGCAGGATCGAGTCTTCGAAGTTGTAGCCGTTCCACGGCATGAACGCGACCAGCACGTTGCGGCCGAGCGCGAGCTCACCGAGATCGGTCGAGGGACCGTCGGCGATGATGTCGCCCTTGCGCACGAGGTCGCCGACCTTCACCAGCGGACGCTGGTTGATGCAGGTCGACTGGTTGGAGCGCTGGTACTTCATCAGCCGGTAGATATCGACGCCCGACTTGGTGGGATCGAGATCTTCGGTGGCGCGGATCACGACGCGGGTGGCGTCGATCTGGTCGATCACGCCCGAGCGTCGCGCGGCGATCGCGGCACCGGAGTCACGGGCGACCACGCCTTCCATGCCGGTGCCGACGAACGGCGCTTCCGCGCGCACGAGCGGCACGGCTTGGCGCTGCATGTTCGAGCCCATCAAGGCGCGGTTGGCGTCGTCGTTCTCCAGGAACGGGATGAGCGCCGCCGCCACCGAGACCAGCTGGTTGGGCGACACGTCCATGAACTCCACCTGCTCCGGGCGCACCATGCTGAACTCGCCGCCGATGCGGGCGGAGACGAGGTCGGCGGTGTAGTGGCCCTTCGCGTCGATCGGCGCGTTCGCCTGCGCAATCGTGTGCTCCTCCTCCTCGAGCGCGGAGAGGTAGGTGATGTCGTCCGTCACCCGGCCGTCCTTGACGCGCCGGTAGGGCGTCTCGACGAAGCCGAACTCGTTCACGCGCGCGTAGGTCGAGAGCGAGGCGATGAGGCCGATGTTCGGCCCTTCCGGCGTCTCGATCGGGCACACGCGGCCGTAGTGGGTGGGGTGGACGTCGCGCACCTCGAACCCCGCGCGCTCGCGCGTGAGCCCGCCCGGGCCGAGGGCGGAGAGGCGGCGCTTGTGGGTGATCTCGGAGAGCGGGTTCGTCTGGTCCATGAACTGCGAGAGCTGCGAGGAGCCGAAGAACTCCTTGATGACGGCGGAGACCGGCTTGTAGTTGA
>DASRRI010000142.1:0-9217 GCA_035695765.1 Dongiaceae bacterium
GCGCGCTGCGCGCCTCCGGCGCGACCCCTCACCCAAATCCGGCTAAGCTCACTGCCGTTCGCTAAGCCTCCGTATCCCTCTCCCGCAAGGGGCGAGGGGGCTCTTTCTGCGATGGCTGCAGTCATATGCGATTGCCCTTCCTTGCGGGGGAAGGTTGCGAAGCCTTGGCGAGCATCGCGAGCCTAGGCGAAGCTGGATGGGGGGACCGCGCCGCCAGGCGCGCAGCGCGCGAGCGCTGAACCACAATGCAGCTCTGCAAGTTGCGCTCTCACGAGCGCGCGCACCTTGCGGTGCGCCACCCCCCATCCAGCTCCGGCTAAGCTCGGCTGCGCCTCGCTAAGCCTGCGCATCCTTCCCCCGCAAGGGGGGAAGGGGACTCTTTGTAGCGAAGTGCTGCTACACCTGCTCCCACCGGCACGACAGGTTCATCTGCCCGGCCGTGTTCGCCACGGTTGCCATGCAGACCGCTTCCTTGCCCTTTGGCACGGAGACCGCCATGCGCAGCAGGAAGCGGGCGCCACTGGCGCCGGCCACGCTTTCGGAATTGAGCTCGACGATGTTGGCACCCATCGGGCGGAAGGCTTCGCTGAGGCGCGCGATCAGGCCGGGCGAATCATCGCCCGTGATCTCGATCCGGTGGGTGATGTGCGCCAACTGGCCGTGGGTCTCGCAGAAGGCGAAAGGCGCAACCGAAAGCTCTGCGCCCTTCAAGACGGGGATGGAGCGCAGCTCTTCGTCCACGTCCGAGATCCCGATCCCGGATGGCAGCTGGGCGACCAGCGTGAATTTCGCACCGCCACCCAGCACCGCGAAGCTGGTATCGCCGAGGTTGATGCCGAGGTCGAACAGCCGGCCGGTCACGTCCGCGATCAGGCCGGGATGATCCTCGCACAGGATGTTGATGAGAGCGGTATGGTTCGCCATGGCCGTCTCCTTCTTCGGTCACACCACGTTGGCTTCGCGGATCGCCTGTCCGTTCAGCACCCGATCATAGCCGAAGCGGCGCAAGTCCAACGTCCGAAAGCCGCCGAACGTGACGAGCTCGCTGAGCGCGCGACCGATCGCCGGCGATTGCTGGAGGCCGTGGCCCGAGAAGCCGTTCGCCATCAGGAAGTTCGGCACATGCGGCGCCGCGCCGATGATCACGTTCTGATCGAGCGTGTTGTAGTCGTAATGCCCGGCCCAGGCGCGGATCAACTTGATCGCTTCGAATGCCGGCACGCGATTGGCGAGCGTCGGCCAGATCATCTCCTCGAACAGGCTGTAATCGAGCTCGAAATCAGTGCTGTCGGGATCATTGCCTTCTTCCGGTGAGACTCCGCAGATGAAGTTCGAACCTTCCGGCCGCACCCAGACACCGGTCGGGTCGATGGTGAGCGGAACATCGGTCAGCTCCTCGCGGCAATCGAACACATAGACCAGACGCTTGCGCGGCCTGACCGGCAGGTCGAGTCCAATCCAGGCCGCGATGCGCCACGCATTGACGCCGGCACAATTGATCACCGCGCCGCAGCCGATGGTCTCGCCCGAACGCAACGAAACCGAGCCCACGCGGCTCTGTGACAGATTGAGCCCGGCAACTTCATCCTGGATGTAAGTGACGCCGAGCGAGCGCGCCTTGCGGCGAAAGGCCTGCAGCAGCGAATAGGGATCAAGCCAGCCCTCGTTGCGCGGGCCAAAGCTGCCGCCGGCGAGGTCACTGGAATTGAGCCAAGGAAAATTCGCGGCCAGTTCCTTCGAATTCAGCAGCTGGGTTTCCGCGCCGAGCTGATGCTGCAGCTGCTGATTGGCAATCAGCGTCTTGAGGCCCGCGCCCGTTGCCAGGAACAGATAGCCGCCTTCGTGGAACTGCAGGTTCGGCTCGTCCGATCCCACGGTCAGATGCTCCTTCGCGGACTTCACGAAAGAGGCGCCAAACGCCGAAATCAGCACGTTCTCAGGCGTCGAGAATTGCTGCCGGATACCGCCGGCTGACCGCGGCGTGGCGGCTTCCCCATAGGTAGCGTCGCGCTCGATTACCGCGATACTGCCACCGAAGGCAGGCTCTGCTGCCAGGAAGTAGGCTGCCGAGGACCCGATGACGCCGCCGCCCACAATCACTACGTCGAATTTTCTCGACATCCCGTAACCCAGCTTCAGGCAATTGGTTTCATTGGATTGTTATGTCCTGGCCGCGTGGCTGTCCCGCCCGGAATTGCCACCGGATTCCTTTGACCCGCAACCAAATCTGATGGAGTGTATTGAGGTATGACGTCCGTAACTTCGGGTCAAGCAATGAGCCGCGCTTTCGTCAAGGAAAATGACGAGCAGGGCAATGAGCTTCCGGAACGGCCGCAAAGCCCGTATCCGAACCACATTACGCCTGCCGGTCTCGAGGCGCTCCACCAGCAGCTGCAAGCGCTGGAGGAGGCGCATAAGCGCATGGTCGAGCCGGTCGGCAACGAGCTGATCGACCAGGACGCGAAGCATGCGCTGGTACGCGATATCCGCTATGTGCAGGACCGCATCGCGCGGGCGATCGTCATCGATCCCGCTGCCCAGCCCAAGGACCGTGTCGGGTTCGGCGCGACGGTCGAGACCGAGGATGAAGACGGCACCCGACGCAAGTTCGAGATCGTGGGCGAGGATGAAGCCGATGCTGCGGTCGGCAAGCTCTCATGGGTATCACCGTTGGCACGCACTCTGACCGATGCCAAGGTGGGCGACGCGGTGGTCTGGAAGCGGCCCGCCGGAGATCTCGAGCTCGAGATTCTGTCGATCAAATACCCGAAGTAGGACAACTAACCGAAGCAGGGCGCAACGTTGCGCACGCAGCAGACAGCGCGGCTGCAATATCCAAGCTCGATTGTTCGGGAATTAACTGCCCCGCGCTGCTCGATCCCCAATCGAACAACGTCGCCAAGTCCCCCACCGTCGATTCCGTCGTAGCTAAGGTCCCGCTCCGGCAAGCGCCGGAACAGACTTAGCGCGGGTCGTACCCGCCGCGCGGACCGCCGCCGCCCGGACCGCGATGACCGCCACCACCACCGCCGAACGGACGACGTTGAGGAGGCTTACGCGGCGTGGCGGTGCTGGTGTCGAGCGTAATCACGCGCGTCACCTGAACGCCCTTGCGGCCCTGGCCGACTTCGCAATGAATCGTCGCGCCTTCCGGCGCATCCTGCAGCCCCGCATCCTTCAGGGCCGAGATGTGCAGAAAGACGTCTGGTGCTCCGTCGGCGGGCGTAACGAAACCAAAACCCTTCTCGGGATTGAACCACTTGATACGGCCCCGCAACTCGCCTGCGGAACCGCCTTGATTTTGATCGGACATGTCCAACTCTCAGTCGAAGAACCCCACGCGAGCGCTCCAACACCCCGGCCCACCGCTGACGATCGGCCCCTAGCTGCAACGCCGTTGTTAGCATGGGGCCGATTTGCGACAAAAAGCAAGCCCGATTGGGGGGCAAAACAGGAACTTAGGGGCCAATTCAGGCTCTTTCCGCTCGCGTCGCACGCTCGCTTTGCGGGATTGACGAGCATCGGCAATTAGATAGCGTTCCATGCAACTTGCGCCAAAGACGCGCGAAGTGCCCCGTTATCGCTTGGCGCACCGACCCGGTTCTGGCAACCATGGGCACGCTTTCGCCTGCGGCGCCCATTTGTGAGGGATATCGTGAGATTTGTGTTTGGCGTGCTGGTCGCCATCATCGTCATCTATGCGGCCGCGCTCGCGTACCTCTGGGTCACGCAGCGCAGCCACGTGTTCCGTCCTGGCGCCGGGCCGCTCGATCTCGCCGGCTCCATGGTCGCGTCGCACATGCGCGAGGTCGTGGTCGGCAGCGCCGATGGACCGACACTCATCGCCTGGTATGCGGAAGCCAAGCCCGGCCGCCGTACGATCGTCTATTTCCACGGCAATGCCGGAACGCTGGCCGGGCGCGACGAACGGGTCTGGCCCTATCTCCAGCACGGCTACGGCATGCTGCTGGTCGGCTACCGCGGTTATGGCGGCAATCCCGGACTGCCGACCGAACCCGGCCTCTATGAGGATGGCCGCGCGCATCTGGACTGGCTGGCGCGGCAAGGCATCGAAGGCGACGCGCTCGTGCTGTTCGGAGAATCGCTGGGTACCGCGATCGCGATCCAGATGGCGACCGAGCGCGATGCGGCTGCCCTGGTGCTGGAGGCGCCGTTCGCCTCGATCCTGCATTCTGCCCGCGCGCGCTATCCGATGTTCGCCTTCGACTGGCTGGTCAAGGACAAGTTCGCCAGCATCAGCAAGATCGACAGGATCCGCATGCCCCTGCTCGTCATTCACGGCGCGCTCGACCGCGTCACGCCGCAGCGCTTCGGGCGCATGCTCTACGAGCGCGCGCCGCAGCCGAAATTCGCGGTCTGGCTGCCGGAGGCGGGGCACAATGATCTGCTGCAATTCGGCATGGTGGATGCAGTGACGCAGTTCCTCGACGGGCTGCCGCCACACGCCGCCGAAAACGGACAACGCCGCATGCCGTCAAAAGCAGGTTGAGGCGGCGCGTTTCAGCGCTTCGAACGGCAGCAGCACGCAATCGCGCCGGCTCTTCGCCTTGTGCACCGGGCGGAAAATTTCCAGGCATTGCCAGCGCGGCTCCAGAACGCCTTCCGTCATGAGTTTGCGCGCCGCCGCGCTCAATGCTTCCAGCCCGGCCTTGTCATCGCCGCGGCAATATTCGGCGATGGTGGCGGCCGCCGCCTCGCACAGCAGGCAGCCGCGCACCTGATGGCCGATCGCTTCGATCTGTCCGTCCTTCACACTGAGGTCGAGCGTGACGCGGTCGCCGCATAGCGGGTTGTCGATTGTCGCGCTGGCGGTTGCGTCCGGCAGCCGACCCTTGCCGAAGGCCGTGCGCGCGCGGCTGACCAGGGCCTCGTGATAGAGCGCTTCGCTCACGCCGTTGGCTCCCCGCTCAGGGTGCGATAGGCCTCCGGCGTGTCGATGTCGAGGAAGATGCCGGCATCCTCCGCCTCGATCTCCGTCACCAGCTCGGCATGCTCGCCGATCAGGTGCCGCGCGCCGACATCACCGGCCAGCGCCATCATCTCCGCGAAGAACCGGCGGTCCCACAGCACCGGATTGCCGCGCTTGCCCTGGAACGCGGGCACGATGATGGCGCGCCCTTCTGTTGGATTGAACGCGGCAATCATCCGGCGCAGCAAGCCGGTCCCGACGCGCGGCATGTCACCGAGCAGCACCAGCACGGCATCGACATCGCCGGGCAGCGCTTTCAGGCCACAGCGCAAGGAGGCACTCATGCCATCCGCGTAGTCGGGGCAGGGGACAAAGCGCACCGGTAGACCGGCAAGAGCGGTGCGCACCTCCGCCTCCTGGTGGCCGGTGACGGCGATGATTTCGGCCAGATCGGCCGCCAGCGCATGCTCGACCACGCGCGCGACGATCGGCTTGCCGCCATCATCCATCAACAGCTTGTTGGCGCCCATGCGGCTGGAACGGCCGGCTGCCATGACGAGGCCGGCGACGCCCGGCCGGCGAGCTTCGGGGCGGGGCCTTGCTTCGCGTGGCTGCGGCCGCGCGGAGATCTCGTTGAGCAGGCCGCCCGCGCCCATGCGGCGCAGGTCGCGCGCGGTTACGGGAATATCGGCCATCAGCCGCTGCAGCACCCAGTCGAAGCCGTTGAGCTTCGGCGTGCGCGCGCATCCCGGTAGGCCGATAACCGGTTTGCCGCCGATCTCGCCCAGGAGAATGAGGTTTCCGGGATCGACCGGCATGCCGAACTGCAGCACCTTGCCGCCGCTTTGCTCGATAGCGGCGGGTATCACGTCGCGCCGGTCGATGATGGCGGAGCCGCCCATCACCAGCACCAGGCCGGCGCCGTCGCTCAGCGCGCTCTTGATGACGTTGCTGAGCGCTGCCGGCTCGTGCGGTGCGCGCAGATCGATGGCATCGTCGCTGCCCATCGCCGCAAGGCGGCGGTTCGTGACGGCGACTGTCTTGTCCAGGAGCGTCGGTTTCGTGGCGGCCAGTTCGGTCTGGATCAGTGCGACCTTGCGTGGGCGGAACGAGTGGAGCGACAGAACGGGCCCGCGGCGCGCAATAGCCATGCAGGCATCGAGCTGCGCGCGCTTCACGGCGAAGGGGATGATCTTGACCGTCGCCGCCATCTGATCCGGTTCGACCGCCGCGTAATCAGCCAGGGTCGCGACCGTGATGGCTTCGTCCACTTCGTTGATGGCGTCGACCTGATCCGCATCGACCCGCAGGATGCCGCGATCCCGCGCATAGATGTTGACGCGGCCGGTGAAAGGCGCTTCCACGCGCAATCCTTCCGCCGCGAGCAGCGCGCCCAGCGCAGCCGCCGCAGCATCTTCGCCGATGTCATCGGCCTCGAGGCGCGCGACCGTGATGGTCCTGCGGCCAGCCTGCTTCAGCGCATCGACGTCGGCGGCGCTGAGGATGCGGCCTTTCTTGAAGGCGATTTCGCCGTTGCGCAGCGCGTGTGCCAGCACCGCACCGGTGCATTCCTCGATCGGGAGGTCGGCAAAGATCATTGGCTCTGCTGGCCGTGGCGCGCGGCGGTGAGTTGCGCGAGGACGGAGACGGCGATCTCCGCCGGCGACTTGGCGCCGATGGCGAGGCCCGCCGGTCCGTGGATGCGCGCCAGCGCGGCCTCGTCAAACCCCGCGTCCGACAAACGCTGCAGGCGCGCGGCATGGGTCTTCTTGCTGCCAAGCGACCCGATGTAAAAGGCCGGCGAGCGCAAGGCGCGATCGAGCGCCGGATCGTCGAGCTTGGGATCGTGTGTCAACGTGACGACGGCGCAACGCGCATCGAGCTTGATCGCATCCAACGCCTCGTCCGGCCAATCATGGAGCAACGTCATGCCGGGAAAGCGTTCCGTGGTCGCGAAGGCGCGGCGCGGGTCGACCACGATCACCTCATAACCTGCCAGCGCCGCCATCGGCGCCAGCGCCTGGGTAATATGGACGGCACCGACGATGACGAGGCGCGGATCCGGCACGCGCGCCTGCACGAACAGGCAGCGGCCTTCGATCTCGATCTCGCCGGATTTATCTTCGGCCAATGCGGTCGCAATCGCGGACTTTTGGACCGCGGAAAGATTGAGCGATGGCGCGTCGGTCTCGAACAAAGCCTGCTGATGCGTGCCGAGATCGGTGACGAGCGCGAGGGCGCGTCGCTCCGCCCTGGCGGCGACCAGGCGCTCGAGGTCGCTGGCCTTCATTCCAAGCGCTCGACATAGACCTGCAGCTTGCCGCCGCAGGCGAGGCCGACTTCCCAGGCCTGTTCGTTGGTCACGCCGAAATCGAGCAGCCGCGGCTTGCCGTCGGCGATCGCCTCCAGCGCCTCGCGCACCACCGCGCCTTCGATGCAGCCGCCGGAAACCGAACCGACCATTGCGCCGCTGCCATCGACCACCAGCTGGCTGCCCGCAGGACGGGGGGAGGAGCCCCAGGTGCTGGTGACCGTCGCCACCGCCACGCCGCGGCCGGCCCTCTTCCAGGCCAGCGCCGTCTGCAATACGTCTTCTTCCTGATGAATCATGCCGCCACCTTGGACCGGGATTCCTGGCCGCGCGAGCCCAGCGCGCTCAGCGCCGCCGCCAGATCCCGCATGCTTTGAAGATTGTGGATCGGCCTGAAATCGTCAACGTGCTTGATCATCGCTTTTGCGCCCTGGGCCTGCGGCCGATAAGCCTCATAGCGAAGAAGGGGATTGAGCCAAATCAGGCGCCGGCAGCTCTTATGCAGCCGCTCGATCTCCTCTTCGAGGCCGATCGCACCCTCCCGGTCCAACCCGTCGGAAATCAGCAGCACCAGCGCGCCCTGGCCCAGCACGCGCCGCGACCAGCGCCGGTTGAACTCCGCCAGGCAATGCCCGATGCGCGTGCCGCCGGACCAGTCCGGCACATTGTCGGAGATCCGGTCCAGCGCCACGTCGACGTCGCGGTGCCGCAGATGGCGCGTGATGTTGGTGAGGCGCGTGCCGAACAGGAAGGAATGTACCCGGTCGCGGTCGGTCGTCAGCGCATGAATGAAATGCAAGGCAAGGCGCGAATAGCGGCTCATGGAGCCCGAAATATCGCACAGCACGATCAGCGGCGGCCGGCGCCGGCGACGCGACTTGAATTGCAGCGGGATGATGTCCGGATCGCGCAATCCGGCTCGCAGGGTCGCGCGCATATCGACCCGATGGCCGCGCGCGTCGTGCTTGAAGCGCCGGGTCGCCAGGTCCTCCACCGGCAGGCGCATCGCTGCGATGGCTTTCTTCGCGGCTTCGAGCTCGGCGAGGCTCATCTTCTCGAAATCCATGCGCTGCAGGAGTTCTCTGGCGGAGAAGGTGAGGGTGGCATCCACCTCCGTCTCTTCCTGCTCCGGCTCGCGCGCGTCGCCTTCCCGGCCGGCTTGGTTGCCGCGCAAGGCCTCGGCGACGCGCGGGCTGATCTCCCGATGGCGCTCGTCGACGCTCTCGCCGCGGAAAGACGGCAGCATCAGCGCCATCATGCGCTGCAGGAATTGCGGATTGCGCCAGAAGATGTGGAAGGCCTGATCGAAGATCTCGCGCTGCTCGTGCCGCTGCACGAACACAGCGTGGAGGGTCCAATAGAAATCCTCGCGATCGCCGATGCCGACGGCCTTCACGGCTTCAATCGCGTCGATGGCTTTGCCAGGGCCAACCGGGAGGCCGGCGGCGCGCAAGGCGCGCGCGAACCGCATGATGTTCTCGGAGAGGCGGCTGGCTGCTTGCGCCTTTGCGATCATCCGAGCCGCCTAGCGCCGCGCGGCGGCCATTTCCGCGCGCACGTCTTCGAGTATCTTGGCGGCGTCGCTGCCGCGGATGCGCGCGATGTCGTCCTGGTATTTGAGCAAGGCGCCTAGCGAATGGTCGATCGAATCCGGCGTCAAGGCGACCTGGTCCAGCTGCACCAGAGCGTCGGTCCAATCGATGGTCTCCGCCACGCCCGGCAGCTTGAAGAGATCGCGCCCGCGCAGCTTCTGCACGAAGCCGACGATCTCGCGCGACAAGTCGAGGCTGGCGGCAGGCAGGCGAGCGCGCAGGATTTCGAGCTCGCGCTCGGCGCTCGGATAGTCGACCCAGTAGTAGAAGCAGCGGCGCTTCAGCGCGTCATGGATCTCGCGCGTGCGATTGGAGGTGATGACGACGATCGGCGGCTCCGTTGCCTTGATGACGCCGAGCTCGGGGATCGTGACCTGGAAGTCG
>DASRRI010000143.1:0-16327 GCA_035695765.1 Dongiaceae bacterium
TGCCAAGGCCGCCGCAGCCTGACCAATGCGGGGTACAAAACCCCGCAAATCCCACTTGCAAACTCGTGGGGAGTCCGGCTCGCGCGGAGCCTGTCCTTGGGCCGCGCAAAGCGCGGACCCGAGGGCTTGGCCGGGATGACATGAGAGGGTGGGGTTGCCTGAATTTCGGCGCATTCGGAGGCAATCGTGCGGCTCATGCGCCGCCTTCTTCTTGTTCTTCTCGGGCTGTTGATCGGGATTCCCGCCATCTATCTCGGCGTCGCGTTCGGCTTTGCGATCCTGACACCACGGCTGGAATTGCCGTCGGGCCGCGGCATCACGATTTATGCCTGCGACAATGGCGTTCACACCGACCTTGTCCTGCCGGTTTCATCGCAGGGGATCGACTGGCGACAGTTGCCGCACTCGGACCAGCAGGCCGCGTGGATGAACCTCAGCCACATCAGCTTCGGATGGGGCAGCAGGGATTTCTACATCAACACGCCGCGCTGGGCGGACGTGCGGCCGATGACGGCACTGAAGGCCCTGTTGTGGGACGAGACGGTGCTGCACGTCGAATACCGGCCGGAGCCGCGGCCGGGCGAGACATGCGGAACCTGGGTGGTCGGCAGCGATGATTATCGGCGCATCGCGAGCTTCGTGCGCACGAGCCTGCGCGACTGGCCCCTGCAAAGGCCCACTCTGGTGGCGGAGGGCTATGGACCCAGGGACGCCTTCGTGGCCGCCGAGGGTCAATACACCGTCATCGACACCTGCAATCAATGGACGGCCCAGGCCCTCAGGGCCGGCGGGGCGCCGGTCGCGCCCTGGACGCCCTTCTCCTTCCTGGTTCTGTGGAATATGCCAATGATTTCAAAGTAGGGACATGTGCGCGCAGGGGTTGCCGGAAGCCTTGCCCCACTCTTGCTCCTCGGGGGCGTGGCTGGTAGAAGGCGGCGGACTTTTCAGATGAGCCAAGGAGACCGGAATGGCGTCCGCCTTCACCGATTACAAAGTCAAGGACATGAGCCTCGCCGAGTGGGGGCGCAAGGAGATCGACATCGCCGAGACCGAGATGCCGGGGCTGATGGCCCTGCGCACGGAGTTCGGCAAGTCGAAGCCGCTGAACGGCGCGCGCATCGCCGGGTGCCTGCACATGACGATCCAGACTGCGGTGCTGATCGAGACGCTGATCGCCCTCGGCGCGGAAGTGCGCTGGTCGTCCTGCAACATCTTCTCGACCCAGGACCAGGCCGCAGCGGCGATCGCCGCGGCCGGCATCCCGGTCTTCGCCTGGAAGGGCATGAACGAGGAAGAATTCTGGTGGTGCATCGAGCAGACCATCAAGAGCCCGGACGGCTGGCACCCCAACATGATCCTGGATGACGGCGGCGACCTCACCCAGATCATGCACGACAAGTATCCCCAGCTCCTGGAGAAGGTGCGCGGCATCAGCGAAGAGACCACGACCGGCGTGGCGCGGCTCTATGAGATGGCGCGCACCGACAAGCTCGCGGTCCCTGCGATCAACGTCAACAACTCGGTCACTAAGTCGAAGTTCGACAACCTCTATGGCTGCCGCGAAAGCCTGGTCGACGGCATCAAGCGCGCGACCGACGTGATGATGGCGGGCAAGGTCGCCGTGGTCGCCGGCTTCGGCGACGTGGGCAAGGGCTCGGCCGCTTCGCTGCGCAGTCAGGGCGCGCGGGTGATGGTGACGGAAGTCGATCCGATCTGCGCGCTGCAGGCGGCGATGGAAGGCTACCAGGTGACGACCATGGAAGAGGCGGCGCCGCTCGGCGACATCTTCGTCACTGCCACCGGCAACGTCGATGTCATCACGCTCGACCACATGCGGCAGATGAAGCACCGCGCCATCGTGTGCAACATCGGCCACTTCGACAGCGAGATCCAGATCGCGTCCTTGCGGAACTACAAGTGGCATAACGTGAAGCCGCAGGTCGACGAGGTGGAGCTCCCGGACGGCAAGCGGCTGATCGTGCTGGCCGAAGGGCGCCTGGTGAATCTGGGCTGCGCCACCGGCCATCCGAGCTTCGTCATGTCCGCCTCCTTCGCCAACCAGGTGCTGGCGCAGATCGAGCTGTGGCAGAACCACAAGAAATACTCGAAGCAGGTCTATGTGCTGCCGAAGCACCTCGATGAGAAGGTCGCGGCGCTGCATCTGGAGAAGATCGGCGTCAAGCTGACCAAGCTCACGCAGAAGCAGGCCGAGTATCTCGGCGTCGCGCCGGCCGGGCCGTTCAAGCCGGAGCATTACCGCTACTGATCCGCTTCATAAAGTCTGACAGAGCGGCGCGGTCCCTGGTGGCCGCGCCGCTTTGCTTTAGGACCGGCAGCGACTACATTCGCCTTATGTTGTGGGGGGAAGGATCATCGAGTAGGAGGGTCGGCCGGCTGCGCGCGGTGCCGGCGACGGTGGCTTGCGCGCTGACATCGGTGCTTTGCCGAGCCATGCCGGCGCTCGCACAGACACAGCCGGATGTTGTGATCGAGGAGTTTAATGGATCGAACGTCCAGAACGTCAACCTGGTCTGGGCGGCGGTCCTGGTTGGCGTTGCCATCATCGTCCTGGTGGCGCAGCAGATCAACCATCGGCTCGCTTTGCGGCGCGAAGCGGATGCGCGCGGCGATTTGTCCCGCCAGCTGATCGAGGCGCGCGAGCGGCTGGCGAGCGGGCCCTTTGCCATCATCGAATGGTCGGGCGCCGGCGCCATCGAGCTGGAGCCGCGGGCGGCAGAGCTGCTCAGCCTCAACCGCCCGCAGACCACGCTCGAGGAGCTGCGCAACCTGCTGCAGAATGATGGGCCGAATGCCGAGGAAGCCTGGGCGGCCCTGCTGTCCGGCAAGGGCGCGGCCCAGGCGGTCATGCGCCATATCCACACCAACAAGAGGCTGCGCCTGCAGCGCCAGGAACAAGGCGGCGCCCGCCGCCTGTGGATCGACGACGTCAGCGAGACGTTGACCCAGGTCGATGAAGCCAAGGCGGCGGTGCGCGGGTTCATGGAATTGCTCGACCGGCTGCCGATGCCGATCTGGTGCCGGGACGAATCCCTTGCCATCACCTATGGCAACCAGGCGTTCCACCGCCTGGTCGATCTGCCGCCGGGCGAAGCGGTGAAATCGGGCCGCGACATCAACAGCGCCGCCCGCGCCCTCGCCGCCCGCGCGCAGAAGCTCGGCATCGTGCAGTCAGAGAGCCAGCAGCAGGTGGTCGGCGGCAAGCGCCGGCTGTTCGATCTCAACGAAGCGCCGTTGCCGACCGGTGCCTTGATCGGCTTCGCGCTGGACCAGACGGCGCTGGAAGACACGCACTCCGAGCTCGCGCGCCACATCGCCGCACACGACGACGTGCTGCAGAGCCTCGGCACCGGCATCGTGATCTTCGGCCCCGACAAGCGCGTGAAGTTCTTCAACGGCGCCTATCGCGATCTGTTCGAGATGGATCCGCAATTCCTGCAATCGGAACCCACGATCGACGAAGTTCTGGATTCGCTGCGCGAGCGCCGTCAGATCACCGAGCAGGCGGATTTCCGCAACTACAAGCAGGAATTCGCCCGCCACATCATGTCCATCATCGGCCCGTTCGAGGAGCTGATGCATACACCGCGCGGCCGCACCTTCCGCATGGTGGCGACGCCGCATCCGATGGGCGGCGTCATCCTGACCTACGAGGACGTGACCGACCGGCTGGCACTGGAAGCCAGCTACAACACCCTCATTGAAGTGCAGCGCGAGACCATCGACCACCTCTATGAGGGCATCGCCGTCTATGGCAGCGACGGGCGGCTGAAGCTGCACAATTCGGCTTTCACCCGCATGTGGTCGCTGACCGAGGACGAGATCGCCAACCAGCCGCACGTCTCCAAAGTGGTCGACCTGGTCGCGAAATTCTTCTCCGGCCGCAAGGACTGGCCAGCCGTGCGCGAGCGGATCGTGAGCGAAGTGGCGGAGCGCGAGCTGCGGAACTTGAGGATCGAGCGCAGCGACCGCAAGGTGATCGATGTTGCCGCGATCCCATTGCCCGATGGCGGACGGCTCTACAAATACACCGACGTCACCGACAGCATCAACATGGAGCGCGCGCTGCGCGAGCGCAACGAAGCGCTGATGGCTGCCGACCGGCTGAAATCGGAATTCATCGCCAACGTCTCCTATGAATTCCGCACGCCGCTCAACGCCATCATCGGTTACGCCGAGCTGCTGTCGCGGCAATATTTCGGAACGCTCAACGAGAAGCAGCAGGAATACAGCCACGGAATCTTGGATGCAGCGCAGGCGCTGCTGCTGCTGATCTCCGACGTGATCGACGTGGCGGCGATCGAAGCGGGCTATATCAAGCTCGACCTGAAGCCGATCGACGTCAAGGATATGCTCGAAGCGAGCGAGCGGCTGTTCCAGCAGCGCGCGCGCATGCGCTCGGTCGCGCTCAGTCTCGATACAGCCAGCGAGCTGGGAGAGATCGTGGGCGACCAGCAGCGCATCAAACAGGCCTTATCCAACCTGCTCTCCAACGCGCTGTCTGCCGCGCCTTATGGCGGCACCGTCACCTTGCGCGCCAAGCGCCAGCCGCTGCAGCTCGCCCTCGCAGTGGAGGTGAGCAGCGGTGCCGGCGAAAGTGGCGCAATCGAGAGCAGCACGTTGCCGGCGGAGATCGGCGGTTCGGCCGGCTCCGGCCGCGACGTCACCAGCGGCCTCGGCATCGCCCTGGTGCGCACTTTGGTGGAGTTGCATGGCGGACGGGTCGAGACCGAGATCGGCCTCGGCTACCGCCGCGTGGTGTGCACCCTGCCGCTCGATCCCACGGGACGCGCGGCAGCGGCGAGTTAACCCACTCACCTTCTCCAAAATAGGGCTCCCCTTCCCCCCTTGCGGGTGAAGGGGCGCTTAGTTTGCGAGGGGAATGGGAGCAACGAACTACGACCGGCCGAGATAATCCGTCTTCCCGACCTCGACGCCGTTGTGGCGCAGGATGTCGTAGGCGGTGGTGACGTGGAAGAAGAAGTTGGGCAGCGACAGTTTGAGCAGGTAGTCCTGGCCGCGGAACTTCTTGTCTTCGCCACGGACCTTCAACGTGACGGTGCGGTCTTCGCTGCCATCGATCTGCGCCGCGTTGAAGCCCTTCACGAACGCGATGGTCTTGGCGATGCGCGACTCGAGCTCCGGAAACGTGGACTCCGTATCGGGATAGCTCGGCACTTCGGCGCCGGCGAGCCGTGCGGTGCATCCCTTCGCCGCGTCGGACGCGATCTGCACTTGGCGGGCCAGAGCGAGCATGTCGGGCGCGAGGCGGGCGTTGATGAACACCGCGGGGTCGATCTTCTTCGCCTCCGCATGAGCGGCGCCCTTGGCGAGGATGGCTGATAGATTCTCCAGTCCACGCACGAAGACGGGGACGGAAGCTTGATACATCGAGAGTGTCATGACTGTTTCCCAGAACTGGCTGCAACTGGCGCGAGACTATGCGCTCGGCTCCGGCAGTTCCACCGCGCTCGCAATGTGGTTTATATTCCCGGCACGCCCTTGGTGGTCGAGTATTCGAAATGCAGCGCTTCGCCCGGATGGACCAGCGGATGGATCGCATGCGCAGTCATTGCGGCCTCCGAGAAGCCGCACAGGATGAGCTTCAGCTTGCCGGGATAACGCGCGATGTCGCCGATGGCGAAGATGCCGGGCGCGCTGGTGGCGCCGGTATCGGCCGCGACCACAATGTGATTGTGGTCGAGATTGAGTCCCCAGTTGGCGATCGGACCCAGATTCATGGCGAGGCCGAAGAAGGGCAGCAGCACATCGGCTTCCAGGCGGCACACCTGGCCCTCCAACGTCGCGACATTGACGGCGCTGAGTTGGCCGGCCGAGCCTTCCAGCGAATGGAGCTGGTATGGGACAACCAGCTCGATCTGGCCCTGCTTCGCCAGCTCTTCCATGCGC
Source organism: Dongiaceae bacterium (assembly GCA_035695765.1). Taxonomy (GTDB): domain Bacteria; phylum Pseudomonadota; class Alphaproteobacteria; order Dongiales; family Dongiaceae; genus Dongia_A. The sequence goes on from DASRRI010000143.1 coordinate 5,929, forward strand.
GCGACCGATTCGGGTGCGCCACGGAATTTCGGCCGGCGGTGGATGACATAGATGCGCTCGGCGATGCCGGCCAGCGCCAGGGTCCAGTCGAGGGCGGAATCGCCGCCGCCGGCGATGACCACGCGCTTGCCGCGGAAATCCTCGCGCTTCTTCACCAGATAGAAGACGCTCTTGCCTTCGTACTGGGTAAGGCCGTCGAGCGGCGGGCGGTTCGGGCCGAAGGCGCCGACGCCGGCCGCGATCACGACCACGCGGGCGTCGATCCTGGTGCCGGTCGAGGTCTCCAGCAGCCAGCGGTCGCCGGCCTGGGTCAGCTTATCCACCTGCTGGCCGAGATGGTACACCGGCGAGAAGGGCGCGACCTGCTGCTCCAGCTTCTGGACCAGGTCGGCGGCATCGATCGCGGGATAGCCGGGGATGTCGTAGATCGGCTTTTCCGGATAGAGTGCGGCGCATTGCCCGCCGGTCGTCTCCAGCGCGTCGATGACGTGGCATTTCATCTTCAGCATGCCGCACTCGAACACCGCGAACAGCCCGACCGGGCCTGCGCCGATGATTGCCACGTCCGTCACATGCGCCGCCTGCGCCATGCCTTGCTCCATATTCCTAGCTACCCAGGGTCGGCCCCGAATCGCGCCGCATCCTGCCGCCCGCATGACCCCAAGTCCATCTTGGCGGCGACATCGCGGCCCTGATCCCGTTCCGTTCCAGAATACCCCAGCCCGTTGCGGGGTGAATTGATCTTGCGAAAAGGGATCGTTAAAAGCTTGGCGCCATGATGCCCATGATCAAGAGCGGACCCGATTCCACCATCGATCTGCCCGACCTTGCCGCCAGCGACGCGTTTGGCCGGCGGCTGGCGAAGGTGCTGCGGCGGGGCGACGTGGTGGCGCTGAAGGGCGGATTGGGCGTGGGGAAGACGACGTTGGCGCGGGCGATCGTGGCGGGACTGTCGCCGGACTCGGACGAGGTTCCGAGCCCGACCTTCACCCTGGTCCAGACCTATCCCGTCACGCTGAGCCACGGGCCGGGCGAATTGTGGCACTTCGACCTCTATCGGCTGGACCGGCCGGACCAGGTCTATGAATTGGGGATCGAGGAAGCCTTGGCCGAGAATGTGTCGCTGATCGAGTGGCCGGAGCTGGCGGCAGGGCTGCTGCCGAAGGAGAGCTTGTTGACGATCGAGCTTGAGATCACGGGTGGGCAATCCCGGCGCGCACGGATCGAAGGCGGCGCGGCGTGGCGCGACCGCCTGCCGGGGCTGCTGGCATCGTGAACCAGATCGATCGCACCGACCGCGAACTCCATATCGCGAAATTCCTGGCCGAGGCGGGCTGGGGCGCGGCACAGCGCGGGCTGCTGGCGGGCGATGCCTCGTTTCGCCGCTATGACCGGCTGAACCGCAACGGCCAGACGGCCGTCCTGATGGACGCGCCGCCGCCGATGGAAAATGTCGGGCCCTTCATCAATGTCGCGAGCCTGCTGGCCAAGCTCGGCTTCAGCGCGCCGCGCATCCTGGCGGCGGACCGAGCGCAAGGGCTGCTGCTGCTCGAGGATCTGGGCGACGACACGTATACGTCCCTGCTGCGGCAGGGCCATGACGAACGCGCGCTCTATGAGCTTGCGACCGACGCGTTGATCGAGGTGCGCAAACGCGCGCCGGCGCCAGCGCTCGAGACCCTGGCCGTGTTCGACGAGGCGCGCTGTCTGCGCGAGGTGTCGCTGCTGCTGGATTGGTATTGGCCCGCCATCAAGGGCGCGCCGGCACCCGATGACGTGCGCGCGGAATTCGTGGCGGCTTGGCGCGCCGCCTTGCCGGGCATGTGGCAGGCCGGACGGACCGTCACCCTGTTCGATTTCCACGTCGATAACCTGCTGGTGCTGCCGGGGCGCACGGGGTTCCAGGCGTGCGGGCTGCTCGATTTCCAGGATGCCGTGGCGGGGCCGGTGCCGTTCGACCTTGCCTCGCTGCTGGAGGATGTGCGCCGCCAGGTTTCGCAGACCCTGGCAAACGCCATGGTGGATCGCTATCTCAAGGGCAATCCGGATCTGAGCGAAGCGGATTTCCGCTCCGCCTACGCGGTGTCGGCGGCACAGCGCAACACCCGGATCGCCGGCACCTTCACGCGCCTGCTGAAGCGCGACAGCAAGCCTGCCTATCAGCGTTTCATGCCGCGGGTGTGGGAGTTGCTGCAGCAGGACATCGCCCATCCGGCGATGGCGGCGGTCAAGGACTGGTTCGACCGGCATCTCAAGCCGGCGGAGCGGCGGCCGGTCATCGATCTCAAATAGCGAGTCTGGTTTGTGAGCAAGAACAGCAATATCAAGATGCCCAAGCGTGCCATGGTACTGGCCGCCGGATTCGGCAAGCGCCTGCGCCCCTATACCGACAAAGTGCCGAAGCCGCTGACCAAGGTGCTTGGCGTCCCGATGATCGACGTGGCGCTGGACCGCCTGGCGGCGGCGGGCGTTGAACGCGCAGTGGTCAACCTGCATCACCTGGGCGATCAGATCCGCGCGCATCTGAAGGACCGCAAGAAGCCGGAGATCGTCTTTTCGGAAGAAAAGGAGATCCTGGAAACCGGCGGCGGAATCGTGAAGGCGCTGCCCTTGCTGGGCGATGAGCCATTCTTCACGGTCAATGCCAAGATCATCTGGCTCAACGGCAAAACCGACTGCCTGGAACGGATGGCGCAGATCTTCGATCCGGACAAGATGGACGCGCTGCTGCTCCTGCATTCGACGGCGCGGGCGGTCGGCTATGACGGGCTGGGCGATTTCTACATGGATCCGTTCGGGCGCCTGACCCGGCGGCCGGAGCGGCAGATGGCGCCGTTCCTTTATGCCGGCATCCAGCTGTGCCATCCGCGCCTGTTCCGCGATACGCCCAAGGGTGCCTTCTCCACCAACCTCGTATGGGATCGCGCGATCGAGGAAGGGCGGCTCTATGGCATCCGTCATGACGGCGAGTGGTACCATGTCTCGACGCCGGCGCACCTGCAGGAAGTCGAGCGGCACCTGACCTTCCACGGCTGGCGGTTCTGAGCCAGACTGCGGGGATGACGAGTCCCCGATTGCGCGACCGGCCCAGAGTTTTTTCGATTCCGGCCGGCGTCTCGTTCGCAGAGACGCTGGCGGCGGAATTGCTGCGCCAGGTGGATCGCGACCCGCTGCGGCTCGCCGACATGACGGTGCTGCTGCCGAACCGGCGCGCCTGCCGCACCTTGCAGGAGGCGTTCCTGCGCCAGGCCATCAGGCCCGACAAGAGCGGCGCCAGTTTGCTGCCGCGCCTGATGCCGATCGGCGATCTCGACGGCGACGACTTGACCGTGCTCGGCGGGGCGATCCTGGGCGAAGCAGCGGAGATCCCGCCCGCGATCGGCGAATTGAAGCGGCGCATGCTGCTGGCGCGGCTGATCATGGCGGCACCGAGTCGCGGTGGACCGCGCGCGACCATCATCCGCCTGGATCAGGCGACGCATCTGGCCGCCGAACTGGCGCGGCTGCTCGATCAGGCGGAGACGGAGCGCAAGGACCTGTCGGCGCTAGAAGGCTTGGTGCCCGAAGCTCTGGCGCAGCATTGGCAGCTGACCATCAACTTCCTCGATATCCTGCGCCGCGCCTGGCCGGACATCCTGGCGGAGGAAGGCGCGATCGATCCGGCCGACCGGCGCAACCGCCTCCTCGATCTGCAGTGCGCGCTGTGGCAGGCAGCGCCGCCGACAGCGCCGGTGATCGCAGCGGGCTCCACCGGCTCTATTCCCGCCGCCGCCGATCTGATGCACACCATTGCGCATCTGCCGCAGGGTGCCGTCTATCTGCCCGGCCTCGACCGCGCGCCGAGCAAGGAGGATTGGCAGGCGATCGCGGAGGATGCGAGCCATCCGCAATACGGCCTGGCGCAGTTGCTGAAGCGCCTCGAACTCACGCGCGATCAGGTGGAGGATGTCGCGACATTGGATTCCCGAGACGTGGGAGGGGGAACTCGCTCAGAGATCGTGTCGGCCGCTCTGCTCCCTGCCGAGCGCACCCACAGCTGGAAAGAACGCGCGCAAGATCTGCTGCCGCTTGCCGTTGGCGCGGCCATGGCGGGCATGCAGCGCATCGACTGCCAGAGCGAGCGCGAGGAAGCACAGGTCATCGCTCTCGCCCTGCGCCGCTTCGTGGCCGAGCATGACGAGGGCGTCGCCGCGCTGGTGACGCCGGACCGCACGCTGGCGCGGCGCGTGGCCGCGGAGCTGAAACGCTGGCGGATCGAGATCGACGATTCCGCCGGCCAGCCTTTGTCGCAGACCGCGCCGGGCGCCTATCTGGTTACCTTGTGCGAGGCAGCGGAATCGGAATGGGCACCGATCCCATTGCTGGCGCTGTTGAAGCACCCGCTCAGCGCCGGTGGGAAGCAGCTCGGCGTCTTGCGCGGCGCGGCGCGGGGGCTGGATCGCGGCGTCTTGCGCGGGCCCCGCCCAGCGCCAGGGTGGGATGGCTTGCGCCAAGCGGTCGAAGCGCGTGATGAGCATTCGAGACTATCCGACATCGATGCGGCGAAGCTGCTGAAGGTCATCGACACGCTCGATCACGCGACCATGGCGCTGGCGGACTGGACCAAGGCAATGCCGCCGCTCGACCGCTTGCGGGCAGTGATCGCATCTGCGGAAGCGCTCGCTGCGACCGACGAGGAGACCGGAATCCAGCGGCTGTGGCGCGGCGAAGCGGGCGAGGCTCTCTCCGACTTCGTGCATGATGCATTGCAATCATTCACCGGCTTGCCGGCGGTGGCGGCGGAGGATTTTTCCGCCTTGATGCTGGAGCTGCTGTCGGGCGTGCCGGTGCGGCCGCGCTTCGGCCGGCATCCGCGCCTCGCCATCTGGGGGCCACTGGAAGCGCGCCTGCAGCAGGCCGACCTGCTGGTGCTGGGCAGCCTCAACGAGGGGACCTGGCCGGCGGAAAGCGCGATCGATCCTTGGCTCAACCGCCCGATGCGGCAGGGCTTCGGGCTGCCCGCGCCGGAGCGCAAGATCGGCCTCTCCGCGCACGACTTCCAGCAGGCGATGGGCGCGCCCAAGGTGCTGCTGACCCGCGCCGAGCGGGTCGATGGCGCGCCGACTGTCCCATCGCGCTGGCTGCTGCGGCTCGATGCGTTCCTGTCCTGCACCGGCAGCAGCTTGGCATCGGATGCGAACGCGCTCGAGCGACAGCTGGCCCACGCGATCGACCGTCCGGACAAGGTCGAGCCCGGCAGACGCCCGATGCCGCGGCCGGGCGCGGTGCTGCGGCCGGGCAAGCTTTCCGTCACGCAGGTCGAGGCCTGGCGGCGCAATCCCTATGCGATCTATGCGCGCCATATCCTGCGCCTAAAGGCGCTGGATCCCTTGGACCAGGATCCGGGCGCGGCCGATCTTGGCAGCGCGGTGCACGAGGCGCTGCACGCGTTCACCCACCGGTTCCCGCATGCGCTGCCGACGGACGCGCTGGCGCTGCTGTGCGCGGAAGGCGAAGCAGCGTTCCAGGACTGGCTCGACCGGCCGAACGTCTGGGCCTTCTGGCAGCCACGCTTCCAGCGCATCGCGGCTTGGTGGCTTGCCAAAGAGCGCGAGCGCCGGACACCGCAGATGATCGCCATCGCCACGGAGGTGGACGGCGCGCTGGAACTCGCGGAGGTCTCTCCGCCCTTCACGCTGACCGCGCGCGCGGACCGCATCGACACGTTCCGCGATGGCGCGCTCACGATTATCGACTACAAGACCGGGCAGCCGCCGATGCAGGGCGACATTGCGCTGGGCTTTGGACCCCAGTTGGCGCTCGAGGCGGCGATGGCTCTGGCCGGCGCCTTCCCCGGTGTCGCAGGCAGCACGATCGCCGAGCTCACGCACTGGCAGTTGAGCGGCAGCCGCGACGGCGGCGCCGACAAGCCCGTCAAGGGTGACCCGATGCAGCTGGCCGAAGAGGCGCGCGTCGGATTGATCGCGCTGGCGCAGTCCTTCGGACGTGACGACGCTGCCTATGTCGCTACACCTGATCCGCAATTCGCACCAAAGTACGACGACTATGCCCACCTCGCGCGCAACGCCGAGTGGCTGAGCGAGCGGGAGCAATGGCCATGACGGCGGAGAGACGCGACATCCTGCTGGAGGCGACCAAGGCGCAGCGCCTGGGATCCGATCCCAGCTATTCGGCCTGGGTGTCCGCCTCGGCGGGCTCGGGCAAGACCAAGGTGCTGGGCGATCGCGTCCTGCGCCTGCTGCTGGCCAACGTGCCGCCTGCGAAAATTCTGTGCCTCACCTTCACCAAGGCGGCGGCGGCCGAGATGGCGAACCGGGTCGCGGAGCGGCTCGCAGCATGGGCGGCCGCGTCGGACGATCAATTGCGTGCCGAGCTGCGCGCGTTGAGCGGAGGCGGCGATATCAAGGCGCTCATGCCGGTGGCGCGGCGGCTGTTCGCGCGCGTGCTGGATACGCCGGGCGGCATGAAGATCATGACTATCCATGCCTTCTGCCAGTCGCTGCTGCGGCGCTTTCCCCTGGAGGCGGAGGTTGCGCCGCATTTCAGCCTGATCGAGGAGCGCGATGCGACCGCTTTGCTGGGCGAGGCGCGCGATGAAATGCTGAACGCAGCGCGCAGCGCGGCGGATTCGCCGCTGCGCCTGGCCCTTGATGTCGTCGTCGCGCGCATGCTGGAGGGACGGCTCAACGACCTCATGAAAGAGTTCTTCGGTCGCCGCGCCCGGTTCGAGCGCTTGATCGCGCGCGCCGACATTGAAGCAATTCGAGCTGCGCTGCGACGGATATTGAAGGTCGGGCCGGAGGACACGCGCGAGTCGGTTCTGGCTGGCGAGGTTGCCGATTCTGCCTTTCCGGTGACGGAGCTGCGGCGCGCCGCCACGGCGCTGGCGACTGGAAAGAAGACGGATATCGAGAATGCGGAGGTGATCGCGGGCTGGCTCTCCAGGGAGCCGGGTGAGCGGGTGGAGTCCTTTGGCGAATATTGCGGGGCGTTCCTGACGAAGAAGGACATGATCCTGGATCGCCTGACGACCAAGGGTGTCGAGACGGCGCATCCAGGCACCACCGCCATCCTTGAAGCCGAGGCCAAGCGGCTCGAGCAGCTCTGTCAACGCCTGCGGGCGGTCGAGGTCGCCGTCGCCACCGAGACGCTGGTCGCGGTCAGCGCCGACGTGCTGCGGCGCTACATGCGGCGCAAGGCGGTTGCGGCGCAGCTGGATTACGAGGACCTGATCCTGAAAAGCGTCGACCTGCTGCAGCGGCCGGGCATTGCGCCGTGGGTGCTCTATAAGCTCGATGGCGGCATCGATCATGTGCTGATCGACGAAGCGCAGGACACCAACCCGGAGCAATGGCGCGTGATCGCCGCATTGACCGAGGAGTTCTTTGCCGGCCAGGGCGCTGCTGAGAATCCGCGCTCGATCTTCGCGGTGGGCGATCGCAAGCAATCGATCTTCTCCTTCCAGGGCGCGGCGCCGGAGGAATTTCTGCGCTACGAGCGGCACTATCACGACCGCGCGGAGCGGTTCCAATCGGTGCCGCTCAACATCTCCTTCCGGTCGACGCAGGCAGTCCTGGAGATCGTGGACACGGTGTTCGGCGGGACGGCCCGTGAAGGCGTTGCGATCGAACAGGAGACCATCCGGCATCGCGTGAGCCGGATAGGCGAATATGGCGAGATCGTCATCTGGCCGATCGCACGCCCGATCGCTTCGGAGAGTCCCGCGCCGTGGTCCGCGCCGACCGTGCGCGAGCTGGCGGCGGCGCCAGAAGCGCGCCTCGCCGAGGCCATCGCAGCGGAGATCGCGCACCTGCTGAAGACAGCCAGCACGCACCAGAACAGGCAGCCGCGCCGGGTCGCGCCGGGCGATATCATGATCCTGGTGCGCAACCGCACGAAGTTCATGGACCTGATGGTGCGCGCCTTGAAGCGCCGCGCGATTCCGGTGGTGGGCGTCGATCGCATGACCCTGCTGGACCAGATCGCGGTCATGGACCTGATGGCCTTCTGCCGCTTCCTGCTGCTGCCGGAGGATGATCTCAATCTGGCGGCCTTGCTGAAATCGCCGCTGGTGGGCGTGACCGAAGAAGAGCTGTTCCAGCTCTGCGCCGATCGCGGCTGGAAGAGCCTGTGGTCGCGGCTGCAGGAATTAGCGGCGACCATGCCTGCCGCCCAGCGGGCGCGCGCGCTGCTGTCACAGTTCCTGGACCGCGTGGGATTCGCGACGCCGTACGAACAGCTCTCCGAGTTGCTGGAGGCGGCAGGCGGGCGGCGGCGGCTCTATGCGCGGCTGGGCGATGAATGCGGCGAGGCGATCGATGAGTTCCTCAACCTTGCCCTCGCCTACGAGACGCGTCACGCACCGAACCTGCAGGACATGCTGGCCTGGATGGAGCAAGGCGAGCTGGAGGTGAAGCGCGACCTGGATGAAGGGGCAGGACGCGTCCGCATCATGACGGTGCACGGCGCCAAGGGACTGGAATCACCCATCGTGTTCCTGGCCGACCAGCGGCGGCGGCCGCAGGCGCTGAGCGGCCTGTTCTGGATCGATATCGGCGATGCGCAACTGCCGATCTGGTCGCCCAATATGGGCAGCGATGATGCGGTCGCCGCAGCGGCACGCGCCGCCGCGCAACAGCGCCAGCAGGAGGAAGAGAACCGCTTGCTTTATGTCGCGCTGACGCGGGCGGAAGAGCGGCTCTATGTCTGCGGCTGGTGCGGCGTGCAGCCGGTCAAGAGTGCAAGTTGGCATGACCTGGTGCGCGACGCGGTTGCTTCGACCGATCGGGCCGCGCAGGAGAAGCGGCCGGATTGGCTGAGCGGGCCGGAGGAAGGATGGGAGGGTGCGTACCTGCGCCTCAGCGCCGGCGAGCTTGAGCAAGCGCAAGAAGCACCACCGATGGAATCGACCGAGATCGCCCTGCCCGCCTGGCTCAATGCGCCGATCCCCGATTTGCCGGATCCGCCGCGGCCCTTGACGCCATCGCAGCCCGCGCAGGCCGAGCCTGCGACCTTGTCGCCGCTTGGCGAAGATCAGGGCTGGCGGTATCAGCGCGGGCGCGTGATCCATCATTTGCTGGAGATGCTGCCGCAATTGCCAACCGAGGCGCGTCTCGCGGCGGCGCAAGCCTATCTCGGCCGACGATCGAGCGCGGTTCCGCCGGCGGAGCGCGAGGCCCTGGCGCGCGATGTCACTGCGCTGCTGGACACGCCGGACTTCGCCGCGATCTTCGGCCCGCACAGCCGCGCCGAAGTGCCGGTGGTCGCGACGCGGCGTGGCGGCGACGGCAAGACCGAGGTGGTGAGCGGCCAGATCGACCGGCTCGTCGTGCTGGAGAACGAGGTCTGGGTGGTCGATTTCAAGAGCAATCGCCCGGCCGCAATGCAGCTTTCACATGTTTCACAGCAGTACGTGCGGCAATTGAGCGCCTATCGTTCTGCTCTGGCAAGCCTTTACGAAGATAGGGAAATCCGCTGTTTCCTGCTGTGGACGGAAGGCCCGCGGCTGATGGAAATACCGAAGGATATGTTAATGGCGCATGGCTCTCATCCCGCTCCTTGACGGCCATGGAGGCGGCTCCCTAGATTCCCCATCGAGGGTTCGCCCCTTGCGTTCCGCTTTGTCCCCCGACGGCAGCGCGGAATGCGGCAACCAAACGGGACGATGCCGGTTCGTCCTCCGGACTGGCCGACCCATACAAGGAACACTGGGATGACAGCTGCTACGGCTACCACGACCCACTCCCACACCATTCATGTCAGCGACGCTTCGTTCGACACCGATGTCCTGAAAGCCGCCGGCCCCGTGCTGGTCGATTTCTGGGCGGAATGGTGCGGACCCTGCAAGATGATCGCGCCCGCGCTCGATGAGATCGCCCGCGACCTGGAAGGCAAGCTGACCATTGCCAAGATCAACATCGACCACAATCAGCAGACGCCGAAGCGCTATGGCGTGCGCGGCATTCCGACCCTGATGCTGTTCAAGGACGGCCAGGTGGCCGCGACCAAGATCGGCAACATGCCGAAGCGGCAGCTGGCCGACTGGGTCGACTCGGTCATCTGAGCCGAGAAGATTCCCCTATCGTGAAAACCCCGCGCTGTTCGCGTGGGGTTTTTGTTTGCGCGAGCATTGCCCTCACCTGCCCGACAGCGTAGCCTGATCCGGGGCGATCGGCGTCGGAGCGATTTGCTTGCGCTGTCCGCAGTGTCAGACAGAGAACCGTGCGGACCGCAAATTCTGCGCCTCTTGCGGCGCTGCGCTTGAGCGCGCCTGCACCTCCTGCGGATTCAAGAACGCCCTCAGCGACCGGTTCTGCGGTGGCTGCGGGCAGGCGTTGACGGAAGCGGGACCGGTCGCGCCTCCAATCCATGCCTCGCCGCAACGCCGGCCAGTCGCAGT
>DASRRI010000144.1:0-3412 GCA_035695765.1 Dongiaceae bacterium
GATCCGCGCACGGGCAAGACCACGACGATCCTCGACCGCTACCGCTATGCCAACGGCGTCTGCATGGCCCATGACGGGCAGTCGCTGTTCCTGGCGGAATCCTGGGCCTGCCGCGTGCATCGCTATTGGTTCGATGGGCCCAAGGCCGGCCGGCTCGAATGCGTCATCAAGGACATGCCGGGCTATCCCGACAACATCAACCGCGCCTCCGACGGCACCTATTGGATGGCTTGGCTCGGCATGCGCACGCCGAGCTTCGACCTTGCCTTGCGCTCGCCCGGCATGCGCAAGCGCATGACCCGCCGCCTGCCCGCGGATGAATGGCTGTTCCCCAACATCAATACCGGCGGCGTGGTGAAGTTCGACGAGAGCGGACGCATTGTCGAAACGCTGGGCGACCTCTCCGGCGAGAGCCACCCGATGGTGACCTCGATGCGCGAGCACAAGGGCTACCTTTATGTCGGCGGGATTTTGAACAACCGCATCGGCCGCTACCGCATCCCCCGCGCCGATCCGAAGTGGACCGGGCCGGACTCCTATTGGGGATCGAAATCATGATCTTCGATCCGTTGCTCGATCTGTTCCGCGGCAAGGCGGTCACCATTCCGCCGATGGATGGCGCCTTCCGGCCGAACACGGAACTCGATGAGGCGCAGGCGGCACTGCAAATCGCGGCGCCGGACAATCTGGCATTCGATGGCGAGGAGATCCTGTTCTCGAGCGGCAGCGACGTGCTGGCTCTGTCCGGCGGCGCGCCCGTCGTCATCGCTCAAGGCGATGTCCTGGTGACCGCCCTGGCCGCGGGACCGGATGGCGCGCTGGCAATTGGGCGCGACGACGGGGCCATTACGATCCGCGGCGGCGCACATGATGGCAAGAGTCCGTCGTCGGCCATTTTCAGCAATCTCGCCTGCCCGACCGCAATGGCGTTTGACGGCGCGGACAGCCTGATCGTCGCCCAAGGCTCTGCCCGGCATCGCGCATCGGACTGGGCCGTCGATCTGATGGAGAAGAATGCCAGCGGTTCACTCTGGCGGGTCGACCTCACCACGTCAACGGCGCAACGCCTGGCGAGCAACCTCGCTTTCCCCTACGGCATCCTCACCCAGCCGCAACGCATCGTGGTGGCTGAAAGCTGGCGGCATCGCCTGGTTTCCATCTCGCGTGATAACGGTGCGTCGCAGCCGCTGCTGACCAAGCTGCCCGGATATCCCGCGCGCCTCGCGCCGGCGGCGGATGGTGGCGCGTGGCTCGCCTTGTTCGCGCCGCGCAACCGGCTGATCGAATTCGTGCTGCTGGAAGATGACTATCGCACTGCCATGATGCAGGAGATCGATCGGCCGCACTGGATCGCGCCGGCTCTGTCCTCCGGCCAGAGCTTCCTCGAGCCGCTGCAAAGCGGTGGGGTCAAGACCATGGGGATTCACAAGCCCTGGTCGCCATCGCGCTCCTACGGGCTCGTTGTGCGCCTCGATGCGGATCTTCGCCCCGTCGCCAGCTTCCACAGCCGCGCCAATGGCAGGCGCCATGGCATCACCAGCGTGATCGAGGCGAACGGCCATGTTCTGGCCGCGTCGAAGGGCGGCCATGCGATCCTCGCCATCGACCGCCAGGCAGGGAGCGAGGCATGAGCGCCATCATCGAAACCCGGAAGCTGACCAAATCCTATCGCGGCGTCCCGGCGATCAAGGATATCGATTTCGAGCTGAATGCTGGCGAGATCCACTCCCTGGTGGGGGAGAATGGCGCCGGCAAATCGACCCTGACCAAGATCATGGCCGGCGCGGTGGTCGCCAGCAGCGGGCGCATGCTCTATCGCGGGAAAGAGGTGAGCTTCGCCTCGCCCTCCGAAGCGCTGCAAGCCGGCATCGCCATGGTATTCCAGGAGACCAGCCTGGTGCCGTCCATGACGGTGGCGCAGAACCTCTATCTGGGGCAGGAGAAGTTCCTCAACCGGCTGCGCGGCATCTATATCGCCGCACAGCAATTCCTGCAGTCGCTCAATTTCACCGTCGATCCCACCGCCATCGTCTCCACGCTCGGCGCGGCCAAGAAGCAGATGGTGGAGATCGCGCGCGCCGTCCAGCACAAGGCGGAGGTCATCATCTTCGACGAGCCGACCGCGACCCTGACGCCCGAAGAGAAGCGCCACTTCTTCGCGCTGATGCGGCGGCTGAAACAGCGCGGCGTCTCGATCATCTTCATCACCCATGCGCTGGAAGAGGCGCTGGCCCATTCCGACCGCATCACCATCCTGCGCGATGGCGAGAAGGTGCAGTCAGGCCCCACGCAGAGCTTCGACCGCGACACCGTCATCCGCCACATGGTCGGCCGCACTCTCTCCGGCGAGCTTTATCGCAACCGCCGCGGTGCCGGCGATGTGCGCAAGGCCGGCGCCAAGGTCCTGTCGGTCCAGGACATCTCCATGGGCAATATCGTCCGCAACAATTCCTTCTCGATCTACGAAGGGCAGATCACCGGCGTGTTCGGCCTGATCGGCTCCGGACGCACGGAAACTTTCAAGGTCGTCTCCGGCATCTATAAGCGCAATTTCCTGCGCGGCGGCGATATCGAGCTGGATGGCCGCCCGGTGCGCTATTACGTGCCGGCGCCGGCGGTCAAGGACGGCATCCTCTATGTCACCGAGGACCGCAAGGCCGAAGGATTCTTCGAGACCATGTCGATCGCGGAGAACCTCTATTCCGGCCTGCTGGCCGCAGGGCTCGAACGCCTGCCCTATGTCAGCATGCGCGAGATGCGCGAACTGTCGCAGCATTGGAGCAAGGCGCTCAACGTGCGCGCCATCAACGACAATGCGCGGGTGATCGAGCTGTCCGGCGGCAACCAGCAAAAGGTGGTGATCGGCAAGAGCCTGGTGCAAAAGCCGCGCCTCGTCATCTTCGATGAGCCCACGCGCGGCGTCGATGTCGGAGCGATCGCGGAGATCCACCAGATCATCAACCGCCTGGCCGATGACGGCCTGGCGGTCGTGGTGATTTCATCCTATCTGCCGGAGATCATGAACCTGTCCGACCGCATCCTGGTCTGCCGCCAGGGCCGGATCGTGGAAGAGCTGTCGCCCCAGGACGCGACGGAAGAAAAGATCATGTACGCGGCGGTGCACTAACCGGCCGTCGCCACGTTGACGCCGAGATTGTAGACCAGCTGGCCGCCATAGTACGCCGTCGTCAAGACCACCGCGGCTCCTGCCAATTCGACTAGCGACAACGCAAGAGCGCCGCCGCCGCTCAATTTCGCATTGCGCCACCATGCCACCGCGCGGACGACGGCCCAGATGGCAAATGCCGCCGCTGTCGCTTCGCCCAGCCCTTCATGGATCTCCGCAATGTCATTATGAAACCCGCCGGCCTCCGCAGCCTCCAGCGCAATGTCACCGAAAACATAGGTGACG
>DASRRI010000145.1:0-18286 GCA_035695765.1 Dongiaceae bacterium
CGCCGCCACCATAGACTCCGAATCCATGAGCAAAAAGCCCACTCCAGCCGAACCCGCGAAGCCCGAACCCAAGCCGCGCCGCAACTACATGGTGGCTTTGTCGGCGGAGGTGCCGTCCATTGCCAAGCAGGCGCTGGGCTCGCGCGGGTTTGCGGAGGCTGGGCTCTTCACCCATTGGGCGGAGATCGCGGGGGCGCAGCTGGCGGCCTCCAGCCTGCCGATCAAGCTCAGCTTCCCACGCGGCAAGCGTGACGACGGAACGCTGACTGTCCGCTGCGGCGGGTCTGCGGCGCTGGAGTTACAGCATCTCGCCCCCAGCGTTCTCGAGCGCATCAATGGCCATTTCGGCTATCGCGCGGTGGCGCGGCTGAGGATCGAGCAGGGCGCGGTCTCGAACCGTAAGGTTTCGCCGCCTCCGCCGCCGCTCACCCGCCTGGAACAGAACGACGTTTCCAGTGCGGTCGCGGCCGTCGGAGACCCCGAGATCCGTGCCTCTTTGTCACGACTCGGGACCGCGATCCGCCGCCGCGACAAGGCGACGCGGGAACGCTGATTCCGCGCGACTCGGCGGATTCACAGAGCTGTCACAAGATCGTGGTTTAGCCTGCTGGACGCAGGCTTGCGCACCCTCATGAATCCTGCCAAAACCCCGAGCCATCAGGGGCTTGGATCAAGCTCCACAGGAGTGGATTGATGAACAAGGGCGTATTGGTCGGTCTGGTCGTGCTGGTTCTGGTCGCGGTCGGGGCCGGCGGCTGGTTTTATATGTCCGGCAGGAATGTCGGCGCGCCCGGCGCGGATGCCTCCGCTGCCGACGAGAGCAAGAAGGCGGCCGCTGTTCCGGAAGTGGCGCCGGACGAAAAGTTCATCGGCAAGGCCGACGCGCCGGTCACCATCGTCGAGTATTTCTCGCTCGGCTGTCCGCACTGCAAGCATTTCGAGGAAGCCATCCTCCCCCAGCTGAAGACCGACTATATCGACACCGGCAAGGCGCGATTGGTGTACCGCGACTTCCCGCTGGACGGCGTCTCGCTCGCGGCCGCGACCCTGACCCGCTGCGTCAACGACCTCGCCTATTTCGCCATGGTCGACACCCTGTTCAAGCAGCAGGACACCTGGCACGTCCAGGGCGGCGTCGACCAGATCAAGATCATCGCCAAGAGCGCCGGCATCGACGATGCTACCTTCGACGCGTGCCTCAACGACCAGGCGCGCAAGGACAAGATCGTTGGGAGCCGGCAGGAGGCCGAGACCAAGTTCAAGGTCGAGGCAACGCCGACCTTCTTCATCAACGACCGCGTGCTGGCCGGCGTGGGGGAATATGCGCCGTTCAAGGCGACCATCGAGGCGGCCCTGGCCGCGAAGTAAGATCGATATCGGGGGATCGCGACTACCTTGGTTCAGTTCACCAAACTCCGCCTTACTGGCTTCAAGTCATTCGTCGACCAGACGGATTTGATGATCGAGCCCGGCATGACGGGCATCGTCGGCCCCAATGGCTGCGGCAAGTCGAACCTGGTGGAAGCGTTGCGCTGGGTGATGGGCGAGACCTCCGCCAAGCGTATGCGCGGCAGCGAGATGGACGACGTCATCTTCGCCGGCACCGGCACCCGCCCGGCCCGCAACGTCGCCGAGGTCCAGCTCTTCCTCGACAATGCCGACCGCAAGGTGCCGGCGCAGTTCAACGAGTACGACGAGCTCGCGATCTCGCGCAAGATCGAGCGCGGTGAAGGCTCCGCCTACCGCGTCAACGGCATGGAGACGCGCGCCAAGGACGTGCAGCTGCTGTTCGCAGATGCCGCAACCGGCGCACATTCGACTGCCTTGGTCAGCCAGGGCCGCATCGGCGCCATCATCGCCGCCAAGCCGACCGACCGCCGCGCCTTGCTCGAAGAAGCCGCCGGCATCACCGGCCTGCATTCGCGCCGGCACGAGGCGGAGCTGCGGCTGAAGGCGGCGGAAGCCAACCTCGCGCGGCTCGACGACGTGATCGTCACCTTGGAAAGCCAGCTCGCGGTCCTCAAGAAGCAGGCGCGCCAGGCCTCGCGCTACCGCAACCTGCAGGACCACATCCGCCGGCAGGAGGCCATCCTGTTCCACCTGCTGTGGACGGATGCCGAAGCGCGGCTGAAATCCGCCGAGGAAGCGCTGACCGCGTCCGAGGGGCTGGTGGTCTCGCTCACCTCCTCCGCCGCCGTCGCCGCCACGCGGCAGGGCGAATCAGCCGCCGTGCTTCCAGGCCTGCGCCAGGCAGAGGCGGAAGCGGCCGCCGAATTGCAGCGCCTCACCATCGCGCGCGCCCAGCTCGACCAGGAAGAAGCGCGCGTGGCGCAGCAGCGCGCCGATGCCGACCGCCAGCTGTCCGACATCGCCGCCGACACCGAGCGCGAGACTGCGCTCGCCGCCGACGCTGCCGAAGCGCAGGCCGGCCTCAAGAAGGAAGGCGAGGAGCTGACGGACGTCTCCGCGCGCGAAGCCGCAATCGCGGAAGAAGCGGCACGCGCTGTCGTAGTGGCCGCCGCCGATGTCGACGAGACCGAGACTGAGCTTGCCAACCTGACGCAGAACGTCGCCGCCGGCGAAGCGCGGCAATCCGCCCTGTCACGCCGGCGCGACGAATTGGCCGCTCGGCTCGAGCGCCTGCGCCAGCGCACCGCGGATGCTGCCGCCGAACGCGACCGCCTGCAGGCCGAGATCGCGGCGGATGAATCCTTGAACACAGCGCGCACGGCCACCGCCGACGCGGAGCAGGCGCTGGAAGCGGCGCAAGGCGCGATGGCGGGGGCGGAGACGGCCCGCACCGCCGCCACCGAGATCGAGGGCGCCGCGCGCGAAAAGCTCACTGCGGCCCAGGCCGCGCACACCTCGCTGAAGGCCGAGATCGACGCCTTGTCCGCCTTGTTCCAGGACAGCGACCAGCAGATCTGGCCGCCTCTGCTTGACGCGCTCTCCGTGACGCCGGGCTACGAGGCTGCGCTGGGCGCTGCGCTGGGTGACGATTTGCAGGCGTCCGCCGATACCGGTGCCCCGCTCCATTGGCGCGAGCTGGGGACGGATGCGTCCGCGCCTGCCTTGCCGTTCGGCGCGCGGCCTTTGTCCGAGTTCGTGACCGGCAGCGCCGCCTTGCTGCGCCGCCTGGCGCAGGTCGGCGTGATCGATGACGAAGGGCAGTGCCGCGCTCTTTCATCACAGCTGGTGCAGGGCCAGCGCCTGGTCGGGCGTGACGGGTCGATGTGGCGCTGGGACGGTTTCACCATCCAGGCCGGCTCGCCCACCGCCGAAGTGCAGCGGTTGCAGCAGCGCAATCGCCTGAAAGATCTCTCCGCCGACATGGAAGGCATTGCCGCCAACCTGTCGCGCGCTCATGCCGAATACGATCTCGCCAAGGCCGCTTTGTCGCAGACCTCGAGCGACGAGCAGGCGCGGCGCCAGGAACTGCAGGCCGCCTATCAGACCGCCCGCAATGCGCGCGAGGCGCTGACCCGCGCCGAGCAGGCGTTGAGCCAGGTCAATGCCAGGCTGACTGCCCTGCTGCAATCGCTGACGACGCTGGAGACCGATACTGCCGAAGCCGACCAGCAGCTCGCCGCGACGGATACCGAGATCGCCGAGCTGCCCGATCTCGGCGAAGCGCGGGACCGCATCGCAGAGCTGAAGCCGATCCTGACCGACCGGCGCAGCAAGCTGATCGAGTGCCGCTCCACCGACGACCGCCTGCGCCGCGAAGCCCAGCAGCGCCAGCAACGGCTGGACCAGATCGAGCGCGAGTTCAATTCCTGGACCCAGCGCGCCGAAGCCGCCGCGCGCCACCTGGAAGCGCTCGAGCATCGCCGCGAAGCGATGGAAGCTGAGATCGCGCGCCTCGCCGCCTTGCCGGAGCAGCTGGCCCAGCAACGCAACCAGCTGCTCAGCCTGCTGTCCAATGCCGAACAGGCGCGTCGCGACCGGGCCGATGAACTTGCGACGGCCGAGAACACCCTCACCGAAGCCGACCGCGCGCTGAAGCTGGAAGAGCACCGCCTCGCCGAGATGCGCGAGAACAAGGTGCGCGCGGAGGCGGCAGTGGAGCAAGCGCGCGAGGCGGAGCAGGCGCTGACAGAGCGCATCCGCGAGCGGCTCGAATGCACGCCGTTGGACGTGCTGCCGCTGGCCGAGCTTGATCCCAGCGAACCGCTGCCCGACCGCAACGTGGTGGACCAGAAGCTGCAGCGCCTGCTGCGCGAGCGCGAGAATATCGGCCCCGTCAATCTGCGCGCCGAGGTCGAATCCAACGAGCTCGACCAGCAGCTGGCCGGCATGCAGACCGAGCGCTCGGACCTGGTCAATGCCATCGCGCGGCTGCGCCAGGGCATCAACAGCCTGAACCGCGAAGGGCGCGAGCGCCTGCTGGCCGCTTTCGAGCTGGTCAACGGCCATTTCGAGAAATTGTTCACCCGCCTGTTCGGCGGCGGCCGCGCTCACCTCACGTTGACCGAAGCGGAAGATCCGCTGGAAGCCGGCCTCGAGATCCTGGCGAGCCCGCCGGGCAAGAAGCTTCAGGTCATGTCGCTGCTGTCGGGCGGCGAGCAGGCCCTGACGGCCCTCGCCCTCTTGTTCGCCGTGTTCCTGGTCAACCCCGCGCCGATCTGCGTGCTGGACGAGGTCGACGCGCCTTTGGATGACGCCAACGTCGAGCGCTTCTGCAGCCTGGTCGACGAACTCGGCCGCGCCGGTGACACGCGGTTTCTCGTGATCACCCACCACCGCTTGACGATGGCCCGCATGGACCGCCTGTTCGGCGTCACCATGTCGGAACGCGGCGTATCACAGTTGGTCTCGGTCGACCTGCAGGACGCGCACGAGCTGAAGGCGGCGCAGTAGCAGCCCGTTTCCGTTCCGTATTGGTAGCTTCGCTTTGCTCGCTGCTTGAGCGTTCCGCGAGATCGGATTTCGGTGCGCCGTGGCACCGCTATTTTCGCCGCTATTTGTGCCGTGCTGGCTCTAGGATGACAGAAAGCACGGCCGGAAACCTCAGAACAACCCCTGCCCACATTATCGCTGCCACATATACGCCGAACAACACGTGCGAGAACAAGGGCGAGCCAATACGATAGTGCGAGGCTATAGCCCCGCCCAGGAACCCGGTCAGGTAGATCGCGCCCACGACCGCTGTTCGCGGGACGGCATAGAGGACAGCGCCGATCAGCAGCAGCAGTCCCATTGGAACGACCGCTGATACCGGCCAACCGAGCTCAAGAGTTCCCTTTAGGACGGGATCGACCTGAAGGAGCTTTCCGGTGGCATCAAACACAAAGAACAGTGTGGCTAAGGCCGACAAAGCCAGACCAATGCGCCTGCGCCATGCAGGCATTGACGGGCTGGTGCCAGAGCCTGTCGGGTCAATCGTCTGCGTCGCACTCATCGGCTGGCCTCCTCCTGTGTCAGATTGCGCCTATGAGAGGCGACGCTCCGGCTATGCTCGAGGGTTCTAGGCGCTAGTCCTCGAGAGCGTCGAGGGCAGAACGATAGAGGACTGCCGCTGCTGTCATTTCCGAGTTTGCTTGAGTGGTCGACTTGCTGCTGCCCGCCGAACTGTAGGTGATGTCGACTTCTTCTCGGACATTGGGATCCAGCCGTTGCGCCGGAAGGCTTCCCACACTGCCATCGCGTGACCGTGACCGAGGCTCGAATTCGCCTTGAGCCAGTTCACGAACTCCATCGTCTTGGTCCCTGGGTGCAGCACTCCTTGCGTGACGGCTTCCTAGAAGAAGTTCCTGGGTTCTTTGCCGGTTTTGGACCGGATGTCGTTGATGTAGGCTTCGAAGGTCATCTCGCTGGCGCTCCACATTCACTATAGTGAACTATATTTAATATGACCAACACTGTCAAGAGAACCTACAAGTCGGCCAGCCGCGAGGCCAACGCAGACCGAACGCGCGCCAAGGTGCTGGAGGCTGGAAGGTACTTCTTCTCCCGCAAGGGGATTGATGCAACGACGATTGCTCAGATTGCGGAGCGTGCCTCGGTTTCGCAGGCAACCGTGTATGCCACGGTCAAGTCCAAGTCAGGGTTGCTGCACGCCCTGATGCACAAGGCGATGTTTGGTCCACGCTTTCAGGACGCACAGAAGAAGCTGGTCGGCGTCAGTGACCCGGTCGAACGGATCGCGTTGACCGCGCACATCGCGCGCGCGATCTACGAGGGAGAAAGCGCAGACCTGAGTTTGCTCGTGAAGGCTTCGGCCTTCTCGCCCGAGCTACAAAGGACACAGCAGGCCTTTGAAGCGCTCCGGCGGGACATGCAGCGCGACCGGATTGACGCGCTTTTCAGGACCGGCAGGGCCAAGAAGGGATTAGACAAGGATACCGCCGGCAGCATCCTCTGGATGTTCACCAGCAGGGATATTTATCACAAGCTGGTCCATGAATCGGGATGGCCTCCTGACAAGTTTCAAAGCTGGCTCGAGCAGACTTTGCTTACGAGCTTGACGGATACCGGCGGCGCCACGCGCTCCGCCGCGCGAAAATGACGTTCGCAGGATTGGGATTCAAAAACTCAAAGTGGAGCCGGTAATTCCAAGCCTTCGGCGACGGACAGACGGCAACGGCCTCCACCGCGTAAATCTGGCCCAAACCGAACCTGCAGCTTTGGCGAACTATCGCCCGCTTGGGGGAGCAACCAGCGGAAATTGGGTCAGAGCAGCTCAATTTGTCGCTTGTCCGGCGGCGTTGTGCACGAGTGATCCTTCGGCTTTTCACTGCGACGTTTAGCGGTTTCGATGATCCGACGCTGCGCGGAGAAGTCTATTCTGACCCCTGTTCCCACTGACCCCTATTCCCACTGACCCCTATTCCCAGTAGGTCATCCCGGCCTTCTCCGGGGCCCGCCAGACGGCGTGACAAGGCAAGGACAGCGCATGTTGCAGGCTGGCGAGGCGGCTTCGAATTCGCCAATCTGGTGCCATGGGACCGCGACGCAATTCCGCCGAGCGACCGGCCCGTTCCTGGCGCCTCGGGCTGTCCTGGTTGTTCGGGCTGCTGGTCCTGGCGGCGGTCATGTTGGTTGCGGCCCGCTTCACCGAGATCCAGCGGTTCGGCGAAATCGCGCGCAAGGCTCAGCCGGTGTGGCTGCTGGCGGCCTTCGTGCTGCAGATCCTCACCTACCTCTGCGCCGCCGGAGTTTGGTACGGCACCCTGCGGCGCGCCGGTATCCGGCAGAGCTTCTGGTCGATCGTGCCACTTGGCCTCGCCAAGCTGTTCACCGATCAGGCACTGCCGACCGGCGGCATCGGCGGCACGCTGCTGGTGGTGAGCGGCCTCGATCGGCGCGGGGTCCCGAGCGGCGTCGCGATGGCAGCGCTGCTGATCGGGCTGGTTTCTTTCTACATTGCCTATCTGGCGGTGGTCCTGAGCGGCCTTGGCATCCTCTACAGTGCCCATGCGCTCAACCGCACCATGATCATAGCCGCGGCGGCCTTCATCCTGGTGGCGTTCGGCATTCCGGCGATCGTGCTGCGGGCGCGTCACTGGTCGCAACGTGGCAACAAGGACGGGCTGGTGGCGGTCGCGAACCGCTGGCTCGAGCGGGTGCCGGGCTTTTCAGCGTTGAAATCCGCGATGTCAAAAGCGCCAGGTGAGATGCTGCACGATCCTCTCTCCTTTGTCAGCGCGACGGTGCTGCAGCTCCTGATCTTCGCGCTCGATGCCGGCACGCTGTGGATCATGCTCCATGCACTTGGCGCCAATGGTTCACCGGCGAGCGCGATCGCCGCCTTTGCCATGGCTTCGCTGGCTTCGACCGTCGGCCCCATGCCGTTGGGATTGGGCACTTTCGAAGCCGTCTGCGTGACGGTTCTCCACGTTCAAGGGCAATCGGTCGAAGTCGCGCTGACGGCGACCTTGCTGCTGCGCGGCTTCACATTCTGGCTGCCGATGGCTCCCGGTCTGGTGCTGGCCCGGCGCGAGCTGAAGCACTCCGGCCGCGGGACGTCGCGGCGCTGAGGGTGTCGGAGCCTTGGGTCAGCCCTTTTTCGCCACCGCTCGCCCGTTCTCCATGACCACCGCGATCGCGAAGTGGTAGCGGTCGATGTCCAGCGCGATATCGAGATCGCCGGGATTGAGACGTGGGCGTTCGGGATCGCGGAAGTCTGCGATCTCGCCGCCAGCGAGAATCAGATTGCGCACGGCCGCGGCATCGCCCGGCCGCCCCTGCAACAGATTGCGTAGATGGAGGGCGCAGATCTCGTCCTCGTCGGTGCGCTCGATCGCGCGATTGCCCATCGCGAGGAGGGAAATGAGTTCGATGCCTGTGGACGTCAGCGCCCGCGCCGTCGCGATCGCCGTGACGAGGGACGCGGCATAGAGCCGATCAGCGTTGGCTTGCGCGGCCACGATCCCCTGGGTGCCGGCGCCGGTGCGCTGGATGACGGTCTTTCCGCCGAAGGCCGCTCCGCGCCGGCTGCCTTCCAGGATCTCGACCGGTGAATTGCCGAAATCAAAGCCGGGCGGCGCCTTGCCGCCGACCTCGCCGATGCAGAGCTGGCCCGCTCCTTGCGCCCGGAGCATCTGCGCCTCTTCCACGGTCCCCACCATGATGATGCGCTCGGCGCCTTCGGCCAGCGCGACAGCGGCACTTGTGAAAGCGCGGAACACGTCGATGACCGCCACCGCCCCCCCCCGCGCGCGGGCAGCACCTTCCAGCAGGCTTTCGATGCGGATCTCCATGGCAGTGCGGCCTCCCCTCATGCGCAACTTAGCCCATCTGGGCCACGACTTGTCACGCCTCGCCGCTTGCCAGCATGCGCTCTGTTGCCTAGCGTCTGCTGGGTCGCAATCGGGGGAATCGAGGCGCTGAGATGGCAAAGAAGAAGATCATGCGTCAGGGCACCACGCCCGCGGCGGCGCCGGCGTCACCGACGGGCATCCTGATCTCGCAGCAGACCTATGCCAGCATCGGTAGCTTCCTGCGCGTGCCGCAGACCCGCGACCTCAAGGGCGCGGAGCATGTCTTTCTCGGTGTCCCGTACGACATCGCGACCACCTTCCGTCCCGGCGCGCGCTTCGGCCCGATGGGCGTGCGCGCGGGATCGGCGCAGCTCGCCGAACTCAAGAGCTTCCCGCACGGCTTCAACCCGCTGGATCACGTGAAGGCGGTCGACTACGGCGATGTCTATTTCGACCATGCCGTCCCGCACACCATCCCCGGTGCGATCGAGCGGGCAGCGGCCGAGATCATCAGGCACGACGTTTTCCTCGCCACCTTCGGCGGCGATCATTTCATCACGTATCCGCTGTTGAAGGCGCACGCGGCGAAATACGGCCCCCTCGCCCTCGTGCATTTCGATGCGCATCCGGACACCTGGCCCGAAGTCGAGGGCAAGCAGGTCGAACTCAACCACGGCACCATGTTCTATCGCGCGGTGAAGGAGGGGCTGATCGTGCCCGAACGGTCGGTGCAGACCGGCATCCGCACCTGGGTCGACGACAAGATGGGCCTCACCATCATCGGCGCGCCGGAGGTGCATGAGAAAGGGCCGGCCGCAGCACTCGACAAGATCAAGAAGATCATCGGCAAGCATCCGGCATACCTCACCTTCGATATTGATTGCCTCGACCCGGCTTTTGCGCCGGGGACTGGCACGCCGGTCGCCGGCGGCCTCTCCACCGCACAGGCCTTCGCCATCCTGCGCGGGCTTGGATCGCTCAACATCGTCGGCATGGATGTGGTGGAGGTGGCGCCGGCCTACGACCAGGCGGAAATCACCGCGATCGCCGCCGCCACCATCGCCTATGATCAGTTGTGCCTGCGCGCGATCAAGAAAGGCGCGAAAAGCCGGGCTTAGGGCGCCTGCGACAGCTTGCGCAGGGCTTGCCAAAAGCGCAAATCTGCTCGCTGTTTCAATGCTTTGACCTGCGGCGAATCGCCTTGACAGGGTTTGGGTGCGTCCTTATGTTCCGCCGCGCGTGCGCCGGTCGATGAGCGGCGGCGGCGTATGGTGTTGTGGCGGGGGCGTCACGAAGGACCCAGGACCGAGGTATGACCGAGGGAGACCCGCGCGATCTCGACCAGTTCAACGCGAAGCTCAAAGCAGCGCGGGATCGGGCCGAAGGGCGCGGAGAGGGTTCGAACAAAGGCTCCTATAACGACTCCCTCGCCGGCGTCGGCTATCGGATGAGCATCGAACTGGTCGTGGGTATCTGCGTCGGCCTTGGCCTCGGTTGGCTGATCGACAAGCAGATGGGTACCAAACCCTGGTTCATGCTGATCCTCATGTTCCTGGGACTGGTGGCGGGAATTTTCAACGTCGTGCGGCTGTCCAAGGACATCCAGCGGCGGATGGATAAACGGGACTGAACACGGACCGCTGAAGGTCCGGGATGAGGACGGGGTAGAACGTGGCCGAAGGACACTCGCCGCTCGCGCAATTCGAAATTCATCCGCTGGGTGGACCGATTCATATCGGCGGCCTCGACGTTTCCTTCACCAACTCCGCGGCCTGGATGGTTGTCGCGGTCGCCGCGATTACGGCCTTCATGCTGCTCGGCACGCGCCGGCAGGCGATCGTGCCGGGCCGCTGGCAGTCACTGTGCGAGGGCATGTACGATTTCGTCTCGAACCTCCTCAAGGAGAATGTCGGGAACGAAGGGCGCAAGTTCTTTCCCTTCTTGTTCTCGCTGTTCATGTTCATCCTGTTCTGCAACCTGTTTGGCCTGCTGCCAGGCGCATTCACCGTTACCAGCCACATCATCATCACCGCTGCGATGGCGCTGTTCGTGTTCATCGGGGTGACGATCGTCGGCATCGCCCTGCACGGCTTCCACTTTTTCACCTACTTTGTGCCCAAGGGCGCGCCGATGTGGCTGATGCCGCTGATGATCCCGATCGAGGTGCTGTCGTATTTCATCCGGCCGCTCAGCCTCTCCGTCCGACTGTTCGCCAACATGGTGGCGGGCCACGTGATGCTGGCGGTGATCGGCGGCTTCGTGTTCGCGCTCGGCATCTGGGCCGGCTGGGTCCCGCTCGCCTTCGTGACTGTTCTGTTCGGCCTCGAGCTGCTGATCGCCTGCCTGCAGGCCTATGTGTTCACGATCCTCACCTGCATCTATCTCCACGACGCGATCCACCTGCACTGAGGACGTGCGGCTGATCCGGCCGTTTTCAATCAACGCAACCCACTAGCCTAAGAAGGGAATACAAAATGGATGTCGAAGCAGCACGGTACATCGGCGCGGGTCTCGCCGTGGTCGCCCTGGGCGGCGCAGGCGCGGGTCTGGGTGTCCTGTTCGGCAACTACCTGAACGCGGCGGTCCGCAACCCGGCCGCTGCCGAAAAGTGGTTCGGCCGCATGATGATGACCTTCGCGCTGGTCGAAGCGACAGGCCTCATCGCCTTCGTCGTGGCGATGATCATCCTGTTCGTCTAAGCGCGATTTGTAAGCGGCCGCACGCTCAAGCCCGGTGATCGGGCCTTGAGCGCGGTTGCGGAGACCCGGTAATGCCGCAGTTCGATCCAAACACGTTCTCGCCGCAGCTGGTGTGGCTGGCGATCACGTTCCTGGCGCTCTATCTGCTGATGTCGCGGCTGATCATGCCGCGCATCTCCGGCATCCTCAGCCAGCGCGAGGATCGGATCGACGGGAACCTGCAGCGTGCCGAAGCCTTGAAGGAAGAGGCCGCGCGGGTGCTGGCGGCCTACCAGAAGGCGATCGCCGATGCGAGGGCCCAGGCCCAGGCGGCGCTCGCCAAGGCCGCCGCCGACATCGCGGCGGAGACGGCGGCGCGCGAGGCCGAGTTCGCCAGGAAGATGGCGGACCAGACGGCAGCGGCTGAGGCCGGCATCCGGGCCGCCAAGACCCAGGCGCTGGCCGACGTGCGCGGCATCGCCGGCGAGGTGGCGGCGCTGATGGCGGGTAAGCTCACCGGTGCGCCGGCCGATGCGGGCGCGGTTGCCCACGCGGTCGAGGGCGTGATGAAGGAGCGTGCGCGATGAGCGAGGAAAGCCTCTGGTTCCAGACGCTCGAGAACCCGCATACCTGGGTCTATCTCGGTTTCTTCATCTTTCTCGTCCTGGCCGGGCCGAAGCTGTGGAAGGCGCTGGCACAGATGCTTGACCGGCGGTCCCTCAAGATCAAGTCGGACCTCGATGAGGCGCAGAAGCTGAAGGACGAGGCGCAGGCCCTGCTCGCCGAATATCAGCGCAAGCAGCGCGATGCGATGCGCGAAGCGGAGGAGATCATCTCCAACGCCAAATCGCTGGCACAGCGCCAGATCAAGGATGCCGGCAAAAAGCTGGAAGAGAACCTGGCGCGGCGCGAGAAAGCCTCGCTGGAAAAGATCGCCCAGGCGGAGGCCCAGGCCCTCGCCGAGGTGCGGCGCGAAGCGGTGGATGTCGCAACGGCCGCAGCGGCCCAGATCATCCGCAGCCAGATCGACGGCGTGCGCGGCGGCGCCCTCATCGACCAGGCGATCGCCGAGGTGGAGAAGAAGCTGCACTGAGGCGACGGTAACGCTGAGACGCAAAAAAGCCCGGCATTGCCCGGGCTTTTTTGTTGCGCTCGAAGCAGCAGCCCCCCGCACGTCATCGCGGCTTGACGCGGGATCCATTGCCCAACCGCACATTCGGCGGCCTGATGGCGTACCGCCCAAGTTAAAAAGTGATCTCGGCGGTCGGCTTGACGCTTTCAACGATTCCCGACAGCACGCGATTGTGGTGCCGAATCATCTGAACCGCGTTGATCACGGGACCATCCATTGTGGAATGCGCATCGCCCGCCAGAGTCACCGCGTAGCCGAGGGTCTGCGCCACGCGGCAGGCGGTGTCGATGCAGAACTCGGTCTGCAGGCCGGCGATCACCAGGCGATCAATGCCGGCAGCCCGCAGCCTCTGATCCAGGTCTGTCTTGTAGAAGGAGCTGGCGGCCCATTTCTCCGTCACCGGTTCGCCTGCGCGTGGTGCCACTTCCGGGCGGATCTGCCAGCCGGCACTCTTGTGGGCGAGCGACCCGCCTTCGTCCTCGCAATGCTGGACATGGAACACCCGAACGCCGGCCGCCCGCGCGCGGCTCAGCAGGCTTGCGGCATTGGCCAGCAGGCGCTCCGGCTCGTGGCACACTTCCTCCGGACCGAACATGCCCTGCTGGATATCGATCAGCAACAACGCTCGCTTGGGGTCAGCACTCATGCTCCCTCCTACTCCGCTGCCTTCTTCGGCGCTTCCGGCTTCCAGCGCAGCACGGGCTGGCGGGCGGCCAAGGTTTCGTCCAGCCGGCGGCGCGGGGTGTGGTAGGGGGCGCCGTGGAAATAGGCGGCGTCGCCGGCCTTCGCTCGCTTTGCCAACCCCTTCACCACATCAATGTAGCGGTCGAGGCCGTCCTTGCTCTCGGTCTCGGTCGGCTCCATCAGCAGGGCGCCGTGGACCACCAGCGGGAAATACATGGTCATAGGGTGATAGCCCTCGTCGATCATCGCCTTGGCGAAATCGAGGGTGGAGACATCGGTGCCGTCCAGGAACTCATCGTTGAACAAGGCCTCGTGCATGCAGGTGCCGGGAAAGGCCGGAGTCATCTCGTCCCTGAGGCCAGCGAGGATGTAGTTGGCGTTCAACACCGCATCACCCGAGGCCTGGCGCAACCCGTCGGAGCCGTGGCTCATCATGTAGGCCAGGGCGCGGACGAACATGCCCATCTGGCCGTGGAAGCCCTTGAGGCGCCCGAACGCGCTGCCATTCTTCTCCACCAGCTCGAAGCCGTTCGGGCCATGCACCACGTAGGGCAGCGGCGCATAGGGCGCGAGCGCTGCCGACAGCACGACCGGACCCGAGCCGGGACCGCCGCCGCCATGGGGCGTCGAGAAAGTCTTGTGCAGGTTGATGTGCATGGCGTCGATGCCGAGATCGCCCGGCCGCACGCGCCCGACGATCGCGTTGAAGTTGGCGCCGTCGCAATAGAAGTATCCGCCCGCGCCGTGCACCGCATCGGCGATGTCTATGATGTCATTCTCGAACAGGCCGCAGGTGTTGGGGTTGGTGATCATGGTGCCGGCGACGTCGGGGCCGAGCTTGGCCTTGAAGGCGGCGAGATCGACGCGGCCGCGGTCATCGGCGGGAACCGGATCGACCTCGTAGCCGCAGGCCGCGGCCGTCGCGGGATTGGTGCCGTGCGCGGATTCCGGCACCAGAATGCGCTTCCTCGCATCGCCCTTCGCCAGCAAGGCCGCGCGGATGGTCATGATGCCGCACAGTTCCCCATGCGCGCCGGCCGCCGGCGACATTGCGACCGCCGGCATGTTGGTGAGGGTCTTCAGCCAGTGGGCGAGCTGATCGATGAGCTCCAGCGCGCCCTGCACGGTGGAGATTGGCTGCATCGGATGCAGATCGCCGATGCCCGGCAGCCGCGCCACCTTCTCGTTGAGGCGCGGATTGTGCTTCATGGTGCAGGAGCCGAGCGGATAGACGCCCATGTCGATGGCGTAATTCTTCTGGCTCAGCTTGGTGTAGTGGCGCACCACCTGCGGCTCGCTCAAGCCCGGTAGGCCGATCTCGCTCTTGCGCTTGAGGGCGCCGAGGCGGTCCTTGTGCTGCGGCACCGCGGGCAGGTCGACCCCGCTGCGGCTCTGCATGCCCTGCTCGAAGATCAAGGGCTCTTCGATCTGCAGGCCTTTGTTACCCGAAACGGTGCGCACGGCCGGCGCGCTCGCGATCTGCGTCGGCGCGCTCATGCCAGCACCTCTTTCAAGGCGGCTTCGTAGGCCGCGATGTCCTCATCGCTCACGGTCTCGGTCGCCGCGACCAGCAGCAGGTTCTTGAGCGCGGCGTCGTTCGGATAAAGCCGCGACACCGGGACACCGCCCAGCACGCGCCACTTCGCGAGCGCCTCGACCACGTCCGCGGCCGGCTTTGGCAGCGCGAGGGTAAATTCGTTGAACAAAGTTTCATTAAGAAGTGTCACGCCGGGAATCGCCCCCAGGCGGTCGGCCAGGCGTGACGCGGTGGCATGGTTGAGCGCGGCCAGCTTGGTGAGACCGGCTTCGCCCAGCAAGGTCAGATGGATGTTGAACGCGAGCGCACACAAGCCGGAATTGGTGCAGATGTTGCTGGTCGCCTTCTCGCGGCGGATATGCTGCTCGCGGGTCGAGAGCGTCAGCACCCAGCCGCGCTTGCCGTCCACGTCGATGGTCTGGCCGGTGAGGCGCCCCGGCATCTGGCGGATGAACTTGTCGCGGGTCGCGAACAGCCCGACATAGGGTCCGCCGAAGCTCAAGGGCACACCCAGCGACTGGCCCTCCGCCGTCACGATGTCCGCGCCCATTTCGCCGGGCGGCGTGACGAGGCCGAGGGACACGACTTCCGTCACCGCCACCACCAACAGCGCGCCGGCATCGTGGCAGGCCTTGGCGAGCTCCGTCAGGTCATGCACGTGGCCGAAGAAGCTCGGATTCTGCACCACCACGCAGGAGGTCTTGGCATCGATCAGCTTGGAGAGATCCTCCGCGCCCTTGGCATCGGCGGGCGCAGCAACCACCTCGAAACCTGTGAACTTCCCGTGGGTCTCGACGACTTCGCGATAGTGCGGATGCAGGCCGCCGGACAGCACCGCGCGGGTGCGGCGAGTCACGCGGTTGGCCATCGAGACCGCTTCCGAGGTCGCGGTCGCACCGTCATACATCGAGGCGTTGGCGACATCCATGCCGGTCAGCAGCGCCACCTGGGTCTGGAACTCGAACAGATATTGCAGCGTGCCCTGCGTCACCTCCGGCTGATACGGCGTGTAGGAGGTGAGGAACTCGCCGCGCTGGATCAGATGGTCGACCGAGGCCGGGATGTGATGGCGATAGGCACCGGCGCCGAGGAAGCTGGGGCACGAACCCGCACCGAGATTCTTTGCCGCCAGAGCACTGAGATGACGCTCGACTTCCAGCTCGCTCTTGAAGGGCGGCAGATCGACCGGCCCCTTCAGCCGCGCCTTGTCGGGCACGTCGTTGTAGAGCGCATTGACCGACGGGACACCGACCTTCGCCAGCATCGCGCGGCGGTCGTCGTCGGTCAGGGGGAGATACCGCATCAGTGCAGCCCCTCGACATAAGTCTTGTAGGCGGCTTCGTCCATCAGGCTGGAAAGCTGGCCTTTGTCCACGATCTTCAGCTTGGCGAACCAGCCTTTGCCGAGCGCGTCTTCGTTGACGGTCGCGGGCGTTTCGCTCAGGGCGCTGTTGACCTCCACCACTTCGCCGGAGACGGGCGCGTAGACTTCGCTCGCCGCCTTCACGGATTCGACGACTGCCAGCTCCTTGCCCTTCTCGACCCTCTTGCCGATCTCGGGCAGCTCGACGAACACCACGTCGCCCAATTGCTCCTGCGCATAATGCGTGATGCCGATGGTGGCGGTGTCGCCGTCCAGCTTCACCCACTCATGGTCCTTGCTATAGCGGATCTCGCTCATATCCCTCTTCTCCCCTTCATCAGCGGTGATAGCGGTGCGGCGTAAAGGGCATGGCGGCGACCTTTGCCGGCAAGGCCTTGCCCCGCACCATCAATTGCAGCTTTGTGCCGGTCGCGGCGAGATCGGCGCGCACATAACCCATGGCGACCGGCCCGCCCACGGTTGGGCCGAAGCCACCCGATGTGATCTCGCCGATCACTTCGCCATGCTCGTTCGCGATCTCGGTATGGGCGCGCGCGGGCGCCTTGCCTTCGGGCAGGATGCCGACCCGCTTGCGCGGCGGGCCTTCGGTCAGTTGACGCTGCACGATGCCGGCGCCAGGGAAACCGCCCTGCTCGCGCCGACGCTTCTGCACGGCCCAGACGAGACTTGCTTCGACCGGCGTCGTCGTGTCGGTGATATCGTTGCCGTAGAGACAGAGACCGGCTTCCAGCCGCAGCGAATCGCGCGCGCCGAGTCCGATCGGCTTCACTTCCATGTCGCCGAGCAGCTTGCGCGCCAGATTGTCCGCTTCGCCGCCGGCAACGGAAATCTCGAACCCATCCTCGCCCGTATAGCCGGAGCGCGTCACGAAGCATTCCATGCCGCCGACATTGAGCGGCCGGCCGGTCATGAACTTCATCGCCGCGCTGTCGGGCGCGATCTTCTGCATCACCGCCCCGGCGCGCGGCCCCTGCAGAGCCAGCAGCGCACGCTCGAACATCGGCTCGACCTCGCAGCGATTGTTGAGATTGGCCTGCAGGTGCGAGAGATCCTGGCCCTTGCAGGCGGCGTTGACCACCATGATGAGGTGATCCTTGTCGTCGCCCCTGCCCGCGCGCGTCACCATCAGATCATCGAGGATGCCGCCGGCATTGTTGGTGAAGAAGGAGTAGCGCTGCTGCCCCGGCGCGAGGCCCAGAAAATCAACCGGGCACAGCCGCTCCAGCGCGCTCGCCACCTGCGCATAGCTCTCGCCGCGCAGCTTGACCTGGCCCATATGCGAGACGTCGAACAGGCCGGCACCACTGCGCGTATGCTGATGCTCGCCTAGGATGCCGAGGGGATATTGCACCGGCATCTCATAGCCGGCGAACGGCACCATCTTGCCGCCCATCTCGATATGCAGATCGTAGAGGGGAGTTCGCTTCAGGTTTTCAGGTTGCTCGCTCGCGCCCACAGACAGCCTCCAGGTCGGGATCACGGAGAATTCCGCGATCTCACAACCCCCCTCTGTCTTAGAACCTGAGAGATTTACCGACTTCCGCCGCGAGGAATGTGGCGGGAATTGGCTCTACTCCTTCGGTGGGAACCTGCCTAGGTGTGGGGCGGCCCGCTTTCCAGAGTTTTTAACCGATGCGGTCCTTTTGCCTGAGAGTTTCCGGGGGCGGTTGCTCCTTCGGCGCCGGCCGACGGTCACTCTGGCCGCCGGACGGTCTCTCCCGCGATCGGTCGAAACCGCGCGGAGCATCGCTCCCCGGGGGCTTGCCGTCAAGCGGCGAAATCGCGCGTGGAAACGACGGAATCGTCTCCCAAATCAAGGCCTCATCAACGCCTCGCCGAGTCGCAACAGCGGCATCGGCCGGTTGTTGAAAAGACGAATTCCATCGATTTCGAACGGAGCTGATGCCATGAGCACGACCGGCCTGGATGTCTTCGACAAATCGCTGCAAACGACCAACATCTGGCTCAAGGAGATCTGTGACGAGCTTGGCCCCGACCGCCAGGTCGCTTGGCACGTGCTGGGCGCAGGATTGCGCGCGTTGCGCGATCGGCTCGAGCCGGATCTTGCCGCGCATCTCGCCGCGGAATTGCCGCTGGTGGTGCGCGGCGCCTACTATGATCGCTATCGCCCGTCCGAGCAGCCGCGCCTCACCCGCTCGCGCGCGGAATT
>DASRRI010000146.1:0-5105 GCA_035695765.1 Dongiaceae bacterium
CGCATCCAGCTCATCTCCATGCCCAGCGAAGATGCGGCGTGGCAGGCCTGGAAGGATCTGTCCGGCAAATTTTCCGCCCAATTGACCGGCCTCACCGCCATCGTGCAATCAGCCGATCTCGGCACCAAAGGCACGTTCTACCGCGTGCAGGCTGGCCCCTTCGACACCGTCGCCAAGGCGCAGGAACGCTGCACCACGATGAAGCAGGCCGGGCTGGATTGCCTGGTCGTGGGGAAACCGTAGGCCTATTGCGCTGGTCGCATTTTCGGCGCCGAACCGGTGTCCACTTCGGCGGAAAATGCTTCGGGGCCTCACGCGCTTGTGAGTGACGGGAGCGGCTCGGCTGCGCCAGACTTGGCGTACCGGACGTAATCTTATGCGACGCGCTGCGGCGTCGAGCGACTTCAAGGGAGTCTTGACGATGAAGAACGCGTTGCTTCTGGCATCCGCCGTCGCGGCCGCAATCTCCGGCCCGATGATGACGAATGCCCAGGCCGCCGATAACGAGAAATGCTATGGCGTCGCGGCCGCCAGCCAGAACGATTGCCAGGCAGCCAACAATTCCTGCGCCGGCCAGGTGGCCGACGCCGGGCGCGGCGATGCCTGGATCTATGTGCCGACCGGCACCTGCACGAAGATCAACGGCGGCAGCCTCGAGCCCAAGAAGGGTTGAGTGCACTCCACCTAACGAGCCAAAGAGAGCGCCCCTTCTCCCCTTGCGGGAGAAGGTTGCGTAGCCCTCTCCCGCGAGGGGAGAGGGGACTCGCAGTTGAATCTCGTTGCAGTCATGTGCAATTGCCCGACCCGATCAAGGCATTGTGATCGCTGCCCTTTCCTGATGCCGTGGCATTATGGATTGAATGCGGACACGGCATTTTAGCGGACTGCGCGGGGTCGCTAGCTTGGGATGACGGCGGGTGCCATCGCATCACCTGCCGATCGAGTTTCATCCCCAATGAGGAGACCCTGACCATGAAGACCAATCTGATTCTCGCCGGCGCTGTTGCCGCCGCCCTTGCCAGCCCGATGATCGGCACAGCCGCCGCTGCCGACAATGAGAAGTGCTACGGCGTTGCCGCCGCGGGCCAGAACGATTGCCAGTCCGCCGGCAATTCCTGCGCCGGCCAGGTGAACCAGGCGGCGCGCACTGATGCCTGGATCTATGTCCCGGCCGGCACCTGCACCAAGATCAATGGCGGCAGCCTCGAGCCGAAGCAGAGCTGAGCAAACAGCGGCGCGGAGCGGCGGTCCATGCATCGCCGCCGCGCCGCACTGATGCCGCCAGGTATCGCCATGCCGACCAAGATCGATTTTCGCGACTGCGTGCATCACGGAATCGCCGGGCCGGCACCGGAGCAGATCCTGGCGTCGATCCGCGCGGAATATTGCCTGCCCCGGGCCGCGCCGTTCACGCCGATGCAACGTGGTGCGGTGAAGCAAGTCGTCCTTCAGGCCGAGGATTTCCCGGCGCTCGAGTGCGCGTTGGGCGCTGCTGCGTTTCGCCAGCTGCTGAGTGATTTCCGGCGCGGTTCCGATGATCTTCGCGAATTGCCCTCCTTCCTGGCGCTGCATCGCTATGGCCGCGCCACTGCAGCCTTGATCGATCTGGCGCGGCTGGAGCTTGCACTCAGCTGGAGCGAGCGGGCCCCGGCGGCGCGCAGCATCGGCGCCTGCTGCCTGCCGCCTTCGCTGCTGCGTTCTCACCCCGATCTCACGCTCGCCTTCCATCCGGCCTGGCACTGGCTGGAGCTGGATACGCCGGCGGATCATTGGCGCAGCGCCCTGCTTGGCCGCGATGCGGCGAGCGCGCCGCCTTCGCCGCGCGGCACGCGGCTGCGGGTTTTTCCCGAGCAGGGCCGCACGATCGCGCAGCGTCTGGAGCCGGCCACCTTCGCCTTTGAACAGGCTTTGCAGTCCGGAGAGACCCTGCGCCAAGCGAGTCTGCTGGCGCGGGTCGATCCGATCCAGTTCCTGCAGCCATTGCTGATGGCGGGCGCCGTCATCGATGTCGCGTTGCATCCGGGGCAATCCGCCTCTCATCAGCACCAGCCAACCGAGGTTATGCCATGAATGCCGTCCAGCTTGCGCGCCGGTTCCGCGACCTTGCCAACATGATTCCGCACAGCGTGATCGCTCTGCTCGCGCGCGCGTCGATCGCCACCATCTTCTGGCGCGCCGCCTCGACCAAGCTCGCCAATTTCGATCTCACCATCGCCTTGTTCCAGGACGAGTACCTGAAGAACCTGCCGTTCCTGCCGGCGGCGCCGATGGCGTACCTGGCGACCGCCGTCGAATTGTCGATGCCCTCGCTCATCCTCGCCGGACTGCTCACGCGCCTTGCAACATTGCCGCTGATCGGGATGGCTTTGTTCATCCAGACTTTCGTCTATCCGATGAGCTGGCCCGATCATCTCACCTGGATCACGCTGCTCGGCTTCCTGCTGGCGCGCGGGCCGGGCGCGATCTCGCTGGATGCGCTGCTCGTGCGCCAGTTCGGCCGCAACGGCTCGCCATTGCGCGCCGGCGCATAGGTCGCATCCGCCCTAAGGTCCATTGCCATTCCCTGCCGAGGCATCCACCATGGATAGCGGGGTTCTCTTTCGTCACGGGATGGCACGAATGGAAGGCACTAAAGCGCAGCCGCGGGTGCTCGTTCTCGGCGCAGGATTCGGCGGCCTCTCCGCCGCCAAGGCGCTGCACGACGCGCCGTGCGACGTGCTGGTGATCGACCGGCGCAACTATCATCTGTTCCAGCCTTTGCTCTACCAAGTCGCGACCGCGGCCTTGTCGCCGGCGGAGATCGCGAGCCCGATTCGCTCCATCCTCAGCCGGCAGAAGAACGCGCACGTGCTGATGGCGCGCGTGACAGGCATCGATGCGGCGCGCAAGGTCGTGCTTCTGGAAGAAGGACGCGAGGAGCCGTTCGATTACCTGGTCGTCGCGACCGGGGCGCGCCATGCCTATTTCGGGCACGATGACTGGGAGGGTTGCGCGCCGGGCCTCAAGAAGATCGACGACGCGACCGACATCCGCCGGCGCATCCTGCTGGCGTTCGAGCGCGCCGAAGCGACCAGCGACCTGGAGGAGCGCAAGGCGCTGCTGACCTTCGTGGTGATCGGCGGCGGCGCGACCGGCGTCGAGATGGCGGGTGCGATCGCGGAGCTGGCGCACTGGGCGCTGGCCGACGAGTTCCGCGTGATCGACCCGACCCAGGCGCGCATCGTGCTCATCGAAGCGGGCCCGCGCCTGCTGCCGGCCTTTCCATCGGACCTTGGCGAGCATGCGCGCAAGGCGCTCATCAAGCTCGGCGTGGACGTGCAGCTCGGCCGCGCGGTCGAGGATTGCGGCGAAGGCGGCATCGTCTATGGCGGCGAGCGGCTGCCGGCGCGCACCATCATCTGGGCCGCGGGCGTCCAGGCCTCGCCCGCGGCCAAGTGGCTGAATGCCGAGAAGGATCGCGCGGGACGCGTCGTGGTCGCCGCGGATTTATCGATCGCGGGCCATCCGGACATCTTCGTCATCGGCGATACGGCTTCAGTCAACGACAGCAAGGGCCAGCCTGTGCCCGGCATCGCGCCGGCAGCCAAGCAGATGGGCAGCTATGCCGGTCGCAGAATCGCGGCGCGCATTGCCGGAAAGAAGGACACCGGCCCGTTCCGCTATCGCCACGCCGGATCGCTCGCCACCATCGGCCGCAGCGCAGCGATCGCCGATTTCGGCTGGATCAAGGTCAAGGGCTGGCCAGCCTGGTGGCTGTGGGGCATCGCCCACATCTATTTCCTGATCGACTTCCGGAGCCGCTTCATCGTTGCGATGCAGTGGTTCTGGTCGTACCTCACCTATAGGCGCGGCGCGCGGCTGATCACGGGCGCGGAAGGGGAGATGTAGCCGCCATCTGCGGCCATCGTAACTCTTCACGGCTGATCCTAAGCGAGAAAATAGTCCGGTGCGGTGTTGCCCACCGGCACCAGCCAGACACGAACTTTTTTGTCAGCAAGTGTTTTTCCAGCATGAGATGCAACGGGATATGCGGATGCATGTTTTGGGCGATGCACGGGCTACTAGCTCGGTGCACCATCTTCGGGAGAACCGACAATGACTGAGGGAAAGAGGAGGCTCCGCCTGCTCGCGGTGAGCTTCGTAAGCGTGTGCGCGCCCTGCATCGCCCTTGCGCAGACCGATGCAACACCGGAAACGTCGCATCTGGCATCCGGCACCCTGGTGGCTCAAACCCAGTCGCAGCAGTTCGTGGTCTATTTTTCGTTGGGCAAAGCCACGCTCGACGACACGGCGCGCGCGACCATTGCGACTGCTGCACAGCAATACCGGAGCAGCGGATCGGCCAGGATTTCGGTCCGCGGTCATACCGACACCTCGGGCAACGCAAGCTACAATCAGGCGCTGTCGGAGCGGCGGGAACGAGCAGTCAGTGACGAGCTGGTTCGGCTGGGCGTACCGGCAGACGCCATCACCGGCGAAGCGGTCGGCGAAACGCAGCTCGCCGTTCCAACAGGAGACGGCGTCACCGAAGCCCAGAATCGACGAGTCGAAATCGCCGTCGAGCAGCCCCCACCGCCACCGGCGCCTGCCCCTGCTCCGGAAGCGGCTCCCGCTCCTGAGCCCGTTCCTCCGGCCGCAGCCGCCCCTGAACCGGCGCCCGAGCCAAAGCGGGGCCTCTTCAGTGTCGGGCCGTTCTATGGCTACAATCTCAAGGACACCGGCGGTGGCGAGAGTCAGCTGGCCGGCCTCAACTTCAGCTTCGACTACGCCATCGCGCCGCCGTTCGCCGTGGGACTGGAGCAGGCGGTGTTCTATCATTTCGACACGGACGACGATGGCTTCGGAGGACGGACCGCGGCCAGCCTGAACTTCGTCATGGGCAACGAACAGGTCGCGCCCTACCTGGGAGGCAACATCGGATATCTCTATGCCTCCGGAATCGATGACGACTTCTTCGCCGGGCCGGAGGTCGGCATTGCCGCCGGCGCGTTCAACGCCAAGGTCGCCTATGACATCCCGTTCAACCAGGATTGGGATGAAGGAATCATCGCGGCGACAGTGGGGTATGGGATCCGGTTCTGACGCGGGAGATGGGTGCGCATAGC
>DASRRI010000147.1:0-22778 GCA_035695765.1 Dongiaceae bacterium
GCTGGGCGACGAGACGCGCCTGCTGGTGCTGACCAGGCTCAGCGACGGCAGGCCGCAATCGATCTCGCGCCTGACCAGCGGCACCAACCTCACGCGCCAGGCGGTGACCAAGCATCTCCAGGTGCTGGCGGAGGCCGGCATGGTCCGTAATGTGCGCAGCGGCCGCGAAAGGCTGTTCGAGCTCGAGCCGAAGCCGATCGAGGAAATTCGCAACTACCTCGACCAAGTCTCGCGCCAATGGGACGATGCGCTGGCGCGGCTGAAGGCGCACGTCGAGGATTAGCGGGCCTTCTTGTGCACTGCCGGCACCCAGCAATAGCCGTCGGGGTCGAGGATGTAGGCTTCGCGCAGGCCATGCGGCTTGTCCGACGCCTCCGCCAGCACGTGATGGCCGTGTTTCCTGGCGCGCTCGGCGGCCGCGTCAGGATCGCAATGATAGAGCCGGATCTCCGCACCGACGCCGCGCACCTGAGCATCGCCGATCAGGCCGAGCAGCGGATTGCTGTGATACGTGCCATCGGCATGCAGCATCCATTCCGCGCGGGTCGGGCCGTTGGCGTAACGCAGCACAGCAAAGTCCTTGTCCGCGAAAGCCACGCTCGCACCGAGGACATCGCGCGCAAAGGCGACCGAACACGCCACGTCGCGCACCAGCAGGTTGATGCCAAGCCCTTGCAGCGAGCGGCCATATTCCTCGGCCGGCATGAACTCCTTGTCAGCGGCGCCCATCAATTCCTCCCCGTTTTCTCCCGCACGCAGTCATCGGTCGGACCTGTCCTCGGTCGAAGGCCACGCCAACGGCTTGGCACACGCAGGCAGAGAGCGAAGCTTGTAAAATCGAGGACACTCCGCGTCCTTCGTGTTACCCAAGGAAAAGACCGTCACCAAGTCCCGAGAAATAACTACACGCAACATCCTCGACGAAAGACGGCTTGGATTCGGAAGCCGCCATTGGATCATAACGGATCAGCCACCCGTGGCCGGAAACGACCAACGCCAGCCAACCAAGCACCGCAGTGTCAGAATTGCCAGCCACAACATTCCCTTCCTGTCAGGCATCTGCTCGGCTCCGTGTCCAAGCCGATATCCGACGCGGCGATTGTGGATAACTAGCGGCCGGGTTGAGCATGAGATCAAGGCGGGTTTGCGGCATACTAGCGACTCGGATGTTCGCCGGAAAAGCTGCTAGACTTGTCACCATGACAATCCGCCTCCTGCCGCCCAATCTCGTCAACCAGATCGCCGCCGGCGAGGTGGTGGAGCGGCCTGCCTCGGTCGTGAAGGAACTTGTAGAGAATGCGCTCGATGCCGGCGCGCGGCGAATCGACATCCATCTGCGCGAAGGCGGCCGGTCGCTCATTGTGGTGGAGGATGACGGCAACGGCATGAACCGGGAGGAGCTGGCGCTTTCGGTCGAGCGCCATGCCACCTCCAAGCTGCCGGATGACGACCTCGTCCACATCCATTCCTTCGGCTTCCGCGGCGAAGCTTTGCCGTCGATCGGCGCGGTCGGCCGCCTTGCCATCGCCAGCCGCGCGCGCGGCGCCCAAGCCGCCTGGCAGGTCGCGGTCGATGGCGGCGTCAAATCGGCGCCCGAACCGGCGGCCCGTGGCGAGGGCACGCGGGTGGAATTGCGCGACCTGTTCTATGCTGTCCCGGCCCGGCTCAAGTTCCTGAAGACGCCGCGCTCGGAATCCAACGCCGCACAGGAGATCGTCGAGCGCCTCGCGATGGGCCATCCCGATGTCGCCTTCACGCTGCGCGATGAGGAGCGGCTGGCCCTGCGCCTGCCCCCAATCGCCGGCGATCTGCTGCAGGATCCCGCCGCCGCGACCTTGGAGCGGCTCGGCGCCATCATGGGCCGCGACTTCGCCGACAATGCTGCGCGGCTCGATGCCCTGCGCGAAAGCGTGCGGCTGACCGGCTTCGCCGGCTTGCCGACCCTGAATCGCGCCACCTCGACCCAGCAATTCCTGTTCGTGAACGGCCGCCCGGTGAAGGATCGCCTGATCATCGGCGCGATCCGCGGTGCCTATCAGGATTTCCTGGCGCGCGATCGCCATCCGATGGTGGCCCTGTTCGTCGACCTGCCGGCGGAAGAGGTCGACGTCAACGTGCATCCAGCCAAGGCGGAAGTGCGCTTTCGCGATGCGGCCCTGGTGCGCGGACTCATCGTCAGCGCCATCCGCGCGGCGCTCGCGGAGGCGGGCCATCGCGCCTCGAGCACGGTGGCCGCGAGCACGCTCGGCTCTTTCACCGCGCCCACGCAGTTCCCGACCCAGCTTTCCACCCCGACACAATGGCGCGGTTACACGCCGGGGCCAGCGCGCTCCAGTTCGGCTCTGGCTGCGCAGGCGATGGCCGCCTTCGCGCCGCTCTCGGCAGAGATCGACCGGCCCAGCGCCCGCATCGAAAACATGCCTGAAGGCGATGCCCCACCGATCGCGCATCCGCTCGGCGTGGCACGCGCGCAATTGCACGAAACCTACGTGGTGGCGCAGACCGCGGACGGCATCGTGATCGTCGACCAGCACGCCGCGCACGAGCGCCTGGTTTATGAGCGCATGAAGGCGGCGCTCGAATCCGGCGCGGTGGCGCGCCAGGCTTTGCTCATTCCGGAGGTGGTGGAGCTGGATGGTCCGAACGCCGAGCGCCTCGTCGCGCGCGCCGGCGAGCTGGCGGAGCTTGGGCTCATCATCGAACCGTTCGGCGCCGGCGCCATCGTGGTGCGCGAGGTGCCGGCGTTGCTTGGGCAGTCCGACGTGCGCGGCCTCATCCAAGATCTTGCCGACGAGTTGGCGGAGCTTGGCGACGCCCTCTCCTTGAAGGAGCGGCTGCAGGAAGTCTGCTCCACCATGGCTTGCCATGGCTCGGTGCGCGCCGGCCGCCGCCTGACCCAGCCGGAAATGGACGCCCTACTGCGCCAGATGGAAGCGACACCGCATTCCGGCCAGTGCAATCACGGCCGCCCCACCTATGTCGAACTGAAGCTCGCCGATATCGAGCGGTTGTTCGGGCGGCGGTAGACTGCATGGCTGGCAGGGGAGCACCCGCCCGCATCCTCTGGGCGGTGGAAAAGCTGGATGTCAAACCATCGGATCAGCTGCTCGAGGTCGGCTGCGGCTCCGGCGTGGCCGCCGCGCTGGTCTGCGAGCGGCTCCACAACGGCCGGATCACGGCAATCGACCGGTCCGCAAGGATGATCGCGCTGGCTCGGACGCGCAACCGCGCGCACATCGCGGCCGGCAGGGCGGAGTTCGACCTGACCAGCCTCGCAGACGCGAGCTTCGGACGCCGGCGTTTCTCGAAAGTGTTCGCGATCAACGTCAATCTGTTCTGGTTGGATCCGGCCGAGGAGTTGAGCGTCATCCGGCCACTGATCCGTGCGGATGGCGCGCTATATCTCTTTTTCGAGCCGCCCGCCGGCCGTCGGATTCGCGAACTCGCTGATCTGGCGACCAGCGGGCTCACGGAACACCGATTCGCTGTGCGCCGGACGATCTTCTCCGATGGTGCTCCGGCGAAGCGCGTCTGTGTCATTGCACAGGCTGATTGAGGGACCATGAAACAGCACCTCGCCGCCATTGCCCTCGTCGTGCCGGACTACGACGAAGCGATTGCGTTCTATGTCGGCAAGCTCGGCTTCGAGTTCGTTGAGGATACGCAGCTCAGCGAGACCAAGCGCTGGGTCCTGGTGGCGCCGCCCGGCTCCAAGGAGACACGCCTGCTGCTAGCGAAGGCCGACGGTGCGGAGCAGCGGACGCGGATCGGCAATCAGACCGGCGGGCGGGTGTTCCTGTTCCTCCACACCGACGATTTCCAGCGCGACTATGCGGCCATGCACGACCGGGGCGTGCGATTCCTCGAAGAGCCGCGTTCCGAGACCTACGGAACTGTCGCAGTCTTCGTCGACCCGTACGGCAACAAGTGGGACCTGATCCAGCCGGCTGTGTAGCGGGCCGAGTCGTGCGCCGCTTGCCTGACCTCCGGCGCCGTGACACCATCTTGACGGTTGTTCCAACCTGATTCGGGGCGCCATGCCGTCGCGGTTTCCCTGGGCCTCGTTGCCGGACGAGGAACTTCTCGAACTACGCCTGAAGGACCTCAAGGTCACCGTTGAAGGGACCTGGCTGGAGCTGTGCCTGCGCGCGCTGCACGGAGAGCTGGCGCAGAAGGACCTGAAGATCCGGCCCCATGCCTGGATCTCCAACGAATGGTTCAGTCCGGACACCACGCCCGGCATCGCGGTTCCCTTCTACCTCGCCCATCCACGCCTGATGCGGCTCGAGCGCAAGATGATCATCGACGTCGAGGGCGGAACGGTCCCCGAATGCATGCGCATCCTGCGGCACGAAGCCGGGCACGTGATCCAGCATTCGTACCAGTTGAACCGCCGCCGCCGCTGGCAGCAATTGTTCGGCCGCTCCTCTACCCGCTATCCGGATTTCTATCGCCCGAATCCCGCCAGCAAGAACTATGTCCAGCATCTGCGCCTGTGGTACGCGCAGAGCCATCCTGACGAGGATTTCGCGGAGACCTTCGCGGTCTGGCTGCGCCCGCGCTCCGACTGGCGCAAGCGCTATGAAGGCTGGCCGGTCCTCAAGAAGCTGGAATATGTCGACGAGCTGATGGAAGAGATCGCGGGCGAGAGGCCGACCCTGCGGGACCGCCATCGCATCGACCCCTTGAGCAAGATCAAGCAGACGCTGGCCGAGCATTACGCGGAAAAGCAGGCGCTCTACGCGATGCCGACCACCACCATCTATGATCGCGACCTGCGCCGCATCTTCACCGACGAGCCGCGGTTCGCCCGCGCGCCGGCCGCCTCCACCTTCCTCAGGCATCACCGCGCGCGCATCCGGCGCATGGTCGCGAAATGGACCGGCGAATATCAGCTCACCCTCGATTCCGTGCTCGACGAGATGATCGCGCGCTGCCGCGAGCTGAAGCTGCGCGCTGCCGGCAATCAGCGCGAGCTGGTCGTCAACTTCACCGTTCTACTGACGGCAAAGACGGTGCACTCGCTCTACAGTCCTGCACGGCGGGAATGGTTCGCGCTATGAAGAAACTGCGCATCCTGGTTCTGCTGCACCCCGATCTGTTGCCGCCCGATTCGCTGAAGGGCCACACGGACAAGGAGATCAATGTCTGGAAGACCGAATATGACGTGGTCAGCACCTTGCGTGCCGCCGGGCACGAGGTCATGCCGCTCGGCGTCCAGTATGAGCTGAAGCCGATCCGCGACGTGATCGAGGAATGGAAGCCAAACGTCGCCTTCAACCTGCTGGAACAGTTCCATGGCGAAACCGCCTATGACCAGAACGTCGCGTCCTATCTGGAGCTGCTGCGCATTCCCTATACCGGGTGCAATCCGCGCGGCCTGATGCTGGCGCGCGGCAAGGCGCTGTCGAAAAAGCTGGTCGCCTATCACCGCATTCCGGTGCCGTCCTTTGCCGTCTTTCCGATGCGGCGCAAGATGAAGCGGCCCGCGCGCCTCGGCTTTCCCTTGATCGTGAAGAGCGTCAGCGAGGATGCCTCGGTCGGCATCGCCCAGGCCTCCGTGGTGGAGACCGACGAGAAGCTGCAGGAGCGTGTCCTCTTCATCCACGAGAAGGTCGGGACCGACGCGCTCGTCGAGCAATTCATCGAGGGGCGCGAGCTCTATGTCGGGGTGCTTGGGAACGACCGGCTGCGCGTGCTGCCCGTGTGGGAGCTGGAATTCGGCGACATGGGTGAAGGCGGCCGCAGCATCGCCACCGCCAAGGCGAAGCACGATCTCGAATATCAGGAAAAGCTCGGCATCAAGAGCGGCCCGGCCAAGGATCTGTCACCGGAGTTGCGCACGCGCATCGCCAATGTCGCCAAGCGCATCTGTCGCACTCTGGAGATGGACGGCTACTCGCGCGTCGATTTCCGCTTGTCGGCCGACGGCATTCCCTATTTCCTCGAAGCCAACCCCAATCCCGAGATCGCCAAGGTCGA
Source organism: Dongiaceae bacterium (assembly GCA_035695765.1). Taxonomy (GTDB): domain Bacteria; phylum Pseudomonadota; class Alphaproteobacteria; order Dongiales; family Dongiaceae; genus Dongia_A. The sequence continues at coordinate 5,983 of DASRRI010000147.1, forward strand.
GGATTTCGCCGAAGCCGCCGCCAAGGACGGCATCAAGTACCGCGACCTCCTCAACCGCATCGTCACCCTAGCCATCCAGCGCGCGACCGCAGCGGGCGTGTAGCACTTGCTGCTGTGCACTCCCGATCTGTCATCCCGGGCAAGCGTAGCGCGACACGGGACCCATGCGCTCCATCACCGCGAGCTAGTGCGGCAACTCGGCCGGCAGCGTCACTTCAAGAATCTCGGAACCCTTGGTCGCATCAAGCGCATAGTCCGCGCCCGCTGGAATGACGCAGCTGTCGTTGGCCTTCAGGCGATGCTGGCCGAACCCTTGGATATCGAGTCCGAGCTCGCCACCCAGCATGAACAGAAACAGAAACTCGCCGCCATGTGCTGAGAACTTCGCTTCGGCCCTCCCCCGTGCCCGCACCACGCGCACGCCCGCCAATCCGTCGGTCGCTGCTGCGATGCCGGTGTCGCGCGCTTCGAATCCCGTGGCGCGCCAGGGAATCCAGTGCGCCTCCGCCGCCACGTGGCGCACGAAACGCTGGCCGCCGAAATCACGCTCCGGCAACAGATGCGGCGTCGGCAAGCTCAGCGCATGATCGGCAAAGGTCTCATGCAAGGCGGGGCAGCCGATCTCGATCACCTCCAAGCCGGCGGAGGCCTCCAGCACGCGGTGGCGGATCTCCGGCGGCTGCAGCACGCAATCGCCGGCCTGGAACAGGAACGGCGCACCTTGGTCCTCATAGACCAGCCGCGCCCAGCCCGCCTTGCAATAGATCATCTGGAAGCGGATGCGGTGGAAGTGCACATAATCCGGTACTGGTCCGGCTTCCGGGATGCGGATGTGCGAGGCGATGAAGCGCCCGCCGAGGCGGCTCGGAATCAGGTCGCGATATTGCATGCCGGCGCGCCCGACACCCCATGCCTCGTCCATGGGGCTCAGTACGAATTCCTGCATTCCGTCGGGAACCAGGACCGGCTGGCGCGCTTCTACCAGGTCGATCCTCGTGCCACCCGGCGCGATCAGCAGATGCGGTGTGCCCATGGGCAGCGACGACAGGTCGCACAGCAGGCGGAGCGTGATAGGCGTTGTATCCTTCTCCGTCGCTTCCAGCCGCAAGGTCAGCCCGTGGCCGGAAATGACCGCTGTCGATGGCGAATCCGCTGGAAAGATCAGATTGACCCTGAAGCCCAGCCGCTCCGTGAAAAAGCCAAGCGTCGCGGCAAGGTCGCGGCACGGCAGCAGCACCTGCGCCAGGCGGATATGGTCCGCCAGGCTCTGGTCAGGCGGGGCTGTGGCGCGATCGCGATCCGTGATATGGGCATCCATGACCGGAGCTTGCCCCGGCGGTCGGTCCGAGGCAAGGGAGCCGCCGCAGATCCGAAAACCGACACAATTGCGTGTCGTCATGAACCCTATCGCTCTCGGCAATCGAACACTGACATGACGGACATAGCGGCTGAAACCACCTTGCAACAGCGGCGTCCGGCACCCGGCGGCGGCTGGTTTGCGCTGCTCTGGTGCCTCGCGGCCGCTCTGCTGCTGTGCCAAGCCATCATTTGGTACAAGCCGGAGACACCAATGCTCGCGGTGCTGGATCAGTTCGCGATTCAGCTCGCGGGCATCGCGCTTTGCGCCGCCCTGCTGGCGCTCGCGCTGCGGCGCTGGATCCACGTCCTCGTTCTTGCCACGCTCGCCGCGACCTTGGCATGGCCGACCTTCACTCCGCGGGCCGATGCGGCGACCATTGTCGAACCGGGCCGGCTCAAGGTGCTGTCCGCCAATCTCTGGGCTCGCGCATCCGGCCACGAGCTCACCATCAAGGCGCTGCTGGCGAGCGATGCCGACATCATCGGCCTCATCGAAGTGGCGCCGAAATGGCAATCAGCCCTGGCGCCACTCTTTGCCAAATACCCCTATCGTGTCGATTGCCTCGACGTCGACCCTCGATGCCAGACCATGTTGCTCTCCAGGCTGCCGATAACGAAGCCGATCGCCGGGCGAATCTGGAAGGCCACGCCAATCGTTGCCGGCGGCGAGGTGCTGTGGAATGGCCGCCCGATCACCGTGCTGGCGACCCATTGGTTCCGCCCGCTGGTGCGCAGCGATCAAAGCCCTTGGGGCGCGGAAGATCCCGGGCGCAGCGCGTACCTAGCCGAAGGATTGCCGGTCAGCCGCCAGGCAGGGCAAGCAGGCTTGTTCGCCAAATACCTCAATCGCCAGCCGCAAGACGTCATACTCATGGGCGATCTCAACAGCGTGCCTTGGAGCCGCGTGCAGCGCGCTTTTCGCGACAAGACTGGCCTCGACAGCCAAGCCGGTTGGGCGTCTTCCTGGCCGTCGTACCTGCCCTGGCCACTGCGCCTGCCCATCGACCACGTGCTCGCGCGCGGGCACCTCATCGTGACGAACTACGCAACTGACTCGAGAACTGATTCCGACCACCTGCCCGTGATCGCGGAAATCGGCTGGCACGATTGAGGCATGATGACCGCAACTGAGTAGACTCACTTCCCCCACAAGGGGGGAAGGGGTTGGCTCAGTCGCCGATGTCCGGAACCATCTTGCCGCTCGCGATCTCTTCCTTCCGCCGCGCCACATAGGCGGCGAGCTCTTCGCGCCTGCCTTCATCCATCGGCGGTGCTTCGTAGCTGCGCAGCAGCTCTTTCCAGATCAGGTTGGCGCGCTCCGTCCCGTTGCGCGCGCCGGCATTCTCCCAGGTCTGGTAGTTGCGCCAGTCGGACAACATGGGCTCGTAGAAAGCGGTGGAGAACCGCTCCAGCGTGTGCCCGACGCCGAAGAAATGGCCGCCGGGCCCGACTTCCGCGATCGCGTCCATCCCCATCTCCGCCTCGTCGACGATGATGGGCTTCAGGAACTCGCGCATGTTCTGCAGCAGCTCGGCATCGAGTATCAGCTTCTCGAACGAGGCGGTGAGGCCGCCTTCCATCCAGCCCGCCGCATGCTCGATCAGGTTGACACCGCCCATGATCGCGCCCCACAGCGACATCATGGATTCGTAACTGGCCTGGATGTCGACGCAGTTGGACGCCGTGACGTTGCTTGAGCGGTAGGGCACGCCCAGCCGCCGCGCCAGCTGCCCGCCCGCCAAGGCCGCCTTGGTATATTCCGGCGTCCCGAAAGCCGGCGCGCCCGATCGCATGTCGACGTTCGAGGTGAACCCGCCATAGAGCACCGGCGCGCCCGGCGAGGCGATCTGCGACAAGGCCAGCATGGCGAGCGCCTCGGCATGCTGCTGCACCAGAGCGCCGGCCAAGGTCACCGGGCTCATCGCGCCGCTCAGCGTGAAGGGAGTCATCGCCACCGGCTGGCCGGCGCGGCCCATCGCCAGCAGCGCCTCGCACATCGGGATATCGAGCCTGAGCGGCGAATTAGAATTGACGATCGTCAAGGTGACGGGCGTCGCCTTCATCTCCGCACGGCTGAGTCCATAGGCGATGCCGGCCATGTTGATCGCATCCTCGACGCGATATGTGCCGAGCGCCCAGCATTGCCAGGTCTTGTCGGTCAGGGTGAGGGCCGCCTGATAGAAATCGAGATGGCGATTGTCGGCCGGCAGGTCGGTCGGCTCGATCGGGCAGCCGCCTTCCTGGTGGATGACGCCCAGCTGCTGCACCAGCTTCAGGTAATCGCACATGTCGGCGAAATTGCCGGGCCGCTTGCCGCGGTCGCAATCGTGGGCAAAGGCCGGCCCGCCGGTCGCGGCAAAGATGATCTCGCCCTCGCCGCAGCCGACGTCATAGGCGCGGTTGCGCGCCTGCATGCGGAAGCTGCGCGACGCCTTGGCGACGTTGCTTTCGATCAGCTCGGGATCGAAGCGCACACGCTGGTTCGCCTCGTCCACATGCGCGCCTGCCGCCTTCAGAATGGCGCGCGCCGGGTCCTGCATGACCTCGATGCCAGTCTCGCGCAGCAGCCTCAAGGCCGTCCGGTGGATGGTCTCGACCTGATCCGCGCTTATGACCTCGATTGGGCGATAGCCATTGAAGGCGCGCGCGAACGGCAGCTGCCGGACGGCGGCCTGGGGCGCTCGGCGCTCGCGCCGGCGGCCCGCGCTCGGAGCGGCGACGGTCTGAGGGGCGGCTTCGGTCATGACGCGCCTCCTTCCGGCAACGAAGATTGCGGTATCCAGGCCGCGGCAGCGGCCCGGTTAAGCTGTATACAGCTTCCGCAACTATGTCAATTCATTGAGATTCCTGGCGGCAGGGCAACCGGAAGGAGCTGGCTGACGAGACCCGCTCCGAGATAGGGCGCAAAGGCCTTGGCGGACACGACGATTCCGATCGGCTCCCCGGTCCTGGGCTGGTTGGTGAAGCCCACGATGAGGCCGATCAGCTTGGGCTGGCCACCTGCGATCAGGGCGACCGGCCCGCCGCTGTCGCCCAGACGGATGATGCAGTTGGTAGCGAAGAACAGCTCGCCCTCGGTCGCACCGTAGGGGTCGGGCGGCAGCAGATTGCATCTCTCGTGCGCCCTGAGCTCGTCCTTCGCCCCCTGCCCATAACCGGCGGAATAGAGCCGTGCGCCCTGGGCGATTTCCACGCGCACCATGGCGGGCGAGATCGGGGCAATTTCAATCGGCCGGACCTTGGTGACCGGCGGAGCGATCCGCACCAGCGCCCAGTCCGTCTGTGCCTGGTCCTGGACGATGTGACCGGGCGCCACGCTGCCGCCCTCCGCGACCAGGGCGACGCCCTTTGCGCGGATGGATGGCGATGCGCTGGATGTGAACACGAGCTGTCCAGGGCTGGCGAAATGGCCCTTCGGCCGGAGGCAATGGGAGGTGGTCGCGATCAGGTCCGCCCGCACCAGCACGGCGGTGCAGATCTCGGGCGACCCCGTGACATCCAGGCTGCCGATCGCCGCCTGCCAGCCGAGCGGTGCCTGCGGCGGCGCTTCCGGCGGGCGGGCGGCGCAGGCGCCCAGCAGCGCGCAGCCAAAGACAAGGACCAAAGGTCGCAGCCGTGCGCCGCGCCATGGCTGGCTTGTCCTCAATGCGGCTAAGCTCCGATTATCTTGGCCCTCGGAGATCGACATCCGTGTTCCCCCCAACGCGACGCTCAATTCTATGGCTCGGCCTGTCGCTGGCACTCGCGCCAGGCTTTGCCATCTTTTCCCCAACAACCGCCGCGGCCCATGAAGTCACGGCGGGTGCCCTCACCATACAACATCCCTGGGCGCGCGCGACGGCAGCCAGCGCAAAGGCCGGCGCGCTCTATCTTACGGTTGCCAACAGCGGCGCGGAAGCTGACCGTCTGCTCGGGGTTTCCACCGATGCCGCCGCCAAGTGCGAGCTGCATCTGTCGGAGAGCAGCGGCAACGTCATGACCATGCGCATGGTGGACAGCGTCGAGGTGCCGGCCGGCGGCAAGGCCGCGTTCGCGCCGCAAGGCGCCCACATCATGCTGATGGGTCTGAAGGCGCCGCTGAAAAAGGGCGCGCGTTTCGCCGCTACCCTGCATTTCGAGAAAGCCGGCGACGTCGATGTCGAGGTGCTGGTGCAGGGCATCGCCGACCTGCAGCCGGCCGAGTAGGCGCGCTCACTGCAGTTTCTCGGCGAAAGCGCGGGCGCCGACCGCCAGGCTCACCGTCCCCAGCGGCTCCGGCCGCCGCCAGAAGCCGGACACGACGGCGACCAGCCGGCGGTGTTCGGCCTTGTCGGTGAGGAGAATAGGTCCGCCGCTATCGCCCTTGATGACCGGGCAGGTGGTGATGACCAGCCGGTCGTCAGTCCCCTCCGTCAGTTCGCGCCAGCCGGGAAACAGGGTGCAGCCCTCGTAGCGGTGCAGCCGCCGGCTGATGGTGATGCCATAGGTGCCATAGCCGAAATTGGAGAGCACATCGCCGGCCGCGATGCGCCGGTCGATCTCCGCCAGGGCCACCGGCTCGACCGGGATCGGCAGCACGTTGGCGACCGGACCCGCCAGGCGCAGGATCGCCCAATCGACTTCGGTCGGGGTTGAATCCGACTTCTCCGGATCCATCTTGTCGACGCCGAGGCCCAGGATCTGCGTGACCTGCACCGTCGGCAAGTGCTGGGCCCCCACATTGGGCGTGAAGGTCAGCTCGCTGGGCGAAATCTTCTGCCCCTTCGGGAACAGGCAATGGGCGGCGGTCACGATCACGTCCGGTTCGACCAAAGTGGCGGTGCAGGAGGTGGATTCGATCTCCGCATCCAGCCGCCCGATGGCGGCGGTCCAGGGAATGGGGCCGGTGGGCTCTGCCGGCGGCTTGGCGGGCGTCTCGCACCCGGCGAGAAACACGGCAATGGCGATACCCCCCGCCCTGGCGGCGGGGGAAACAAAAAAGCCGAACCCGGACTTGATCATGAACACCTGGCGGTGGCGGTCTCCCCGCCGGATTGTGGCCCGGTCCAGGCCCCGGATGTCAAGCCGCCGCAATCGACAGGGCCGGCAAAGCCGGTTAGACAGGCGCCCAGCAAAGAGAACCGGCGGAAAGGACGATGCGCATGGCGCGTGGCGGCATTCTGGTTGCGCTCGACACCACGGACATCGCGGTGGCAAAGGGCTGGGCACGCGCGACCCGGGGTACGGTCGCTGGCCTCAAGCTCGGCCTCGAATTCTTCAATGCCCAGGGACCCGCCGGCATCGCCGAGATTGCCGAGCTGGGCGCGCCGATTTTCCTCGACCTCAAGTTCCACGACATCCCGAACACCGTCGCCGGCGCGGTGCGTGCGGTGGCGCCGCTGAAGCCGATGATCCTCAATCTGCACGCCTCCGGCGGCGCGGCGATGATGCGTGCCGCCCTGGATGCCGCGCGCGATGGAGCGGCAAAGCTGGGCGCCGCGCCGCCGAAACTGATCGGCGTCACCATCCTCACCAGCCTCAGCGACGCGGACCTGGCGGAGGTCGGCCAACCATCCGGCGCCTCGGATCAGGTCCGGCGCCTGGCGGCTCTCACGCAATCCTGCGGCCTCGACGGCGTGGTCTGTTCCCCGCACGAGATCGCGATCCTGCGGCGCGACCTGGGGCCGGATTTCCTGCTGGTCATTCCCGGCGTTCGTCCCCCCTGGGCGGCGGCGGGCGACCAGAAGCGGGTGATGGAACCGCGCCAGGCGGTGGAAGCCGGCGCGGACTACCTGGTCATCGGCCGGCCGATCACCGGCGCTGCCGATCCCGCCGAAGCGGCGCGGCGGATCACGGCCGAGATTGCAGGAGTCCCGGCCTGATGGCATCGCCGCGGTCGCAATCGATTCCGGTCTTTTTCCTGATCCGGACCGCTTACCAATTGCTCTGGCAGCAACGGGACGACGCCTTGCGTCTCGGTTTCATCCCGACGCTGGTCTGCTTCGGTGCGTTGGCCTACAGCGAGAGCGCGATGGTTTCGGTCATGCAGCAGATTCAGATGGGCATGCAGGATCAGATTTCCTCCGGCGACTCCATGACGATCATGACCACCGCCTTCATCTCGGTGCTGTCGCTGGGCGTGCTGGTCGCGAACTGGCTGCGCTTCGCGCTGCTTGGTCCGATGGCCGCGGTCGGCCTTGGGCTCAATATCGGCCGGCCACATATCGGATTCATTGTCGCCTGCCTCGTGCTGATATTCGTTTCGAGCATCGCCCTGGCGGTCATCTGCATGCCGCTGTTGTTCCTTCCGGGCGTGCTGAAGGGCATCGGCGTGGTGATTGCGGCCATCGCCGTCATGGTCGGCGTCGCGCGCCTTCTGCCGTTCGCCGTCGGCCAGGCCATCGGACAGCCTTTGTCGCTTCAACTGGCCTGGGGAGCCACGCGCGGCAACGGCCTGGCCTTGGCTTGCACCCTGATCCTCGTGTGGCTGCCGCTGTGGATTGTCGCCGTCCTCCTCAGCAATATCCTGTTCGCCATCGGCTTCGGCCAGATCGCCCCGCTCGCCATGCTGTTCATCGGATCGGTGTTCCAGAGCGCGGGGTTCATTCTGTTGGCGATCGTGCTCGCCGCCGCCTTCCGCCAGATGGTCGGCATCCGGGCCTGATGCCATGAGCGTAACGGCCAAGATCTGCGGATTGAAAACGCCGGAAGCGGTCGCCGCCGCAATCGATGGCGGCGCATCCCTCGTTGGATTCGTGTTCTACGGCCGCAGCCCGCGCTGCGTCGATCCGGCAACCGTGAAGCAGCTCGAGGCACATGTGCCATCGTCCGTTCAGAAAGTCGGCCTGCTGGTCGATGAAAGCGACGAGCGCATCGCGGAAATTCTCGGCACGTGCGATCTCGACCTGCTGCAGCTTCATGGTCATGAAACGCCGGAGCGCGTCGCCGCCATCCGTTCACGCTTCGGCAGGAAGGTGATCAAGGCAATCCCGGTCAGCGAAGCGGCCGATCTCGATCGCGCCGCGCAATACGAAACGGTTGCCGATTACCTGATGTTCGATGCCAAGCCGCCCAAATCGATGGCGAACGCCTTGCCCGGGGGCAATGCGCTCAGCTTCGACTGGGCTCTGCTGGCGGACCGGCGCTTCAAATTGCCCTGGTTCCTGGCGGGCGGATTGACCCCGGACAACCTGATCGAAGCGGTGCGCATTTCGGGCGCGCCGATGGTCGATGTCTCGTCCGGGGTGGAGGATCGACCGGGCGAAAAGAACTTCAGCAAAATCAAGGCCTTCCTCGACGCGGCCAAGGGCCTTTAGGCGGCTCGCCGCCTTTGACCTTTGCCCCCGCCTATGGTTGATTGCAGCCCGCAATCGAAAGCCAGGAACGCTCCTCAAGGACCCGCACGTGACCGCCTCTACCCAAGCTTCGCGCAACACCTATCGCAACGGGCCCGATGAATTCGGCCGCTTCGGCATGTTCGGCGGCCGCTTCGTTGCCGAGACCCTGATGCCGCTCATCCTGGAGGTGGAGAAGGCCTACAACGCGGCCAAGGCCGACCCCGCCTTCGCGATCGAGATGGAGCAGTACCGCAAGCATTATATCGGCCGGCCCAGTCCGCTTTATTTCGCGCCGCGCCTGACCGAGCATTTCGGCGGCGCCAAGATCTATTTGAAGCGCGACGAGCTCAATCACACCGGCTCGCACAAGATCAACAATTGCATGGGCCAGATCCTTTTGGCCAAGCGCATGGGCAAGACCCGCATCATTGCGGAAACCGGCGCCGGCCAGCACGGCGTCGCGACCGCCACGGTCTGCGCGCTCTTCAATCTGCCCTGCACGGTCTACATGGGCGAGGTCGACATCGCGCGCCAGCAGCCCAACGTGTTCCGCATGAAGCTGCTCGGTGCCGAGGTCGTGCCGGTCAAATCCGGCACGCGCACCTTGAAGGACGCGATGAACGAGGCGTTGCGCGACTGGGTCGCTAACGTGGAGTCGACCTTCTACATCATCGGGACCGTCGCCGGTCCACACCCGTATCCGACCCTGGTGCGCGACTTCCAATCCATCATCGGCCAGGAAGTGCGCGAGCAGATGGCGGAGGCCGAAGGCCGCCTGCCCGATACGCTGGTCGCCTGCATCGGCGGCGGCTCCAACGCCATGGGCTTGTTCCATCCGTTCCTCGATGACGCGAGCGTGCAGATCTATGGCGTCGAAGCGGGCGGCGACGGGATCGAGACGGGGCGTCACGCGGCCTCGCTCACCGGCGGGCGTCCGGGCGTGCTGCACGGCAACCGGACCTATCTGCTGCAGAACGAGGACGGCCAGATCAACGATGCGCACTCCATCTCCGCCGGCCTCGATTATCCCGGCATCGGGCCGGAGCATTCCTGGCTGCATGACATGAAGCGCGTGAACTATGTGTCCGCCACCGACAAGGAAGCGCTCGCGGCCTTCCAGCTGCTCTCGAAGCTCGAAGGCATCATCCCCGCGCTCGAGCCTGCCCATGCGCTGGCCTACGTCTCGAAGCTCGCGCCCAAGCTGCCGAAGGATAATCTCCTGGTGATGAATCTGTGTGGCCGCGGGGACAAGGATATCTTCGCCGTCGCCGAGCATCTGGGGACCAAGCTGTGAGCGCGGATGGGCAGATGACGGCGACCCGAATCGAGCGGCGTTTTGCGGCGCTGAAAACTGCCAATCGCGGTGGCCTCGTCACCTTCATCACGGCGGGCGATCCCAATTACGAGCTGTCGCTCGATCTGCTGCGGCAATTGCCGGCGGCGGGCGCGGACGTGATCGAGCTTGGCATGCCCTTCACCGACCCGATGGCGGACGGTCCCGCAATCCAGGCCTCTTCGTTGCGCGCGCTGCGCAGCGGTATGAGTCTCAAGAAGACGCTGAAGCTGGTGACGGAGTTCCGCAAGGGCGATAGCGAAACGCCGATCATCCTCATGGGCTACTACAACCCGGTCTATTCCTACGGCGTGCCGGCGTTCCTGAAGGATGCAAGGGCGGCCGGTGTCGACGGCCTGATCGTGGTCGACCTGCCGCCGGAAGAGGATGAGGAACTGTGCTTGCCGGCGCTGAAGGCCGGGCTGAACTTCATCCGGCTCGCGACGCCGACCACCGACGACAAACGCCTGCCGACGGTGCTGCGTAACACCTCGGGCTTCGTCTATTACGTTTCGATCGCCGGCATCACCGGCACGCGCTCGGCCGCCAATGCCGATGTCTCGGCCGCGGTCGCCCGGCTGAAGCGCCACACCAGCCTTCCGGTCGCCGTCGGCTTCGGCATCAAGACAGCGGACCAGGCGGCGGAGATTGCCAAGGTCGCTGACGCCGCCGTCGTCGGCTCGGCCCTGGTCAGCCGCATCGGTGCGCATGTCGGCGGCGACAACGTCGCATCGCCCAAAGCGGTCGAAGACACCTTGGCATTGGTGCGCGAGCTTGCCGCCGGCGTCCGCTGCGCGCGGCAATAGAAATTGGAAGGGACCCCATGAGCTGGCTGACCAATTTCGTCCGACCCAAGATCCGCGCCCTCGTGCGCAAGACTGATGTCCCCGAGAATCTGTGGGACAAGTGCCCCGGCTGCGGGCAGATGATTTTCCATCGCGACCTCGAAGCCAATCTGCGCGTCTGCCCGCAATGCGGCCATCACATGCGCCTCGAGGTGAAGAAGCGCCTGGAATTGCTGTTCGACGGCAGCAGCTATGAGCGCGCCGAGCTGCCGAAGGTCGAGTTCGATCCGCTGAAGTTCCGCGACCGCAAGCGCTACTCCGACCGCCTCAAGGAGGCGCAGAGCAAGACCGAGGAGCAGGACGCCATCATGGTGGCGAAAGGCTTCATCGGCGGGCTGAAGGTGGTGGTCGCCGCCTTCAATTTCGATTTCATGGGTGGCTCGATGGGCGCGGCGGTGGGCGAGGGACTCGTGACGGCTTCCGATCTCGCGGTCAAGGAACGCGCTGCCCTGATCGCCGTTCCCGCTTCCGGCGGCGCGCGCATGCAGGAGGGCATCCTCTCCTTGATGCAGATGCCGCGCACCGTGATCGCGGTCGATCGCGTGAAAGAGGCGGGCCTGCCCTTCATCGTGTTGCTCACGGACCCGACCACCGGCGGCGTCAGCGCGTCTTTCGCGATGCTCGGCGACATCCACATCTCCGAACCCGGCGCGCAGATCGGTTTCGCTGGCGCGCGCGTGATCGAAGAGACGATCCGCGAGAAGTTGCCGGAAGGATTCCAGCGCGCGGAGTATTTGCTGGACCACGGCATCGTCGATTTGGTGGTCGCGCGCAAGGATCTGCCACGCGAACTGTCGAAGATCATCGGGCTGTTGATGAAACAGCCGAAACAGGCGGCGGCGTAGGATCTCGCGAATTGTCTCTCTCTTTCGTCATGGTCGGACTTGGTCCGACCATCCACGAGTTTCACTGGGCAGCGTCTGACTGTCGCAGGCAAACTCGTGGATGGTCGTGCCAAGCACGACCATGACGGCATTGGGAACCAGCGAATGACGCAGCACGCCCAAAGCGATCTCGTGCTGGAGCGCGTCATGCGGCTCCATCCGAAGATCATCGATCTCGAGCTCTCGCGGGTCGAGCGTCTGCTCAAGCTGGTCGGCCATCCCGAGCGCAACTTGCCGCCGGTCATCCATGTCGCCGGCACCAACGGCAAAGGCTCGGTCATCGCCTATCTGCGCGCGATGCTGGAAGCGGCGGGCAAGCGCGTGCACGTTTATACCTCGCCGCATCTGGTGCGCTTCCACGAGCGCATCCGCCTCGCTGGCGAGCTGATCGAAGAGCAGGCGCTGGTCGATCTGATCGAGGAGTGCGAGCGCGCCAATGGCGGCGATCCCATCACCTTCTTCGAGATCACGACGGTCGCGGCCTTCCTCGCTTTCGCGCGCACGCCGGCGGATATCCTGCTGCTGGAGACCGGCCTCGGCGGCGAGTTCGACGCCACCAACGTCATCGCAGCGCCGTGCGCCGCCATCATCATGCCGATCTCGTTCGATCACATGCAGTATCTCGGTGACTCGCTCAGCAAGATCGCCGCCGCCAAGGCCGGCATCCTGAAGAAAGGCCGCCCCGCGATCGTGGCGCCGCAACCGCCGGAAGCCGCCGCGGTGATCGAGAAGCGCGCAGCAGACTTGAATGCGCCGCTCTGGCGCTGCGGCCGGGAATGGAAGTTCGAGATCAACGATGAAGGCTTCACCTACCGCGATGCCAAGGGCGATATGACGCTGCCCAAGCCCGTGCTGCCCGGCCGCCATCAGTTCGGCAACGCCGCCGCGGCGGTCGCGGCCACACGTTGGCTCGAGGATTTCGCATTGTCGGAGCAGCATATCGCGGCCGGCCTCACCAACGCCGTCTGGCCCGCGCGCATGCAGCATCTGAGGCGCGGCCCGCTGGTGGATCTGCTGCCGCCGAAATGGGAACTCTGGCTCGATGGTGGCCACAACGAAGATGCCGGCCAGGTCATCGCCGGCATGATCACAGAATGGCAAGCAGCGGAGCGTAAGCCCGTCAGCCTCATCTTCGGGATGCTGACCAGCAAGGACCCCCTCGCCTTCCTGCGTCCGCTCGCGCCGCTGGCGGAGGATCTCTCCGCTGTTGGCATCCCCGGCGACCACGCGTCACTCCCGGTCAGCGATTCCGTTGGCTTCGCGCGCCAGGCCGGCCTGCCGGCGGAGGGCTACGAATCCACCACGGCCGCGCTCACCGCGATCATCGCGCGCCATGGCCCGGCGCCGCGCCGCGTGCTCATCTGCGGCTCGCTCTACCTTGCCGGCACCGTGCTGGCAGAGAACGGCTGAGTGTGACGGCCGTCACAGGTTGAGTCTGCGTAAGGAACTTATTAATCAAACCAGTGTCGCGTGGGCTTTCAGGGTTGCCGACTTGAGTCGCCCTGACTAGGTTTGCGCCATCACGACCAGAGAGTCTTCATGCATCGAGTCGCCCTTGTCCTGGCCGTCTGCGCGGCGTTCCTCTCCGCTTGCACGACCTACTCCACGCCGGCGTCGAAGCCGGCGCAACCCGCGGGCGATCCTGTCTTCATCAGCCTCCAGGTGGAACAGCATTTGAACAAGTACTATCGCACCATCGGGGGCGGGCGCGGCGGCGCCTTTGCCGTCTCCGAAAAGGGCACGGTCGGCTTCTACGCTTACTGCCAGGGGGTGACCTGCCGCGACGAAGTCAACTTCAGCCGCTCCGCCCTGCAGGGCTGCGAAGCGCGCGCCCATGGCCCGTGCGTGCTGCTGGCGGTCGGCCGCAGTGTCCGCCACCGCTACATGACCTACAAGGAAGCGGAAGCCGAGGGCTTGATTTAGCCTTCAGTCATTGAGCGGCGGAAACGCGATCTGGAGCCCATGCGCCCGGGCGGTGTCGCGCAACGCGTTCACGCGAGCCACGGCCGCCCGGTCACTCGGATTCCTCCCAAGCGCCGACAGGGCGCGCGCGCGGGCGACCAGCAGGTCAATGTAGGGCAAGGCCTCCCGCGCCGCGAAATAGCGATCGAGAGCGTCGGCAAAGCGCTCGGCTTCGCTCCAATGGCCATGCTCCAGCGCCCAGTCGATCGCAAAGCGGTAGAAGTAGGTCTGGTTGTGCGCGAGCGCTGTCTTCCCCAGCAGCTCCTCGCCCTGGCGAATAAATTCCGCCTGCCGCGCCGCATCCGGCTCGATCAATGCATAGACGGCATAGATCATCGGTCCGGCGAACGTCAGAGAAGTTCGCTCCGCCAGTTCCAGGGCTTCCTTGCACAGGCTCGCCACCTCCGCGTAAGGCCTGCGATGGCGTAGCGCACTGGCCAGGCAGATCAGAAGCACATAGGAGTATCGGTCGGCCTTGAGCGCGCGCGACATCGCAAGCGCCTCGCTGGCGGCATCTGCGAGGTGCTCCCCGCGCTCCGCAACCCAGAGCGAGAACCCGGCGCATTCCTTTGCGAACATCTCGAGATAGCGGTCCCCGATGCGGCGCGCGCCGGCGAGGGCCTGCTCGCATTGGCGTTCGGCTTCGTCGATTGCCAGGAAATAGACCTCGCAATTCGCCTGCATGCCGCGATTGGGCGAGGCGATGCGGATGAATCCGTTGGCATCCGCAAGATCCGAGCATTCGGCGAAGCATTTGCGCGCCGTCGCCAGATATCCCTCGGCATAGGCGGCATCGCCTAGCCCGCCCAGCGCGCGGATGCGCCATTCCACCGAACCGGCGCGATCGGCCGCGGCCAAGGCCGCCTGATGCGATGCCTTGCACAATTCCAGGTCGGCGGCGGCAAAGGCCAGATTGCCGCGCAGGGTATGGAACTCGGCCGCCATCAGATCGTCGCCGACCTCGGGTATTTTCGCAGTGAGGGATTCGGTCAGCTGCAGGCCGACCGCGACCCGGCCCAGCAATCGATTGGCGGATGCCATGCCGACCATTGCGGCCGTGCGCTGCAGCTCGTCGCCGGCATGGTCGTGCGCCTTGCTATAGCTGGCCAGCCCCGGCTCGCCCTGGCCGAGGTCGCGCTGCAGCGACCCCGCCTGCATGGCCAGCTGGAAAATGTCCGAAGCGCTGCGCGCGATGGCGCCGCCGCGCTCGGCAAGGGTCAGCGCCCGCGCAATATGCAGCAGCGCCGCCTCCACCTTCGCGGCGCGCAGATAGGCCAGCGGAGCCTGCGGATCGCCGGCGCGATCCAGATGCTCCGCGCTTACGGCGGGGTCGTGCGCCGCGAACAAAGCGGCGGCGGCGCGATGATGCTCGGCACGCCGCTCATGGGTCAGCGACGCATAGACGCCATCGCGGATCAGGGCATGGGCGAACGCGATCTCAGCGCCTTCGGGCCGCACCAGATGCCGGCGCGCGAGCTCCGCGGGATCGTAGCCGTCGTCACCGATAAGGCGGCACAGATCGGCCAGATGGAAGCGCTGGCCGAGGATCGCGCCGGCCTCGATCGCGCGGCGATCGTTCGGCGCCAACCGGTCGAGGCGCGCCAGGACGACTCCATGCACCGACGGCGGCAGATGGCTCCCTTGATCGGACGCCCGGCTGCGCAGGAGCTGCTCCAGGAACAGCGGGTTGCCTTCCGCGCGCTCGACACAGCGGCGCACGTAATCTTCCGATTCCGCGGACAATTGCTGCGCCAGCCTGGTCGCATCCGTACCCGACAAGGGCCGCAGGTCGATGGTCGCCAGCAACGCATCATGCGCGCGGGCGCGCCAGGCCCCATCGATCGGGTCGCCATCGATCCGGGTGGACATGAGCAGCAGCCCGGCCTGGTCCGTGAGGACTGCGGCGAGCTGCGCCAGAGTCGCGGAGAGGCCTGCATCCGCCCAGTGCAGATCCTCGACGATGATCAGCTGCGGCCGCCGGCGCGCCGCGGCTGTCAGCAGGCTTTGCAGCGCCCGATGCCTGCCGGCTTCGCGCGTCGCCTCGTCCATCGCACGATAGAGCGCGAGGTCGCCCGCCGAGCGCGGCAGCGACATGAGATCGGCGGCGAACAAGGCCAGCTCGCGCGGCAGGTCGCCCGCCGCCAGCGCGGCCGCCAGGCCGGCTTCTCCAGCCTCGCCGCTGCATTGCTGCAGGAGGTGCACGCACAACGTGGCGGCCACTTCGGTCTCGCGGGTCGCGCCAAAATCCAGCACGCGGGTCATCGCCACCGCGAATCCGCGGGCGGCAGCGTCCTGCGCCGCCTCCTGCAGCAATGTCGATTTCCCGATACCGGGATCGCCGCGTACCAGCACCGCGCCGCCATTGCCATCGCTGGCGGCCGCCATCAGCGCGCTGATCTGCGCCAGTTCGCCACGCCGGCCGATCATCCGGCGCCTGGGCTGGGCCGGTTCGGAAGCCTGATCGATGATCGCGTGGGCGGTAATCGAATCGAGTCCCTTGAGCGACAAGGGCGCCAGCTTCCGGCACGGCACCTGCGCCGCGATCTCGCCGGCGATCGCCTCGTCCACCCAGGTTTCGCCGGCGGGCGCCGCTTCCATCAGGCGCGTGGCCAGCGTGGGCGCATCGCCGGTCACGGTATAGGCGGCATGGCCGGCGCTGCCGAAATGCCCAGCCAATACTTCGCCGAGGGCGATGCCGATATGCGCACCAAAGCTCTCGCCGGTCTCGCGCGTGAGGGCGCTCATGCGGCGATGAATCGCACGCGCGGCCTGCGCCGCCCGAAAGGCATCATCGCCATGGGCCGTCGGGGCGCCGAACAGCGCCATCATCGCATCGCCGATGTGCTTGTCGATGGTACCGCCATGCTGCAGCACGATCGGATCCACGGCCTCGAAATAGCGCGCGAGCAGCCGTTGCGTGTCTTCAGGGTCGCGTCCGGCGGACAGGCGCGTGAAGTTGGCGAGGTCAGCTATCAGGACTGCGACTGGCCGGCGTTGCGGCGAGGCATGGATTGGAGGCGCGACCGGTCCCGCTTCCGTCAACGCCTGCCCGCAGCCACCGCAGAACCGGTCGCTGAGGGCGTTCTTGAATCCGCAGGAGGTGCAGGCGCGCTCAAGC
>DASRRI010000148.1:0-4600 GCA_035695765.1 Dongiaceae bacterium
GCAAGGCGGCTTCGAGGCATTTGCGCAGCGGGTCGAGGCGATCCTTGCCAGCGTGCCGGAGGTGCTCAGCAACGCGGCCGCCGCTGTTTCGGCGGCGCTCGACGATTGTTGCCAGGCGATCGCTTACATTCGGGATCATCCTGATGACGCGTCGTGCCACGGGCGCCGACTGCTCGATCTGATGGCCGACGCTCTGTCTGCGGCACTTCTCCTCGAAGAGGCGGCGACGGATACCGCCAGCGGCGACGCCCGCAAGGCGCTTGTCGCCGACCGGTTCATTGCGCAGCGGCTGATCCTGCCAGCACGGCGCGGCCTGGCGCCACTTGACGATCCCGCGCAGCGTCACTTCGATGCCATCATTCACGACGAAGATGTTCCCCTCGCGGTGCTTCGCTCGGTACCGACAGCTGCTGCGTCGCAACAGCACGATCGCGAGACGAACCGGACTATCGGGAGGCGTGTGCCATGAAGGGCGGAGTCATTGCTCACGTTCGTCAAGCCTAGAAAATCCAGGAAAGGCAAGGGGAAAGAGATGATGGGCGGTGACAGGATTGAACTGTCGACCCCTTCGATGTCGACGTAGTGCCACCCCGCGCAAACCACCGACTTAAGTGCGGATGACTTTGCCAACCTATCGCCCGCCGCTTCGCCGCATGGGTCCGTTTAGCGGCCAGTCAGGCAACCAGCCCACCCTTGACAACGGCAGCGCCTCACAACGCCTCCCTGCGGACGTCGCCGACCGAGTGCCCTGCTTGTGGCGGTTCAGCTAGCCCGCCGTCGGCGACGGCGTGCGCCAAGTCAAGTCTTGCTGCGCTCGTCGCCGTGCCGGGTCGGCCAGCGGCGCCTTCGCCTTCAGATCTTGGCCGCCAGCCGTTGGCGGTCCAGTCCTGCGCCCACGGCGAGGCACACCAGGGATCCGAGGAAGAATCCAGCGCCCGCCGTCAAGGTCAGCGAGCCGATGACACAGGCAGAAAGCGGTCCCAAGCAGCGCATGTCATCCTCCATCGCCCACAGACACATAATTTCCCGATACGAGCCAGGTCAGTCTTTCTCGCGTATCTCTTTCACATCCTCTTAAACTTGGTCGCCTCCTCGGAGCCGCCGGTGGTATCGCCGGCGCTGTAGGAATGCGCTCCAGCACCGGCAAGCTTGCCGCCGTCGACAATGAGGTACTCCTCCCGGATAGGCCGCTGCTCAAACCAGCATTCGAGGATTTCCCGAACGCCGGCCGCGTAGCGTGTTTGTGCCGACAGTGAGGTTCCCGCAATATGCGGCGTCATGCCGTGATGCGGCATTGTTCGCCAGGGATGGGCCCGCGGCGCCGGCTGGGGGAACCAGACATCGCCCGCATAACCGGCAAGCTGGCCGCTCTGAAGCGCGGCGGCGATGGCGTCGCGATTGCAGATCTTGCCACGCGCCGTGTTCACGAGATACGCGCCGCGCTTCATCCTGGCGATCATTGCCGCGTCGAAGAGGTTCTCGGTTTCCGGATGGAGCGGACAGTTGATGGTGACCACATCGCAGACCGCAACCATGTCCGCCGCGGTCGGATGGAAGTTGAGGCCGAGCTCCTTCTCAACGCTCCTCGGCAGGCGGTGCCGATCAGTGTAGTGCAGCTTGACGTCGAACGGCTTCAACCGGCGGAGCACCGCGAGGCCGATCCGTCCCGCTGCGACGGTACCGACATGCATTCCCTCAAGGTCGTAGGACCGGGCGGCGCAGTCGGCGATGTTCCAGCCGCCCTTCACCACCCATTGGTAGGACGGAAGGTAGTTCCTGACGAGGGCGAGAATCATCATGACCACATGCTCAGAGACACTGATCGAGTTGCAGTAAGTGACTTCGGTGACCGTGAGGCCGCGCTCCATGGCGGCTGCAAGATCAACATGGTCCGAGCCGATTCCCGCGGTTATCGCGAGCTTCAGTTTTGGTGCCTTGGCGATGCGCTCCCGCGTCAGATAGGCAGGCCAGAAGGGCTGCGATATGACGATGTCGGCGTCGGGCAGCTCGCGCTCGAAGACTGAGTTTGGGCCGTCTTTGTCGGACGTAACGATGAACGTGTGGCCCTGCTTTTCGAGGTATTTCCGCAGGCCAAGTTCGCCCGAAACGGTACCAAGCAGCTCGCCAGGATGGAAGTCGATCGCCTTCGGGTGGGGCAGCGTCTGTCCGCCCGGATAGCGGTCGATCTTGGGGATTCCATCCCGTGCATAGGACTTCGGATGTCCATCCACGGGATCGTCGTAGAGAACACACAAGACTTTTGCCATGGCATTCCTCCCTACGTGTCGTCTTCAACGGGTCTTGTTCGATCTCCTTTTGATGCCGCGATAAGTGGTTTTTGGCGGAGGGCCCGCCTTCGTCTCACACGAAGCCGAGTTCTAGCCGGGCCGCTTCCGACATGCGCGACTTATCCCAGGGCGGGTCCCACACGAGTTCGACGTTGGCACTGGTGACACCATCCACCGCGCAGACCTTGGCCTCCACTTCCGACGGCATCATGCCGGCGGCGGGGCAATTGGGCGCCGTGAGAGTCATCTTGATATCGACCACACCCTGGTCGGTGACATCGAGTTCATAGATCAGCCCCAGTTCGTAGATGTTAACCGGGATCTCCGGGTCATAAATCGTACGCAGCACTGCCTCAACCCGCTCGCGCAGGCTTAGTTCGGAAGCCGACGCCGAATCGGTTTTGTTCATGTCGTCCGCCGATTTCATTCTGTCTTCACCGGCTCCGAGATGTGGTCCAGAGCCGCGACCAGCGTATGCCAGGGCAAGGTCGCGCATTTAACGCGCACGGGAAACTCACGCACGCCGCCGAAGACGGCGAGCTTGTCCAGCTCAGCGAGCGCGCTGACGGCGGCGCCCTCATCGGCCGCGGTGAGCCCCGCATGGAATTCTTCAAACATCGCGCGAACCTCGGCTTCGCTCTTGCCCCTGATCGCCTCGGTCATCAGTGAGGCCGATGCCATCGAGATGGCACAGCCAGCCCCCTCAAACCGGGCATCGGCAATGTGGCGATCCGCCATTGTAAGGGTCACCGTCACCTTGTCACCGCAGAGCGGATTATGACCGTCCGCGCGATGGCTGGGTGCATGGATCGCGCCGAAATTCCGGGGCCGCTTGGCATGATCCAGGACCACTTCCTGATAGAGGTCGCGGAGCTCGCTCATAGCCGGAATACCTCCTGGACCTTGCGCAGGCCGGCGACCAACGAATCAATGTCGTCGCGGTCGTTGTAGATCCCGAAGGAGGCTCGGGCCGTCGCCGAAACGCCGAACCGGTCCATCGTCGGCTGAGCACAATGATGTCCGGCGCGAACGCAGACGCCGTCCTGGTCCAGGATCGTCGCAATATCATGCGGGTGCACGTCGCCGAGCGCGAAAGAGATCACGCCGGACCGGTGGCGGGGCTGGCCGATAATCCGCAACGAATTGATCTTCGACAGCTCGCGCAACGCACAGGCAAGCAAGTCGGCCTCGTGGGCCGCAATGGCGTCGTAGCCGATCGACTGCACATAGTCGATCGCGGCCCCGAGGCCGATTGCGCCGATGATATGCGGCGTGCCGGCCTCGAACTTCCATGGCAGTTCGTTGTACTCGGTCCTCTCGAAGCTGACGGACCGGATCATGTCGCCGCCGCCCTGCCATGGCGGCATCGCCTGCAACAGCTCGGCCTTGCCGTACAACACGCCGATTCCCGTTGGCCCATAGAGCTTGTGGCCAGAGAAGACATAGAAGTCGCAGTCGAGCGCCTGAACGTCGACCGCTTGGTGCGGTACCGCCTGGCATCCGTCGACCAACACCGGGATGCCGTGCCCCTTGGCGAGGCGAATCACCTGTTCAATCGGCACCACGGTGCCGAGCGCGTTGGCGACATGCGTGACCGCGATCAGCTTGGTGCGCGGTCCGATCAGCTTCTCGAAAGCCTCCAGATCCAGTTCGCCCGCATCGTCGATCGGCGCCACTTTCAATACTACGCCCTTGTACTCGCGCAGCATCTGCCAGGGCACGATATTCGAATGGTGCTCCATGTGGCTGATCAGCACCTCGTCGCCCGCCGACAGGAAGGCGCGGCCGAAGCTTTGCGCCACCAGGTTGATCGCCTCCGTAGCGCCGCGCACGAACACGATCTCGCGCGTCTCGCGCGCATTCAACAGTCGACGGACCTTCTCCCGCACCGCCTCGAACTCACCGGTGGCACGCTGGCTCAACCAGTACACCCCGCGATGCACATTGGCGTATCCGGTCTCATAGATGTCGCGTTCTGCCTCCGTTACGGAGCGCGGCTTCTGTGCGCTCGCCGCGCTGTCAAGGAATACGAGCCGCTTGCCTCGGACCGGCCGGGACAGGATCGGAAAGTCCTGCCGGATACGCGCGACATCCAGTGTCCGAGCAGCGGTGATGGGTTGGATCGCCGTCATGGCCTGGCTCCCTCCGCGAGCCAGTGGTCGAAGGCGCGGCGAAAATAGGCGCGAGCGGAGTCGACCGTGATATGCTCGATCAGCTCTCCGATGAAGGCGTCAATCAACAGACTGCGCGCATCGGCCTCGCCGACGCCGCGCGCGCGAAGATAGAACAGCGCCTCCTCATCGAGATCGCCG
>DASRRI010000149.1:0-9252 GCA_035695765.1 Dongiaceae bacterium
GAAGCTGCGCGAGGCGGTGATGAGCCCCAAGGGCACCACCATCGAGGCGCTGGCGGTGCTGATGGCGCCGGACGGCCTGCAGCCATTGCTCACCAGGGCCATCGCCGCGGCGACCCGGCGTGGACGCGAAATCGCCGAAGGTCGCTGATGGCGATCGGCACCGAATCGAAGGGCAGCGTCGCACGCGTGCGCGAAACTCTGGCACGGCTGGGGCTCGAGACCGAGATCAAGGAATTCGACGCCTCCACCCGCACCTCGGCCGACGCAGCGGCGGCCATCGGCTGCACGGTGGCGCAGATCGCGAAATCGGTGATCTTCCGCGCCAAAAGTGCCAACCAGCCTGTCCTGGTGATCGCGAGCGGCACCAACCGGGTCGACGAGAAAAAGCTGGAGGCAGCCCTGGGCGACAAGATCGGCCGCGCCGATGCCGAGTTCGTGCGCGCCACGACCGGCTTTGCAATCGGTGGCGTCGCGCCGGTCGGCCATACTGGACCGGTCCGCATTTTCATTGATGCGGACCTCAACCAATATGACGAGATCTGGGCGGCGGCCGGCTCGCCCAACGCCGTCTTCCGCCTCAGCCCGTCGGATTTGCAGCGGATCACGGGCGGTCAGGTGATGAAGGTGTCGTAACGCCGACTTGCTCTCGCCTTCTTCCCGCGCCAAATTAACTGTTTAAGGGACAGCGCAGGGAATGGAGCAAGCCATGGCCAAATCCGCGCGCAAGACAGCGAAGGCAGCAAAGCCGAAATCCAGGCCTCGCCCTCGGGCGAAGCCATCGCCTTCTGACCCAAAGGCAGCCCTGCGCGAGGCGCTGCTGCGCATGGTGGCGGCCGGGGGCTGGCGCAACCTCTCCTATGCCGACATCGCCAAGGATGCCGGGCTCAGCCTTGCTGCTGCCTACGAGGCCTATCCCTCCAAGGGCGCGATCCTGACCGGCATCGGCCGGGACATCGACGCGCGGCTGTTCGCCAGTCTGGAGGACGATCCGCTCGAGGGCTCGGCAAAGGACCGGCTGTTCGACCTGCTGATGCGCCGGTTCGACATCCTCAACGAGCACCGGGAGGCCTATGCCGCCCTGGCCTGGGAGCTGCCCCGGACGCCGCTGGAAGCGAGCTGCCTCATGCTCCAGCTGCGCCGCTCGCTCGCCAACATGCTGGAAGCGGCCGGCCTCTCGGCTTCTGGCCTGCGCGGCGCCCTGCGGATCGAGGTGCTGGGGGCGATCTATGCCTGCGCCCTCCGGGTCTTTCTCAAGGATGAGACTGCCGACCTATCTAAGACTATGGCGGAATTGGATAAACGCCTGGGCCAGCTCGAACGTTGCATAAATGTGACGCAGCGCAAGAGCGCCTAATTGTATGATTAATATAGCCTAATCGAATTATTTTTGCAGCGCAGCGAGATAAGTCTTGACGTTTCTGCTGCACTGCACAATATTGGCTCTCAGAACACAACGATAGCCCGGGACAGGGCATCGGATGAGAATTTAACCATACGCCCTGAGGAGATCAGACAGATGGCCAAGGCACAGACCGTCGAGAACGAGTTCGTGAAGGTTCCCGACTTTACCCAGTTTCAAGCCGAGTTCAGCAAGTGGGCCGGCGACTTCGGCAAGTATTTCGTCAACGGCAAGGCGCCCAGCTTTGACCTCGACGCGGTGTTCGCGCTCCAGCGCAAGAACGTCGAGGCCTTCACGACCGCCAACCAGCTCGCCTTCGACGGCGTCAAGGCGGTTGCGCAGCGCCAGGCCGAGATCGCCCGCAAGGCGTTCGAGGAGTTCGGCAAGGTCACCAAGGAACTGACCACCGCCGGCACCCCGGAAGACAAGTTCGCCAAGCAGGCGGACCTCGCCAAGACCGCGTTCGAAGAGGGGCTCGCCAACCTGCGCGAAGTCGTCGACACGCTGCAGAGGTCGCAGAGCGAAGCGGTCGACGTGCTGAGCAAGCGCGTGGTCGCCAACATCGAAGACGTGAAGGCGGTCATCGCGAAGGTCGCGAAGAAGTAACTTCGGCTCGAGTAGCCCGAGAAGGTCTCCCCTTCCCCAAGTCGGCAGACCTTCTTAAAACTAGCCGCCCGCTGCCCCCGCAGCGGGCGGTTTTGTTTTTCAGCTCCCGCTTTGCAATCTCGCGCTCACTTCCTGTAGTGTCCCGCCCGTTGCAATGAACGAGAGCCGGGCATGCCAGAAGGTCAGTCGGAGCCATTGTCTGCGGAGATCACCTACGATGATTTCCGCAAGGTCGATATCAGGGTTGGCACCATCATCGAGGCCGAGGCATATCCCGAGGCGCGCAAGCCGGCCTATAAGCTGACGGTCGATTTCGGCTCGGCGATCGGGACCCGGCGCACTTCGGTGCAGATCACGAAGCATTACAAGCTGGATGAATTGGTCGGCCGGCAGGTCGCCGCCGTCATCAATTTTCCCAAGAAGCAGATCGGCAAGTTCATGTCCGAGGTGCTGGTGCTCGGCTTCCCCGACGCAGCGGGCGAGGTCGTGCTGATCCAGCCCAGCCTCGGTGTGCCGAATGGCGGCCGGCTCTTTTGAGGACGACATAAATGGCATTGCATTTCTCGGAATCGGAGCTGGCGGCGCGGCGCGAGCGCGCGGTCGCGCTGATGCAGAAGCGCGGGCTGGACGGCCTGCTGATGTTCCGGCAGGAAAGCATGTATTACCTGACCGGCTACGACACCTTCGGCTACGTCTATTTCCAGTGCCTTTATCTCGGCGCCGATGGGCGGGTGATGCTGCTGACCCGCGCGCCGGACCTGCGGCAGGCGCAGAACACATCGGACATCAAGGACATCCGCATCTGGATCGACGCGCCCCACGCCGACCCGGCCTCGGAGCTGCGCGCCTATCTGAACGGCTTCGGCCTTGCCGGCAAGACGCTCGGCGTCGAGTGGGAATCCTATGGCCTGACCGCGCGCAACGGCATGCGGCTGCAGGCGGCGTTCGATGGTTTCGCGGACCTGCAGGATGCCTCCGACCTCGTCTCGCGCCTGCGCCTCGTGAAGAGCCCGCAGGAGATCGCCTATGTGCGCGAGGCAGCAAAACTCGCCGACCTGGCGCTGGACGAGGCGCATCGCCTGACCGGGCCCGGCGCCGATGAGGGCGAGATCCTGGCCGCCATGCAATCAATCATCATCCGCAATGGCGGCGATGATCCGGCCAACGAGTTCATCATCGGCTCCGGCTCGGATGCTTTGCTCTGCCGCTACAAGACCGGCCGGCGCAAGCTCGACGCGCAGGACCAGCTCACCCTCGAATTCGCCGGCGTCTATCGCCACTACCATTCCTGCCTGATGCGGACGATCCCGGTCGGCAAGCCGCCTGCCCGTCAGGTGGAGATGCACAAGGTCGCGGTCGATGCGCTCGAAGCCAGCAAAGCGGCGCTGAGGCCGGGCCGGCCGATCGGCGAAGTGTTCGACGCTCATGCAAAAGTGCTGGATGCCGCCGGCTACCGGGAGCACCGCATGAATGCCACCGGCTACAGCCTCGGCGCCACCTTCGCGCCGAACTGGATGGACTGGCCGATGTTCTATCACGGCAACAGCGAGCCGACGGCGCCGGGCATGGTCTATTTCATCCACCTCATCATCTTCGACAGCGCGCATGGACTCGCCATGACCAGCGGACAGACGGTGCTGGTGAACGAGACGGGGTGCGAGGCATTGTCGAAGCGATCGCTGGAGCTGGTGGTGCGGTAGCGCATTGCTGCCTGAAATATCAGTCAGATCAATGTATTAGGCTTGTTAGGGTTGCTCCGCCAAGGCCATTGCCAGCCGGTCATGCCGCTGTTACATTCCGCGCGCTTTTCGCCCCCCGATTTATCGAGGCGGCGACGTTTTTTTGTCTCCCGATGGCGGCGGGGCAACGGGCGGGCAACCCAAGGGCAGCGGCGCACAACGATGAAGATCCTGACGGGCAACAGCAACCGGCCGTTGGCCGAGGCCATTTCGGCCTATCTCAACCTGCCGCTGGTGAATGCCAGTATCCGGCGTTTCTCCGACATGGAAGTGTTCGTCGAGATCCAGGAGAACATACGCGGCGAGGACGTGTTCGTCGTCCAGTCGACCTCGTTCCCGGCCAACGACAACCTGATGGAACTGCTGGTCATCATGGATGCGTTGAAGCGCGCGTCCGCGCGCCGCATCACGGCGGTCCTCCCCTATTACGGCTATGCCCGCCAGGACCGCAAATCGGGGTCGCGCACGCCGATCTCCGCCAAGCTGGTGGCGAACCTGATCACGACGGCGGGCGCCAACCGCGTTCTGACGGTCGATCTGCATGCCGGGCAGATCCAGGGCTTCTTCGACATCCCGACCGACAATCTGTTCGCGGCGCCCGTCCTCATCAAGGACATCAAGGAGCGCTTCCACGGCGAGAACAACCTGTGCATGGTGTCGCCCGACGTCGGCGGCGTGGTGCGGGCCCGCGCGATGGCCAAGCGCCTGAATGCCGATCTTGCCATCGTCGACAAGCGGCGTGAGCGCGCCGGCGTTTCCGAGGTCATGAACATCATCGGCGAAGTGAAGGACATGCGCTGCATCCTGGTGGACGATATCGTCGACAGCGCGGGCACCTTGTGCAACGCGGCCGTCGCCCTCAAGGAAGCGGGCGCGGCCTCGGTCAGCGCCTATGTGACGCACGGCGTGCTGTCGGGCGGCGCGGTCGCGCGCGTCTCTGCTTCGCCCCTGGAATCCCTGGTGATGACCGACAGCATCCAAGGCACCGAAGCGGTGCGGGTGTCGCAGACGGTGCGCCAGCTCACGATCGCGCCCCTGCTGGCCGAGGCGATGGCCCGGGTCAGCGAGGAGCGTTCGGTCTCCAGTCTGTTCGACTGAAGGCCAATTGCCCGGATGGTCGCTCCATCCGGTTTGAAATCCGTTCGGCACCCCTGGAGGCCGATCGGTTCCGTCAGCGGATGGTCCGCCGGCGGAGATGCTGCAGGATGAAAGGAGATTATCATGCCCGCAGTTGAATCCATTCGCGCGGAGACTCGCGACCGCGCTGGTAAGGGGGCTGCTCGTGCGACTCGTCGTACTGGCCGTGTCCCCGCCGTGATCTATGGCGACAAGAAGGAACCGACTCTGATCTCGCTCGATCCGAAGGAGCTGGATCGGCTGGTACACAAGAAGGCGTTTTTCGCGACCTTGCTCGATGTCGAGATCGCCGGCACCAAGCATCGCGTGCTGCCGCGCGACGTGCAGTTCGACCCGGTGTTCGACAAGGCCCTGCATGCCGACTTCCAGCGCGTGAACAAGGATGCCAAGATCCACGTCCACGTGCCGGTAGTGGTGAGGAACGAAGCGGCCTCGCCGGGCATCAAGCGCGGCGGCGTGCTCAACCTGGTGCGGCACGAGATCGAGTTCCTGTGCGATCCCGACAACATCCCGCAGCAGATCGTGGTCGACGTGACCGGCCTCGACATCGGCGGCAGCATCCATATCAGCAGCGTCGAGCTGCCGAAGGGCGCGACGCCGACCAGCCGCGAAGCCAACTTCACGGTTGCCACGATCGGCGCGCCGTCCGGCCTCAAGGCCGAGATCGAAGCGGCGGCTGCGGCTGCTGCAGCGGCTGCGGCTGCTCCGGTGGCGGGCGTGGTTCCGGCCGCGGGTGCTGCGGCTGGTGCGCCGGGTGCGGCTCCGGCTGCTGGCGCTGCCCCGGCTGCTGGCGCTGCGGCTCCGGCTGCCGGCAAGGCTGCGGCCCCTGCAAAGGGTCCGGCGAAGAAGTAAGCTCCCAACATCAGGAGCTGGTGATGCGTCTGATCGTTGGCCTGGGCAATCCGGGCGCACAGCATTCAGGACATCGCCACAATGTCGGCTTCATGGCGGCGGGCGCGATCGCTCGCCGCCATGGCTTTTCTCCGGCCCGCGAAAAGTTCCACGGCCTTGCCGCCGAGGGCACGTTGGCCGGCGACAAGGCACTGATCCTCTGGCCGCGGACCTATATGAACGACAGCGGCCGCGCGGTGCAGGCGGCGGTGCAGTTCTACAAGCTCGATCTCAACGATCTTGTCGTCCTCTATGACGAGATCGATCTGGAGTTCGGCAAGGTAAGGGTGAAGAAGGGCGGCGGTGCCGCGGGGCACAACGGCATCCGCTCGATCGATGCGCATCTCGGCCCCGATTTCTGGCGCGTGCGCATCGGTGTCGGGCATCCCGGCATGAAGGAACTGGTGAAGCATTACGTGCTGCACGATTTCGATGCCGAGGAGAAGCCGGAGGTCGAGAAGATCGTCGGTGCGATCGCCGACAATTTCGCGCTGCTGTTCGACAAGGGCCACGAGCATTTCATGACCAAGGTGGCCCTGGCGCTGAACCCGCCGCCACCGAAGCCGCCGCGGCAGGATAAGGCGACGGAAAGTTAGAGAGTTCCTCCCTACCCCAACATGGGGGAGGAAATTCGAAGAAGGGTTTGAGTTCATGGGTTTCAATTGCGGCATCGTCGGGCTGCCCAATGTCGGCAAGTCCACGCTTTTCAACGCGCTGACCTCCACGGCGGCGGCGCAGGCGGCGAACTATCCGTTCTGCACCATCGAGCCGAACGTCGGCCGCGTCGCGGTCCCGGATGAGCGGTTGGAGAAGCTATGCACCGTCGGCAAGTCGGCCAAAATCATCCCGACGCAACTGGAATTCGTCGACATCGCGGGCCTGGTGCGCGGGGCTAGCAAGGGCGAAGGGCTCGGCAACCAGTTCCTCGGCAACATCCGCGAGGTCGACGCGATCGTGCAGGTGTTGCGCTGCTTCGATGGCGAAGTCACCCATGTCGAAAATTTCGTCGACCCGATCCGCGATGCGGAGACGGTCGAGACGGAGCTGATGCTGTCCGACATGGAGAGCCTTGAGAAGCGCTACGACGCGGCGGTCAAGCGCGCCAAGGGCGGCGACAAGGAGCTGAAGGCGCAGATCGACGTGATGGAGCCGGCGCTGAAAGCACTGCGCGCGGGCAAGCCGGCGCGGACTGTCATCGCCTCGCTGTCAGCCGAGCAGAAGCCGCAATTCAAGCAGCTGCAGTTGCTGACCGGCAAGCCGGTACTCTATGTCTGCAATGTCGATGAAAGCGCGGCGGCCACCGGCAACGTCTATTCCAAGAAAGTCGAAGCGCGCGCCAAGGCAGAGGGCGCCGTCTCCGTCGTGATCTCCGCCGCCATCGAAGCAGAGGTCGCACAGCTGACCGACGAATCGGAGAAGGCCGAGTTCCTGTCATCCCTCGGGCTCACCGAGACTGGCCTCACGCGCGTGATCCGCGCTGGCTACGCGCTGCTCGACCTCATCACCTTTTTCACCGTCGGCCCCAAGGAGACGCGCGCCTGGACCGTGCGGCGCGGCGCACGTGCGCCGGAAGCGGCCGGCGTCATCCACACCGATTTCGAGCGTGGCTTCATCCGCAGCGAGACCATCGCCTACGACGACTTCATCGCCAACAACGGTGAAGCCGGCGCCAGAGACGCCGGGAAGCTGCGCTCCGAAGGCAAGGAATACGTGGTGCAGGACGGCGACGTGCTGCATTTCAGGTTCAACGTTTAGTAGCTATTCCGCTAAGGCAACCGTGCGCGTCCTTGCCGGCACCAGCCCTGCAATCGCGGCGGCGGCCAACGCCAGCCCGAATGAGCTCGACCAGAGCCACGCGTAGCCGCCGGTGGCGTCGAACAGATAGCCGCCGGCGAAGGCGCCCATGGCGGCGCCGATCGAATGGCCTGCCGAGATAAGGCCCATCGCTGTCCCGACGCGCGCCTTGCCGAGATGAGACGCAGCGAGGCTCGCGGTCGGTGGGACCGTCGCGTAGTCGAAAATCCCGAACAGAAAGGCGAAGGTCCAGAGGATCGCGCTGTCGTCGATCAGCAGCGGCAGCATGAGGAAGGTCAGCGAGCGGAAGAAATAGATGCTCGCCAGCAGCAATGTGCGGTTCATGCGGTCGGTGAGATAGCCGGCTGCCACCATGCCTAAGGTGTTGACGCCCATCAGGATGCCGAAAGCGAGCGAGCTTGGCGCCGGCGGGATGCCGCAGAATTCTGCGTAGGGGATGAGGTGGGTTTCCACCACGCCCGTCGAGGTGTAGCCGCAGAGCAGGAAGCTCCAGAACAGGCCGTGGAACGCAGGCCGGCGCAAGAGATACCAGACCCGCGTCGGGAAGTTTTCGCGCGCGCCTTCGGTCACGTGCGCGGCCGCACTGCCCGCGCCACTGCGCAACAGCCACCAGGCCGCGATCGCGATGACGAGGCACGCACCTGCGAGTGCTTCGTAGCCGAGACGCCAGCCACCGCCGGCGAGCACCAGGCCGAGAATCGGCACGAAGACGAACTGCCCCGCTGTGGAGCCGGAGGTCGCGATGCCGACCGCCCGCCCCTGCCCCACGTCAAAGCTGCGCGCGACGGCGCTGCTGACGGCGTGGGTGGCGACGAGACCAAAGCCGAGTGCACCTAGCCCCGCGAAGCCGATGATGAAGGCGAGCATCGAGTGCATGCCGGCGAGGACGGCAGCGCTGCCCGCGACCAGCAGCAGGCCGCCGGTCAGGATGAGGCGCGGGCCGCTGCGGTCGATGGCGTAGCCGACCAGCGGCGCGAGGCCAGCCATGATGACCAGGGCCACGGTCATGATTCCGGAGATGCTGGCCTTGGTCCAGCCGAACTCCGTCACCCATTCCGCCATCGCCAGGCTCAGCATGTTGCGGCCGGAGAATGCGAGGCTCAACGCGACGAACCCGACGGCAACGATCGCCCAGCGCGGTTCCAACCTGAATGTCCTGCGGCTCATGGATTATCTGTCCCGTTTCGCGAGGTAGGCATCGGCCAGCGCGATGAGGCGGGCGCGGCCGAAGCTGGGATCGTGCCCGGCGTGCACGATCTGCACCGGCAGGTCGCGTAGCCGCTTCATGGTGCGCACATAGGCCGTAATGTCGGCGCCGTCGATCTCATCGAGCAGCGGCCCATCGTAGATGGCATCGCCGGAGAACAAGGTGCCGGTCGCGGCTTCCCACAGGCCGATGCTGCCAGGCGAATGGCCGGGCAGATGCAGCACCTCGAACTGCCGGTTGCCGATATCCACCACGTCGCCCTCGGCCACGATATCGGTGACGGGCGCATCCTGCAGGCGGTAGTTCGACAGATCATAATCCGCGCCCGGCAAAGCGGTGATCAGATCGCCGTCGAACGGATAGCCGGCCTTCGCCAATTTGACGATTTCTTCGGCGCCCATGACCGAGGCCAACAAGGTGCCGCGGTCGCGTGGGCTGCGTAGCTCCTCGGCCTCGAG
>DASRRI010000150.1:0-75347 GCA_035695765.1 Dongiaceae bacterium
CCGAGACAGCGCAGATCACTCCACACCGCACAAACCAACAATAACCAAACCCAAGATCCACGTTCAGCAAAAGCTCCGATACCAACCAAAGCCCGCCGCCCGCGAATCCCTTCTCGTCATATACACCTTGTCAAATAGCAGGGCGCGAGAACTCTTCCGGCTTGTTGCCAGCCGGCTCTCTCGCCAACGGAGGCGGGCTTATACGTGACAGTTCGGAAACCTGTCAACGCTCTTCTTGGCCTAATTCAGCCATATCGCCGAAGGGTCCGGCGCAATATCCGAAAATTCATTGGATATCAGCCGTTTACCAGACCTTAACGAGGTTGGGTGCACCCTCTCGTGGAACTCAGCAGGCGGAACTGACTTATGCAATAGATTCAGACTGTGGCCTTCTCGCAACGCACCATGGCGCCACGGTCACAGATCCTCGACGTGCTCCAGATCTCCGACTGCCCGCTAAATTCATGATCTAACAGGCTTTTTGGGTTGACACGGTCCACCATGGCAAGCATCTTCTTAACCTTAACAGCCGCGACTCGTGGCAGTTCCATTGCAGTGCACCTGCTATCGGGACGCCTCGGATCGTTAACAAAA
The DNA here is from genome assembly GCA_035695765.1 of Dongiaceae bacterium. Classification (GTDB taxonomy): domain Bacteria; phylum Pseudomonadota; class Alphaproteobacteria; order Dongiales; family Dongiaceae; genus Dongia_A. The sequence goes on from DASRRI010000150.1 coordinate 595, forward strand.
CCGACCAATTTATCGAGTTGGGGGATAATCCGTTGATTTTCGCGCGTAGCCAAGTTTGGGGCACGCTCAAGCGTTACCTAATGTATACAACCGCCGGTTTTGTCGTGCTCGGCGGCCTCGGTGCCGTCTGGTCGCACCGGCCCGCTACGATTGAAAACGCGGCTGCCAGCCAGTTTGCGGGCGTTGCAGCCGCCGGTCAGCTCACGCTCTCCACCGCGCAGAATAAGCCCGCCTGGACCCAGCGATTGATCGCCGACCTTTCCGCGCAGAAAAACTTTGCCGCGAAGCCGATTCAGATCGCCGCCGCCGATGACCATGCCATCGCCCTTGCGCCGCATGAAGCTGTAGCGCCCCGCCTGAAGCCGGTTGCGCGCAAGAATCCCGGCACCGAAACCGATCGCGCGCCGGTTTCGGCTGCGATGGTCGCGCTACCCAACGTCGAGCTGAACGCATTTGCGAATCCCGCGCCGACCACCTACGACACCAGCCCATTCGATTCAATGCTGAACGCGCATAACGCCGCGCGCACACCGCAGCCCGACAGTTCCTGGGATGAAGACGGCGAGTCGATCGCCGCCGAGATCGCCAATGACATCCAGAAGGTGATCGAGGTGCGCCCCGGCGACACGCTCTATGGCGTTCTGGTCGATGCCGGCGTCACCGAAGATGATGCGAACAACGCCGTCGGCGCCATCGCCGACGTGTTCTCGCCGCGCGACCTGCGCGCGGGCCAGGAGATCAAGCTCAACATCACGACGGCATCAGGCACGCGCCAGCGCGACGCCGATCCGCAATTGATGAGCCTCAGCTTCGAGCCTGACGTCACCACCGACGTCAAGTTGACGCGCAGCGGCGCCGGCGATTTTGTCGCTTCCGCCATCGACAAGCCGATCGTCGAAGAGAATCGCCGCGCCGCTGGAATCATCAATAGCAGCCTGTTCGATGCCGCGCAGGAAGCCGGCGTTCCGATGCCGGTCGTTGCCGACCTCATCAAGACCTTCTCCTTCGACGTCGACTTTCAGCGTGATATCCAGGATGGCGACTCGTTCGAAGTGCTTTACGAGCGCATGGAAAATGATTCCGGCGCATTCGTGAAGTCCGGCAAGATCCTGTTTGCTTCGCTCACGCTGTCCGGCCGGATCGTCCCGGTCTATTACTTCGAGCGCGACGGCGACGGCGAGTATTTCACCCCCAATGGCGAAGCGATCCGCAAGTCGCTGCTCCGCACGCCGGTCGACGGCGCGCGCATCACGTCGGGCTTCGGCATGCGCATGCATCCGCTGCTCGGCTACTCCAAGATGCACAAGGGTATTGATTTCGGCGCGCCCACCGGGACACCGATCTATGCCGCCGGGTCCGGCACCATCGTCGAGATGGGCAAGAAAGGCGCCTACGGCAACTACGTCCGCATTCGTCACAACGGCGAATACCAGACCGCCTATGCCCATATGAGCCGGTTCGCCAAGGGCCTTGTTCAGGGCGAAAAGGTGAAGCAGGGCGACGTGATCGGTTACGTGGGCGCGACGGGCCGCGCAACCGGACCGCATCTGCATTACGAGATCCTGGTCGCCGGCGAGCAGATCAATCCGGCCAAGGTCAAGACGGTCGCCAGCAACAAGCTGAATGGCAAGCAATTGAAGGCGTTCCAGGCGCAGGTCGCGAAGATCGACGCCGAGCGCAAGCGCCAGGCCGATCAGCAGCTGATCGCCGAACGGCCCGATGCGGCGGCGCCAGTCGATTGCACCGGCAGCGCAGGTTGCCAGAATTAGAACGGCAGCGCGGGCTGCTACAACTAAGAACCAACCTGCAGCGGAACAGACGAACGGCCGGGCAATTTGCCCGGCCGTTTGCTTTTGATCACGGTGGCGGATCAATCCACGCCGATGTCCCACATTCGCCACATTCTGAACATCATCGGCGAGGAACCTATCGCCGCCAGGGAGGAGGTCGAGATGATCATTGCCATATTCGCTTTCATCGCTCTGCCGGTGGCGCTGTTTTTCATCCCCATGATGTTGCGAGGAAACTGGCTTTCCTACTATGTCGGGCTGGTTGCAGTCGTACTCACGATTGCCCTGGGTTACCAAAGCAGGCACGGCCACTCGCTCAACGGCTTTGCGGATACGCTCTCTGCCCTCTACTGGGCCTGGTTGATCGCAGCCACCGGTTCCGGTGTTCTCTTGGGAGCGATCATGCGACGCGACCAGAGCGCTGCGTGACCGTTGCCTGGCAACCTGTCCCGGTCAGATTGACCCTGCTCGCGGCCCTGCAGCCGCCACTCCGCTGATCGGCCGCAACCTGTCGCGTACGCTTCACGCCACCCGGATGTCGCGTACGAAGTGCTCGATCACGTTGCGGATGTTGTCGGTGTGCTTGCCGAGCTGATGCGAGGCATCGAGCACAGTCGCGGCAGCGCCCTTGGTGCCCTCGGCGGCGCGGGCCACCAGTTCCACCTTCTGCGAGACTTCCTGGTTGCCGGCGGAGGCTTCCTGCACATTGCGCGCGATCTCGCGCGTGGCAGCGTTCTGCTCTTCGACCGCCGCGGCAACACCGCTCGAAATCTCCGTCATCTGCCGGACCTGGCCGCCCACGGAGCGGATCGCATCTGCGGTCGATTGCGTTGAGTTCTGGATCGCGGAGATCTGCACGGCGATATCCTCGGTCGCACGCGCGGTCTGGTTGGCGAGGCTCTTGACCTCGTTGGCGACAACCGCAAACCCCTTGCCCGCCTCGCCGGCGCGAGCCGCTTCGATCGTCGCATTGAGCGCCAGCAGGTTGGTCTGGTTCGAGATCTCGGTGATCAGCCGGACCACATCGCCGATCTTGGTCGAGGCCTCGGTCAGCATCTCGACCCGCGAGGTGGTTTCGTTGATCGAATGTTCCGACTGGGACGCAATGCTGGCCTGGTTGGAGACCTGGCGGCTGATTTCCATGATCGAGGCCGACAGCTCCTCCGTGGCGGCGGCAACGGTCGAGACATTCGCGCTCGCTTCGGCCGCCGCGGCCGCAACTTTCTGCGCCTGCTCGAGCGAATCGGTCGAGGACTGGTCGAGTGCGCCGGCCGTATGGTCCAGCGCCTCGGCCGAACTGACTAGGGCGCGCAGGATGGTTTCGATGTCCTGGTCGAAGCGCTGGGCGCGCTGCGCGATCTCGGCCGCTCGGCGTTCCTTGGCGGCCTGGTCCCTTGCCGCTGCTTCCTGCAGCTCCTGGTTCCGGCGCATGTTCTGCGCGAACACTTCGACCGCGCTCGCCATGTTGCCGACTTCATCGCGCCGGTCGGCGAACGGGATCGCCACGTTCATGTCGCCGCCGGCGAGCTGCTTCATGGTGCCGGTGATGGACCGGATCGGCGCGCCGATCGAGCGCGACAGCCAGAAGAAGAAGCCGATGGAGGCCGCCAGGGTCACCACAGCGCTCAAGATCACGGTCAATGAGGTCGTATCCAGCGCGTCCGATTTCTCGGCGCTGGCAGCCGCGGAATTGGCATCGAGAATGGCACTGACAGCGGCGCCTGCTTTCTCCAGCATGGAGGTCAGCTCCTCGCCGGCACCGGTCACTTCGATGGCGCGCGCCTCATTCACCGTATCGGGATGGCGCATCAGCTTCAGCTGCCGCGCCGCGGGGCCAGTCCGCCAGGCATCGACGACGGTGCCAATTTCCTTGACGCCTGCCACCAGGTTCCCCTCGCCGGCCGCTTGATCGAGCGCCGTCTGAAGATCGGCACCGAACTGCGCGTTGAGGGCTTCGAAATCCTTGCCGTATTTGGAGCTGCCGGTCACCAGGAGACCACGCATCGCGGCCTGCAGCTTAGCGGCATCCGCCAGCACCGTGTTGACAGTCCTGGCTTGCAGCACCGTCGTGTCACTGATGCCGCTGGCGCGCTCGATGCGCGCCGATTGGAGGATCGCGATGGCACCCGCGATGATGATGACAAGGCCCAGCAGCGAGAAGGCCGCGATCAGCTTCTTGGCGACCGAAAGATCGGAGAGACGCATGGTGTGAGAGTCCTTAAGAGCCGGCCTGGAGCCGCCGCTGCAGCTCGGTCAGGTTGATTTCCGCGGTGGCAGCGCCGATGGCGGCCTTGCTTGCTGGGTCGACGATGGTGAGGTTGACCTGGGCGCGCCAGGTCTTGGTCTCCTCGTTATATTCCGGCTCGTCGATGAAAACGGCGTCGGCGCCGACGGCGAAGGTTTTCTGAAACTTGCCCTCGTCACCTTGCCAATAGTCGGATGTCACCGAGCTCTGGCCGACATTGAGGCCGAACTTGTCCATGATGAAGATCTCGGTGAAGAGGCCCGCGGACTTTGCCTGGGTGTAGAGGAGATAGCTGGAAAGCGGGCTGCTGAGAATCTCGGCGATCAACGGCTGATCGTCGGATTTGGCTTCGCTCTTCCAGGCAGCGTCGAGCTTGTCGATCTCGGCCTGCTGCACGCCCTCATGACTCTTGTTGGACGAGGCCACCGACAGGATGGTGACCGGCTGCTGCAATTGCTGGCGCAGGCTTTCGACGAATTCCGGCGTGATGATGCGCGCCGATATCGGTGCGGGCGCCGCGCTCGCCGTTTCCTGTGCCCATGAATGGTTGAATAGGCCGAGAACCATCAGTATCGCGGCACTGGCGCTCAAGCGGCGTCGGACGGACATGCTCTTTCCCCATGGGGTGACTGACATGTCTGTCGGTATAGGCTGCTGAACGTAAAGGAATCGTCAAGTTCTGCTGATGAAGGCCGGGCAACTGGCTGGAAGACATAGGAAAAAACAATCTGTGCGGTGCGCTGTCGTCCACCGGCGCCCCACCGGTCCGCGATGTCACGCCGCCTCCGACAGCTTCTTGCCATCGATGGTAAGGCCATCTCTTTCGGCGGAAACCCGGATCACGTCGCCGGCCTTGAACCTGCCTTCCAGCAGCAGGGTGGCGAGCGGGTTCTGCAGCTCGCGCTGGATGACGCGCTTCAACGGCCGGGCGCCGTAGATCGGGTCATAGCCGGCTTCACCCAGCCACGCCCTGGCGCTGTCGTCCAGCTGCAGCTCCAGCTTGCGGTCGGCCAGCAAGGCCTGCAGCCGCTGCAGCTGGATGGTCACGATGCCGGTCATGTCGTCACGCGACAGGCGGTGGAACAGCACGAGTTCATCTAGCCGGTTGAGGAATTCCGGCCGGAAGGCCTGACGCACCACGTTCATCACCTGGGCACGCACCAGATCGACATCTTCGTCCTCCTTCTGGGCGGCGAGGATGTCGCTTCCAAGATTGGAGGTGAGGATGATCAAAGTATTCTTGAAATCGACCGTGCGGCCCTGCCCATCGGTGAGGCGCCCGTCATCCAGCACCTGCAGCAGGATATTGAAGACGTCGGGGTGGGCCTTCTCGACCTCGTCGAACAGGATCACCTGGTAGGGCCGGCGGCGTACCGCTTCGGTGAGGACGCCGCCTTCCTCGTAGCCAACATAGCCCGGCGGCGCGCCGATCAGGCGAGCCACGGCGTGCTTTTCCATGAATTCCGACATGTCGACGCGCAACAGCGCCTGCTCGTCATCGAACAGGAAGGCGGCCAAAGCCTTCGAGAGCTCGGTCTTGCCGACACCGGTCGGGCCTAGCATCAGGAACGACCCGATCGGCCGGTTGGGATCCTGGAGCCCTGCACGCGCCCGCCGCACCGCGTTGGAGACGGCGACAATCGCCTCCTCCTGGCCGATCACGCGGTTGCCCAGCATCTTTTCCATGCGCAGCAGCTTGTCACGCTCGCCTTCCAGCATCTTGTCGACCGGGATGCCGGTCCAGCGCGAGACGACGGATGCGATGTCCTCTTCGCTCACCACCTCGTTCAGCATGCGGTGCTGCTGCGCTGCCTCGGCTTCCTTCAGCTTCTTCTCGAGGCCGGGAATGACGGAATAGGTCAACTCGCCCGCGCGCGCGAAATCGCCGCGGCGCTGCGCCTGCTCGGCTTCCAACCTGCCCTGGTCGATCTGCTCCTTGAGCTTCTGCGTATCCTGCAAGGTACGCTTTTCCGCCTGCCATTCATTGGTCAGGCGGCGGGACTGGTCTTCGAGCTCTTCGATCTCCTGGACCAGTTCCTTCAGCCGATCCTTGGAAGCCTCGTCGCTTTCCTTTTTCAGCGCTTCGCGCTCGATCTTGAGCTGGACCAGGCGTCGATCGATCTCGTCGATCTCCTCCGGCTTGGAATCCACTTCCATGCGCAGACGGCTGGCCGCCTCGTCGACCAGGTCGATCGCCTTGTCGGGCAGGAAACGGTCGGTGATATAGCGATTGGAGAGCGTCGCGGCAGCGACGATCGCGCCATCGGTGATCCTGACGCCGTGATGCAGCTCGTATTTCTCCTTGAGCCCGCGCAGGATCGAGATGGTGTCGGCGACATTCGGCTCGCTCACGAACACCGGCTGGAAGCGCCGAGCCAGGGCCGCGTCCTTTTCGATATGCTTGCGATATTCATCGAGCGTGGTGGCGCCGACGCAATGCAGCTCGCCGCGCGACAAGGCCGGCTTCAGCATGTTGGAGGCGTCCATCGCGCCTTCCGCCTTGCCGGCGCCGACCAAGGTATGCAGTTCGTCGATGAAGATGACGATATCGCCTTCGGCGGATGCGATCTCCTGCAGCACCGCCTTCAGCCTTTCCTCGAACTCGCCGCGATATTTCGCGCCGGCGATGAGAGCGCCGAGATCGAGCGACATCAGCGATTTGTGCTTAAGCCCTTCCGGCACGTCGCCGTTCGCAATGCGCAGAGCGAGGCCTTCAACGATCGCGGTCTTACCGACGCCGGGCTCGCCGATCAGCACGGGGTTGTTCTTGGTGCGGCGCGCCAGCACCTGGATGGTGCGGCGGATTTCCTCGTCGCGCCCGATCACGGGATCGAGCTTTCCGGCGCGCGCCTGCGCGGTCAGGTCGCGGGCATATTTCTTCAGCGCATCATAACTGTCTTCAGCGCTTGCACTTTGCGCGGTGCGGCCTTTGCGCAGTTCGTTGATTGCGGCATTCAGTCCTTGCGCCGTCGCGCCGGCATCCTTGAGGATGCGCCCCGTGGATCCTTCGCTCGACAAAGCGAGCGCAAGCAGCATGCGTTCGGCCGTGACGAAACCATCGCCGGCCTTTTCCGCCATCTTCTCGGCCTGATCCAGCACGCGCGCCAGTTCCGGCCCCATATAGACCTGGCCCGCGCCGGAGCCTTCGACCTTCGGCTGCTTCTCGAGTGCCTTCTCGGTCGCTGCCAATGCGCGCGCGGGATCAGCCCCGGAATTGCGCAAGAGGCCGGCAGCAAGGCCGTCCTTATCGTCCAGCAGGATCTTCAGAAGATGTTCGGGAGTGAGCCGCTGATGGCCGGACCGCAAGGCCAGTGCCTGCGCAGCCTGCAGCAATCCACGCGACCGTTCGGTGAATTTTTCCAAATCCATAATCGCCCTCGCTCGACCGCGCCCGACAGGTCAGCACGCGCTCTTGGATGCTCCAGGAAAGCTCGAAAGCTTGGCCCTGAGAACGATATGGGAATGCCTGATTTATAAACAAGAGGCGCGGCGGCCCGCCCCGGCGACAATCCGGGGCGGACGCCAATCTTCGAGAATCAGCTGTATCGCGCTATTCGCCCGATTCGGCAGACCCTTGTCCGTCCGGCGAGCGGGGCTCGTCCTGGCGTCCTTCCGCCTGACGCCCCTCACCCTGGCGCGATCCACGCCGGCCAGGACCACGAAGACGGGGCCGCGGCGTGCGCAGGGTGCGCTGCACGCCCTCTTCAGCGTCGTCGGCGGCCGTTTCCGGGGCGGCCGCGGGCGCTGCCGCTGGCGTCAGCAATTCCTCGGGATAGTCCGGCTGCTCTTCGCTGCTGGGCTGAGAAGCGGGGCGGGCGGGCTCTGCGGGCGCAGCATAGGACGGCTGCGCTGCGCTGCGTTCGGTGTAGGTGTCATAGCTGTTCCCGTGGCCGTTGGCCTGGGCGACGTTGCCGCTGACGTTCTGCTGGTTCGGGTTCTGGCCCTGGCCATCACCTTGCGAACGGGCGCTCTGCTGGTGCCCGCCTTGCTGGTGACCGCCATGCTGATGGCCACCCTGGCGGTGCCCACCCTGGCCTCCATGACCCTGGTTGCCGTGACCTTGGCCGCCATGGCTTTGGCCGCCTTGACCTTGGCCACTCTGGTTGCCGGGGTTCTGACCCTGCATGCCATCGCTCATGCCCGAATCGATGCCCTGTGGATTGGCACCGCCGGAACTGTACAGCGCGGCCGACAGGCCCTGGCTGACGTTCTGAACATTGACGTCCGCGACGGAGAGCTCGCGCCCACCCATCCGTGGCCGCTGGCCATCGTTCATCGCACTCAGCACGCGGTAATAATGGTCCGCATGCTGCAGGAAGTTCTCGGCGGCAACCCGGTCGCCGGCAGAACCCGCGTCACGCGCGAGCTGCAGATATTTCTCAAGCACCTGATAGGCATTGCCGCGAACGCGCAGCTCCTGCCCACCGCCATCGTACCCCTGACCCTTGTTATGGCCACTACCACCACCCATTCCATGGGGTTTGCGCGGGCCACGGCCACGAGCGCGTCGGTTATTGTTGTTCTGTTTCATGTGAGCGTCATTTCGTCATCGACTGTGATCGAGATGGCAGGTCAAGCCGCATGTCGGCATCCTTGCGCGTTTTGCAATATCTCGAAGCGGCCACGTGCCGCTTCTTTAGGCGCTGGACGCAGTCAATGTGCGGAGGCGCTGTTTTTGGGGCTGGCTTCGCTGTGCGATGGCCGGCTTTCCCCCGGGCGCGGCCCACGGTCAGCCCCGACTGCCGCGCTGAACCTAATCATTTCGGGGCGGCTTTCCAACAGCTTTTTTAACAGCCCTGGGTTGCATCTGTGGATTTAGGCCAAGTCATTGAAACATATGTTATTTTTTGAACAGAACGCAGCGCGGCACGCCTGCCAGATCATCGACCGTGGCAATATGCAGCAACCGTGCCGCATGGCCGATCTCGATCACCGAATCGGTCTGCCCCAGGCCCACTTCGAACGCAACGAGCCCGCCCACCTTCACGAGCCGCGCGGCTGCGTCGGCGAGATGGCGATAGGCGTCAAGGCCATCCGGGCCGCCATCCAGCGCGATCGGCGGCTCGAATAGCGACACTTCCGGCTGCAGAGTCTGGATCGCCTCTGTTGGGATGTAAGGCGGATTGGAGATGACGACGTCAAAGAAGGGGACCAGCGCCCGGTCCCAATTGCGCAGGCGGAACTGGGCGCGATCGCGAAGGCCAAGATTGACCGCATTCTCGATCGCGACGTCCAGCGCCCGCGGGGAGATGTCGATGCCGAGGCCGGTCGCATTCGGCAGTTCATGCAGCAGTGCAAGCAACAGGCAACCGGTACCGGTTCCGAAATCGAGCAGACGCAACGGCGCCTTGCGATTCTCGATCCGGTCGAGCACCGCCTGCACCAGGGTTTCGGAATCCGGCCGTGGCACCAGCGTGTCCGGTGTCACGACGAAGTCGAGCGACCAGAACTCCCGCTTGCCGAGGATGTGCGCGATGGGCTGCCGGTCGGCGCGGCGCGCGATAAACTCGTCGAACAGGGCGATGGCCGCCTCGTCGACCGTCCGTTCGGGATAGGCGATCTGCATGGCAACAGGAATGTCCGCGGCGACCTGCAGCAACAGGCGCGCATCGCGCAGCGGACCTTCGACCCCGGCCAGAGCGAGCCGCTGCTGCGCCTCGCTTAGCAGCGTTCGGATGTCCGTCACTCCACTTCCGCCAGCCGCTCGGCCTGATCGTGCGCGATCAGCGCGTCGATCACTTCGTCGAGCGCAGCGCCCTCCATCACCTTGTCGAGCTTGTAGAGCGTGAGGTTGATGCGATGGTCGGTGCAGCGGCCTTGCGGGAAGTTGTAGGTGCGGATGCGTTCCGACCGGTCGCCGGACCCGACTTGGCTCTTGCGATGCGCGGCACGCTCGGCATCACGTTTCGACCGTTCAGCGTCATAGAGCCGCGCGCGCAGGATCTTCAGCGCCTTGGCTTTGTTCTTGTGCTGCGATTTCTCGTCCTGCTGCTGGACCACGACGCCGGTCGGGATATGGGTGATGCGGACCGCGCTGTCCGTCGTGTTGACCGACTGGCCGCCCGGGCCGCTGGAGCGGAACACGTCGATCCGCAGATCCTTCTCGTTGATTTCGATATCGACCTCTTCGGCTTCCGGCATCACGGCGACCGTCGCGGCGGAGGTGTGGATGCGGCCCGAGGCTTCGGTCTCCGGCACGCGCTGCACGCGGTGCACGCCGGATTCGAACTTCAGCCGCGCGAACACGTTGCGCCCGGTGATGGTGGCGGTCGCTTCCTTGACGCCGCCGAGGCCGGTTTCGTTGACATCCATCTGCTCGAACTTCCAGCCCTTGAGCGCGGCATAGCGCGCATACATGCGGAACAGGGCCGCGGCGAACAAGGCCGCCTCCTCGCCACCAGTTCCGGCGCGCACCTCCAGGATCGCGTTGCGCTCGTCCGCCTCGTCCTTGGGCAGGAGCATGAGCTTCACTCTGTGCTCCAGCTCCGGCACACGCGCCCGCAGCGCGACCACCTCGTCCTCGACCAGTAGCCGCATCTCGGCCTCGGTCTTGGGATCGCTCGCCAGCGCTTCCAGGTCCATGAGCTCGCGCTTCGCGATCTTCCATTGCTGGATCGCCTCGACCAGAGGCGTCAGGTCGGAATATTCCTTCGAATTGCGGGCGTAGGCCTGCGCGTCCTTCGGATCGGGACTTGCCAGCAGGGCGGCCAACTCATCATGCCGCTTCACCACGCGATCGAGCTTTGGTTCCAAGCTCACTTGTCAGTCTTCCTTGTCGTTCAAGCCAAAGAGGCGGCGCAAGGCCGCCTCGAGATCCTTGGTCGGCGCCGCCGCCTTCAACGCGACGCTTGGATGATGGAGCAGCTTGTTGATCAAGCGCCGCGTCGCTTCCGCCGCATCGATGCCGGGCTGCGCCAGCACTTCGGCGCGATGCTGCTCGAAATGGCGATGCAGGTCGGCAATCACCGGCGCCGCCACCTGCTCTGTCAACTGCCGGCGGAAGGATGCCACCGATTGATCCACGATGCGCCAGGCTTCCTCCGCTTCGCTGGCGCGATGCTGGCGCCCCGCCATCGCCAGCCGCTCCAGATCGTCGAGCGTATAGAGGAACGCGTCATCGAGACTGCCGATCCGCGTGTCCATATCGCCCGGCACGCCACTGTCGATCAAGAAGATCGGCCGCCGCTTGCGGGCCTTCAGCGCGGCCTTGACCATCTCGACCGATACGAATTCGGCACCGAGGTCGAGGGCGCTGACCACCAGATCCGCCACTGCCAGCGCTTCGCGCAACTCGCCGAACGGCCGCCAATGGGCATGATTGCGCTCCGCCCAGGCTTTGGCGCGGCGCTCCTGCGGGTGGACCATGGTCCAGCGCTTCAGGCCGGTCGCCGACACCTGCTCGAAGATCAGCTCCGCCATGTCGCCGTCGCCCACCAGCAGCCCGCCGAGGCCGCTGACATCGCCATGCATGCGCCGCAGCACGCTCACCGCGCACGCGGCCATGGAGACCGACTGGCCAGCGATGCCGGTCTCATGGCGCACGCGCTTGGCAGCCTGATAGGCGGCCTCGAGGATGCGATCGAGCTCCGGGCCGCTCATGCCGGCATGTTGCGCCAGCTGCTGCAATTCCTTCACTTGGCCAAGGACTTGCGGCTCGCCCACGATCTGGCTTTCGAGCGAAGCGGCGACCGCGAAGGCGTAGCGCAAGGCCGCTGCGTCGGCGAGGGCATGCAGGCGAGGCACGATCTCTGCCTCGGTCACGCCGCCGGCTTCAGCCAGCAGCCCGGTCAATCTCGTTTGAGTCGCGGCGGCATCCGGCGTCACGCACCAGACTTCGCAGCGATCGCAGGTGACGACGGCCATTGCCTGATCGATGCCGCCTTCGCGGCAGCGGCCGAGCAGCCGCAGCACATCTCCGGCATCGCCCTGCAGGCGCTCGCGCAGCAATTGCGGCCCGGTCCGGTGATTGACCCCGACGATCAGGAATGTCGCGTCGCCTACCCCATGCCGGCGGACTTCACTGATAAGGCGCAAGGGACTCGATCAGCGTGTCGAGCGGCACCTCGCGCTGCTCGCCGCTGTCGAGATCGCGCAGGGCGGCGACATTCTTGGCAAGCTCGTTCTCGCCCAGGATCACCGCGACGCGGGCGTTCAGCTTGTTGGCGCGCTTCATGCGCTTGCCCATGTTGCCGGAATAGCCGAGATCGGCGGGCAATCCCGCCTCACGAAGCCGGCCGGCGAGGATGAGCGCCCGGCGCTCCGCTTCCTCGCCGATCGGCACCAGAGCGATCGGCCGGCGCGTTGCCGGCTCTTCCTTCAGCAGCATCATGCAGCGCTCGACACCGCTGGCCCAGCCGACGCCCGGCGTCTCCGGCCCTCCCATGATGCCGATGAGGCCGTCATAGCGGCCGCCGCCCATCACGGTGCCCTGTGCGCCGAGGTCGTCGGAGATGATCTCGAAGCAGGTGTGGCAATAATAGTCGAGCCCCCGTACTAGGCGCGGATTGACGGAATGCGGGATGCCGATCGCCTCCAGCCCTTCCAGCACACGCGCGAAGAAGTCGCGGCTCGCCTGGTTCAGATGCTCGGAGTAGACCGGCGCGTTGGCGACGATCTGCCTGTCGCCCTCGTCCTTGGAATCGAGGATGCGCATGGGATTGCGCTCGAGCCGTTCGACACTCTCCCTGCTCAGCTTGTCCTTGTGGCCGGAGAGATAGGACACCAGCACGTCGCGATAGGTCTTGCGGCTTTCAGTATCACCCAGCGAATTGATCTCGAGATAACAGCGGTCCCACACGCCGATGCGCCGCAGGAACTCGACCCCGACCGCGATGATCTCCACATCGCCCAGCGGGTCCGCGACTCCCAGCAGTTCCAACCCGGTCTGGTGGAACTGCCGCAGGCGGCCCTTCTGCGGGCGCTCGTAGCGGAACATCGGACCGCTGTAGAAATACTTGAGTGGTACATGCTGCGCGAGGCCGCCGGAGATGAAAGCGCGCGCGACGCTCGCCGTGCCTTCCGGCCGCAGGGTGATGGTCTCCCCGCCGCGATCGGTGAAGGTGTACATCTCCTTGGTCACGATGTCGGAGGTGTCGCCGAGCGTGCGCTTGAAGACTTCGGAGAATTCGAAGATCGGGGTCTCGACCTCGAGATAGCCGGCGCATTCCGCCGCTTCGCGTGCCGTGTCGACGACGTGCCGATAGCGGCGCATCTCGTCCGGCAACAGATCATGCGTGCCGCGAACCGGCTGAAGCTGGGACACCGAAGAACCTTCCTGGAAAAGTTGCGCGCGCGGGCGGCGAGCGAGGCTAGGCGGCGCTGCTGGCAGCCGGTTTCTCAGCCTCTTCATTCGCCGCCTTCGCCTCTTCGATCTCGGCCGCCTTCTTCTCGATCAGCTCGGCCATATGCTCGACGATGTCCTGGTCCTTCAGGCGGTGGTGCTGCTGCCCGGCGAGGTAGACCATATGCGTGTTGTTGCCGCCGCCGGTGAAGCCGATGTCGGTCTCGCGCGCTTCGCCCGGGCCGTTCACCACGCAGCCGATGATGCTGACGGTCATCGGCGTGGTGATGTGGCTGATGCGCTTTTCCAGCGCTTCCACCGTCTTGATCACGTCGAAATTCTGCCGTGCGCAGGACGGGCAGGAGATGAGGTTGACGCCACGATGCCGCAGGTTCAGCGACTTCAGCATCTCATAGCCGACCTTCACCTCTTCGGTGGGATCGGCAGAGAGCGAGACGCGCACGGTGTCGCCGACGCCCGACCACAGCAGCATGCCGAGGCCGATCGAGGATTTGACTGTCCCCGTGCGCAGGCCGCCCGCCTCGGTGATGCCGATATGGAGCGGATAGTCGCACGCCTCAGCCAGCGCCTGGTAGGCCGCCACGGCCAGGAACACGTCGGACGCCTTCACGCTGATCTTGAAATCGAAGAAATCGTGGTCCTCGAGGATCTTCGCGTGATTGAGCGCGGATTCGACCATCGCCTCCGGGCACGGCTCCCCATAGCGCTCCAGCAATTCGCGCTCCAGGCTGCCGGCATTGACGCCGATGCGCATGGAGCAGCCGTGATCCTTGGCCGCCTGCACAACGTCTTTAACGCGCTGGGCGTTGCCGATATTGCCGGGATTGATGCGCAGGCATGCGGCGCCCGCCTTGGCCGCCTCGATGCCGCGCTTGTAGTGGAAATGGATGTCCGCAACGATCGGGATCTTGGCCGCCTTCACGATTTCCGGCAGCGCCGCCGTCGATTCCTCGTCCGGACAGGAGACGCGGACGATGTCGCAGCCCGCCGCCTCGATCTCCTGGATCTGCTTGATGGTCGCGGCCGCGTCCGCCGTCAGCGTGTTGGTCATGGTCTGGACGGTGATCGGCGCGTCGCCGCCCACCAGCACCGATCCCACCCGGATCTGCCGGGACTTGCGACGGCTGATGTCACGATAGGGGCGGACGCTCATTCATCAATCTTTCCTGTTGGCGCAATTCATCGGGCGCGCCATGAGGCACGCCACATGGGCCAGAAGATGCGCTGCCGGGGGCAAAAGATCAAGCCTGCTGCCCCAGGCTCAACCATTTGAAATAGAATGGTAATCCAGTTCCGCGGGGGACTATTGCGCGCTCGACGTGGCCTTGAAGGCACTGCCGTCCTTCAGCTTTTTCGCATCGAGGGGGATATCGCGCTTCACCAGGCCCACCGTTCCCAGGCTTTTCAGCTTCTTGCCGTTGAGCAGAATCTCGACGCCGCCTGCATTGCCGGTGGTGAGGGTGAGGCCCGTTTCCTCCTCTGGCACCGTATACGTCTCGCCGGCACGCAGCACGCGGGAGAACACCACCTCTTTGTTGGCGTTGGTGATCTGGATCCAGCTCTCCAACCGCGCCCGCACCACGATCTTGCCGGCCTTGGCCTCCGCGTCCGCGGCGGGCTCCTGCTGCGGCGGGGATTCCTCGGTTACATCCTCGCCGGTGCTGGCGACGTCGGCCTCCGGCGGGACCTGGTCTTCGGTGGCGGAGGGCGTCTCGCTTGGTGCCGGCGCCGGTGCTGGCTCGGCGGGGGCGCTTGCTTCGGCACCGCTCGGCGAGGGAGCCGGCGGCTTGGCCGCCTGGTCGACGGCAGGAGTCGGGGGTTCGGCCGGCGCGGGTTCCGGCGCCGGCGCCTGAGGGGTCTCGACCGCCGCCGTCTGGGTCTCATCCTCATCGCTGCCATTGCGGGAGAGAAAGGCCCAGGCGCCATAGATCGCCAGGATCAGGACCACCATTGCGGCAATGACGATGACAGGCGGTAGCGCAGCCTGCGCCACGCCGGCTGCCGGCGGGGGCTCGGCGGCTTCCGCGCGCTTCTCGTCCCGTTTGCGATGACCGGCCAATTCGGCGTGGTAATCGGTGATCAGGCGATTGCCATCGAAGCCGAGATAATCGGCATAGGTGCGAATATAGCCGATCATGTAGGCGGTGCCCGGCAGTTCCTTGCGGCGCCCGTCCTCGATCGCTTTGAGATAAATCTGCTTGATGTGAGTGGCGGCAGAGATGGTGCGCAGATCCTGGCCCACCTCTTCACGGCGACGCCGCAGCATCACGCCGATTTCGGCCAGCCCGCCGCCCGCGGCCCGGTTCGTCTCAGTGGTGCCCGCCCCGTCCATCATGCTCATTCATCTGCCCGGAACACTTGAGGAATCCTGTCGAGATTCCGCTCTTGCCCTCGTGCCGCCGGAACGTCGTATCGCGTTGGTATATATATACCCCGCCCCGGACCTCGCAATCTGTCAAAGGGGTATCTTGTGATCCAACGCATAATCCAGCAGCGCGCTCCTCAAGGACGGTCCGTCCAGGTGGCGGACGGTCTGCCAGTAACCTTCTAACCCACTGAAATCCAGGCTCCGGATGGTGGCCCGCATCGGCAGCACCCGGGGCGGCGCCATCGACAACGCCCGGTAGCCAAGGCACAGCAACACCATTGCTGCCAGCGGATCGCCAGCCATCTCGCCGCACAACCCGAATGGCTTGCCAGCCTCGCTCGCCGCGCGCGCCACCTCCCCCAGTGCCCGCCTCATGGCAGGCGCCAGCGTGTCGTACCGCCCAGCCGCAGCCGGATTATCCCGATCCGCTGCAAACAGAAATTGCTGCAGATCGTTGCTGCCGACCGACAGAAAATCGACCCGCTGCAGCAGTTCCGGCAGTTGCCACAGCAGGGCCGGCACCTCCACCATCGCACCAACCCGAAGCTCGCTGGGCAATGTGATGTTGCGGCGCGCCTGGCGCTGCAGCTCCAGATCCAGCAGGCGCCGGCAGGAATCGAACTCCGCGATCTCCGTCACCATCGGAAACATGACGGAGAGCTTGCGTCCCGACGCGGCATTCATCATGGCGCGGAGCTGCTGGCGCAGCATGGCAGGCCGGTCGAGCGCGATGCGGATGGCGCGCCAGCCCATCGCCGGATTCTCCTCCGGAGCGCGGTTCCAATACGGCAACACTTTGTCCGACCCGATATCGAGGGTGCGGAAGATGACGGTGCGGTCGCCGGCGCCATCCAGCACCTTGCGATAGATCTCGGTCTGGCGCGCCACATCGGGGTATTCGTGCGAGATCATGAAGGGGATCTCGGTGCGATAGAGCCCGACGCCCGCAGCGCCGGTCGCCGCCAGCTGCGGCACGTCCATCAGCAGGCCGGCATTGATGTTGAGATCGATGTTGATTCCATCCAGCGTCACGGCCGGCAGGTCGCGGATCGCTTCATAGGCTTCGCGCTTCACCAGACGCTGGCGCATGCTTTCCGCGAACGCCTGCTGGATGTCCTCCGACGGCCGGATGAACAAGGTGCCGTTGTCGCCGTCGATCACCAGCGGATCGCCGTCGCCGACCTTCTGCATCAGCTCCTGGCAGCGGCCGAGCACGGGAATGTCGAGCGCGCGTGCGACGATCGCGACATGCGCGTTCTGCGACCCTTCCTCCAGCACAAGGCCCTTCAGCCGGTTCCGGTCATAATCCAGCAGATCGGCGGGGCCCATGGTGCGCGCGACGACGATCGCTTCTTCCGGCAGGCGCCGCAGGGTTGGAACGTCCGCGCCCAGCAAGTGACGCAGCAAGCGGTTGGCGAGATCGTCGAGGTCGGCGAGACGCTCGCGCAGATAGGGATCGGTCACTTCGCGCATGCGGGCGCGGGTGTCGTTCTGCACCTTCTGCACCGCCGCTTCCGCCGTCAGACCGGATTGCACCGCCTCCATCATGCGGTTGCGCCAGCCCTGGTCCTGCGCGAACAAACGGTAGGTCTCCAGCACCTCGAAATGCTCGCCGTGGCCGCCAAGATCGCCGGCGCTCAGCATCTGGTCGATGGAGCTCTGCATTTCCATCAAGGCAGCCGCCAGGCGCTCGGACTCCCGCCCGGGATCCTCGGCAACCAGCTGCTGGAGCTGCAAGGTCGCCTGATGCAGGACAGCGACCCCGCGCGCAAGGCCCTGGCAGAGCGTAACACCATCGAGCCGCAGGGGCAGCACGGCGATGCCATCGCCCGGCCGCAGCTCCTCCTGGCTGACCAGCTCGCCGCTCGCTACCAGCTCGGCCAGCACCATGGCGACGGTCTCGAGGGTCTCGATCTCTTCTTCGCTATATTGCCGGCGCGTGCGGTTCTGGATGACCAGCACGCCGATGACCCGGCCGGCGCGCAGGATCGGGACGCCCATCAAGGATTGGAACAGCTCTTCGCCGGTTTCCGGGCGATAGGCGAATTGCGGATGGTGCTGGGCATCCGCCAGCGCCAGCGGCCGCGCATGACTGGCGACGTCGCCGACCAGGCCTTCACCTACCCGCAGGCGCGTCTTGTGCACGGCTTCTTTCTTGAGGCCCTC
Source organism: Dongiaceae bacterium (assembly GCA_035695765.1). Taxonomy (GTDB): domain Bacteria; phylum Pseudomonadota; class Alphaproteobacteria; order Dongiales; family Dongiaceae; genus Dongia_A. Next base: position 18,465 of record DASRRI010000150.1, read on the forward strand.
GGTCGCGAACAGCTCCAGCACTTCGCCGGCGCGGAGCAGATAGATGGAGCAGACCTCCGCCACCATCTCGCCCGCGATCAGCTTGACGGTCTGGTCGAGGCGCACCTGCGCCGCGCCGCCACGCGCCATCACGTTGCGCAATCGCTTGAGCAACATGCGCGCTCCGGTGAGGCCTGGCGTTTCCGTCATAACCTACCCGGAGATGGATTTGGGGCGATCCAGCAGGGCCTGGAGCGCCTCTTCGATCAGGTCGCGGATGATCTCGGCGGTCGATTGCTCTTTTGTGACCATGCCGACGCTCTGGCCCGCCATCAATGAGCCGGTTTCGACGTCGCCGTCGATCACCGCGCGGCGCAAGGCGCCCGCCCAGAAATGCTCGATCTCGAGCTGCGCTGCCTTCTGGTCCAGTTGGCCGCGGTCGAATTTCTCGATCACCTGCTTCTGGACTTCCACGAACTTGCGCACGCCATCATTGACGATGGCGCGCACCGGGATCACCGGGAAGCGGTTGTCGAGTGCGACCGAAGGCATGGCATCGCGCGCGGCTGCGCGGATGAAGGCCTTCTTGAAATTCGGGTGCGCGATGGATTCGGTGGCGCAGACGAAGCGTGTGCCGAGCTGCACGCCAGATGCACCCATCTCCAGATAACCCAGCATGGCATTGCCGCGCCCGATGCCGCCCGCCACGAACACCGGCACATCGGTGATGGCAGGCAGGACCTCCTGCGCCAGCACGCTGGTCGAGACCGGGCCGATATGGCCACCCGCCTCCATCCCTTCGATGACGATCGCGTCGGAGCCGGAGCGCACCAGCTTCTTGGCGAGCGAGACGGCGGGGGCGAAGCACATGACCTTGGCCCCGCCCTGCTTCAGGCGCTGGATCGCGGAACCCGGCGGCAATCCGCCTGCCAGCACCACGTGGCCGACCTTCGAATCGAGGCAGACCTCGACCAGTTGCTCAAGTTTTGGATGCAGCGTGATTAAGTTCACGCCAAAGGGCTGGCTGGTGAGCTTGTAGGTCTCGGCGATCTCTGCCGCCAGAATGTCCGGCTGCATCGAGCCGGATGCGATGACGCCGAATCCGCCAGCGTTGGAGATCGCGGCGACCAGATGACGCTCCGAAACCCAGGTCATGGCCCCGCACATGATGGCGTAGCGGCAACCGAGAAACTCGGTTCCGCGCCGCCACAGGTGGTTCAGCAATGCCTCGGAATGCGCACGGTCCATCTGTCTCTGTAGTCCCCATCTCCCCTTAGGCGGCGTCGAGCCCGTATGCCGTGTGCAAGGCGCGTACCGCGAGCTCGGTATATTCCTCCGCCACCAGCACGCTGATCTTGATCTCCGAGGTGGAGATCACCTGGATATTGATGCCCTTCTCCGCCAGCGCCTTGAACATGCGCTGGGCGATGCCCGCGTGCGAGCGCATGCCGACGCCGATCACCGACACTTTCACGACGTTCGAATCGGCGATCATGCCGGCGAACTGCACCTGGTTGCGCTGGCCTTCGATCACCTGCTTGGCGCGCTCGAAATCCGCCTTGGAGACCGTGAAGGTCATGTCGGTGGTGTCGCCCGATTCCGACACGTTCTGCACGATCATGTCGACATTGATGTTGGCATCCGCCAGCGGCCCGAAGATCGAGGCGGCGATGCCTGGCCGGTCGGCGACCTTGAGCAAGGTGATCTTCGCTTCGTCGCGGCTATAGGCGATGCCGCTCACCAGTTCCTGTTCCATGATCTCTTCCTCATCCACCACCAGCGTGCCGGGCTTGTCCTCGAAGCTCGAGAGCACCTGCAGCCTGACACCATGCTTCATCGCCATCTCGACCGAGCGGATCTGCAGCACCTTGGCCCCGACCGAAGCCATCTCCAGCATTTCCTCGTAGCTGATTTTGTCCAGCTTGCGCGCCTTGGCGACGATCCTGGGATCGGTCGTGTAGACGCCGTCGACATCGGTGAAGATGTCACACCGGTCTGCCTTCAAGGCCGCCGCCAGCGCCACCGCCGAGGTATCCGAGCCGCCGCGGCCCAGGGTCGTCACACGATTGTCGGGCCCGATGCCCTGGAATCCGGCAACCACCGCGACCTGGCCCTGCTTGAAGCGGGACTCCATTTCTTCGATGCGGATATGCTGGATGCGCGCCTTGCCATGGGCATCGTCGCATTCCACCGGAATCTGCCAGCCGAGCCACGACCGGGCATTGACGCCGATTGTCTGCAGCGCAATTGCCATCAGCCCGCTGGTCACCTGCTCGCCCGAGGCCACCACCACGTCATATTCACGGGCGTCATAAAGCGGCGACAATTCACCGCACCAGGCGACCATCTGGTTGGTCGCGCCGGCCATGGCCGAAACCACGACCGCGACCTCGTGCCCGGCATCGACCTCGCGTTTCACGCGCGCGGCCACGGCGCGGATGCGCTCGACATTGGCGACCGAAGTCCCGCCAAACTTCATGACCACGCGGGTCTTGGTCCTCGCCGGCGCATTCATGTGCGGAGAAAGCCCTTAAACTGCAGCTGGAATACCGGCCCGAAACCATTGTCTTGCCGGCGGCGGCTATCCATACTCAATGGAACCCAGCGAGGCAAGGGCTGGGCCCCAATTCCAGCGGCGGATTTCCGCCAGAATCGGCCATTTTCATCAATGTGTTCGCAATCCAACCCGATGGCTTCGCCGGACCCGCAGCGGGACCTTTCCGTCACCACGGTCGACAGCAGCGAAATCGCCAAGTTCAGCGCCATGGCGGAAGCCTGGTGGGATCCCAATGGCGACTTCAAGCCGCTGCACGTCCTCAACCCGACGCGCATCGGTTTCATCCGCGACGTCGCCGCGCGCCACTTCGTCCGCGAGCCTGGCGACGCGGCGCTCGACGGTTTGACTTTGTGCGAGATCGGATGCGGTGGCGGTCTGTTGACCGAACCGATGCGGCGCCTGGGAGCGGAGGTGACCGGCGTCGATCCCTCCGCACGCAACATCGGCATCGCGCGCAGCCATGCCGAAACGAGCGGCCTCAAAATCACCTATCTGCAATGCGCCGCCGAGGACATGGTGGATCGGGGAGAGCGCTTCGACATCGTGCTCGCGATGGAAGTGGTCGAGCATGTCGCCAATGTCGATGTCTTCGTCGCGAGCTGCGCAGAGCTGGTGAAACCGGGCGGCCTCATGTTCGTCGCGACTCTCAACCGGACCGCCAAGGCCTTTGCGCTCGCCATCGTGGGCGCGGAATATGTGATGCGCTGGCTGCCGCGCGGCACGCACGATTGGCGCAAGTTCGTAAAGCCATCGGAACTGGCGCATCCGCTGCGCCGCGCCGGCTTCGTGATCGAGCAGATGACCGGCGTCGCCTACAACCCCCTCGCCGACCGCTGGTCCCTCTCGCGCGATCTCGACGTCAATTACATGCTGGCGGCGAAGCGGGGGTAACGAGCTACCCTGCTCCCCAACTAAACTCCCCTTCCCCCTTGCGGGGAAGGGGACTGTTGTTTAGGGCGTTTGTATACGTGGTCGAAAGGCGACGAGCGCCTAGGCGTCCGACCGTGGTAGCCAGGGAATGCGCGCGACTTCGACGCCTTCCTCGATCAGCTCCTGATGCTGCTGGTCGGTCGCCTCGCCATAGATGCCGCGAGCTTCGGTCTCGCCATAGTGGATCTTGCGCGCCTCATCGGGGAACTTGTCGCCGACATAGTCGCAATTCGCCTCGACCTTGCTGCGCACCTCCTGCAGGTGCTGGCGCATGGCCGAGGCCATGACCGACATCGGATGCTGACTGTCACCCGCCGGCTTTGCAGGCAGACCGACTTGCTGCTTCTTCTCGCTGGCACCGATGCGCGGCGCCATCAGCGCCTTCGCGACCTTGCGGCTGCCGCAGGAGGGGCACTCGACGGTCTTGCGCGCAAGCTGCCGTTCGCAGGTCTGGCCGTCCTTGAACCAGGCCTCGAATTCATGGTCCTTGGCACAGCGGAGTTGGTAAAGAATCATCGCCGAAAAACTGCCATTGATCGCTTATCTCGCGTTAACAGATGGCACAGTTGGAAAGTTTAACAAGCCCAAATGCGCCGCGACCATGACAACAGCATGTGAGAGTGGCCCGTCCGGATGGGTGCGGACTCATGCCGCCCGTGTGCCCCTTGGCGGCAAAGTCCTCGACTTGGCCGCCGGCAATGGCAGGCATACCAGATATTTCAATGGTTTAGGATACCAGGTCACGGCCGTCGACCGGAACGTTTCCAGCCTACAGGATCTGGCGGCCGCTGGGGTCGAAGTGCTGGCCGCCGACCTCGAAAACGGCTCGCCCTGGCCGCTGGGCGGGCGGCAGTTCGACGGCATCATCGTCACCAACTACCTGCACCGCCCGCTTTTTCCCCACCTTGCTGCCGCATTGGCGCCGGGCGGCGTGCTGATCTACGAGACCTTCGGCATCGGCAATGAACGCTTCGGCAAGCCGAGCAATTCCAATTTCCTGCTTCGTCCCGGCGAGCTGCTGGAATTCGCCGCCGCGCATGGATTGCAGGTGCTGGCCTACGAATGCGGCGAAGTCACCGAGCCGAAAACCGCCATCATGCAGCGGATCGTTGCCCAGCGGCTAAGCTAGGGTTGCGATCAAGACGGCCGCCACCGGCGCCAGTATGATGGCGGCCGATTGCAGGATCAGAAGTCCGAAGGCTGCGATGTCCACCAACCGGGCCTGCCGCGCCCTGCCGGTGCCGAATTTCTCGTGGCGCTGGATGGCCGCGCGGCGCCACGAGAAATTCGGCATCGGCACGGTCATCGGCCCGATGGTGAAGGGCCAAGTTGCGGTCATGTCATAGGTGGGATCGAGGCCCCATTCCGCCCGCACCCGCGCCAGCGCTTGTGCCGCATTCTGCATGTCAGTTCAGCCCCGGCCGCAGCGACATGGCGCTGCGGATCGATTCGAGCCCGACCGCTACCGGCATCAGGATGAAGGCAACGAGCCAGACGGCGAGATTGCGCTGCCCCATCGCCAGGCACACAGCAGGGAGGCCAAAGAAGCTCGTGCGGCCGGCATGCACCACCAGCAGGTCGAGTGTCGGATCGACAATCAGCTCTACCTTGTCACCGACGAGCGCGCGCATCGGATTGCGGCCGAGGGTGCCGGCCGGCCATTCCATGCGTAGCATCGCCGATGAACTCCGAACCTCCCGGAGGAGCTGCAGATAGCCGGCAAGGCGCGGTTTCAGGAAACGTGGCTCGCGCAAGTCGTACCGCGCCGGCTCCAGAGCCGCGCCGCCGAGGTGGTCGATCGCCTGAAGCTCCGGCCGCTCGGGCAGGTCCTTCGGCAGGTGGAAATTCCAGGCGAGGCCAACGCGGCGGAGCAGCAGCAAAGTCCACCAGCCCGGATCCCATTCGCCTGCGAACAGGCCGAGGCGCGCGGAGCCGGGATAAGCATGGTGATTGTTGTGCCAGCACTCGCCCATGGTGAGGATTGAGGTGAGGCGGATGTTGCGGCCCTGGACAGCGGCATCGTTGACCTCGAAATGCATGCCGCCTTCGTTGTGTGCGAAGTAGCCGATCAGCCAGTGGCCCAGCACGCCGGCAGTCACGCGCGCGCAGGTGCCGAACACGACGAAGCTCCAGCCGCCCATCGCGTAGAGCAGCAAGGCCGGTGGGACCTGCTGCCACATCCAGGTGGCTTCGAGGAAGCGATAGAAGCGATCCTCGGCGATGCGCGGCTCGATGGCGATCTTCGGCGGATTCGTCAGGCGCAGCTCGCAGTTCAGCTGCCACCAGGCATCTTTCCAAAACGCGCTGCCATGGCGCAGATAATCATGACAGGTCGGCAGGCGCTGGGCGTAGTCGCGCAGTTCATGCGCGCGCATCAGGCCGATTGGGCCGGCAAGCCCGACCTGCATGCCCATATAGGCCAGGACATATTCCGGCCATTTCGGGCATTCGTAACTGTTGTGGATGAGCTTGCGATGGCTGCCGAGCGAATGGCCGAGCAGCAGCACGGCGCCGGTCGCAAGAATGAATACCAGCAAGCCCGACCAGCTGAAGAAATAGACGCCGCCGACGACGGACGCCCCAGCCATGCCGAGGAACCAGAGGGATTTGGGTGGCGAGTAGCGGACCTCGCCCTCGCAGACGCTGTTGAGATCGTCGGTCGAAACGCGGTGGTGACTGAGGCTTTCCGGTAGATGCTGCATGTCAGTTCCCCTCTTTCCCCGATCGCCGGCCTCACATCAGGCCGGCTTGCGTGCCGCCTTTGCTTTGGTCCCCTTGTCCGCCGCAAGCTTGCGCGACTCGCGCTTGAGGGGACCGCCGACCGGACACAGCTCGAAGGCAAAGCCGGTCAGCGTGTTGACGAGATTGTCTGGGCTGAGCTTGTAGAGCACGAACTGTCCGTGCCGCGTGCTGGTGACGAGGCCGGCATTCTCCAGGATGGAGAGATGGCGCGAGATCGTGGGCGCGCTCATCTGGAAGCGCTCTGCCAGGTCCGAGGTCGAAAGCTCCGCGGATGAGAGATAGGCGAGGATCTCCCGGCGCGGGCGGGACGCGAGAGCTTCGAATACTTTGTCGAGCGACATGATGAACCCTAGTATTAGCTAATTTGCTAATTTTAGAATTTCATAATCCGCTACGACCGTCAATGCCTCCCGGCAAGGCACTGATATAACGGAGGAAACAAACCCCCCGCAGCACGAGGGCTGCGGGGGGTACTGAGATTGAGCCGCGGGAAGCGGCGTTACTTCGGCTGCGGGACAATGCGCAGATAGGGCTTCAGCGCCTTCCAGCCGCCGGGGAATTTCTGCTTGGCCTGCTCGTCGGAGACCGAAGGCGGGATGATGACGTCTTCGCCCTGCTTCCAGTTCACCGGCGTCGCGACGGTGTGCTTGGCGGTGAGCTGGCAGGAATCGAGCAACCGCAGCACTTCATCGAAGTTGCGGCCGGTGCTCATCGGATAGGTCAGCATCGCCTTGACCTTCTTATCCGGACCGATGATGAAGACGGAGCGAACGGTTGCGTTGTCGGCAGGCGTGCGGCCTTCTGAGCTGTTGCCGGCTGCTGCCGGCAGCATGTCGTAGGCCTTCGCGACCCTGAGGTCGGAATCGCCGATCAGCGGATAGTTCACCTTCGCACCCTGCGTCTCTTCGATGTCCTTGGCCCATTTCTCATGATTGCCGACCGGGTCGACACTGAGGCCCAGGATCTTGGTGTTGCGTTTGTCGAACTCCGGCTTCAGGCGCGCCATGTAGCCGAGCTCGGTGGTGCAGACCGGCGTGAAATCCTTGGGGTGCGAGAACAGGATGCCCCAGCTGTCGCCCAGATAGTCGTGGAATTTGATGCGTCCGGCGGTCGAGTCCTGTTCGAAATCCGGAGCGGTATCGTTGATGCGTAGTGACATCTCTTCCTCCCTTGCTTTGAAATGAGTCTGCGCCTAGTTGGCGCTATTCGCTGGCGGCGCGCATCAGGCTATGCGGCCGCTCGAACTCCCGGTCGTGGCGCAGGGCCGGCACCATGGATCTGGCCTTGTGCACCTGCTCCAGGTCTATGTCGGCGGTGATAAATCCCGGCTTGTCCCCCGCATCCGCCAGCACCTCGCCCCAGGGCGAGATGATCAGCGAATGCCCGTACGTCTGGCGTCCTTCCGCATGCTCTCCCGTCTGCGCCGGGGCGAACACGAAGCAGCCAGTCTCGATCGCCCGGGCGCGCAGCAGCACATGCCAATGTGCCTGCCCCGTTGGAACAGTAAAGGCCGCCGGCACCGTCAGCATCGCCGCGCCGGCATGGGCCAGCGCGCGGTGCAGATAGCCGAAGCGCACGTCGTAGCAGATGGTGAGGCCGAGGGCGCCCCACGGGGTCGCCGCCACCACCGCCTGCTCGCCAGGCTTGACGCCGTTCGATTCGCGATAGGTCTCGCCGTTCGGCAAGTCGACGTCGAACATATGGATCTTGTCATAGCGCGCGACGATGTTCCCGCCGGCATCGAACAGGAAGGAGCGGTTGGCGATGCGCTTCTCATCCGCGCGCACCGGCATCGAGCCCACCAGCAGCCAGATGCCCAGCTCCTTGGCGAGGCTTGAGAAATGCGGGACACCGGGATGAGCGTCCTCCGGCGGCGTCTTGGCGAGGGCGCGCGCGCGGTTGGGCTCGATCAGGGTGGTGTTCTCCGGGGTCATGACCAGCTGCGCGCCGGCGGCAGCCGCGCGGATCAGCGCGCTCGCGCTTTCGAGATTCGGCGCGATTTCGGCGGCCGAGTTCATCTGCACGCAGGCTGCCTTGAAACTCTTGCTCATCATCTTTCCGATCAGGTGGCCGGCTGCTCCAGCGCCGGTTGTTCCAACAGGGCCTTCAGCTTGCCCACGCGGTCGAGGGCATAGAGATCATCGCACCCGCCAACGTGCTGCCCGTTGATGAAGATCTGCGGGACGGAGGTGCGCCCGCCGGCGCGCTGGCGCATTTCATTGCGCAGGCTGCCGTCGCACATCACATCCACTTCCTGGAAGGCTGCACCCCGCTCCTCCAGAAGCTTCTTCGCACGCCAGCAATAGGGGCATAGCATGGTGGTGTAGATTTCAACGCGCGCCATGCGCCACACCGCTCCCCATTTGGCCGTCGTGCATGTGGCTCTCTCGGGCAGTTGCCGTCAGGTCAGTACCTTTGGCCGTGAAACGGTAATTTGCAAGTGGGAAGGCGCCTTATATTTCCTTAGTTCTGCTGTACCCTGACAACTCGCGCCAGAACCAGCAGATCGACGGCACTTGCGCCGGCGTTTCGCAGGGCTCGGGCGCAGGCCTCTGCCGTCGCGCCTGTCGTCAGAACGTCATCAATCAGCAAAATCCGAGCCCCTGTCGCTACTTGGGCCCTTTGCGGGTGGAGGGCAAAGGCGCCGGCCACATTGCGCCGGCGCTGGCTGCGGCCGAGATGGCCCTGGGACTCGGTGGCCTTGCGCCGCACCAGCAGGTCCGGAATGACGAGTTTTCCTCGTGCCCGGCCGATCGTATTGGCCAGGATCGCCGCCTGGTTATAGCGCCGCCGGACCAGCCGCCAGCGATGGAGCGGCACCGGCGCGATGATGTCGGCGGCCGAGACCAGCTCTGCCCCCGCCCGCGCCATCCAGCTGGCGAAGGTCGCGGCGCCGTCGATCCGGTCGGCATGCTTGAAGCGCAGGATGAGGTCCCGGCTGGCATCGTCATACGTGAGAGCCGAACGCGCCCGGTCATAGAGCGGCCGCTCGGCGGTGCAGGCGCCGCACAGGCTGCCCTCGCCCATCTCGAACTCGAACGGCAGGCCGCAGCAGGCGCAACAGGGAGCCGTGAGGAACTTCAGCGCCGACCAGCACGGGCCACACAGCGCACCCGGATCACCGACGATCTCGCCGCATTTCAGGCAGCGCGGCGGCAGTATTGCGTCCAGAAGCCAGGATGCCGATCTGCGCAAGGCGGGGACGAGTTCCATGCCCCAGCTTGCGGAGCCGCGCCGCCTCATGTCAATTGGCCGCAGAGGAAGGTTGAATTGGTTCAGACCATAGCCCCTGAACAGGCTCGCATTTTCGATCGCCGCCTGCTGCGCCGGCGGCGCACGCGCGCGAGCGCTGATCTGCATGCCCATGATTTCCTGCTGACCGAGATCGCGGAGCGGCTCGGCGACCGGCTGAGCGACATTGCGCGTGGCTTTCCCCTGGCGCTCGATCTAGGGGCGCGCGACGGCATCCTCGCGCGCGCCCTGAAGGGACGCGGCGCGATCGAGACGCTGATCCAATCCGACGCGTCCCTCATCAACGCGCAGCGCGCGCGGCAGAGCGGGCCGAGCCTGACCGCGGATGAGGAGGTCTTGCCCTTCAAGGCGCACTGTTTCGACGCGGTTCTCAGCAACCTCGCCCTCCATTGGGTGAACGACCTGCCGGGCGCCCTGGCGCAGATCCGAAGCAGCCTGAAGCCCGATGGATTGTTCCTCGCCAGCCTGTTCGGCGCCGGCACGCTGGGCGAACTGCGCACCGCCCTCATGGAAGCCGAGCTCGCGGAGACCGGCGGGGCCAGCCCCCGCGTCTCCCCCTTTGCCGATTTGCGCGATGCGGCGGGTCTCTTGCAGCGCGCAGGATTTGCGCTGCCGGTCGCCGATGTCGACACGGTGACGGTCACCTATGGCGATTTCTTCGCGTTACTTCGCGACCTCCGCGGCATGGGCGAAACCAACGCCTTGTTCGACCGCCTGAAGCATCCGACGCGCCGCACCATCTTCGCCCGCGCCGCCGCGATCTATCAGGAGCGTTTTGCGAATCCGGACGGACGCTTGCGGGCGACGTTCCAGGTGCTGTTCCTCACCGGCTGGGCGCCAGACCCATCGCAGCAACAGCCGGCGCGGCGCGGCAGCGGAAAGACCAGCCTCAAGGATGTGCTCGGGAGCTGATGGCGCAGATCGAATCAGCCTTGGTCATTCCGGTCCCGCAGGCCGAGGCGCTTGTCGGGCCGCTGCGCGAGCGTTTTGAACCATCGGCGTCGCTCGGCGCGCCAGCCCACATCACGCTGCTTTATCCCTTTATCGATCCACGGCAGATCGACGACCGGGTTCTCAATATCCTTGCCGCGTGCTTTCGCACGTTCACGCCGATCGAATTTTCCTTGAGCGCAATCCGCCGGTTTCCGACCGGCACATTGTATCTGGCGCTCGATCCAGACGAGCCGTTTCGAGCGCTAACCAGGGCGATCTGGAAGCTCTTCCCGGATACGCCGCCCTATAGCGGCCAGTGGCCGGACATCGTGCCTCATCTGTCGATCGGACAATTCGCGGATGAAGGAGAGGTGGAGAGAGTTGCCGACGAACTCGGCCGCGCCTGCAAGGACGCGCTGCCCGCGAGTGCGCGTGCAACCGATGTCGCCCTCATCGATAATTCGACCGGCCGATGGACCCGCAGAAGCACGTTCAGGCTGGGCAACTGAAACGCCGATCGCTCATGAATCGGCATGGTCCCGGACTGCGGATGGGCATTGTGCCGCTTCATCCACGCTGCCAACGAAACCCGCAGGCGCCGTGCGGCCCGCAGCGTGGAGGGCGGATGAATTTACGCTGGCAGGCAGTTTCACCGAAGCAGAGCGGTTCGCCCCACGCTCGTGAGGGACATCGGGCAGCGTTGCGGCGATCAGGGCGAAAGCGAGCGCCCCTACCACAAGGTTGAACTTCCAGCTCCCTTTGCGCGGCACGTGGTCTTCCCAGCGATAGGCCTCGAAATGCGTCATGTCTGCCTCCTTGATGACGCGGCCAAGCTGACAGGGGCCTGTAGCAGAACTATGTCCATCACGTGCCGCGTCTGGAGCGAGCTGTCGCAAACCCGCCGGCTGACAAAGTTTGATACACTTTTGTGCCTGGGGCGGGGGCCTGGGCAGTGCTAAAAAATGCGGCGCCGGAGCACAGCCATGGATTCTACCCCTCACATCGCGATCGTCGACGATCACAAGGATATCCGCGAGCTGATCGGCCGCTATCTGGGGCAGCATGGCTGCCGGGTGAGCGCCGCCGACAGCGCCGCCAGCCTGCGCCACCTGCTTCAGCGCAGCGCGCCCGATCTGATCGTGCTCGATGTGATGATGCCCGGCGAGGACGGCCTTTCCGTGTGCCGATACCTGCGGGCGACCAGCGATCTTCCGGTTATCCTGCTGACCGCGGCGGTGGAGGAGACGGACCGCATCATCGGCCTCGAGATCGGTGCTGACGACTATGTGACAAAGCCGTTCAATCCACGTGAGCTGCTGGCGAGGATCAAGGCGGTCCTGCGCCGCGCCAACAGCCTGCCGCCACAGCGCTCCGCTCAGCGCAACAAGGCGGTCCGCTTCGACCGCTGGACCCTCGATGTCGGCCGGCGCGAGCTGATCGGCGCCGACGGCGTGGCAGTGCCCTTGAGCACGGCGGAATATCGCCTGCTCTGCGTCCTGGTCGAGCGACCGGGCCTGGTGCTGACACGCGATCAGCTGCTGGATCTCACCGTCGGCCGCGCGGCGGACGTCTATGATCGCAGCATCGACAACCAGGTCAGCCGCCTGCGCAAGAAGATCGAGCTGGACCCGCGCAATCCGGCGCTGATCAAGACGCATTGGGGCGGCGGCTACAGCTTCACCGCGGACGTGACGGCGTCATGAGGCGCCTCTCGTCAAGATGCTTCTGGACACGGAGCCTGGTTGGCCAGCTGATCGGCCTCATGCTGCTGGCCCTGGTCCTGTCGCAAGCCATCAGCTTCCTCATCTACTGGGACGAGCGCGGAGAAGCGCTGCGCCAAGCCGCCAAGGAGGAGTTCCTCGTGCGGTCGGCATCGGTCGCGCAACTGATGGAGACCACGCCGGCGATCTATCATCCGGAGATCCTGCGGGCGGTCGCCACGAACTACACCCGGTTCTGGCTGACCGAGCACAGCCCGGACGATCTCAAATCCTGGAAAAAACAAGCGTGGTACCGCCTCGCGCAACCCTTGCCGCGTTACGGCGAACCCGAGCACGCACCGCAATCGACGCCCGAACGGCAAGCATCCGGTCAGGACATTCCGCTGATCGCGACGCCGGCGCAGGCAGCGGAGTTCGGCTCATGGACCGCGCTGCCTGCGCAGGCCTGGAGCCTGGCTCGGCCGGCACGATTCGTGCGGCTGGACAATGCGTTTGGCTCCGGCCTTGCCGTCCGGCTGCAAGGCGGGACTTGGCTGAACGCCGCTTTTGCCAAGCCCGCCTATGGCTCCATATGGACGTCGCAATCGACCGTGTCGCTCGGCATCACCGCCATCGTCCTCACGCTCATTGCAATTCTGGTTGCGCGCCGCGTCGCGCGGCCGATGCGACGCCTCGCCTTTGCGGCCGAGGCATTCGGCCGCGGCGAAGAGACCGCGCGCCTGCCCGAGGAAGGACCGACTGACATCCGCCGCACGGCTGAGGCGTTCAACCGGATGCAGGAGCGGCTGCGCCGCTTCGTGTCGGACCGCACCAGCATGCTGGCCGCCATCGGCCACGATCTGCGCACGCCGATCACGTCGCTCCGGCTGCGCGCCGAGTTCGTGACCGATGAGGAGATGCGGGAGAAGATCCTGGCGACGCTCAACGAGATGCAGGCCATGACCGAGGCGACCCTCGCCTTCGCCCGCGAAGAGGCGGCCGGCGAGCCGACCCGGGTCATCGATCTGGCGGCGCTGACCGAGAGCATCTGTGATGACCTTGCGGACCTCGGCTGGAACGTCACCTTCGCCGAGAGCGGCAAGGTGCCCTATCGCTGCCGGCCCGCTGCCCTCCGCCGCGCGTTGCGCAACCTGGTCGAGAATGCCGTCCGGTATGGCGGCTGCGCGCGTGCCAGCCTCGCCCTTTCCAAGGATTCATTCGAGATTTCGATCGATGACAAAGGCCCGGGCATCCCGGAAGAGGAGTTCGAGCGCGTGTTCGCACCCTTCTTCCGCCTGGAAGGCTCGCGCAGCCGCACCACCGGCGGCGTAGGCCTCGGGCTGTCGATCGCCCGCACCATCGTCCGCGGCCATGGCGGCGATATCGAGCTCGTCAATCTGCGCAGCGGCGGCCTGCGCGCCATGATCCGCCTGCCGCAGGTGCCCGCGCTGCGCTAGCCGCGCCTGTCCCTCGAAAACCTGCCCGCCCGCAAATTGTATCAAACTGTGCCGCCGGCGCGCTCGCGCATAGATCGCGACAAATTTCCGCGCGGACGGCAAACCCTGGCGACACTCGCCCCATAGATTGATCCCGTGCAACCACTCAACACTGAAGGGACAGTCATGGCACGTATCACGGTCAATGGAATCCCCCACGATGTCGACGCCGATCCGGAAACCCCGTTGCTCTGGGTCCTCCGCGAGCAGCTGGGACTGACCGGCACCAAATATGGCTGCGGCGTGGCGCAATGCGGCGCCTGCACGATCCACGTCGATGGCGCCGCCACGCGGTCCTGCATGTTGCCCGTGAGCGCGGTAGAGCCGGCCCAAAAGGTGACGACCGTCGAGGGACTGTCGCCCGACGGCAGCCATCCAATCCAGAAGGCATGGCTGGCGCTCGACGTGCCGCAATGCGGCTATTGCCAGGCAGGCATGATCATGGCGGCTGCCGCTTTGATCGCGCAGAACAAGTCGCCGACCGACGCGGACATCGATACGGAGATCACCAACATCTGCCGCTGCGGCACTTACAACCGCGTCCGCGCTGCCATCAAGCGCGCGACCCAACAAGCGTAGACCGGCCGGAGACAATCATGAACTCGATTTCAAAGCTTTCGCGTCGCACCTTCATCGTGGGTTCCACCGCCGCGGTCGGCGGCTTGTCGCTCGGCTTCCATGTGCCGTTCGCCCAGGCGGAAGGCGAGATACCGCCCGAGGTCAACGCCTGGGTCGTGGTGAAGCCGGACGAGACGATCGTCATCCGGATCGCGCGCTCAGAGATGGGCCAGGGCTCGTTGACGGGCCTCGCGCAGCTGGTGGCGGAGGAGCTGGAATGCGACTGGTCCAAGGTCGCAACCGAATACCCGACGCCGGGCCAGAACCTCGCCCGCAACAAGGTGTGGGGCGACTTCACCACGACCGGCAGCCGCGCGATCCGGCGGTCCCATCAATATGTGCGCCAGGGTGGTGCCGCGGCGCGTGAGATGCTGATCGCCGCGGCCGCCGCCGAATGGGACGTGCCGGCTGGCGAATGCTCGGTTACGAAAGGCGTGATCACGCACCAGCCGAGCGGACGCACCACGACCTACGGCGAGGTGGCCAATGCCGCCGCGCGCCGGACGCCGCCCGCCGACGTCACGCTCAAGGACCCTAAGGACTGGACCATCGCCGGCAAGCCGCTGCCGCGGCTCGACACCGCGGACAAGCTGACCGGCAAGCAGAAATACGGCATCGACCTGGTCCAGCCGGACATGCTGAATGCCGCCATCCGCGCGTGCCCGATGTTCGGCGGCAAGATCATGTCGTTCGATGCCGCCGCGGTCCAGGACAAGGCGGGTGTGCGCAAAGTGGTCCAGGTGGACGAGACCGCCGTTGCGGTTGTCGCCGATACCTGGTGGCATGCCAAGACTGCGCTCGATGCCCTGCCGATCACCTGGGACGAAGGGCCGAACAAAGACGTCAGCAGCGATTCCATCGCCGACATGCTGGCCGAAGGCCTCGATGCCAAAGACGCGTTTGTCGGCACGTCGATCGGCAATGCCCCAGCTGCGCTCAGCCAGGCCGGCAAGACGGTGACCGCGGTCTACGCCTTCCCCTATCAGGCTCACGCTACCATGGAGCCAATGAACGCAACCGCGCGGTACACGCCCGAGCGCTGCGAAGTGTGGGTGCCGACCCAGAGCGGCGAGCTCAGCCTGCAAGTCGCAGCGAAGGCTGCAGGCCTGCCGATCGAGCAATGCGACGTGCACAAGGTGCATCTCGGCGGCGGCTTCGGCCGGCGCGGAAACACCCAGGATTACGTGCGCCAGGCTGTTACTATTGCCAAGGCGATGCCGGGCACGCCGGTCAAGCTGCTCTGGTCGCGCGAAGAGGACATGTTGCATGGCTTCTATCACCCCACCACGCAATGCAAGCTGACGGCCGCGCTCGATGACGGGGGCAACGCCACCGCATTGCACATGCGCATCTCCGGCCAGTCCATCCTGACCAGCGCAATGCCGCAGCGACTGCGCGAAGACGGCATGGACCCGCTCGTCTTCCAGGGCCTGCATGATGGCGGCGAGGAATATGCGCTCGGCTACACGATTCCGAATGTGCTGATCGACCATGCGATGCGGAACCCGCCGATTCCGCCCGGCTTCTGGCGCGGCGTGAACCTCAACCAGAACGCCCTCTATCTCGAATCCTTCATGGATGAACTCGCGCACGCCGCAGGCCAGGACCCCCTCGCTTTCCGGCGCAAGCTGATGGCGAACCATCCGAAGCATCTGGCTGTCCTCGACGCAGTGGCGGAGCGGATCGGCTGGACGGATGCGCCACCGCAAGGAGTTCATCGCGGCCTGGCGCAGATCATGGGGTTCGGCAGCTACGTTGCGGCCGCGGCCGAGGTTTCCGTCACGGATGGTCAACTGAAGATCCATCGGATTGTCGCTGCAACGGATCCCGGCCATGCGGTCAACCCGGCGCAGATCGAGCGGCAGGTCGAAGGCTCCTTCGTCTATGGATTATCGGCCTGCCTCCATGGCGAATGCACGGTCAAGGGCGGGCGCATGGAGCAGGAGAATTTCGACAGCTATAACGTCATGCGCCTTGCGGAGATGCCGAAGGTCGAAACGATCATCATGCCGTCCGGCGGCTTCTGGGGCGGCGTGGGCGAGCCGACCATCGCGGTTGCCGCGCCGGCGGTCCTGAACGCGATCTTCGCCGCGACCGGCAAGCGCATCCGCAGAATCCCGCTCGCCAGCCAGGATCTGAAGAGTGCGTGAGATGGGGCACAACTTTCTCTCACGTGCCCGTCAATGCTTCTGGCTCTGGATCTGCGGCAGCGCCGCCACGGCTTTATGGATGGTTGTCTCGCGCGCGGCGGCCGGCTGATCGCCGGCGCTAAGGTTCGAGGCGCCACGGCCTTTGCCGTTCGAACCAGTCGAACAGGAGGTCATAGCGGCTGCGCCATGCCTCCGCTTCGTCGATCGAGGCGCGCAGTTCGGAGAATTTCTGGAACACCGGAATCTCCGCACCCGCGGTCATCATGATGCCCTCGATCTTGTGCGTGTTGCCCGCCAGCGCAAGGAACGGTGTCCGTGCCTTGCATGCGGCGTAGACCGCGTGATGCCGGCCGGTCACCAGCAGGCGGGCTGTCTTCAACGATCGCACCAGGCTTGACCAGCTCATCGCGCGCATGTCGACGAACGGATAGCGCTCCGCCCAGCGCGAGCGCAGCCGGACGAAGCAACCGAAGTCCCGCGACAGGAAGTCCGTCATGACGATGCCGCCCTTGAAATCGATCATCTCGTCCTTCACGACCGGCGCGAAGTAGGAGAGATCAGGTAGCACCTCCGCCGCAACGCCGTGCCGTGCGATCGCGCTTTGCGACAGCACTTCGCGCACCACCACCTGACGGCATCTGGCGAGTGCCGAATCGAAATCGTGCGGATTGTCCTGCCAGACCGTATTGATGAGGAAGGCTGGCCGTCCCGCCCTTTGCGCCGTCTCGATCAGCTGCATCTTGTCGCGGAAGGCTTGGCCACCATGGTGCATCGAACCTTCGCCGTTCACGACCAGGAGATCGAACTCCTCGCCGGTCACGATCTCGCCATGGCGCCGCAATTCGGCAGCGATGGTCTGCACGACGGCGGCCGACCCGCAATGATAGCTCGAATGGTCTCCGGCCAGCCGGATTCGCAGCATGATGTGTCCCGATGACCTGCGCCGCGGATGCGGCCCCCGTCATGAGTGTGGCGGAAGCGGCCGGCTGTGGTCAAAGAAAAACCCGGACGTCCTTGCGGGCGCCCGGGCCAGTGGTGGCTGAGAGGTAATCTAAGCTGCCTGCTTGGTGCCCTGGTCGCGGTAGCGGCGGGCAAGCGGGCTCTTGGGCTTCAGCGCCAGCCGTTCGTTGGCGAGCGCGCGGACCAAGCTGGTTTCGCCGGCGCGGCGCGCGGCTTCAATCAAGGTGAGATCGATGAGGTCGCGCTGCGCGTGGCTGCCGCCGAAGCGCTGGGCGATGTTGCGCAGGGGGCGCAGGAGGTCGATGGTCGCGGCGTATTTGCCATGCTCGAACGCCAGCAGGGCGCGCGCCAGCGGCAGGCCGACATCGCGGCTCATCAAGGCATTGTCCGACTGCTTGCGCGCCGTCTCGGTCAGGATCGAGACTGTCCGCTCCGCTTCGCCGACACGCCCCGCGCCCAGCAGCGCCATCACGGCATGGACGTCATTGAAGGCGTAGAGCTTGTCCTCGATCAGCAGCTGCCAGCGGTCGGCGATTGCGTTCCAGCGGTTGCCGAGATCGACACCGCGCAGCTTCAGCCGCCACAGCAGGGCCGCGGCGTCGATCATGTCCAGGATCATGGAAGACTGGCCACCGCGGATCGGCCCGTCATAGAGCTTCAGCACTTCGGCATTCTGGTCCGCTTCCAGGCGGAACAGGGCGAGGTGCCACCAATTGTGCACCTGAAAGAAGGATTCCGATGCCCAGCCGGATTCAGTGTCGCGCATGAAGGCGGCGCCGTCCTCGTATCGCCCCATCATCTCCATCACATGGGCGACTGCGTGATAGGCCCAGCCGTCGCGCTTGTTGAGCGCTATGGCGCGGCGGGCGCTGTCTTCCGCCTGCGCGTAGTCGCCCATTTCTTCCAGGCCGAAGGCATGCATGCCAAGCAGCGTGTGATAGCCGGGCATGTGCTGGTCCCACTCGGCCATCACGCGCGCCACGCGGTCGCGCAGGTTGCGGCTGTCGCCGCGGAAGAAATCGAGCAGGTGGCCCATCTGCAGCGCGACAATGTCGTGCGGATCATCGATCAGGATATCGTCCAGCCGTTCCGAAGCTCGGTTGAAAGCGCCATCGATCAGGCACGCGATGGCGGCGGCATGGCGCCGTTCGCGGTCGTTGAGCTTCAGGCCGCGCAGCTTCGCCAGCAGCTCTGCCGCCTGCGAAACAGGCGCGCGCTCCATGCCGGAGAGCAGCAGATAAGCCTTCAACGCGTAGGCCATGGCGAAGTCGGGACTTTCCGCGATCGCGCCGTCGATGGTCGCGATCGGGTCTCCGACATAGCAGTTGAACTGGCAGATCGCGGTCTCGTAGAGCTCAAGCGCTCTGGTATCCGCGCCGGTCAGCGGCGCACCGCGATGATCCTTGACGACCATGGATCTTACTCCCTCTATCCCCAAGCGCAGACAGATTTGTAGGCCGGCGGCTTCCTCATTGCTGTGAGGCGCTTCACACCGGATCGATCCGGTCGATCGCGGCAAGCGCCCGCAAGGTAGCGAGATCGAGAATGCTGAGGCCGCCATCCTCGGTGCTGACGATCTTCTTATGGCTCCAGGCCGCCAGCTGCTTGTTGATCGCCTCGCGCGAGACGCCGAGCATCTGCGCCAGCTCGGTCTGGGAAAAGCGCCGGCCGAGCCTGGCTTCGTTGCCGTCGATCTCGCCATGGGCCATGACCAGGTCGTTCAGCTTGCGCGCCAGGCGCACCGGCAGGTCGGCGAAGGCGAAATCGCTCAGCAGGTCTGTCTTCAGCCGCATGCGCTCGCACAGCAGCTCGATGATGTGGCGCGCCAGGGTCGGCTCGTTCTCCAGCACCGACAGGAAGGCCGAGCGCTGCATCACCAGCAGTACTGTCGCTTCCTGCGCCGTCGCATTGGCGGTACGCGGCAGGCCGTCCAGCAGTGCGATCTCGCCGAACACGTCGCCCGGCTCCATGATTGAAAAGGTCAGCTCCTTGCCGCTGTCGCTGCCGACCCAGATGCGCACCAGCCCCTCGACCACGGCGTACAGGGCATCGCCCTCGTCCCCCCGGTTGAACAGGGTTTCACGCCGGTCCAGCTGCTTGGTGACAGACAGGGCGGCCAACCGCTCCAGGATCGGCTGGGGCACGTCCTTGAACAGGAAGCTCCGCCGGATGAGCGCCTGGCGCTCGCTGTGGTCCAATCGCCCCATGACTTGTCCTAAATCCGTCGTGATCGGTGCTAGCGTGCCCCCGCGCCATTAGAGCTATAGATAGCGGTCTGCGCGCAAGGGGTGTGAAGCCTTTCACAGACCCGGCGGCAATAACGCCCAATCTAATTGACTGCCGATAACCGGCCCCGGCAATGCTGCACAAGGCGAGACGCCGGATCATTGGATATTGTATCACCTTCGTCAGGGGACTTTTAATGGAATCGAGCCGAGTCATGGGTGAACCACATCCCGGGACCAATGCGGCGCGCTGGCTGCCTTTGTTGGCTGGTGCCCTGATCGTACTGACACAACCCGCTCTTGCGGAAGAGCGGTCCTGCGCGGTGGCCGAGCTTGCCGGCGCCGCCAACCTGACCCACGCCGGCGCCCGCAGCGCTGTGCAGGTGGGTACGGCACTGTCCGCCAAGGACAAGCTGGAAACCGGATCCAACGGCCGGGTCGACGTCGCCTGCAGCGACGGCACCCATATCACCATCGGCGCCGATACCGAGATCGGCTTTGGCTCCCTGATCGGGGAGCAGGGCAATGATGCCTCGATCGGCATGAGCTTGCACCGCGGCATCGCCCGCTTCCTGGCCCCGGTCCGGACCTGGGGCACCTTCAACGTCTTCGGGCCGGTTGCGGTCGCTTCCGTGCGCTCCACCGAATGGATCATGGATACGCCCAAACGCGGCACCAACGTCTTCGTCCTCAAGGGCGTCGTCGAGGTGCAAAGCAAGCGCGGCGACGGCGTCCGTCTGCCTGCGACCTATGGTGTCGACGTGGCAGCCAACGGCACCATGGCGGCGTCGAAGAAATGGGGCGCCAAGCGGGTCGCCGACGTTCTGGCGAGGCTTGGCCTGCAATAGCGAGGTCGCGTGCGCACCACCATCGGCACGCTGCCTTGGTATTGGGTGATCCCATGCCTGATCGCCGGGCTTGCCATCGGCTGGTGGCAGCCAGGCGAAAGAAGCGCGCTCACCGCCGCGCTTGAGGGGCGCCTGCTCGATCTGCGCCACGTGCTGCGTGGCCCGATCCAGGCGCCGGACGAGATTGCCATCGTCGCGATCGACGATAAGAGCGTGGCGGCGCTGCGACGCTTCCCGATACCGCGCGGCGCTCTTGCGGCCGCCATCGATCGCTTGACCGAGGCCGGCGCCAAGGTGCTGGCCATCGACCTGCTGCTGCTGGACCGCGAGCCTGGTGGCGAAGGCGATGCGCTGTCCCCCGGCGATTCCGTGCTGGCTGCCACCTTGGCCCGCCATGGCCGTGCAATTCTGGCGACCACCGAGGCCGCGGACGTGGCGCCGGATTCCGAGCTGGTGTCGCGCAATACGTTCAGCATCGTCCAGGCCGCCGGCGCCGCCTCCGAACGGCCAAAAGGCGCGGTCGGCGTCCTGTTGCCGATCAAGGATCTCACTCGGAACGCCTCGCTGGCGCATGTCAATCTGACCCGCGACGCCGATCGTTCGGTGCGGCGCATGATCCTGGCCATGCCGGTTGGAACGTTGGAGTATCTGCCTGCAATGCCGCTCGAGGCTGTACGGCTGCTGCGCGACCTGCCGCGCGCGGAGATGCAACTCACGGTGGGCGAGAGTGTCACGCTGGGCCGGCAGGCAATCGCGCTCGATGCGCATAATACGTTCGGACTCAATCACTATGGCGGCCGCGGCGCGATCCCGACCTATTCGCTGGTCGATGTGATCGATGGCAAGGTGGCACAGGATCGTATTGCCGGGCGCATGATCTTCATTGGCGTCACGGCCCTTGCGGCGGGCGACATGTTCCTCTCGCCCTTTGCCGCAGAACTACCCGGCGTGGAGGTATTGGCGACCGCAGCCGCCAATATCGCGCACGATCAATATCTCCGCCGCGCGCCCTCGACCTGGACAATCGATTTCATCGTCGCCGCGCTGCTCGGCATCCTGGCCTTCCTTGCGGCCAATCAACGCTCGCTCGCGCTTGCCGTCATCGTCACCGCCGCGCTGTGGGGCTTGACCTTCGTCGGCCTGCAATACGCTTTCTCGGCGGCCTATCTCTGGCTTGATGCAACGACCTACGTCCTTTCTCTCTTCACCGTGGGCCTCCTCACTTTCGCCGCGCGCATCGTGCAGCAGAAGCGGATCTCCGGTCAGCTGCAGCACGAGCGCGACAATCTCGCGCGCTATCAATCGCCGCTCTTGGCCGAATTCCTGGCGGAACAGGAGAGCCCGAGCTTCGACCAGCGCGCGCAAGAAGCGGCCGTGATGTTCGTTGACGCTGCCGGCTTCACGCGTCGGGCAGAGCGCCTCGGCCCGACCGCGACTGTCGCCTTCCTGCGCGATCTGCACGGGCGGATCGAGCGCTCCGCCCTCGCCAATCGCGGCGTCATAGAGCAGTTCATGGGCGACGGCGCTATGATCATTTTCGGCCTGCCGGAGCCCAAGCCCGACGACGCGGCGCGCGCCTTGTCCGCATCGCGGCATTTGCTCGAAAGCCTCAGCGACTGGAATCTCGACCTCCAAGCCGTCGGACAGGAACCAGTGCGCCTGCGCATCGGGCTGCATTACGGTCCGGTGATCGCGGCGCTGCTGGGCGGCGAGCGACAGGGACAGATCACCGTCGCCGGCGATACCGTCAACGTCGCAAGCCGGCTCCAGGAAATGGGCAAGGAGCACAAGGCCGCCATGGTGGCCTCGGCCGAATTCGTCGCCAGCGTCCACCGCGCCGGCCGCGACGACATGCTGACCGGCCTGCGCCGCCTCGCCGGCCAGAAAGTGCGTGGCCGCAACGAGGCGATCGATCTCTGGGTATGGCCGTGATCGCGCGCCGATATCGGTCCGGCGCGGATGATCAGCGCAGTGAATCAACGGCTACCGCTTCCCCGTCAGCGCCCAGCGCAACAGAGTGAGCCGGTCGTTGCCCCAATAGACTTCGCCGTCGAGGACGAAGCTCGGCACACCGAACACGCCGAGGGCGACCGCGTCGGTGATGGCATGATGCAGTTCGGCCTTGGTGTCGGAGCTCTTGGCGGCTTCGATCAGGCGCCGCGGATCGAGCCCCGCATCATGCGCCGCCGATGCGATCACCGATTCCGTGTCGCGCCCATCGCGCTCGCCCATGGTGAGGGCGAACACCGCTTGCGCGAACCTGGCGCAACCCTCCGGCTCCTTCGCCGCTTCGGTCGCTGCCAGATTGAAACGCAGCCAGTCGAACTTCTCCCACTCGACCAGCCGCAGCGCGACGCCGTAATACTCCGCCCAGCGCGAGACATCCTTGCGCCGATAAGCCACGTCGTACTGGCCGGAGGTTGGCGCGCCGGAGAACGGATCCCACTTGCGCGTCACCATCAGCAGGTCGAAATCGAGTGGCCGCCACCTCACCTCGGCGCCACATTCCTTTTCCAGCGCAGCGATCTGCGTCGCAGCGAGATAGGAGTAGCGGCTATTGAGGGCGAAATAGAAATCAACATGCTTGGCCATGAAATGGACCCACCGTCAGCGAGGCTCTCGAGTCATTAAATCACAGCCATGGATCGCTGTCGCGGGTCGAACCCATGCGTGTCCGTTCGCCTGCCGCAAATTCATTGCATCGCTCCACCCGGCGACGCAAAGTCGCGCAGCACCCGGAGCAATCGTTCTTTCGAAGCGTTCGCTTCGTCGTTCGTTTCGGCAAGGGCCGCAAACTCGATGACGAGGGACCAGACCTGCTCCGGACCGCCAAGATCGGCCGCGTTCACGATCGCGATGGTGAAGCGCACGACCCAGGAATCCGCGCCGACGGCGCGCTGCAGGTGCGCCTCCAGCGCGCGGCCGAACAGCATCTGGCGGCGGTGATGAGTGGCCTCTCGCTCCAGATCGGAGAAGGCCAGCTGGATATAGCCGCCGGCCTGATGGAGATCGCCCGGTTCCGGCGGCGGCCAGGCGCCGAGATCGCAGCCGATCGAGAAATACTTCGCGCCCGGCTGAGCCAACGCGACCAGCAGCTCCGTCAACGCGGGCGATCGCACCGCCTCCGCGACGCCCGCCGCCAGGTCGGGCCGCCCACGCATGTCGAGGAAACCGTGATTGGTGCGGCCATCATCGAAGTTCTGCTCATAGGGCAGCACCAGGGCCGTCTCATCCTCGCTCTCGCGCTCGATCTTGAAGTCCAAGGGCATAGCGACTCGTTCGGCATCCAGGAAACGCCGCCGATCCTACCGGGTGGCGCGCGAAAATCTAGTTCCGCCCGCTGAGCAGGCCGCGCGCGACCACCTGGGCCTGGATCTCCGCGGCGCCTTCGAACACGTTGAGGATGCGGGCATCGCATAGCACGCGGCTGATGGCATATTCCTGGGCATAGCCGTTGCCGCCGTGGACCTGCAGCGCGTTGTCGGCATTGGCCCACGCCACGCGCGCGGCGAGCAGCTTCGCCATGCCGGCGGGGATGTCGCAGCGCCGGTCGGAGTCCTTTTCGCGCGCGGCGAAGTAGCTGAGCTGGCGCGCGATCATGGTCTCGACTGCCATCCAGGCGAGCTTGCCGTGCACGCGCGGAAATTCATAGATCGGCTTGCCGAACTGCACGCGCTCACGGGCATATTTGAGGCCGAGCTCCATGGCGCATTGCGCGACGCCGATAGCGCGCGCGGCGGTCTGGATGCGGGCAGACTCGAAGGTCGCCATCAGCTGCTTGAAGCCTTCGCCCTCGCGCCCGCCGAGCAGGTTCTGTGCCGGCACCTCGAACCCGTCGAAGCCGATCTCGTATTCCTTCATGCCGCGATAGCCGAGCACGCCGATCTCGCCGCCCCGCATGCCCTTGGCCGGGAACGGATCGGTATTGGTACCGCGCGGCTTCTCCGCCAGGAACATGGAGAGCCCGCGATAATCGCTGCTTGCAGGATCGGTTCGCACTAGCAAGGTCATGATGTCCGCACGCGCGGCGTGGGTGATCCACGTCTTGTTGCCCGTCACCTTGTAGACATTGCCGTCCTTCACCGCCCGCGTCTTCAGCGACCCGAGGTCGGAGCCGGTATTGGGCTCCGTGAACACCGCCGTCGGCAGGATCTCGCCGCTCGCCAGCTTCGGGAGCCAATATTGCTTCTGCTCCTCTGTCCCACCGAGACGGATCAGCTCCGCCGCGATCTCCGAGCGTGTGCCGAGCGAGCCGAGGCCGATATAGCCGCGCGACAATTCCTCGGTGACGATGCACATCGCGAGCTTGCCGAGGCCGGAGCCGCCGAATTCTTCCGGGACGGTGAGGCCGAACACGCCCATCTCCGCCAGCTGTCCGATCACCTCCAGCGGAATCAACTCATCCTTGAGATGCCAGCGATGCGCGTCTTCGCGATGATCCTCGGCAAAGCGCCGGAACTGGTCGCGCACCATCAGCAGCGCCTCGTCCTCCACCCCCGGCTCGCCGAAATCGCCCTCCGCGATCAGCTCGGCCAGGCGCGCGCGAGCAGCGGTCAGATCGACCTGCCGGAAACGTTCGACCTCCTCCGTCAATCGCTTGACCTGACCTCCATCCAGTCCGAGATCGGAGGGCCGCACCATCTCACCCTGGCTCATCGGCAGTCCGCCCAGGATCTGCGCCAGATATTCCGCGAATCCCAATTGCAGGATGAGCTGCTCGCGTTCGCCGAACTTGCCCGACTTCTCGAGATTTTCGGCCCAGTCGGCCGTTGCGCGCAAAGCGGTGGCGTAGGTCGCCAACCATGCAAACCCGTGGGCCGCATGCTGCTCACGATCCAGCGCGGCGGCATCGATTTTTCCGCCGGGCGCCACGCGCGGCTCCAACGCAGCCCGCGCGTGCAGCACCACGACGAACGCCACGTCGACCGCATTCCGGCACGTGTCCAGCAGATAAGGCAGCAGAAGCGGTGCGCCCGGCGCGGCGCCTTGCGTCCCAACCGACATGGGATCGATCCCTTAGCCTTCGACGACGTCTTCCAGGGTGCGGCAGCCGGGCCGCTTGGCCTGGACCAGGACGGCCATATTGCCGGGCTTGTGCTGGTTCTTCCACATCTTGGTATGGGCGGCAGGGATGTCGTGCCAACCGAACACTTCGGACATGCAGGGATCGATGCGCCGCTCGATCACCAGGTTATTGGCCTGGCTCGCCTGCAGCAGGTTGGCGAAATGGCTGCCCTGGATGCGCTTCTGCCGCATCCAGACGAAGCGCGCATCCATGGTGAGGTTGTAGCCGGTCGTGCCGGCACAGAACACCACCATACCGCCGCGCTTCACCACGAAGCAGGAGACCGGGAAGGTCTGCTCGCCCGGATGCTCGAACACGAAATCGACGTCAACGCCCTTGCCGGTGACGCCCCAGATCGCCTTGCCGAATTCGCGGCAGCGCTTCATGTAGTCGTTGTAGCCGGCAGTGTCGTCGACGTCGGGCAGCTGGCCCCAGCAATTGAATTCGTTGCGGTTGATGACGCCCTTGGCGCCCAGCGACATGACGAACTCGCGCTTGCTCTCGTCCGAGATGACGCCGATCGCATTGGCACCGGCCGTCGCGCACAGCTGCACCGCCATCGAGCCGATGCCACCCGACGAGCCCCAGATCAGCACGTTGTGACCGGGCCGCAGGATATGCGGACGGTGACCGAACAGCATGCGATAGGCGGTGGCGAGCGTCAGCATATAGCAGGCGCTCTCTTCCCAGGTCAGGTGCTTGGCCCGCGGCATCAGCTGCCGCCCCTGCACCTTGGCGAACTGCGCGAAGGATCCGTCCGGCGTCTCGTAGCCCCAGATGCGCTGCGAGGGCGAGAACATCGGGTCGCCGCCGTTGCACTCCTCATCATCGCCGTCATCCTGGTTGCAATGGACGACGACCTCGTCACCCACCTTCCAGCGCTTGACCTTGGAGCCGACGGCCCACACGATGCCGGCCGCGTCCGAGCCGGCGATGTGATACTCGGCCTTGTGCACGTCGAACGGCGAGATCGGCTTGCCCAATCCCGCCCAGACGCCGTTGTAATTGACGCCCGCCGCCATCACGAGCACGACCACCTCGTCCTGGTCCGGGACGGGGGTCGGCACCACCTCGACCTGCATGCTCTGCTCGGGCGGACCGTGGCGCTCGCGCCGGATCGCCCAGGCATACATCTTGGCCGGCAGGTGCCCCATCGGTGGGATCTCGCCGACCTCGTAGAGGTCCTTGCGTCCCCCATTCCCCTTATGAAGCTGGATCACTGCTGCCGCTTCGGACATGTGCCTGATCTCCCTATGGCTTTGCCCTGCACTCCCTCAAAATCCATCATGCCTTCGCACTTGCGATTGCGCAATGCAAAATGGTCATGATAGTTCCAGTTGACCTACCGACTTAAGTATAAAGTGACCAAAAGTCTGGCAATCCAGAAATTATATTCCACACGTATGTGTGCGGTGCGGCGCTCCATGGCGCCCCGGCCAACCAAGGCATAACCCGGCCTGGCGCGCTTGGTTGCCGCCACTGAGACCGACTCGTGCGTGGAGCGGCGCGCCTTGTGAGCGCCCCACGTCGGCCGCAATGGCGACCGAATCGTCGCGAAATCCTGGGCCGCTTCCCGCTCATTTCAAATCAAGGAGATATTCAATGGTGACACGGCGCCGGTTTGCTCAGACCGCAGGCATCGCGATGATGGGTGGCGGCTTCGCCGCAGCGTCGCGGCCCGCACGCGCCGCAAACCGCCTTTCCGAAAAACTCCGCACGAACTTCGCTGCGATCGAGGAGAAGATTGCGGGCCACCTGGGTGTTGCCGTTCTCGATACCATGACCGGCGAGACGGCGGGCCATCGCAGCGAGGAACGTTTCCCGTTGTGCAGCACCTTCAAGCTGCTGGCGAGTGCCGCGGTGCTGGCGCGCGTCGATGCAGGCAAGGAGAGCCTCGAACGCCGCATCGAGCTCGACTCTAGCATCCTCCTGCCCAATTCACCGGCCACCGAGAAACGCGTTGGCGGGCCGGGCATGACGCTCGCGGAACTCTGCGATGGCGCGATCACCTTGACCGACAACGCCGCCGGCAATCTGCTGCTGGAGGCGATCGGCGGCCCGGCGGGCTTGACGGCGTACATGCGCTCGCTCGGCGATCCGATCACGCGGTTGGGCCGCACCGAACCGACCCGACCCTCAATGAATCGACACCGGGTGACGAGCGCGACACCACGAAACCGGCTGCGATCACGGCGGACCTGAAAGCGCTGATCCTGGGCGATGCGTTGTCGAGCGGCTCCAAGAAGCACTTGACCGACTGGATGATCGCCACCAAGACCGGCGACGCACGCCTGCGCGCCGGCTTGCCGAAGGATTAGCTGGTCGGCGACAAGACCGGCACGGGCAGGCGCGGCAGCACCAACGACATCGGCCTCGCTTGGCCGCCGCGGCGGGCTCCGATCATCGTTGCGGTCTATTTGACCGACACCACCGCGCTGCTCGAGCGTCGGAATGCGGCGCTAGCCGACGTGGCCCGCGCCATCGTGGCGACGCTGGATCGATCATAATCGCTGTGATCAGACGCTCCGCGGCGGGTGCCTTGACTCCGCCGCGGGGCGATAGTTGTGGGCGGCATATTGCGCGACGAAAACGAAGTAGAGGATGAGGACACCGGCGGCGAGCTTGCCGATGACTTGCGCACCATCCCCGATCGTCAGGGTCGCTAGGATGAACAAGATGACGCCCAACACGTAGAACCTAATAATGATGAGGAAGCTCATGAACAGCTCCCCGCTAAGGCCGGTGTATTCGAAGCGCTGCCCCCTGCAGGCTGGTATGGGGCCAAGCGTAGCGGCGCAGGTTCGTCTTGCTCCAGAAGCAGTAGATCGAGAGCGTGATGATGTTGAGCAGCAGGTTCTAGATGAAGATCCAATAGAGCGCCCCGATAAGCCTTTCGAGACGTTGCGCCCGGTGATCTTAGAGTTGTAATCTTGAGGCGAGGAAGACATCGCCGCCAGCGATGAGCCGTTGGACCGACCCAAAATCGAGTGAGCTGGTTACTGGTCTTTTGCGTTGCTTTTCATCGGCGACTGTATCGACATCGACGCGGTGGAGGGCTGGATTGCAATCCATCCGTGGGGACGACTCGAATGTCGAGGCTTCGCCGTTCCCGGCGGAGTGCCAAGCCTTCCCGACTTGTTCCACCGATCCAGACATCCAAGACCGGCTGGTTAGCGATGCCCTGGACCAGGGCGCGTTTGTCGCAATCGATCCGAGTCTGCCAGAGAAGTAAGCGCTGCGTGGACCACGCGGCCTCTTTCGGCGGTGCGGACTGTGATCACTTGGCCTTCCCGTTGTGGCGGGCCAGTCATCAAGGGAGGCGACCGTGAGAAAGCGACGCTCGTTTTTCAACAAGACGGCTGTTGGCCGCCGCGGTTTTCTGAAAGTCGGCGCGGCAGCCGGGGTCGGATCGCTGTTGTTGGCGCCCTTCGGCTGGGTCAAGCGCGCGCGCGGAGCGCCACTGGCGGGCGGCTCACTCGATCCGACGACGATCGCGAAATATTCGAGGCCTGTGTTCGTCCCGCCGGCCATGCCCATGACCGCCACGCTCAAGAAGCACGGAAAGCCCATCGGCTACTATGAGATCGCAGTTCGACAGTTTCGGCAGCAGATCCTGCCCGAGCCTTCGCCGATGACGACGGTCTGGGGCTATGGATCTGTCAATCATTCAGGAACGTTCAATTATCCGGCGTACAGCATCGAGGCCGAGGTCGGCAGGCCGGTGCGGGTTAAGTGGATCAACGAGCTGGTTGACGAGAACGGACACTTTCTTCCGTACCTTCTGCCGGTGGATCAGACGCTTCATTGGGCGTATCCGCCCGGCGGCACGGAAGGCCGAGACATGCGT
Source organism: Dongiaceae bacterium (assembly GCA_035695765.1). Classification (GTDB taxonomy): domain Bacteria; phylum Pseudomonadota; class Alphaproteobacteria; order Dongiales; family Dongiaceae; genus Dongia_A. The sequence continues at coordinate 47,767 of DASRRI010000150.1, forward strand.
CCGACGTTCACCGAAACGCCGGGTCCCTACACGGGACCGGTCCCCATCGTCACCCACCTCCATGGCGGCCGCAACGCGGAAGAGAGCGACGGCTTCTCCGAGGCATGGTATCTGCCCGCGGCCGACGACATCCCGTCCGGATTCGCCACCGAAGGAAGCCACTACGAAACATTTCGAAACGAGTTCCTCGCCAAGGAAGACGTCGCGTGGGAGCCGGGGACCGCGACGTTCCAGTATCAGAACAAGCAGAGCGCCACGACACTGTGGTATCACGACCATTGTCTCGGCGTGACTCGCGTCAACGTCTATGCGGGTCTGGCGGGCTTCTACCTGCTGCGGGGTGGTCCAGACGATCTTCCGGCCGGCGCGCTTCCGGGTCCCGCTCCCGAGGTCGGCGCCGATCCGTTCGGCCGGTTCTATGAAATTCCGCTCGTCATCCAGGATCGATCCTTCAACGCCGATGGTTCGCTGTTCTATCCGGACAGCCGGGAGTTCTTCGATGGATTTGCCGGACCATACATTCCCGAAACCGATGTGCCGCCGATCTGGAACCCGGAATTCTTTGGCAACACGATGGTGGTCAATGGCCGCACCTGGCCCTTCCTTGAAGTGGAGCCGCGCCGCTATCGCTTCCGCGTGCTCAACGCCAGCAACGCCCGCTTCGTGATCCTGAAGATCGTCACCGATCCGCTCGCAACCAGGCCGGCGAGCACCGCCCTGCCCATGTGGCAGATCGGCGCCGATCGCGGCTTCCTGCGGCAGCCTACTATGCTCGAACAGCTCCTCATCGCTCCGGCGGAGCGGGCCGACGTCATCGTCGACTTCTCTGGGCTTACCGTCGGAACCGAACTCTTTGTCATCAATGAAGGACCGGATGAGCCGTTCGGTGGCGGCGCGCCGGAAACCGATTTTGCGGCAGCGGACCCTGGCACGACCGGCCAGGTGATGAAGCTCGTCATCGTGCCCCTTGCCAGCCAGGATGAGAGCCACGATCCGGCAAGCACCAAGTTCAGGCTGCCGACAGTAGAGCAGCTTGGGCCCCCGACCGTTACGCGGCAGGTCTCGCTCAACGAGGAAGTGAGCACGGTCTTCGATGGTCCGATCGCGGCACTGCTGGGAACGCTCGATCAATCTGGCGCCGCGATCCCGCTCGACTGGGCCGCGCCTATCACCGAGAATCCACGTTTCAACGCGGTCGAAATGTGGGAGCTGCACAATTTCACCGAGGATGCCCACCCGATTCACATTCACGAAATAGGGTTCGAGGTCGTCAACCGGCAGCCGTTCGACGGCGCGCCCCGGCCGCCGGAGCCTTGGGAAACGGGCCGCAAGGATACAGTGGTCGCATTCCCGGAGGAGATCACACGGGTCAAGGCGCGGTTCAACATAGCCGCCCTGTCAGTGTGGCACTGCCACATCCTCGAGCACGAGGATAACCAGATGATGAGGCCGTACAGGATTGAACGCCAGCCGTCGGTCGTTGCCGAAGAGTAGCGCGAGGTCGCGATGTCGATCTTATGATAGCGCGCTATTAGGTGTGTGTGCGCAGCACCGACAGCGCCGAACTCGGTCAGCAGATGGCGCCTGTAGAAGCCATTGCGCCGGTCGGCCTCCTGCCGGGCCGCCATCTTGGCAAGGTGGCGGTCGATCGCCGCATCCATGCGGCCGGACAGGATCGTCTTCAGCGCCTCGGCCGAGGCCAAGCGGTAAGTCCTTGCCCCATTCGACGCCCTCGGCTTGCATTGCTTCCATCATCCGGAACGCCCGCGGTAAATTCTTGATTGTCGCTGCCTGCGGCATTGGGGGGTACTCCTTGTGAGCTCAGCTACCCGCGGCCCAGGCCGACTTCTTGCGGACGTTTCGTCGATCATTTGCTGTCGCATACCTTGCGCAGCGCCTGCCAGTCGGCATCGCTCATCGCGGGCGCGCCGGTCGGCGGCTGCTTGGTGGCTGTGATCCGCGCGTCGAGGTCGGGATGGCTTGAGAGGAACTCCGGCAGCTTGCTGAACACACCTTTGCTCACGTCGGACTTGATGATGCCAAAGAACGCCGACATGCCGTCAGCGCGGATGCCGGCCCTTTGCAGCAGCTCGATGCCGCGCTGGTCGGCTTCCCGCTCCATGTCGCGGCTGTACGACAAGGCGAGCGCGAGCTGCCCCACGCCGGCGAGCGAGGAATCGCCGAAGATCAAGGTCAGGGCGGCGCCCAGCCCCAGCTGATGGATGAGCCCGCGCATCGGATGATGCAGTTCCACGTGGCCCATCTCGTGCGCGATCACGCCCGCCACCATTTCCGGAGACTTGGCGCGGTCGATCAGTCCGGAAAAGACCACGATGCGATGGCCAGGAACGGCGAAGGCGTTCGGATCGCCTTCCTTGATGACGAACAGCTTGACCCCGTCGCCCGGCTCGTCATCGGGCCAGATCCGGTCGCCGAGCGCCTGCAGGGCCCGCAATCCATCGGCGCCTGAACAGCGCCGGGGCTTGGGAAACCACGCCTCCTCGATCTGCGCACCAATTCGGTCCTCCCAGCTCGGCGGGATCCAGGCGGCGATTAGTACCGAGGCGCGCGTCCAGCCGAGATAGAGCAGCGCGCAGACCACTGCGCCCACCGCACCCCACAGCACGAAAGATTTCAGTAACCCTGTCCGCTCCCGCGCGCGCCAGCGCTTCAGCTGCGGGTGTTCCGCCAGCAGCGCCTCGAGCTGCGGCCCCGCCAGGATCTCCAGCCGCGCCGCATGGTCAGGCTCGAGCCGCAGCACATAGGCGCCGCTGACCGCATTCTGGTTCGCGACGCGGATGTGAGAGAACGGCCAGATCGCGACCGACGCACCACTTTCGTCGAGGATCTCGATCTCCATCGAACGGATCGCCAGCGCGACGCTGCGCGGCTTGGCGATCCTCCCGTCGAAGAAGCGATGAAGCTCGCTCATTCCCGTTTCGGTTCCCTAGAAGAACCCAGGGTCGAAGGCTTCGAGCAGCCCTTCCCCGAATTTCGGCCGATCGAGCGTCGTCTGCTGCAGCCGTCCGACGTCGAGCTCGCCATGGATCGTCACCCGGTCCACGAAGAACTTGAGGCTGCGATGGACCGCGATCGGGAAACCAAGGCCGAGGGTCAGCACGACCAGCAGGAGGTTGCCGACCCACAGGCTGATATAGCTCCAGGCGGTGACTTCGCTCGAAAATTTCAGTTCCGCGAGCTGCAGGTTGTTGGCGATGGCGCGAAACAGCGCGGCGACATAGGGCGCATAGGCGACGATCGCGATCAGCGCGATGCCGAGATACAAGAGCACGAGAAAGCTGAAGCCGAGTGCGATCAGCTGCTGCTTTTGCTCCTCGGTCAGATCCGCCGGGACACCCATTTCATTGGCCTGCTGGAGCTGCTGTATCACCGGCATCAGGTCGAACGCCATGATGACCGCGTAGGCGAGGCCGCCGAGCAAGAGCAGCAGCACGATCATGCCAATGATCGTGAAGACGAAGCCGAGGATGAAGGAGAGATAGACCGATCTCGCCGATGCCTGGAGCGAAGCCTTGGCATTGCCGAAATAGCTGTGATTGAACCGGTCCTCGGCAAGACGCAGCGTGATCCACGGCGTCGCTAGGTTGAGCGTGACGAGGTTGAGAAGCGAGAGCAGGAAGGCCTTCACGCCGTATTTCCAGGCCGAGCCCGTCATGCCACCACGGATGCCGCTCCACAGCGTGCGGGTCAGGCGGTAATTCTGCGCCGCGTATTGCGCGACGAAGATGAAATAGACCAGCAGGACGCCGACCATGACCCTGCCGAGCACTTCCAGGCTGGTTCCGAGTGCCAGCGAGGCCACCGTGAACAAGATGATACCGACGACGTAGAACGCGACCACGATCAGGAACCCGATGAGGAGCTCGCCGCCACGCCCGGTATATTCGAAGCGCTGCCCTGCAGGCTGGTGTGCGACCAGGCATAGCGGCGCAGATTGGTCTTGCCCCAGAAGCGGTAGATCGAGAGCGTGATGATATTCAGCAGGAAGTTCTTGATGAATATCCAGTAGAGCGCGCCGATGGTCCCGTCATAGTGCAGCCTCTGCACCGGCTGCTCTGCGCTCGGCCAGGATGAGGCCGCAATGGCTCCGCCTTGATCGTTCATGACGCCCCCCAAAAATGCGCACGCGGCGCGCTCTGTGTCGCGCTCATCCGCCCTCACCATTCCCCGCCGCCAGACTAGAAATAAAATCATAGGCGGGCAAGGCGCCAAAAGCTCTGTCGCAACTACCAGTATGTGCGTTCAAGCGGGTTTGAGGACGCCGCGCCGCCTTGACTTCGCGGCTGGCCTGTGAATACTGCGCGCGACTACGTGGTGATTTGGACCGGATTGCGGCCACGTTAAACAAGCGGCTAAAAGGTGCCTGGCGAATTTTTCACGCGCCTCGACCTTTGTTCCGGTCGGGGTTTTTTTGTGCCCGGATGCTGGCGACAGACGTCCGGGGGGAGCCAGGATGATGCAGAACTACAAGCACGACATTCGCCCGGAATGGAGCATCGCCACGCAGATGGTGCATGGCGGCCTGAGCCGTTCGCAGCATGCCGAGACGTCGGAGGCAATCTACATGACCTCCGGCTACGTCTATCAGTCGGCGGAAGAGGCCCAGGCGGCGTTCGACAATTCGAAGCCCCGCTACGTCTATGGCCGCTTCGGCAACCCGACCGTCTCGATGTTCGAGGAGCGGATGGCGCTGCTCGAAGGCGCCGAGGCTGCGCGCGCGACAGCCAGCGGCATGGCCGCGGTGTTCGCCTCGATCGCATGCCTTGTGAAAGCGGGCGACCGCGTGGTCGCGTCCGACGCCTTATTCGGCTCGTGCAATTACATCGTGCAGGAGATCCTGCCGAAATGGGGCGTCGAGACCGAGTTCGTCGATGGCCGCGATCTCGAGCAATGGCGCAAGGCGTTAGCCAAGCCGACCAAGGCTGTGCTGCTCGAGACGCCGTCAAATCCCAGCCTGCGCCTGGTCGATCTCAAGGCGGTGTGCGACCTGGGCCACGCCGCCGGCGCGCAGGTGATCGTCGACAACGTCTTTGCGACGCCGCTGCTGCAGCGGCCGCTGGAGTTCGGCGCAGACATCGTCGTCTACTCCGCGACCAAGCATATCGACGGCCAGGGGCGCTGCCTCGGCGGTGTCATCCTCGGGACAGCCAAATACATCAACGAAACGCTGCAGCCCTTCATCCGCCACACCGGCCCGAGCCTCAGCCCAGTCAACGCCTGGATCCTGCTGAAAGGTCTCGAGACGCTCGAGCTGCGCCTGCAGCGCCAGTGCGAGGCAGCCGAGAAGATCGCCAAGAAGCTGCAGGGCCACCCGAAGCTGACCCACGCACATTACCCGACCCTGGCGAATTTCCCGCAGGTCGAGCTGGCGCGCCGCCAGATGAAATCCGGCGGCAGCATGGTCAGCCTCGACTTGAAGGGTGGCAAGGAAGCCTCGTTCCGGTTTCTCAACGCGCTGAAGCTCATCCTCATCTCCAACAATCTCGGCGATTCGAAATCGCTCGCGACCCATCCCGCGACCACCACGCACCAGCGCCTGACGCCCGAGCAGAAAGCCGCGCAAGGCATCACGCAGGGCCTCATCCGCCTGTCGATCGGATTGGAGGATGTGAAGGATCTGCTGGCGGACGTGCGCCAGGCGTTGGACGCGGCTTAGAACTCTGCCCCTTTCCCCCAATTAGAATCCCCCTCTCCCCTCGGGGGAGAGGGGATATCCTCTTTGTGGTGGCGGAGTGCCCTACAGAAACACGCTCGCCAGATCCGCCGTCGCGCGCTTGCCGATTGCGGTGCGGTTGCCGACGAGCCAGGCTTCCGCGGCCTCCCGGCCCTCCAGGCGCAGCTTGGACATGACGCGCCAATCCGGCACCAGGCGGCTGCCGGCCGGCAATGCTGCGGTTGCCGGCGTGGCATCGATCAAATGGAACCGGTGACGCACGAACGGCGCGACTCTCCTGCTGGCCATCAGCTGGATGGCGGCAATCTCCTGGCGCAGCGGCGCGTTGAAGATGATGCGGTTGAGCCCTTCGCTGATGCCGGCGTGATCGCTCGGCACGCCTTGTCCGACCAGCGGGATGAGCTGGACCAGCAGCGTATCCTCGGCTTTCGCCGGATTGATCAACGGCATGAGCGGCGGATTAGCAACATAGCCGCCGTCCCAATATTGCCGTCCATCGATTTCCACCGCCTGGTGGATCTGTGGCAGGCAGGCCGAGGCCATCACCGCTTCCAGTGAAACCTCAGCGCGCGTGAAGATGCGCTTGCGCCCAGTTGCGGCATCCGTCGCGGCGATGAACAGAGCGGGTCCTTCGGTGCGCAACCGGTCGAAATCCACCAGCGACCGCAGCAGCTCGCGCATCGGATTGAAGTCGAGCGGATTGAACTGTGCCGGCGCCAGGAACTTGCCGATCAGATCGAGGCCGGCATGCTGCAGGCGCTGCAATCCCTGAAGCGAGTCCAGGAATCCGCCGGTCAACGCATCGCCGTTGGAATTGCCGCACAGCCCCGACCAGAAGCGCGCAAGCTTCTCCAGCGCGCCCGCCGGCCCATTCTCCACCAGCCCCGCCGCGAGCAGCACGGCGTTGATCGCCCCCGCGCTGGTGCCGCTGATCGCTTGGAACACCAGGCGGCGTTCTTCCAGCAAGCGGTCCAGCACGCCCCAGGTGAAAGCGCCGTGTGCGCCGCCGCCTTGCAGGGCGAGATTGAGCGGGCGCGGTTCAACGCGAGACGCCAGCGCAGCCGCGCGCGGCCGGGACCATGCCTGTCTTCGCATCAGGATCAGCAGCCGCCGGACACGCCGCTGCAACAGGCGGCACGCATCGATGCGGTGTCGCGCAAGCGCGCTCAGCACGCCCTGATAGTCGTCGCGCTGGGGTCAGCCGCCGCTTCGGCGGAGGCATCATTCGCCGGCTGGCGCAGCACACCGACCGCGCTCATCCAGGCCTGGTCGATCGCGCGCTGGGTCCGCTCAGCCGCCGCGCGCTCCGCCGGCAAGGCCAGCCATTTCACTTCGTCTTGGGTATAGGGCCACATGCAATCCGTCTCCGTTCACTCAGCGCCGGGTCGTCGCTGGCCCTGACTCGCGACCGTTATGCTGCGCTGCACTATTTGTATGTTATTATGCCGGCTACAGATTTCAAATAGATTTTGCGCTGCAGCATATCATGGTGTGCGCTGGACGAAGGGAACGTTCGAACCTTATATTGCGTTGCAAAACAAGGCTCTTAAGAGCCGGCGCTGAGACGGATCAGGGGCCGCGATGGATCAGACCAAGACACCGGACCGGAAAAAGGACCAGCCCAAGGATCAACCGTGGCTGTTCCGCACCTATGCCGGCCATTCTTCCGCGGCTGCTTCCAACGCGCTCTACCGCACCAACCTCGCGCGCGGCCAGACCGGACTTTCGGTCGCGTTCGACCTGCCGACCCAGACCGGCTACGACCCCGACCATCCCTTGGCCAAGGGCGAAGTCGGCAAGGTCGGTGTCCCGGTCAGCCATCTCGGCGACATGCTGGCGCTGATGGATGGGCTGCCGCTCGATCGCATGAATACCTCGATGACGATCAACGCGACTGCGCCATGGCTGCTGTCTCTCTATATCGCGGCGGCGGAGAAGCAGGGCGTGCAGCGCGACGCACTGCAAGGCACCGTGCAGAATGACATCATCAAGGAATATCTCTCCCGCGGCACCTACATCTTCCCGCCGGAGCCGAGCCTCAAGCTCACTGCCGATGTCATCGCCTTCACCTATCGTGAGGTTCCGAAATGGAACCCGACCAATGTCTGCTCGTACCACCTGCAGGAAGCGGGAGCGACGCCGGAGCAGGAACTCGCCTATGCGTTGGCGACTGCGATCGCTGTGCTGGACCATGTGAAGGCGAAAGTTCCGGCCGAGGACCTGCCGCAAGTGGTCGGCCGCATCAGCTTCTTCGTCAATGCGGGGCTGCGCTTCGTGACCGAGCTCTGCAAGATGCGCGCCTTCACCGAACTGTGGGACGAGATCACGCACGAGTGCTACGGTGTCGAAGATCCGAAGCTGCGCCGCTTCCGCTACGGTGTGCAGGTCAATTCCCTCGGGCTGACCGAGCAGCAGCCGGAGAACAACGTCTATCGTATCCTGCTGGAGATGCTGGCCGTCACCTTGAGCAAGGATGCGCGCGCCCGCGCTGTCCAGTTGCCGGCGTGGAACGAGGCGCTCGGCCTGCCGCGGCCGTGGGACCAGCAATGGTCCCTGCGCCTGCAGCAGATCCTGGCCTATGAGACTGACCTGCTCGAGTTCGACGACATCTTCAACGGCTCCAAAGTCATCGACGGCAAGGTCGCTGAACTGAAGCAGGCCGCGCGCGAAGAGCTGGCGCGGATCGACGAAATGGGCGGCGCGGTCGCCGCGATCGAATCCAGCTACATGAAGCAGCGCCTGGTCGAATCCAACGCCCGCCGCCTTGCCGCGATCGAGGCCGGCGCGCAGGTGGTGGTCGGCGTCAACAAATTCACCGACAGCGCACCCTCGCCCCTCACCGCCGGCAGTGATGGCGGGATCCTCACAATCGATCCAACCGCGGAGAGCGAAGCGATCGAGCGCCTGAAGGCCTGGCGCGCCAGCCGCGACGACAGCGAGGTCAAGGCGGCGCTGGCGCAGCTGGAATCGGACGCCATGGCCGGCCGAAACATCATGTCCGCATCAATTGCCTGCGCTCACGCTGGCGTCACCACCGGCGAGTGGGGCGCGGCCCTGCGCAGGACCTATGGCGAATATCGCGCGCCGACCGGCGTGTCGCGCGCGGCAGCCAACGCGCCGCTGAGCGACCTCACCGATGTGCGCGTGCGGGTCGATGCGGTCTCCGCCAGGCTCGGCCGCCGCATCAAGATCCTGGTCGGCAAGCCCGGGCTCGACGGCCATTCCAACGGCGCGGAGCAGATCGCGGTGCGCGCCCGCGATTCCGGCATGGAAGTGGTCTATGAAGGCATCCGCCTGACGCCGGCGGAGATCGCCAATGCCGCGCTGGAAGAAGGCGTGCATGTGATCGGCCTTTCCATCCTCTCCGGCTCGCACATTACCCTCGTGAAAGAGGTGCTGGATCGCCTGCGCGCCGGCGGCCTTGGCGAGGTGCCAGTGATCGTCGGCGGGATCGTGCCGCCGGAAGATGCCGAGCGGCTGAAGGCGATGGGCGTCGCGCGGGTCTACACGCCGAAGGACTACGACGTCTGCCGCATCATGGCCGAGATCGTCGACGTGGTCGAAGCCAGCCACACCCGCGCGGCCTGATCCATGTTCCGCGAAATCGTCGCCTTCCGACGCTCGCCGCAATTCAACGACCGCTTCCGCTATGACCTCGGGCAGCTGCTGCGCTGGCGCCGCGACGTGCGCCGCTTCCGCACCGATCCCATTCCCGATGCGATGGTGGAAGAGCTGCTGGAACTTGCCTGCCTCGCACCTTCGGTCGGCAACGCCCAGCCCTGGCGCTTTGTCAGCGTCGATGACCCGGAGAACCGCGCAGCGATCGTTGCCAACTTCAGCGGAGCCAACCAGCGCGCCTTGTCCGGCTATCAGGGCGAGCGCGCGCAGCTTTATGCCAGCCTCAAGCTCGCCGGCCTCAAGAAAGCGCCGCGCCACCTCGCGGTGTTCTGCGATGAAACCACGGGACAGGGGCTAGGCCTCGGCCGCCAGACCATGCCGGAGACGCTGCGCTATTCCGCGGTGCTGGCCGTGCATACCTTGTGGCTGGCAGCGCGCACGCGCGGGCTCGGCATCGGTTGGGTCTCCATCCTCGATCCTGCGGTGGCGAGCCGGGACTTGCGCGTCCCCACCGGCTGGGCACTGGTCGCCTATCTCTGCCTCGGCTGGCCGATCGAAGAGCATGATGAGCCGGAGCTGCAGCGCGCCGGCTGGCAGGCGCGCGAAGCGGCGTGCCGGCAGGTGCTGCAGCGATAGAGCATTTTCCGCCGAAGTGGAATGCCGGTTCGGCGTAGAAAATGGGACCATCGCAACAAGCCAGGATTGCTGAATGTCGCTGGACGCGCGGCGACAAAACGGCCGATAATCCGCCTTGGGATGTTGTAAAAGCTGGCGCATCGTGCAGTCCCTGAAGCGACCCCTGTTATTCGCAATCGTCCTGCATGCCTTGGTGGCGGTTGCCGGGCTGGCATTCGCTGCGGCGGTCAGCGCCGATCCTGAGATCCTTTATTATCCCAAGCGGCCCGAGAGTCCGCGCTGGGACTATGCGCGCTCGCTGGTGGAGCTGGCGCTGAAGGAATCAGGCGGCGACTACGTCCTGCAGCCGACAGCGGAGGAGATGTCGCAGACCCGTGCCGCACGCGAGCTGGAGCTGGGCAATATCGATTTCATCTGGACCGGCACCTCCGCCGAATATGAGCAGAGGTTCCACGCAATCCGCATTCCCGTGCTGCGCGGGCTGGACGGCTACCGCCTCTGCATCATCAATCCCAGCCGGCAGGCGGCCTTCAGTGCCGTGAAGACGTTCGAGGATCTGAGGCAGTTCACCATCGGCCAGGATCCCGGCTGGGCGGATGTGAAGATCCTCGAAGCCGTCGGCCTGAAAGTGGTGACGGCACCATACGAGTCCCTGTTCGACATGGTGGGGCGGGACCGCTTCGATTGCTTCCTGCGCGGCGCCCATGAGGCGCCGGGCGAGGTCGCCAAACATCAGGGCCTCGCGGTCGAGAGCGATCTGCTGATCGTCTATCCCTTCACCAGCTTCTTCTTCGTCAACAAGACGAATGCGGCGCTGGCCGAAACCTTGGAATCCGGCCTCAAGAAAGCCTACGAGGACGGCAGCTTCATGGCTCACTTCAACAGCCACCCAGCCATCCAGGCAATCTTCGATCAAGCGCAGATTGAAAAGCGCCGCCGCTTCGACATCCCCAATCAGATGCTGACCGACGAGACCCGGGCGATCCCGGACGAGTATTGGGAAGGGCGGTGAGTCACTGAGGCGAAGGGGCGTCTTCTGCTACGGCACCAGCGTCAACGTGCTCTTCTCTACGCGCCACCCGCTGAGGCGGTTGAGGAACTCCATGCCGAGCAGGCTTTCCGACATGTCGGCGCCGTTGACCGACGCCGGCAGCTTGCTCATGCCGATGGTCCCGATCCTGAAGCTGTCGAGCCGGATTGCGGCGCCGCGCACTGTCCCGTTCGCGGTCTCCGCGAACCGGTCGAACTCGAGATCGGCAGGGTCGATGCCGATGCGGCGCGCATCGTTCGGGGTCAGCACGATATCGCTGGCGCCGCTATCGACCATGAAGGTGACGCGGCTGCCATTGACCTCCGCCTGGATGTGGAAGTGGCCGTCAGGCCCGGCCGGAAAACTGATTGTGCCGTCGTCGTGCGCGGTGCCCTGGCTCGGCACCAGCGCGCCGAGCATGCGCTGGCCGATGAAGGCGGCATCATCCTTGAACGCGTAGACGCCAACGAGGCCGAGGAAGATCGCGACCCAGATGAGGGCATTGCGCAGCGCGCCTTTCGGATTGAAGCGCGCATAGCCTACGACCGACGCGCCCACCAGCGCGATCCAGCCAACCTTGTAGAGGATGCTCATGCGGGCGTCGGGATCATCGAGCGTGCCTGGGAACAGCTGCTCCAGGACGAAGACCAGCGCGACGGTCCCGCCGAGCAGCACCAGCAGCCAGAATCCAACGGATCGTCTCACGCCGCTCCTCCCGCTTACCGGTGCAATCATAAAGTTCGGCGGCAGCATTGCCAAGGCAACAGCGGCCGCCGCAGTTTTGCGGGAGAACGTGGTTAAGGTCCGGTTATCACGACCCGTTATCAAGCGCCTTGGCCATCTCGACTAGCTCGATGAATTCGGCACGATAGCCATCGCCGTCGCTGCCGCGGGAGGAACGCGCGGCCGCCGTGATCTGGTCATAGCCGAAGGTGCCGATATAGTCGCCGCCGCGCAGCTTCTGGCCGAACGCCGCAACCGCGACCGCGAAGCGCGCGTCGGCGGGCGCGTCATTAGGCTCCTTGAGCGCTGTCACGGAAAGCGGCGTTTCGATCAGCTTCGAGACATCGCCGTCCGGCGCCTTGTAGCGCAGGCGTAGGAACGCGAATTCGGTCGCGTTGGGATCCGGCTTGCCGTCGGATTGCCCGCCGCCATAGCGCAAAGGATCGACCATCAATCCCTTCGAGCTTTTGAGCGCGATCTCATAGATCGCGGTGACCGTGTGGCCCGCTCCGATCTCGCCCGCATCCTTCTGGTCGTTGTTGAAATCCTCGCGGTTGAGAGCGCGGTTCTCATAGCCAACCAGGCGGTATTCATCGACCACGGCAGGATTGAACTCGATCTGGATCTTCACGTCCTTGGCGATGGTCTGGATGGTGCCGGACAGCTGGTCGCTGAGCAGGCGCTTGGCCTCCTTCAGGGAATCCACATAGCCGTAATTGCCGTTGCCAACATCGGCGATCTGCTCCATCAGCGCATCGTTGTAATTGCCTTCGCCGAAGCCGAGCGTGGTCAATGACACACCGCTCTTGCGCGCATCCTCCACCTTGTCCTTCAGCTGGTTGATGTCGGTGACGCCGACATTGAAGTCGCCATCGGTCGCCAGGATGATGCGGTTGATGCCGCCATCGATCCTGGCCTCCTTCGCCTTCGCATAAGCGAGCGCCAGGCCTTCGCCGCCTGCCGTCGAGCCGCCCGCTTCCAGATGGTCCAAAGCTTCCTTGATCTTGGCCTTGTCCTTGCCGGCAGTTGGCTCCAGGACAAGCCCGGCCGCGCCGGCATACACCACGATCGTGACCTTGTCGTCGTCGCGCAGCTGGTCGGTCAGGATCTTCATGCCGGCCTTCAGCAGCGGCAGCTTGTCCGCATCCGCCATCGAGCCCGACACGTCGACCAGGAATACAAGGTTGGCTGCCGGCCGCGCGGCCATCGGCGGTTCATAGCCCTTGATACCGATGTGGAGCAGATAGGTTTCCTTGTTCCACGGCGTGCGTTCTACCGACGTGGTGACGCGGAACGGATCGCCGCCGGCTTGTGGCCCCGGATAGTCGTAGGAGAAGTAGTTGATCATCTCCTCCACCCGTACCGCGTCCTTGGGCGGCAGTTGGCCGTTCATGAGAAACCGCCGGATGTTGGAATAGGCGCCGGTATCGACGTCGGATACGGGCACCTCCACGACCTGCTTCACGGGACTGTCGTTGAAAGCGAGATAGGTCTCATCTTCGCCCGGAACCGGCGCTTGGTACAAAACATCGCCGAATGTGGCCGGCGCGACCGGTGCTGCCTGCGATGCACCCATCGCAGCGCCCGCTGGCTGATCGACTTCTGCCTTCTGCTTCGCCGTCTTGGGCGCCAAGTTAATATCCACGGGGGCAACGGCTTCGATGTCGACAGCGCCTTGCGCTCCCGCCGGCTTCGCTTCCTCAGTCTTCGAAGGCTGATTGGCATTGGCCGCGTCCTCCTTGACCGGCTGCGCCTCGCAGCCCACGAGAATGAGGGCGGTGGAGACGCCCGCGATCCAGAGTCTTGATTTCGGCAGCTTTGACCCTTGCATTTGCCTTCCCCTCCTCTAGAACCGTGCCATATGCAGCGCCTGCATCGGCAGGTCTGCGCTTATCGCGCGCATAAGTGGCGGGGCGAGGGCGCAATTGCGGCGGTACAATGGCGACGGAGAAGAAAGGCGAGATGAATTGAGCGCTGCTTCCTCCAGCCTGCTGCGGTTGTTCCGCCGCTGTCCCCCGGTCGATCTGGCCGCCGATCCAGCGCCCTATCGCCGCTTCATCGTGGCCGACCGCCATGTCGGGTGGGTCGTGCCGGATTTCGCGCAGATGCTCGCGGAGTTCCCGAACGTCTTCTATCTGACCGATCGCGAAGTACATTTGCATGATCGCCTTGCCGAAACCGAAGATCGCAGCAAGGCTGTCGCCGATGTCCTCGCAAAGCTGCATGAGCGCGATGCGATTCCTGGCTGGCGCGGCGAGCTTTATCCCGTCAACCGCCGCTTCGGTGAAGCACCGCTGCTGCTCATGGAGCGCGCCGCGACGCCGTTGTTCGGCCTGCAGACCTACGGCATCAATGTGAACGGACTGGTGCGCGAAGGCGGCGAATGGAAAGTCTGGATCGGGCGCCGCGCCATGACCAAGCATGTCGATCCGGGCATGCTCGATCTGGTGGTGGGCGGCGGTCAGCCTTATGGCCTCTCGATTGCCGAGAATCTCCTGAAGGAGTGCGCGGAAGAGGCCTGCATTGGACCGACCTTGGCCGAGCGCGCGCAACCCGTGAGCCTCATCACCATGATGATCGAGGCGGCGGAAGGTTTGCGTATCGGCGTGCAGTTCAATTTCGACCTGGAACTGCCGGCCGATTTCCAGCCGCGCAACGACGACGGGGAAGTGTCCGAGTTCCAGCTCTGGTCGATGGATCGTCTGGAGGAGAATCTGCGCGGCGCGGACGACTTCATGTTCGATGCCGCTTTGGCGAAGCTCGACCTGTTGGTGCGGTTCGGCATCATCGGACCCGAAGATCCCGACTATCTCGACGTCATCGCGCATCTCCGCAGACCTGTTCCGTTCGTGCGCACATGAGCCTGCTCGATCACATCCATCGCTGCCAGAGTGTCGACATGGGCAGATACCTGCCCTGGCTGATCGCCAGCGAACCAGCAGGCTGGGTGCGGCGCGACGTGGCAGCACGGCTGGAGAAATATCCCACCGTATTCGCAATCGATGAGAAGTCCATGCGGTTGCGCGATCATCTGACGACATTCGATCACCGGTCGGCGGCAGTCGGCGACGTCGCGCGCGATCTCTACGAGGCCGGAATATTCACCGGCTGGCGCAATGAATGGTTCCCGGTCCTGACGCGCTTCGGCACGGCGCCTTTGATGCGCCTGGAGCGCTCCGCTGTCCCGATGTTAGGCGTGCATGGCTATGGCGTGCATATGAACGGCTTCGTGCGCGACGGTGCGCGGCTGAAGCTGTGGATCGGCAAGCGCGCCGACAACCGCCCGATCGAACCCAGCAAGCTCGATCATCTGGTCGCCGGCGGCATTCCGCTCGGGATGGGCGTCAAGGAATGCCTCGCCAAGGAATGCGAGGAAGAGGCCTCGATCCCCGCCGCCCTCGCCGCGCGCGCAAAGCCGGTCGGCGCCATCCGCTATCGCATGGAGCATCAGGGCTGGCTGCGTAACGACACCATGTTCGTCTACGACCTGGAGCTGCCCGCCGATTTCAAGCCGGTCAATGTCGATGGCGAGATCGCGAGCTTCCGCCTGATGGACCTCGATGACGTGGAAGCGATCCTGGCGGCCGGCGAGGATTTCAAGTTCAACGTCGCGCTGGTGCTGATCGACTTCCTGATCCGCCACGGCCACATCGCGCCCGACCACCCCGATTACAGCGACCTCGCCCTCGGCCTGTGGCGGCATGATTGAGGGTGGAGTGAACGCGATCTAGCATTGAGGTCAGCGCGGGCCGCTCGGCCTGATCGTGCCAGTTGCGCATCTCTCACCGGCCATTCTCCCACCGGCAGATATCCTTCGGCCAGGAAGTCGGCCGTTCGAAGGCAACTAAGCCATTGATTTATCGATATAAACTCAGCACGCGTTAAGCGCGGGAAGAAGAGGCCTGCGCTCATTAGCATCTAATTAAATTCTTCGAACTAGGTTGAAAAAGCTCACCAGTGTCCCGCGTTACCTGTTCGATTCCGGTTTACCTGTGAACTCAAGTGCGAGGCGAATGCATGTCGGGGGATAAAGCGAGATCCTCGCTGAACAACAAGGTCATGCGCTTGCTGGGGGTCGTGATTGCGATCCTGCTGGTGGGCAACGGCCTCATCTTTGCCTTCGTCGTCTGGCCGACCTTCAACGAACTCGAGCGCCGCGAAGGCGAGCAGAACGCGCAGCGCGTCGCCGAAGCCCTCATGAAGGAAGAAGACGATCTTGGCCGCTCTGCGCGCGATTTCAGCGCCTGGGACGCGACTTATGAATATGTTGTCAAGCCCAATGATGAATACGACCGGCAGACCTTCACCGTCGACGTGATGCGGGATCTCGAGATGCAACTGATCGGGATCTATGACACGAACGGCCATCGCGTCCGAAGCATGTCGGTCGATCTGGAAAGCGGCGAGGAAATCACGATCCAGCCATTCACGGGTGATATGCCGGCCGATCATCCGCTGCTGGCGCACGACAAGACCAACGGCATCACCGGCATTCTCTTGACCGAGCATGGCCCGATGCTCCTGGCATCGTTCCCGATCCTGCAGAGCACCCGGGAAGGCCCGGTGCGCGGATCCTTCTTCATGGGGCGCCTGCTCTCGACCTCGCTCATCGCAGCGCTCGTCGATCAGACCCACGTCAAGTTCGACGTCTATCGCACCGATGGCTCTGAGCTGTCGCCCAAGGAAGTGACCGCGATCGCCGCGATCTCCGGGGGCCACGAATATTCGGTCGACGCATCCGACAGCGATAGTCTCGCAACCTATCAGTATGCCAAGACGATGCTGGATGGCGCGCCGCTGCTGATCAAGGCCAAGACGCCGCGTAACATCAGTGCGATCGGCAGCACCACGCTGGTCCTGGCGACCATCTCGACCGTCATCACGGCCTGGCTGGTCATGGCTGTCATCTGGATCATGCTGACGCGCCTCATCGTGGCGCCCTTGAACAAGCTCACGACACATGTTGTCGCCGTCGGCCAGACCGGCGATTTGAGTCGGCGCCTGGCGCTCGACCGCAATGACGAGATTGGTGTCCTTTCCAAGGAATTCGATGCCGCGGCCGAGCAGCTGGGCCATGTCCGTCGCCGCCTGGTGGAAGAATCCTACCAAAGCGGCATGGCGGAGATCGCGGCGGGCGTCATCCACAATGTGCGGAACGCCTTGTCTCCGGTGGTCGTGACTGTCTCGCATCTCTCCGAAGTCGCGGTGATGCCGCCGGCAACCCACCTGGACGCAGCCTTTGCCGACTTGAAATCCGAAGAGACCGTTCCCGAACGCCGGCGCATGCTGGTCGAATATGTCGAAGCCGCGATGAAGGCGATGCTGGAGCGCGGCCATCGGTTCGCGGAGGATCTGCGGATCGTTGCCGAGCAGAACCGGCATATCGAGCAGATCCTCCAGGATCATAGCGCGCTTAGCATGGACAAGCGCCGCCTCGAGCCGGTGAAGCTCAGCTCCGTCGTCCAGGAAGCCTCGCGCCTGTTGCCGACCAACGGCTCCGCGATCGTCGATGTCCGGGTGGCGCCCAGCATCGAAACGGCTCCGGACGTTCTTGGCCATCCGATCGTGATTGCGCAGATTCTAGGCAACCTCATGGTCAACGCGGCCGAAGCCATCCAGGAAACTGGCCGGGTCAGCGGACGCATCGACATCGATGCCGGGCTCGAAATCGACAGTGGCCGCGAGGTCGTTCATTTGACGGTCAAGGACAACGGCAACGGCATCGATCCAGAGGTGCTCAAGAATCTATTCGGGCGTGGGTTCAGCACGAAGAAAGCAAAAACCGGCGGCATCGGCCTCCATTGGTCGGCCAACAGCATCGCCACCATGGGTGGGCGCATGTTCGCGGAAAGCAAGGGCATCGGAAGGGGCGCGTCGTTCCACGTCGTGCTGCCGGTATCCGCTTCCCCCGCCGCGTCAAACGAAAGCGCCGCGGCATGACCGATATGAGCGCAGATTCGTTCCGCATCCTCGTCGCCGACGACGAACAGGCGGTGCTGGACGCCTATCGGACGGTGGTCGAGGACATCAATCCGCCGTTCGCCCGCCGCAGCACCATCGAGGACCTCGAAGCCAAGCTGTTCGGGGAGAAATTGCCATCGGCGCCCGCACCGACCTTCTCGCCGGTCCTGGTGCGCCGTGGCGAGGAGGCGGTCGAAACCATCCGCACGGCACGCGAAGGGGACCAGACCTTTCCGGTGGTGTTTCTGGACGTGCGCATGCCGCCCGGCATCGACGGCATCGAAACCGCGGCCCGCATCCGGGCGATCGATCCCGAAGTCAATATCGTCATCGTGACGGGCTATTCCGACACGCCGCTCAACGAAATCGCTCGCCGCGTGCCACCCCTCGACAAGCTGTTCTATATCAGCAAGCCGTTCCAGAAGATGGAACTGCAGCAGTTCGTGTTCGCCTTGACGGCGAAGTGGCGTGCCGACCGCGCGGCCCGGCTGCTGAATGAGCAGCTGAACGAGCAGTGCCGCCAGCTCAGACTCGCGAACGCGGCCATCGAGAAGGAGCGCGAGCGCGCCGACGCCGCCAACCATGCCAAGAGCGAATTCTTGGCGAAGATGAGCCATGAATTGCGCACGCCCTTGAACGCCGTGATCGGCTTTGCCGACGTTATGCGCGCTGGCACCTATGGCGAGATCGGCAATGAGCGCTATCGGCGTTATCTCGAGGACATCACCTTCAGCGGCAATCATCTGCTAAGCATGATCAACGATCTTCTGGACATATCGACCATCGACGTCGGTATGCTGAAGGTGCACGCGGAGAATGTCGATCTCGACGAAGTGGTCTCGGGCGTGACTTCGCTGATGCGGATCCATGCGGATAGCGCCAAGGTTGAGCTGAAATTGGACCACCGGGCGCAACACGTGACCCTGACGGCCGACGAGCGGCGCCTGCGCCAGGTCCTGGTCAACCTGCTCGGCAACGCCATCAAATTCACGTCTCCAGAAGGCCGAGTCGTGATGACGACGCGGATTGACCGCGAGAAAGGCCTGAAAATTTCGGTCAGCGACACCGGAATCGGCATTTCACCGGAAGACATCGCGAGCGTGTTCGCGCCCTTCCACCAGGTCGATCACGGCAATTCGCGGCGCTATGACGGCGCAGGCCTTGGCCTCACCATCGCGAAAAACCTCTCCGAGCTGATGGGCGGCAAGCTCGAGGTCGAAAGCGAGCTCGGGAAAGGCACGATCGTAACCCTTCATTTCCCGACCGGCCGGTGCACGTCCAAGGAAACACCGGCGGCCGGCATCCGGCTGGTAGCCCGGCGGTAGCCTCCACTTGCAAACTCGCCTCGCGGTGCGGATAGATGACTGACGGCGTACTCACTCTCGAACGGCAATCCGGCATGGGTCTTTCCAGGGACTATCGAAAGGGCCTGGTGCTGACCGCGGGCGGCACCGTCCTTGCCAGCTTCGAAGGGCTGCTGGTGCGCCTCGTCAGTGTCGATTCCTCAACCGTCATCTTCTGGCGCGGCATCCTTCTGGGCCTCGTCATGCTGGCAATCCTCATCGCCACACGCAAGAAACTGCATGTGAGAAGCCTGGGCTTTCCGGCGATCGCCGCGATCCTGTCCTTTGCCGGCACGATTCTCTTTTTCATCTCGGCGATCAATGCGACGACCGTCGCCAGCACCCTGGTCATCGCCAGCGGCGCGCCCTTGTTCGCAGCGCTCCTCGGATGGCTGTTTCTTCGGGAAAAACCGACGCGCGCGACCTCGGTTGCGGTCGTCGTGGTGTTCGCGGGGCTCGCCATCATTTTCTCGGGGTCGCTGGCGACGTCCTTCATCGTCGGCGATATGCTGGCGCTCGGCTACGCCTTGTCGCTCGCCGGCTATTACGTCGCGCTGCAGCGCTGCCCTGAAAGCCAGATTCCATCGATCATCGCCTTCGGGGGAATTCTCTCAGGAATCCTCGTATGGCCATTCGCCTCGGCAGGAATCGGCAGCAGCAACGATCTCTGGATCCTGCTGACGCTTGGCGTTGTCATCGTGCCGGCAGCCACCATGCTGTTGTCCTCGGGCCCGCAATACATGCCGGCCTCGCATGTGACGCTCATCATGATGCTCGAGATCGTGCTGGGCCCGCTCTGGGTCTGGATGGCCTTGAGCGAGACGCCATCCTTGACGACGGCTTGCGGCGGCGCGCTGGTGCTCGCCACCATTGTCGCGCATTCGTGCCTCGAAGGACTCCGTGCTGCGAAGCCGGCGATCTGATTCATGATGGATCGGAGTGATAGTTTTGCCGATTTGCCGGGGCTTCTTCACTAATTCTTAGTTGCGTGGTGTTGAACTGAACGTCCAAGAAATGCGAGGGCTGGATCATGTCTCACTTGCGTTACGTCAGAGGTAAGTCGGTCGATCCGACCAAGTATACCCACTTGCCCCTGGAGGTCAGTCCGGCGATCGAGGGCTTGAAGGACGTCGTATTCTCGCATCCCGCGGTGAAGACGCTGGAAGCGTTCGGCGAGAATCTGGCGTCGCGGCCGCTGACGCGCGATGAAGTGCGCATCTTGCTCGCATCCGAGGGCCTCTTTGTCCTGGAAGTGCCGCCGGGCGTGCTCGCACTGTCGAGCCGAATCACCGACGAATGCTTCGAGATCGATCCGTTCCAGGCGACGGGACGTGCCGCGCGTGTGCTGTTCGCCGCAATCGACGAATACGGCCTCAACGCGATGGAGAACGGCCTTCTGCCCAGCCATCACCAGCTCTATGCCGATATGGCGGCGCATTGGGGGATCAGCGCGCATGAATTGCTCGACGCGCGTTATTGCGTGCCGACCGGCCGGGAGTTCGGAAAAATCATCCGGCGCTATTATCGGGAAGCGCCGATCGTCGAGGCGCTCGGCTTCCATGTCGCCAATGAAGCGACGGCGCCACTCGATTTCGGGGTGTTCCTGAAGACGTTCCAGACCCATCGCGAATTCTACGGCCTCAAGGCCGAGAATGATTCGGTGCTCAATTTTCTCCTCGTCCATGATGATGTTGAAGTGTCTCATCGGGAAATGGGCGTCGAGATGGTGCAGCTGTACACCGAGGGCGATCCCGAGATGATCGAGCGGGCCCAGAAAGGTGTGCTCGACTACATGGACATCTACGGCCGCTTCTTCGCCGAGCTCAGCGACGCTATGTTCGGCCAGCGGGCCTATATGCGGGGAGCCAAGGCGTCCTGACGAATGGCGGGACGCCGCGGCAGGACCCGCGGGATCCTGGAGTGGAGGATCGCACATGCAGGGCAATGTCGAGGACGTCTTCGAATCCGGCGCCTATTGGCGCGAGTACTACGCCTCGCTTGGGCACGAGAACCGCGAAGTCGGCGAATTCCTGGCTGAAGTGACGCGCAAATTGTCGCCGGGCGGGGGCCTCAGGATTCTCGACGCCGGCTGCGGTCCAACCGTGCTCTACTGGGGTGTGTTCGTCTCCGGGCGAAACGAGCTTTACGGGTTCGACCTCAGCCACGCGAATGTCGCCGACAACCATCGCCGGATCGAAACTGCGCGCGCCGGCATCGTCGATGCGGGCCTCATCGAAGCCGCGCGGCACGCGCTGGGGCTTTTCGGTAGCACCCAGACGGCCGAAGAGCTTGTGGCGGACAAGGCGCGCCAGGTCATGGGCCTCAAGGTCGCCGACCTCTCCAAGCCATGGCCTTACGCAGCGGAAAAATTCGACCTGGTGCAATCGTGCTTTGCGCTAGAAACTCTGCCGGACTGGGATGCGTTCGATCGCGCGCTGGCCGAAGCGCGCTTGGTCCTGAAGCCGGGCGGCACTCTTGCCTTGGCCAACACCGCGCACGGCAAGGTCTGGATCTGCGATGACCGTCACTTCGAGACGCTGTTCGTGACGGCCGAGGAGATGCGCTGGCGGATCGCCGACGCCGGGTTTGCATTGATCGAGCTTAGGGACATCGAATCCGCGGATGTGTCCTGGCGCGACCAGGGCTATGGCAGGCTGCTGCTGACGCACGCCGTCAAGGCCTAGCAGCGGATATACCGAGACGCTGCCAGCTGTGGATCCTCGCCCGTGGTAGCGCTTCGATAGGAAGTCGTGAGCCGCTAAAACAGCGCCCCGATGTCGCCGACTTGCGTTGCGACTTCCATGGTGCCGCGCCAGATCATGTCGCCCGCGACCCACACGATGATCGCGAGGCCGACATAGGCGACCCAGTGATAGCGCTTCAGCAGGTTCGCGATGACGGTGGCGGCCGCGCCCATCAAGCCGACCGATAAAGCGAGGCCGACGATCAGCACCCATTTGTGCTCGTTCGCTGCGCCCGCGACGGCGAGCACGTTATCGAGTGACATGGAGACGTCGGCAATCACGATCTGGATGATGGCCTGCCGCAGGGTCTTGCCGGGCGCAGCGCCGGGCAGCGCTTCTTCATGCTCCGCCAGCTCGCACTGTTCGTCCTTGGTCAGCTCTTTGTGCGACGTCGAGGCTTCGCGCAGACGCTCCCGCCGCTGATGCGCCAGCTCGCGCCAGAACTTCCAGCACACCCACAGCAGCAGCAGGCCACCGGCCAGGGTCAGTCCCAGAATATCGAGGAGATGGGTGGTCACCGATGCGAACAGGATACGCAGGATGGTCGCAGCGACGATGCCTACGAAGATCGCCTTGCCGCGCTGTTCCTTGGAGAGCCCGGCGGCCGCCATGCCGACGACGATGGCATTGTCGCCGGCGAGCACGAGGTCGATGATGATGACTTGGCCCAGGGCGATGAGTTCGGGCCAGAGAGCAGATAGATCCATCAAGTCCGCGCCGGTCGGTTCATGCCGCGCCCCCTATAAACGTTCCATCCCACCGGGGCTAGCCGCTGCTGCCCGCCATTGCGCGAACTTCTGCCGCTGATCGCCCGGCCCGACGCAGCGCCTGCAAGCTTGCCGCCCCGTCCCGCTTGGACAAGCGCTCCCCCGCCGCATTGGTCAGCAACAGATGGTGTGCCCAGGTGGGCACATTCAAGTCCAGGACCGCCTGCAAAAGCCGATGAATGTGGGTGGCGTGGAACAAATCGGTACCCCTTGTGACCAAGGTCACGCCCTGCAGGTGATCGTCCAGAGTGACGCACAGATGATAGCTGGCGGGCGCGTCCCGGCGCGCCAGCACAACGTCGCCTAAGGATTCCGGATTGGCCGCCACCACGCCCGCCCCTTCGTCTTGGAATGTCAGCGGCCCGGTGAGCGTGCGCGCTTTTGCGACATCCAGCCGCAGCGCATAGGGCTCGCCCCGTGCCTGCCGCGCGCGCGCCAGTTCCGTCGGCAGGTTGCGGCAGGTGCCGGGATAGACCGGCCCCTCCGGCCCGTGTGGGGCCGTGACGGCCGCGGCGATGTCCTTGCGGCTGCAGAAGCAGGGATAGAGCAGGCCCATGACGCGCAGCCTTTCGAGCGCCGCCTCATAATCGGCCAGATGCTCCGACTGCCGCCGCACCGGCCCATCCCAATCGAGCCCGAGCCAGACCAGGTCCTCCAGGATCGCCGCCTCGAACTCGGGGCGGCAGCGCGCCGGGTCGATATCCTCGATCCGCAGCAAGAACCGGCCCGATTCCGCCCGCGCCCTCTGCCATCCCACCAACGCGGAATGCGCATGGCCCAGGTGCAGGTAGCCGGTCGGGCTGGGTGCGAATCGGGTGACGATCATCGAGCAACAACGATAAAGTGCGGGCGCATATGGCTAGACCTAAAGAAGATCAGGACCTGCTGCAACGCGCCCTGAAGCACCTGGGCACGGCCGACCGCGATTTTGCCCGTGCGATCGAGGAGGTCGGCCCTCCTCCGCCGCGCAGCCGGCCCGCGACCTTCATGGGCCTGCTGCACGTGGTCGTGGCGCAGCAGGTCTCCACGCACGCCGCCAAGGCGATCTCCGCCCGGCTCGATGGTGCCTTGAAAACGGCGACGCCCGACGCGTTCCTCAAGCTCACCGATGATGATCTCCGGGCGGTCGGCTTCAGCCGGCAGAAGGTGATCTATGGCCGCGATCTCGCCGCCGCTTTCACCGATGGCCGCATCTCGATCCCGAAGCTGCGCCGGCGGAGCGATGACGAGGTCATCGCCGCCGTCACCAGCGTCAAGGGACTGGGCGTATGGTCGGCCGAAGTGTTCCTGCTGTTCAGCCTGCGCCGCCCCGATGTGCTGCCGGCCCATGACCTCGGCCTCATCATCGCCGCGCAGCGCATGAAGCGCCTGAAGGAGCGGCCGAGCCCCACGCGATTGCGCGAGATCGCGGAGCCCTGGCGCCCCTACCGCTCCTATGCCGCGCGCATGCTCTGGCACTATTATCACGCCACGCCGGCGGTGTAGGAGGATGACGGTGTCCGGCTCCGATCTCAGCTACCACGATTGGATCGATTACGTCTTCGATCACGCCGTGCCATTCTATGAGCAACCCTGGTATTTCGAGCCAGATGAAGATTGGTGGAACCCGCAGCCGGAGCAGGCGATCGAGTATCTGACGCGCCTGTTCGAGAACCCGGAGCCGCTGACCGAGCAATTCGCCGATAGCCAGATCGGGCAAGGGCTCCATTTCCTGGTCAGCGAGAGCGCCGGCTCCTATTGCCGATTCCTGAATGACGGTAGCGTGCCGGTCGAGGCGCGCTCGGTCTGCATCGCCGCGATGCAGACCTTGTTCGCGCGGCTGTTCCAGCCGCGCTGCGAGCCCATCCTGTCACATCTCGATGAGCCCGGTGGAAACGAGCTCAACAAGATCTGCTACATGTGGTGGGACATCGCGGCGATCGGTGCGACTTCGAAGCCGAGCAGGCCCGACCCGCTGCACGAAGCCTGCCTTGACGTCATGCGCGACACCCTGAAGCTGCCGAACCCCGCGTGCCAGGAGAACGCGCTGCACGGCCTCGGCCACTGGGCGCACGCGTACCCTGAGTTTGCCGCGGCGGCGATCGATGCTTATCTCGCCGCCAATCAGAAGCTGCGCCCCGAGCTCGTGCGCTATGCACAGGCGGCGCGCGCCGGCTGCATCCAATAGCAGCGACAGCGGTGCGGCTGTCAGCTGTCAAGGGAGAATAGCCCCAATCCCGATCGCACTTCGTCGAGCGTGGCCCGGGTCAGTGCGTTCGCCTTTCTGGTCCCCGCTCGCAGCAGATCGAGCACGTAACCCGAATCGCGCGCATAGGCAGCACGGCGTTCCCGGATCGGCGCGACCAACTCCTGCAGTATCGATTCGAGCCGACGTTTCACCGCCATGTCGCCAAGCCCTCCACGGCGGTAGTGCGCTTTTAAATCGGCGACAGCGGATTCCTCGTCATCGAATGCATCGAGATAGGTGAAGACCACATTGCCTTCGACTTGTCCGGGATCGCTTGCCCGAAGATGATTGGGGTCGGTGTACATCCGCTGCACGGCCTGGCGGATCTCATCAGGCGTCGCCGACAGCGGAATCGTGTTGCCCTGCGACTTGCTCATCTTGGTCTTGCCGTCGACGCCGGGCAGCCGGCCGATGTGCGGAATGACGGCCTTCGCCTCCAGCAGCACGTCACGGCCGACTTGTTTGTTGATACTCCGCACGATCTCGTTGGTCTGTTCGATGAGCGGGGCCTGGTCTTCGCCGACAGGTACGATCGTCGCTTTGAACGCCGTTATGTCGGCGGCCTGGGCGACCGGGTAGCACAGGAATCCAGCGGGGATGTCCCGGCCGAAGCCGCGCGCGCGGATCTCGTCCTTGATCGTCGGATTGCGCTCAAGTCGTGCGACCGTGACAAAGTTCAGAAAGAGCGTGGTC
This sequence comes from Dongiaceae bacterium, assembly GCA_035695765.1. Classification (GTDB taxonomy): domain Bacteria; phylum Pseudomonadota; class Alphaproteobacteria; order Dongiales; family Dongiaceae; genus Dongia_A. Next base: position 73,204 of record DASRRI010000150.1, read on the forward strand.
AGCTCGGCCAGAGCCGGCAGGCCCGACTGCACGCAGATAATCGTCTTCTCCGGATCGATGCCGACGGCCAGGTAATCCAGCGCGACTTCAAGAACGTTGCGGCGCACCTTGTCCGGATCGTGCGCGTGATCGGTGAGCGCTTGTATGTCAGCCAGAAGAAGGAACTGGCGGTGCGTTTCCTGCAGCTTCACCCGGTTCTTCAAGGATCCGACGTAGTGCCCTAGGTGAAGCGGTCCGGTCGTCCGATCGCCGGTGAGAATGATCGGCTTTTCAGAAGGAAGCATATCGGCTTCTCCAGTTTGGAGCCGCCGCGCGCGGGAGACGTGTCGCTTGAAGGAACCTGCCTACCGGGTCACGGCGGCAACGGTCAGATTGAAATGCATGACGGCGTGCCGCTCCTAGATGGAGCGCCACCAGGAAACTCTGGCGGATTTCGTCGCGTCGAACATGCGGTGTGAATGCCATGTTATCGAATTCCGCGCAAGCTTGCCGCGGCCTGCATTGCGTCGTTCCCGATCTGCCTCCCCTTGTCTCCCGCCACTGTCATCGGCTAGATGCCGGTGCACAGATGGGAACAGCACATGATGGAACTCTCCGGCCCCTCGCAGCCACCCGCCGCAGGTGGCAAGCCGAAGCAGCTGGTCGTACTGCTGCATGGCTATGGCTCGAACGGCGATGACCTCATCAGCCTTGCGCCGTTCTTTGCCCAGGCGCTGCCGGAGGCGGAGTTCCTGTCGCCCAATGCACCCTTCCCATGCGAGATCTCGCCGATGGGTTTCCAGTGGTTCGGGCTGGAGGATAGATCGCCGGAGATGATGCTAGGCGGCGTGCGCCTGGCAGTGGAAATCCTCGACCGGTTCCTGGACACGGAGCTCGCCAAGCGCGGCCTCAGCGATCGCGACGTCGCCCTGGTCGGCTTCTCCCAGGGCACCATGATGTCGCTCCACGTGGGACCGCGCAGGCCGAACCGAATCGGTGGCATTTTAGGTTTTTCCGGTCGATTGATCGCGCCGCATCTGCTCACAGCCGAGATCAAGTCGAAGCCAAGCGTTTTCCTGGTCCATGGCACGGCCGACCAGGTGGTGCCCTATGACGCACTGGCGCAGGCACAGAAGGCCTTGATCGACGCCGGGATCCCGGTAGAGACCGAATCGCGACCGGGCCTGCCCCATTCGATCGATCAGGTCGGCGCGCAAAAGGGCGCCCTGTTCCTGCGCCAATGCTTCGGCGCGGCTGCTGCGGCGCAATGACAACCAAATGAAATCAACGGGATGGCGGTTTTCAATATCTTGTGTTTTGGGCTCGAGCCCTCTATTGCTATGGTGTGCTATCGAGTGTGACGGGCCGTCACCCGTCACAGATTGATGACGGAGCGTATGCGTGCAGGCATCGCCTGAAGCTTGTCCGGCCCTGGTCCTCAACGCCGACTTCCGGCCGCTCAGTTACTTCCCCCTGTCGCTCTGGCCGTGGCAGGAAGTGGTGAAGGCTGTCTTCCTCGACCGGGTCAACATCATCTCCGAATACGAAAACGAAGTGCACAGCCCGTCCTTCACGATGCGGCTGCCTTCCGTCATTTCGCTCAAGGAATTCGTGCAGCAATCGCGGCGGCCGGCCTTCACCCGGTTCAACGTGTTCCTGCGCGACCGTTTCCGCTGCCAATATTGCGCCGAGACGTTCCCGACCCACGACCTGACCTTCGATCATGTCGTGCCGCGCTCGCGCGGCGGGCACACGAGCTGGTCTAACGTGGTGACGGCGTGCCAGACCTGCAATCTCCTCAAAGGCAGCCGCCTGCCGCACGAGGTGGGCATGCACCCAAGGCGACGGCCCCTGCAGCCCAGCACTCACGAGCTGCAGGAAAATGGTCGAGCCTTCCCGCCAAACTACTTGCACCAGAGTTGGCGGGATTTTCTTTACTGGGACACCGTGCTCGAAACGAGCTGAGGCGGTTGCTTCTTACGCTCGCTCGCACCAGCCACCGTACCGTCACCCCGGCCAAGCGAAGCGCGAGCAACTGTCATGTGGAGGCTCGCGCGAGCCTCCAGGGTGTCTGATCGCGGAGCATGGCATTGAGAGCGACGATCAGCCGGCGTGCGAGGGCGATCATGGCGACCTTGTAGGCCTTACGGTTGTTGCGCAGGCGC
>DASRRI010000151.1:0-24627 GCA_035695765.1 Dongiaceae bacterium
CCGAGGAAGTACGGACCGTAGGACGGCAGCGACTCCTCGAGCACGCCGGGGCTGATGGAATTGATCCGGATGCCGCGCGGCAGCTCGATGGCGGCGGCGCGCACAAACGAATCGATCGCGCCATTGACCAGGCTGGCGCCGGTGCCGAGGCGGATCGGGTCGTGGCTGAGGACCCCGCTGGTCAAGGTGAAGGAGCCGTTATCGTTCACATAGTCGCGGCCGATCAGCACCAGATTGACCTGGCCCATCAGCTTGTCCTTGAGACCGATGCCGATCTCCGCCTCGGTCATCTTGGCGAACTCGCCGAAATGCACCTTGCCGGCGGCTGCAATGACCGCGTCGATCTTGCCGACCTTGTCGAACATCTTGCGGATCGAGCCGGAGTCCTTGATATCGACCTGCACGTCGCCGCTCTTCGAGCCGGCTTTCACGATTTCATGGCGCTCTGACAGAGCGGCTGTGACGAACTTTCCGATGGTGCCGCTGGCACCGACGACGAGGATTTTCACGGGGCGTGCTCCTTCAAGCGAATCGTGGCGGGATGGTTGCGGTCACGACGTCGGTCCTGACCGAATTGGCAATGAAGCATTCTTCGTGCGACTTGTGATGCAGCGCCGCGATCTCCGCCTCGCTCGGGTGCTTGGCGCCGGAAAAGACGATGCTGGGATTGAGCGTCACCTTGGCGACATAGAGCTTGCCGTGCTCGTTCTTCGCCATCTCGCCCACGGCCGCATCCTCATACGAGTCGATCTGGAATCCAGCGCGCGCCGCGAAGGAGAGGAAGAACAGCATGTGGCAGGAGGAGAGGCTGGCCACGAAGGCTTCCTCGGGATCGATTGCCGCCGCGACGGAAAAATTCGGCACCACGAACGGCGACGAGGAAGCAGGCACTTCCACGCCCTCATCGAAACGCCAGACATGGCCGCGCGAATACTTGTTGTCGGTGAAGGTCTCCTCGCCGCGCCGCCACAACACGATTGCGCGATATGCATGCGCCATCAACTTCTCCCGTAAGCGAAGGCGCTACTCTGTCGCGAGCGGCACGTGCGATGCAACCCCAACGACGTCATGGTCGTGCTTGGCACGACCATCTACGAGTCTGCCTGCGGGCGACGAGCTCCATCCAACGAAACTCGTGGATGGTCGGACCAAGTCCGACCACGACGAAAGGGAGAACAGAAGCGTTGTCGCCGCTCAGTTCAGCGCGCCCTTGCCTTCTTCGTGGGCGGCTTGCTGCTTCATCAGTTCCTCGCGCTTGTCGCGGTAGAGGGCAGCGAAATCGATCGGGTTGATGAGCAGCGGCGGAAAGCCGCCGGCCGTAATCGCGTGCGCGATGACCTGGCGCGCAAACGGGAAGAGCAGGCGCGGCGCCTCGATCATGAGGAGCGGCAGGACCGATTCCTGCGACACCCGGCCCAGGCGGAAGATGCCGCCATATTCGCATTCGGTGACATAGACCACCTTGTCGCCGGCCTTGGCCTCGACCGCCAGGAAGAGGACGATCTCGATCTCCGGCGGGGTGCGCGGCTGGACCCGCACATCGACCCGGACTGTCCCGTGGGGCACTTCCTTGAGGGTCAGGAGGGAATCGGGCCCGCCCGGATTCTCGAACGACAAATCCTTGACATATTGGGAAACGACGGTGAGCGGAAAGCCGCCTGCGGGGGCGTTTCCCTGCGGGTTGGCTTGGTCGGGCGTGGCGCCCTGCTTGTCGTTCTCGGCCATGAATTCAGGTCCTGGATCGGGTTGGCTACGAATTGGCCGTTCCGCTATCACTTCCCGGCCCCCAAGGCAATCGCGCCGCCGCCGCACCGGAAATCCCGTGTTGGGATTTGGGGCGACGGCTGTTAAGGTGCGTAGGTGACGTGACGCGGGCGGGAAAGCGCCCGCGAAGGTTGGTGTCGAATGCGCCTGTTCGTGGCCCTGGCGTTGCCGGACAATATCCGCTGGCAACTGCGCCTCATTTGCGGGGGGCTGGCGGGCGCGAGCCGGTGGGTGCCGCCGGAAAATCTCCATATTACGCTGCGGTTCCTGGGCGAGGTCGATGGGCGCGACATGGATTATGTCGACGCGGCCCTTGCCGGCATCCGCGCGCCGCGCTTTTCGCTGCGCTTCAAGGGGGTCGACGCCTTCACCTCCGGCCAGCGGGTCAAGGCGGTCTATGCCGGGATCGAGAAGCAGGCGGCGCTCCAGCATCTGCATGACAAGGTGGAATCCGCCGTGGTGCGGGCGGGGCTGGAGCCGGACGGGCAGAAATACATCCCGCACGTGACGCTGACGCGGCCCAAGGATGCCCCCCTCAAGAAGCTGCAGCATTATCTGGCCGAGCACAGCCTGTTCAAGACCGAGCCGTTCGACATCACCCACTTCACGCTCTATGCGAGCGAGCTGGGCAGCGAGCAATCGGTCTATACCGCCTTGCGCTCCTATGCCTTGAGCGAGACCGCGCGGGCCGAAGTGGCGGGCTAAGCCGCCCGCGGCGCAACGCGCGTGCGAAACACGATTACCGCGAAAACCAGGAAGCCTGCCAGGATCAGCATCGATCCGATCGCGGCACAGATCTCCAGCCTCACTTCCGTGTCGAGGCCGATGGTGATGAGCCCTGCCATGAAGATCAGCAAGCCGATCAGGCACAGGCCATAATGCACCTTCGGCAGCACGCCGCGCGCGGCGTCCGGCGCCAGCGAATAATAGCCGCCGAAAATGAAGAACGAGACCCAGCCCAGCAGGTTGAGGTGCGCATGCATGTGCGCGAGGCGGAAATCCTGGTTCACGCCCATGAAAATGCCGAGCACGATCCCGGTAATGGCGAGCAGGGTCGCGGTGCGGAAGAACAAGGATGGAATAGACATGAGTTCAGCCCCCAGAAGCGTTTGGTCTCAAATACACCAGGGACCCTACGCATGGCTAGGGCTTGCCGATGTGAGCTGCACCACAGTGGCGTCAGGATTGCAGGGCAGTCTCGCGCGTGCCAAGCACGATGATCGCGAACAGCACGAAGCCGATCGCCACGATGAAGGCGCCGATGATGCGGATGGGATCAAAGAACGGGTTGCCCCATTCGGTGCCGGCAATGCCGATCGCTTCGACGATGACGCCGACCAGCGCGACGACGTAATGCAGCCGGGCGAGGCCCGGGGCGGCGCCCGGAAGCGAGCGGTAATAGAAGCCGTAGATCATGAAGGAGGCCCAGCCGAGCACGCTCAGCAAAACCTCGGCCGGCAGCGCGCGGTAATCATGGGTTGCCGTCATCCAGAGCGCGAGCCCGGCCGCGGCCAGGGCCAGGATGACGGACGTGCGAAAACACAGCGACGGCATGGGAACCTCGCAGGCGGTTTCACCGCCGGCTCAACCCTCGGCTGTCACGAAAGGTTCCCGCACGCAATCCCGTGGAAACTCGTGGACGGTCGGACCATGTCCGACCATGCCCTGAGGCGAAGTATCGGCTCAGACCACTTTCAGCCGCACATCCACGTTGCCCTTGGTGGCGTGCGAGTAGGGGCAAACGACGTGTGCTTTCTGCACCAGGCTTTCGGCTGACGCGCGGTCGAGATCGGGGATGCTGATGGCAAGCTCCACATCGATGCCGAAACCCTTGCCATCATCGCGCGGGCCGATGCCGACCGTCGCCGTGACGCTGGTCGCGTCGGAGATCTTCAGCTTCTCCTGGCCCGCCACGAATTTCATCGCGCCGAGGAAACAGGCGGAGTAGCCGCACGCGAAGAGCTGCTCGGGATTGGTGCCCTTGCCGCCGGGCGGATTGCCGGGACCGCCCAATTCCTTCGGCGTGATGAGATCGATATCGAGGATGCCGTCGGCAGTCTTGGAATGGCCGGTGCGGCCGCCGGTCGACGTGGCTTTGGTGGTGTAGAGGATTTTCATCGCGTCTCTCCTGGCTCACCCCTCCAGCACGATCTTGGCAATCGGCCGTCGCGCTTTCAAGCGGCGCGTGGGGATGTCCGGAGAGATGGGTGGTGGGACGCGCGAGCCTAGTTCCGGCTCCGATCGTCGTCGGTCGTGCGTTCCGCTTCGCGCTCGGCCTTGCGGCGGGCGGTTTCCTCTTCGCGCTTCTGCAGCTTTTCCTGCGCTTTCCGCTCTTTCGCGCGGGTGCGGTCGGAGCGCTGCTGAAAATAGTTCGGCTTCATGGCCACGGCCTATCTCCAGAAAAGATGGTGTGCGGGGACGGAGGCGCGACGACAAGGTCCCGCGCGGTGCGCAGAGCGGAGGCGCCGAGCACGACGCATCCGCTCCACACCTGATCGAGATCAGACTTTCTTCAGGTTCTCGGCCGAGCTCTTGCCGCGCTTCGGATCGCGCTGCTCTTCATAGGAAACCTTCTGGCCTTCGTTCAAGGTGCCGAGCCCAGCACGCTCGACCGCCGAAATGTGCACGAACACATCCGGACCACCGGCTTCCGGCTGGATAAAGCCGTAACCCTTGGTGCTGTTGAACCACTTGACGGTACCGACAGGCATCGCTCACTCCCAAGTTAGATTGCAGAGCGCCGCCCCATGCGGCGCATCACACTGTCTCCAGGAATAGCAACGAAGTCGGTCGTCCGAGGGGCGTCGAAGTCGGCAATCCACAGCAGTATGACGGAATGACCTTAGTGCGGCTGACGGAGAGGGCCAAGCGGAAAAAGCGACCAGATGTCACGGATCAGATGTCAGATGCCCGGGTGCTGCCGGCGTGTTAACGCCCGTTACCAGGTCATCTGACATCCGAAATCCGGCATCTGTCACTGAACCACCGCCGCTGTCTGGCCGAACAGCACCTTGCGGGCTTCATCGGTCATGACCGGGGGCGCACTATTCACCTCCTTGCCCTTCTCATAGGCTCGGACGGTGGCGGGGCGGTTCTGAATTGCTTCAAACCATCGCTTCAGGTGTGGGAACGTGTCGATATCCTGGCCCTGGTTCTTGTAGGGGACGACCCAGGGATAGGCCGCCATATCGGCAATGGAGTATTCGCCGGCGACGAACGGCCGGTCGGCCAGGCGCTTGTTGAGCACGCCATAGAGGCGGTTGGTCTCCTTGACATAGCGGTCGATGGCGTAGGGCAGCTTCTCCGGCGCATAGTGGGCGAAGTGGTGATTCTGCCCCGCCATAGGCCCAAGGCCGCCCATCTGCCAGAACAGCCACTGCCGCACCTCATTGCGGGCGCGCAGGTCGGCGGGGAAGAAGCGGCCGGTCTTGTCGCCGAGATATTCCAGAATGGCGCCGGATTCGAACACCGAGATCGGTGTGCCGCCGCCCTTGGGCTCGCGGTCGATGATGGCGGGCATGCGGTTGTTGGGTGCGATCTTCAGGAAGTCGGGCTTGAACTGGTCGCCCTTGCCGATATTGATCGGCACGATCTTGTAGGAAAGGCCGGTCTCCTCGAGGAACATGGTGATCTTGTGCCCGTTGGGTGTCGGCCAGTAGTAAAGTTCGATCATCGCGCGGCTCCGGATGCTCGGGGTTGAAGACCTTGAATCAATTGGGGTCATGTTCTATATCTGTAGAACATAGCAGATATCCTGCGCGTTGCCCTTTGCAAGGGTCAATTTTGTGAGGGGTCAATTCGGATTGATATGAGCGAGCGCGATTTCACACAGCCGGCGATCGATGCGGTCGCGCTTCATCAGGTGCTGTTCGCCTTGAGCGACCCGACGCGCCTCGCTATCGCGCGCGCCTTGGCGGATGGCGAGGAACATTCCGCCGGCGACCTCGCGGGCGAGATCCCGAAATCAACGATGAGCCATCACCTGAAGATCTTGCGCGAAGCCGGCGTCACGGCAACGCGCCCCGAAGGCATGCGCTGCCGCGTCTCGCTGCGCAGGGCGGAGTTGAACCGGCGATTTCCGGGGTTGCTGGCAGCGATCTTGAAGCATGCGGAGTAGTGTACGCGCTCTTACCGCACTCTCTTCCCGTCACCGATGCGTCGACGGCTGTGAGATATGTCTCAACCCAACCAGACCGCATCCTTGAGCTTGGCGACGAAGGCGGCGTGGGCGGCGAGCTCGTCTGCGCTCGCGGCATGCGGGCGGGCGGGGCGGATGATTCGGCCGATCACATTGAGCGCGGCGCGGGCAGCTTCTTCGGCGGCGTTGTTCGACAAGCTGAGGCCGGTCTGCGGACCGCCGAGCAACTGCAGATAGACTTCGGCCAGCAATTGAGCGTCGAGCAACGCGCCGTGCAGGGTGCGCTGTGTATTGTCGATGGCAAAGCGCTTGCACAAGGCGTCGAGGCTGGCGGGCGCTCCCGGAAAACGCTGACGCGCCAGGCGCACGGTATCGATTGCACGGTCGAGGGCGATGGTCGCGCGTTTCAGCAGCGCGAGCTCGGCATTCAGGAACCGCATGTCGAACTCGGCATTGTGCGCCACCAACGGCGCATCGCCGATGAATTCCAGCAGATCCTGGACCACCTCGGCGAATTTCGGCTTGTCGCGCAGGAACTCTTCGTTCAGCCCATGGATGCGGAACGCCGCCTCCGGCACGTCGCGCTCGGGGTTGAGATAGCGCTGGAACTTGCGCCCCGTGGGGATCTGGTTGACGAGCTCCAGGCACGCGATCTCCACCATCCGATGCCCCTCGGAGGGCTCGAAGCCGGTGGTCTCAGTATCGAAAATGATCTCACGCATGCCGGAGGGATAGCGCAGTTCTCTGATTCGCGGTAGCGCCCAGCCGGCAATTTCCTGGGGACAAAACCCCCGCCATTGATTTGGCCACCATTGATTTGGTGGGCCGGACGGCGTCAACTCCGCAGCAACTTCCCGGTTCACAGGTTCATGTTTCATGGCACACGCTCATACACCCAACCCCAACAATCGGCTGTCAGCAGAGACCTCGCCTTATCTGCTGCAGCACAAGGACAATCCGGTCGATTGGCGTCCGTGGGGCGAGGCGGCGCTGGCTGAAGCGAAAACGAGCAACCGTCCGATCCTGCTCTCCGTCGGCTATGCGGCGTGCCATTGGTGCCATGTGATGGCGCATGAGAGCTTCGAACATCCGGAGATCGCGGCGCTCATGAACAAGCTGTTCGTCAACATCAAGGTCGATCGCGAGGAGCGGCCGGATCTCGACCAGATCTATCAGCAGGCGCTGGCGCTGCTGGGGCAGCAGGGCGGCTGGCCTTTGACCATGTTCCTGACGCCGGAGGGGCGGCCGTTCTGGGGCGGCACCTATTTTCCGCCGGAGAGCCGCTGGGGCCGGCCGGGCTTCACCGACTTGCTGACGACCCTAGCCGAGACCTACGCCAAAGAGCCGGACAAGGTGCAGAAGAACGTCGAAGGGCTGCGCCAGGCGATGGCGAAGCTGGCGGCACCGCAAGCGGGCGGCGCGATCTCCATGGAAATCACCGACCAGATTGCAGCGCGCCTGCTGGAAGAAGTGGACAATGTGCAAGGCGGCATCGGCCAGGCGCCAAAATTCCCGCAGGTGCCGCTGTTCCATCTGTTCTGGCGCGCCTGGAAGCGCGGCAAGGACAAACGCTTCAAGGACGCGGTGACGCTGACCCTGACACGGATGTGCCAAGGCGGCATCTATGATCATCTCGGCGGCGGCTTTGCGCGCTATTCGGTCGACGCCAACTGGCTGGTCCCGCATTTCGAGAAGATGCTCTACGACAATGCCGAACTGATCGGGCTCTTGACCCTGGTGTGGCAGGAGACGCGCGACCCGCTCTATGAAGCGCGCGTGCGCGAGATCGTCGGCTGGCTGGAGCGCGAAATGCTCGCTGCGCCGAACGATACAGGCGATCGCGCGTTCGCAGCCTCGCTCGATGCGGATTCCGAAGGCGTCGAAGGCAAGTTCTATGTCTGGAGCGAGGCAGAGATCGATGAGGTGCTGGGCGCGGACTCAACGTTCTTCAAGCAGCACTATGACGTGACCCATGAGGGCAATTGGGAAGAGCACACCATCCTCAACCGCTCGCACCGGCCGTCGCTCCTCGATGAGGCCGGCGAAGCGCGGCTGGCACAGGCGCGCAAAAAATTGCTGGCGCGGCGCGCGGGCCGCGTGCGCCCGGGCTGGGACGACAAGGTGCTGGTGGATTGGAATGGACTGATGATCGCCGCGCTCGCCGAGGCGGCGATGGCGTTCGATGAGCCTGGCTGGTTGGAGCTGACGGCGCGCGCCTTCCGCTTCATCCGCACCAGCATGATGAAGGATGGCCGCCTGTTCCACGCCTGGCGCGCGGGCAAGCTGCAGCACGCGGCGACCCTCGATGATCACGCCCATCTGGCGAGCGCGGCGCTGGCGCTGCATGAAGCGACGGGCGAGGCGCAATATCTGGAGGCCGCGAAAGAGCTGGCCGCGCTGTTGGATGCGCATTTCTGGGACCGCCAGGCAGGAGGCTATTTCATGACTGCCGACGATGTGAAGGACGTGATCCAGCGCCCGAAATCAGCGGCCGACAATGCGACGCCCAACGGCAATGGCGCGATGGTGGGCGTGCTGGCGCGGCTCTATCACCTGACGGGGGATGAGCGCTATCTCGACCGCGCGTCGGCATTGGCGGCGGCGTTCTCGGGCGAGCTCAATCGCAATTTCTTCCCGCTCGCCACCCTCATCAACAACAACGATTTCCTCACCAACGCGCTGCAGATCGTGGTGGCCGGCCCGCCCAAGGATGAGGCGACGCAGGCCCTCATACGCGCGGTCCATGAGCGTTCGTTGCCCAATCGGCTGCTGCAAGTGGTTGCGCCGGATGCGCAATTGCCGGAGAGACACCCGGCCACGGGCAAGGGCATGGTGGGCGGCAAGCCGGCGGCCTATGTCTGCAAGGGCCAGACCTGCAGCCTGCCGGTGACGCATCCGAAGGGCCTCGGAACGGCCCTCGCGCTTGGGTAAAGGTAGGTTAGAATGCTGCAGCACGCACAATCGATGGCGATCGGCACTCCGGATCGGGGTGAGAGGATGGCGACCGCAGCCTTGCAGACCGAGATCGGCTGGATCGAGGTCAGCGCCGACAATGACGCGATCACGCACCTGCATTGGCGCGGTGTCCAGCCCGCGCGCCTGCAATCCTCGGCCCTGGTGAAGGAGGCGGTGAAACAGCTCGGCGCCTATTTCGAGAAGCGCCTGATGCAGTTCGACCTGCCGGTCGCTGCAGACGGCACCGGGTTTGCCAAGGATGTCTGGGACATCATGCTCGCCATACCCTATGGCCAGACGCTCACCTACGGCGACGTCGCGACCCGGCTGAATGCACCGGCGCAGGCTGTCGGCCAGGCCTGCGGCCAGAACCCGATCGCCGTCATCATCCCCTGCCACCGCATCGTCGGCACCAACTGGCTCGGCGGCTATTCCAGCGAGCTCGGCATCAACGCGAAGGAATGGCTGCTGGATCTGGAAAGAGGGCAGGGCAGGCTTTTTTAGACTCCCTCCGTCGCGGCTTTGACATTCCCGCCCCAGCCTGATTCCATCGGCGCCCGGTTTCTCTCCCTCCTGCCGCGAGCGCTTCCTTGGGCCCTGTCCTCGATCCAGTGCAATCCGACTCCGTTCTGCCTCAGCGGGTGGATATCGTCATCATCGGCGGCGGCATCATCGGAGTCTGCGCGGCCTTGTTCCTGGCGCGACGCGGGATTTCTGTCGCGCTGTGCGAAAAAGGTGTGATCGGCGGCGAGCAATCCAGCCGCAACTGGGGCTGGTGCCGCACCATCGGCCGCGATCTGCGCGAATTGCCGCTGGCGATGGAAAGCCTGCGCCTGTGGCCCGGCATGAATGCGCTGACGGAAGCGGAGACTGGCTTTCGTCCGGCCGGCATCGCCTATCTCTGCGACGATGCGGCAGAGCTGGCGCAGTATGAATCCTGGCTCGCACGGGCCGAAGACCGATGCCGCGACTATCAGCACCTCGCGCGCATCCTGCCTTCGAGCGAAGTGAAGGGCCTGGCCCCCGGCGCAACGAAGCCCTACGCCGGCGCGCTCCATGCGCCGACCGACGGCAGGGCGGAGCCGCAGAAGGCGGCGCCGGCGATCGCCAATGCCGCGCGCCGGCTGGGCGCGACGATCCTGACCGGTTGCGCGGTGCGCGGGCTCGATATCGCGGCCGGGCGTGTCGCGGGCGTGGTGACAGAAAAGGGGCGCATCGCGTGCGGTTCGGCCGTGCTGGCGGGCGGCGCCTGGTCGCGCCTTTTCTGCTCCACCATCGGCGTGACGCTGCCCCAGCTGAAGGTGCTGTCGTCGGTCCTGCGCACCAACCCGCTCGCAGGCGGCCCCGAGACGGCATTGTGGGCAACCGGCTTCGGGCTTCGCAGGCGGTTGGATGGCGGCTTCACCATCGCCAATGGCAGCTCCAGCCTTGCCGACATCGTGCCGGATTCATTCCGCTTCTTTTTCCAGTTCCTGCCGGCGCTGAAAATGGAATGGAAAGCCCTGCGCCTGCGGCTCGGCCCGCGCTTCCTCGAGGAATGGCGAGAGCCGGCGCAACTGGCTGCCGATCGGCCGACCGTGTTCGAGCTCGTGCGGATCCTCGATCCCGAACCGGAAACGGCGCTGAGCGATAGCGCCCTGGCGGCGGTGAAGGCGATGTTCCCGGCTCTGCAAGGGGCGACGGTGGCGCAGCATTGGGCCGGGCTCATTGACGTGACGCCGGATGCCGTGCCTGTCATCTCGCCGGTCGAAACCGTGCCCGGCTTCTTTATCGCGACCGGCTTCTCCGGCCACGGCTTCGGCATCGGACCCGGCGCCGGCTACCTCACCGCCGATCTGGTCAGCGGCGACCGGCCGGTAGTCGACCCCTCGCCATTCCGCCTGTCGCGCTTCCTGGACGGATCGAAGATCCAGGTGGAAGGCGGCTTCTAGCTCGGCGTCGCCGCCAGCAGGCTCGGCGGCTTGAGTGCGCAGTCCTATCAGCTCGATCTTTCGCAGCCATTTGTGACTGTGCCGCAACAACAGCGTGACTTGCACTGTTAGCGGCGCATCAGAGTTGCTTGGGAGACGATCATGGCCCACAGCGAAGAGGCGGGAACGGCGGAGCCTTCCCTGAAAGACAGCGCAGCACATCTGGCCGAGCAGCAGAAGAAAGCAGGCGCGCAGCAATTGTCGGGCATCGCCGGCGCGGTCCACGCGGCGGCCGATCAGCTGGAAGAGCAGCTGCCCGGTGCCGCCGGCTATATCCACGACACAGCGGAACGCATTGACCGCACCGCATCCGATCTGCGCAACCGCAACCTCACCGACTTGGCCGACGGCGTGCGCCACCTGGCGCAGGAACGACCGCTCGCCTTGATCGGCGGCGCGGTGCTCGCGGGCTTTGTCCTGACGCGCTTCCTGATGAGCGCGGAGGATGGACGCGCCCGCCACGACAGCTCGAGAGGTGTGTAAAATGATAAGCCATCACATCCGGCCGATCCCGGAAATCTTCACCGATTTGATCGGCCAGCTGACCGCGTTGGTCCGCAAGGAAGGCCAGCTGGCGCGCACTGAAATCTCCGAAAAAGTAAGCCGTGCTCTCTCCGGCGTGGCCCTGATCCTTGTCGGGGCCATCCTGCTGATCCCGGCTTTGGTCATCCTGCTGCAGGCCGCGCTGGTCGGGATGATGGAAAACGGCATGGAGCCGACGCTCGCCGCAATCATCGTCGGCGGCGCGGCCCTGGCGCTGGGACTCATCCTGGGGTTGGTGGGATGGAGCTGGGTCAAACCAGCTTCGCTGGTGCCGGACAAGACCATCGATCAACTGCAGCGCGACGCCGCGGTGGCGCGGCACGCCGGCGTCACGGCGGCTTATGGAGAAACCGGCGGGCCGACAAGCGAACGCATAGTGGGACAGGAGACGGCACATGGCCATGACAGAGACCGCGCGGCTTGAGCGCGAAACCGAAGAGACCCGCGCGCAGCTGGAACAGACCCTGGGCGAATTGCGCGCGCGCATGTCGCCAGGGCAGCTGCTGGACCAGGCGACCGATTATCTGCGCCACAAGAGGGGGCGGGAATTCATCGGCAATCTGCGCGACCAGATCGTCGATAATCCGCTGCCTGTCACTTTGATCGGCGCGGGCATCGCATGGCTCGCGATCTCCGGCGCGGTGGGTGGCCGACGCAGCAACGGCAATGGCCGCGCTCATATCGCGCGCGACTGGGGCGAGACCGCCGGCATGACGGATGATCTGGCACATGGCGGTCGCGGTCCCTCAGCAGCGCAGCGCGCGCGCCAAACCGCGGAAGGATGGGCGGATGACGCGCGGGAGGCTGCGTCCGAGGCTGGCGACACCATCCGCGAAGGCATGGATGACGTGCGCGAGCGCGCCGGCGAGATGCGCGAACAAGCTGCCGGCATGTATGGCAGGACCATGGGGCGCGCGCGCCGCGTGGCTGGCAAGGCGTCGGATTATGGCCGTGCCGCGCGTCATGCGGTGGAGCCCAATGGAGCGCTGATGAATTTCTGCCGCGAACAGCCGATGCTGGTCGCCGGGCTCGGCATCGCAGTCGGTGCGGCGCTTGCCGCGATGATTCCGGCGAGCCGGGCGGAAACACGGGTCATGGGCGATGCCAGCCGCAATCTTCGCGACCGCGTGAGCGAAGCGGCCTCCGACACGATGCGCGCCGCCGCGATGGAGCGCGAGTCCGACCAGGCGAGACCGGATGGCACGGCCAAACCGGAGAGGGGCGCTGACGGCATCTATCGCAGCCTGCAGCAGGCCGATGAACGGTCGAATGTCGACAGCGAGCCGCAGAGCGCGGCGCCTTATGCGGAAGCGGCGGAAGCCGGCGCTGCGACGTCCGGTGAAAACATCACCGAAGGCTCGCGCGGCGGCGAAGCGACACAGCGCAGCTGAGCGCAACGAAGCGGCGGCCCGTCATGAAGCGCATCGCGCTCTGGCTCGTGACGGGATTGTCGGGCTGGATGGCGCTGCGTTCCCTGCGCGCCGAAGGAGAGGCCGCCATTGCGGCTGCCGCTGACGGTTCGAAACGTGCCAAGCTCGCCCGGGAACACTCTGCGACGCGCGCGGAAGTGAAGCATGAAGTCGGGGACCGCGGCCGCGCCGCAGACCATCCGGGCGAGATTCCGCCGATCGGGTGGAAGGACATCCTCATCCGCACCTATCGTAGCATCTCGGAAGACCGCGTGACGGCGCTGGCCGCTGGCGTCACCTATTACATCCTGCTGGCCTTGTTTCCCGCCATCGCCGCGCTGGTTTCGATCTATGGGATGATCGCGGATCCGAACGATATCGGCGAGCATCTGGCGGCGATGGCGGGCACCATTCCGCGCGAAGTGATCGATATCATCAGCGGACAGCTCCATCACCTCGCCTCGCAGGACCAGAAGGCACTCGGTCTTGCGTTCTTCGGCGGCCTCCTCGTCTCGCTGTGGAGTGCCAACGCCGCGATCAAGGCCCTGTTTGATGCGCTCAATGTCGTCTATGGCGAAAAAGAGAAACGCAATCTCTTCACCTTGAATGCGCTGTCGCTCTGCTTCACGGCCGGAATGGTGCTGTTCATGGTGCTGGCGATGATCGGTATCATCGTGATACCGGCGATCCTCGACCTGCTGCATCTCGGCGCGCTGAGCGAGCTCATCCTCAATGTCGCGCGCTGGCCGGCGATGCTGGTGATCGTCGTGCTGGGTCTCGCCGTCGTCTATCGTTACGGGCCGTGCCGCGCCGATGCGCGCTGGCGCTGGATCAGCTGGGGCAGTGTCGCCGCAGCCATCCTCTGGCTCGTCGTCTCCATGCTGTTCTCGTGGTACGCCAGCAATTTCGGCAACTACAACAAGACCTATGGCTCGCTCGGCGCGGTCATCGCCTTCATGGTCTGGAGCTGGCTTTCCACCACCATCGTGCTGATGGGCGGCGAGCTCAACGCCGAGATCGAGCACCAGACCGCAAAAGACAGCACGACAGGCGTGCCCAAGCCGCTCGGCGCGCGCGGCGCCAGGATGGCGGACACGGTGGGCGCGGCGCAGGATTGAGCCGCAATTTTCTCCAAGTCCGCCCTTGAGGCCGGGTGCCAGGATGGCGCTCACATGTTAGACTTGGGCCATGAGCATGACCTGCATTTCGGCGAGCGGCGCTCTCAGCATCTACGATTACCGGTGTCAGGTCGGCGTCGGTGCGAAGCCGTTTGCCGAGCGGCATGACCGTGCCTCGATCTCGTTCGTGCGCAAGGGCAGCTTCGGCTATCGCACGCGCGGCCAGTATTTCGAATTGGTGGCGGGCTCCGTCCTGATCGGGCGCGCGGGCGATGAGTATGTCTGCAGCCACGATCATGTGTGCGGCGATGAATGCCTGTCGTTCCATCTAGCGCCGGAGCTGGTGGAAACCATCGGCGACCACGATGGGATCTGGTCGGTCGGCGCGCTGCCGCCTGTCCCGGAGCTGATGGTGCTGGCGGAACTGGCGGATGCCGCCGCGGCCCGGCGCAGCGACGTGGCGCTGGATGAAGCCGGTCTGCTGATGGCGGCGCGCTTTGTCGAAGTTGCGGGCGGAGCGGTCGCGGCGAAGTCGGCTGCATTCGACAGGTCACCATCCACCGCACGTGACCGCCGCCGCGCGGTCGAAGCGGCCTTGTGGCTCGAGGAGCATGCGCACCAGGTTCTCGATCTCGACACGATCGCGCGCCAAGCGGGCTTGAGCCCGTTCCATTTCCTGCGGCTGTTCGCGCGGGTCCTCGGCGTCACGCCGCATCAGTATCTGGTGCGCTGCCGGTTGCGCCACGCGGCGCGGCTGCTGACCGATCCCGGGCACAGCATCACCGACGTCGCCTTCGATGTCGGGTTCGCGGACCTTTCCAATTTCGTCCGCACCTTCCGGCGCGCCGCCGGCGTCAGCCCACGCGCCTTCCGCCGCGCCGCGAAAGGCGAGCGCAAGATCCTCCAAGAACGCATCGCCGCCTATTCGCTAGGCTGACCTCCTCATCAACGAGGAGGCCAAAGATGTACGACCATATCGGCTTGCATGTGAAGGACCTGAAGGCCAGCGTGCGCTTCTATGAAGCGACGCTCGGCGCGTTGGGCTATGTGCTCTGTTCGCAGGATGCGACTGGCGCCGGCCTGGGGCCGAAAGGCGAACCCGCGCTCTGGCTCTACGCCGATAAGGGCACCAAGGCACCGGGTGTCCATATCGCGTTCCGCGCCAGGAATCGCGCGGCGGTCGACACATTCCACAAGGACGGCGTCAAGGCCGGCGGCGGCGACCATGGCAAGCCGGGCCTGCGCGCCGATTACAGCCCGACCTATTACGCCGCGTTCCTGACCGACCCCGACGGCAACAATGTCGAAGCGGTGTGCCTGGCATGAGCGCCATCGCCACCGAATATCTGATGACGTTGCGCGCGCCGATCGCCGGCGCGCCGCAGCGCATCGATGACACGCTGACGATCTTTCACTCCCATACCGGCAGCGTGGAAGGGCCGCGCATCAAAGGTGCGATCCTGCCGCCGACGGCCGACTGGCTGCGCACCATGCCGGGTGGCAGCCTCAAGGTCGATGCGCGCATGTCCATCGCGACGGAGGATGGCGCGCAGATCTTTGTGGAGTATGGCGGGGTGATCGTGATCGCGCCCGCCGATTTCGCGCGCATGGCATCGGGCGAGACTCTGGGCGCGGCGGAGATGTACTTCGTGACCGCGCCGACCTTCCAGACCTCGGACAACCGGTATGGCTGGCTTAATCGGGTCCAGGCGATCGGCAAGGCGGTGGCGCTGAAAGGCGGCGAAGGCGGCTACGTGCGGTACGAGGTCTATGCGGTGAAATAGGAGGATTGGGCAGCGGGTCGACGGGCCGGCCGGCGCGTGATAGATGGAAGCGAGAGATATCTGGCGCCACCAGCCGGAGGTCGAGCCATGGCCACCGAACAATTCGACGTCGTCATCTTGGGTGGAGGCAACGCTGGCATGGGGGTCACGGTGGCGACGCGCGCCGCCGGCCTTTCAGTCGCGATGATCGAGCCTGCCGAGCTGGGCGGGACCTGCCCCAACCGCGGCTGCACGCCGAAGAAGGTGCTGGTTGCTGCCGCCCATGCACTGCATGAGATCGAGCGCGCCAAGGCGCATTGCATCGCAGTGGCCGAGCCCAGGCTTGACTGGCCGGCCTTGATCGATCGCGAGAAGGCGATGATCAAGGACATTCCGGCTCGGCTGGAGCGCGCGATGAAGGACCGCGGCGTCGCGCTGATCCGCGGCCGCGCCAAGTTCGCCGGTCCGCGCACGATCGCGCTCGACGGCCATACGATCGAAGCCGAGCACATCGTGATCGCGACCGGCTCCAAGCCCCGCACGCTGCCGATCGAAGGGGCCGAGCATCTCATCACGTCGGACGACGTCCTCAGCGAACGCACGCTGCCGCGCGAGATCGTGTTCATCGGCGGTGGCGTCATCGCGATGGAATTCAGCCATGTCTATGCGCGTGCCGGGGCCAAGGTAACGATCCTCGAAGTGCTGCCGCGCCTGCTGGGCGAGATGGATGGCGACGCGGTCGCCGAGATTGTGAAGGAGAGCGCCCGGATCGGCATCGACGTGCGCACCGAGGTCAGGATCAAGCGCATCGCGCCCTTGAACGGGCGCCTGCGCGTGACATTCGAGGAAGGCGGACAGGAGCACGCGCTGGATGCGGACCGCGTGGTCAACGGCGCCGGACGTATAGCGGATGTCGACACGCTCGATCTCGCAGCCGGTGAGGTGAAGGAAGAGCGCGGGCGAATCCAGGTCGACGAGCATCTGCGCTCACTCTCCAATCCGGCGGTCTATGTGTGCGGCGATGCCCTGTGGTCGTCGCCACAGCTTTCGCCGATCGCCACCTATGAGGGCGGGATCGTCGGCCGCAACATCGTGGATGAGCCGCGGCACAAGCCGGACTATCTCGGCATCCCGTCCTGCGTCTACACCGTGCCGGCCCTGGCGAGCGTCGGCCTGACCGCCGCAAAAGCGGCCGAGCAAGGCCGGCGCGTCAAGGTGCACACCAACGACCTCATGGGCTGGCTATCGTCGCGTACCTACGCTGAGAGTGCGGCGTGGTCGCGCGTCGTCGTGGAGGAGGAGAGCGATCGCATCCTTGGCGCGCAGATCGTCGGCCATGCGGGGGAGGAGCTGATCCACATCTTCGCCCTCGCCATGAAGCACGGCATCACCGCAACGGCTCTGCGCCAGACGGTTTACGGTTTCCCGACCTTCTCCGCCGACATCAGGAGCATGCTCGGCTGAGCCTGGCTTGACGCATCGCGCCGCCTCTGCCACGTTCCACCCGTTACGTCTTCAGGGCGGGGTGGAAATCCCCACCGGCGGTAGGGTGCAGATCACGATGTGATGGCGCCAAGCCCGCGAGCGCCGCGGAACATCCGTTCCGCGGGTCAGCAGACCAGGTCGAATGCCTGGGCCGACGGTCACAGTCCGGATGAAAGAAGACGAGAGCGAGGATGCGGCCGCCTCATGGGCGGACTCCGCCTCCTTGCGATCTTGCCCTGGAACGTTTTTCGCAACCCAACTCCAAAGCGAGGAGCGTTTCACCATGCCCATGTCCAACCAGATTGAAAAGCGTATTGCGGCCGCCTGCGAAGCCATGCGCAGCGGCTTGCCTGTCGTCCTGCTCGATGATCACGACCGCGAGGATGAAGCCGATCTGATCGCGGCGGCGGAGACCCTGTCGCACGATGTGATGGCGCGGCTGATCCGCGATTGCAGCGGCATCGTGTGCCTGTGCCTCGATGACCGCCTGGTGCGGCAGCTCGATCTGCCGCCGATGGCGGCGAAGAACGAGACGCGGTTCGGCACCGCCTTCACGGTCTCGATCGAGGCCAAGATCGGCATCGGCACCGGCGTCTCAGCGGCTGACCGGCTGACCACTGTCCGCGCGGCCATCACCGACGGCGTGGGCCCTGCCGATCTGGCGCGGCCGGGCCATGTCTTTCCATTGCGCGCCCAGCCGGGCGGTGTGCTGACAAGGCGCGGCCATACTGAAGGTGCGGTCGATCTGGCGCGGCTGGCCGGGCTCAAGCCCGCCGCCGTGTTGTGCGAGCTGATGGACCGCAAGGGCGAGATGCTGCGCGGCAAGCGGGCCAAGGCCTATGCGCGGCGCAACGGCTTCCCGCTGCTGACCATCGCGGACATCGCAGCGCATCTCGGCGCGCTCGATATCGCGGCATAGATCGCGCGGCGATTTCCCCTCCCTCACGCTGAGGGAGGGGATTCGACCCGGTTACAGTCATGTGCTCGCCTGCTATCCTCATTCCAAAGGCGAACAAGGCGGCAACCAAGGGCGCGAGCGATGACGGCGAAAGATGATGGCGTGCAGATGGGATCGCAGGTTGGAACCTTGGGCGCGCAGCCAAGCCCTCGGCCGGATGCCCAGGGGGCCGCGGTCCAGCAGCCACACTTCATCCGCATGTATCGAGACAGCTTCAGCAAGGATCTTTGCGAGGAGGTGATCCGCCGCTTCGAAGCGGACGAACGCAAGCATGCCTCCACGACTGCTGCGCGCGACAAGCCGCGGCTGCGCACCGGCACCATGCTGCAGATCGGCGATCTGCCGGAATGGCAGGACATCGCGCAAGCCTGGTCGCAGGCGTTGGAAAAGAACCTGCAGGCCTATGCCGAGGCCTTTCCCACCTTGAAGCAGCTGGTCTCCTCGCCTGCCACCAAGCGAACGCCGCCGCTGCTGGAAAAGATCGAGCCGGGCCAGGGCTTCGGCCTGCACATCGACGCCTCAATCGCCGGCACCCATGACCGCATGGTGGCTGTCCTCATGTATCTGAAGGACGTGGGGGAAGGCGGCTTCACCGAGTTCCCGTTCCAGCAGATCCGCGTGAAACCACGCGCCGGCCTGATGCTGCTGTTCCCGCCGTACTGGACCCATCCGCACCAGGGCGTCAGCCCGGTGAGCGGCGTCAAATACAACCTCACCAGCTACGTGGTGGTGGACAATAATTTCCGGCCGCCACGGTAGCGCGGATTACGAGATCAACGCCGCCAGCACAGCATCAAGCCGTTGCCGGCCGGATTGGGTGGCAGCGAGGCGGTCGCCGGTCAGCGCGAGGAAACCGCCGTCGATCAAGCGACTCAGTCGCGTTTGATCCAACGCTTGCCGGAATTGCTGTGGAGCCTCCTCCTCGATGCGCGCGAGCGGCACGCCTTCCTTCAGACGCAGTCCCATCATCAGCATTTCATTGAGGCGCTCTGCGCGCGGGACCAGGTTGCGCTGGCGCGTCGCCTGGCCGTCGCGCTCGACCAGGTCGAGCCAGGCTTCGGGCGCACGGTGCTGGCGGGTGGCGAACTTGTCGCCGCCAATCGTGAGCCGGCCGTGTGCGCCGGGGCCGATGCCGACATAGTCGCCATAGCACCAGTAGGTGAGGTTGTGGCGCGATTCCTCGCCGGGCTTTGCGAAGTTTGAAATCTCGTAGTCGGCAAGGCCGGCGGCGCCGAGGCGCGCGACGGTGGTCTCGTACAGTTCTGCGGCGCGCTCTTCATCGAGCACGCGGAAATCGCCGCGCGCGACGGCTTGTTCGAACTGCGTGCCGGGCTCGATCGTCAGCTGGTAGAGCGAGACGTGGCCGGCGGCGAAGGTGAGTGCGCGGTCGAGCTCAGCCTGCCATTGTTCCAGATCCTGGCCGGGCCGTGCGTAGATGAGGTCGAAGGAAAAGCGGTCGAAGGTTTGCGCCGCCATCTGCACGGCGGCGAGCGCTTGCGGCGCATCATGCTGGCGGCCGAGGAACTTCAGGTCGCTGGCGATCAGGCTCTGCACACCAAGCGAGACGCGGTTGACACCGCCCTCGCGGAAGGCGCGGAACTTCTCGATCTCGGCGGAGGTCGGGTTGGCTTCGAGCGTGATCTCGATGTCATTGGCAACCGGCCACAGATCGCGCACGCGTGCGGTCAAGGCGGCGACGGTCTCCGGCTCCATCAGCGACGGCGTGCCGCCGCCGAAAAAGATGCTGGTGACCAGGCGGCCTTCGGTATCGCGCGCGTAATGTTCCAGCTCGCGCAGCAAGGCGTTCCGCCAGCGCCCATGATCGATGCGCTCCCGCACATGCGAATTGAAGTCGCAATACGGGCACTTGGACCGGCAGAACGGCCAGTGGATATAGATGCCGAAGCCGGGGGAGGACGCGCTCATGAGGCGCTCCCTACTCCGTCATGGGCCGCCGACGAATGGCGGCGTTCGCCGACGGGCCTCGGCACAACCATGACGGTGGGAGAGTTAGCGGGTGACTGTGTCACTCATCGCCCTTGGAAACACGCAGCCATCAACTGTCGAAATGACTCCGCGCGGTGGCTGATTTCGCGCTTGTGGGCGGGGTCCATCTCGCCGAAGGTTTCCTTGTAACCGAGGGGGCGGAAGATCGGGTCGTAGCCGAAGCCGCGGTTTCCGCGCTTTTCCTCGATGATGTCGCCTTCGACCCAGGCCTCGAACAATTCGCAATGGCCGTCCGGCCAGCACAGAGCAAGCGCACTGACGAACCGGCCGCGGCGGTTGTTGTGCGGCGCCAATTCGCGCAGCACGCGGTCCATGCCGATATTGAAGTCGCGGGCGCCGTCCGGTCCCTTGTCGGCCCAGCGCGCCGAATAAATGCCGGGCGCGCCGCCCAGCGCATCCACAGACAGGCCGGAATCATCGGCAAGGGCCGGCAAGCCGGATGCCTTTGCCGCCGCCAGCGCCTTCAGCTTGGCATTGCCGATATAGGAATCCTCGGTCTCTTCCGGCTCCGGCAAATCGAGATCGCCGGCAAGCACAACTTCGATGCCGAGCGGCGCCATCAGCTCGACCATCTCCTTGAGCTTGCCCTTGTTGTGGCTGGCGATCACCAGCTTCCTGTCGGTGAAAGGCCGCGGCACCCGCAGGACCTTCGCCATCAGGAGGCAGGGATTGTCCTCGTTCCACAAGGTCGGGAACACTTCCAGCGGCACGAAGCCCTGCGCGGCATAGAAGCGGTGGGTGCGGGCATAGAGCCGGTCGCCGGCACTTTGCGCCAGGGTCTTCACAGTCAGGACGCGCGTCGCTTTCTTCTTGAGGTGCGCCTCGACCTCATTCAGCAGATGCTCGCCGACACCAGTACGCTGGTGATCGGCACGGATCGCGATCAGATGCAATTCGGCAGTCACGGGGAAGTGCTGCTGCACGGTGGCGAGGCCGGCAACGTCATCGCCATCACGCGCCACCCACATGCGCAGGGCCCGCGCTTCGCGGCAGAACTGGTCGATCGCCTCGGGGATGCTGAACCAGTCCGGCAGCGATTCCAGGACGGCGCGGCAGATGCGCTCCTTGGAATCGGGATCGCGCTCGCGGCTGATCGCGTACATGCTACTCCAGCCCCAGCACCGTGCGCTGCAGGTGCGTCAGCTCGGTGATGCCCTTGCGGGCGAAGGCGAGTAATTGCAGGAACTCCGCCTCGCTGAATGGCGCGCGCTCGGCCGTCCCCTGCACTTCGATGATGCCGCCCTTCGCGGTCAGCACGAAATTGGCGTCGGCCTCGGCGGCGGAATCCTCGGCGTAGTCGAGATCGAGGGCAGCGGCCTTCTGGTGGATGCCGCACGACACTGCCGCGACCTGGTCGCTGAGCGGAATCTCATTGACGGCGCCCAGCTTCTTCATGTGGCGGAAGCAGAGATAGAGCGCGACATAGGAGCCGGTGATGGCCGCGGTGCGCGTGCCGCCGTCCGCCTGCAGGACATCGCAATCGATCTTGATCTGGCGCTCGCCGAATCCCTTGAGGTTGGTGACCGTGCGCAAGGCGCGGCCGATCAATCGCTGGATCTCCTGAGTGCGGCCCGACTGCTTGCCCTTGGCCGCCTCGCGGTCGGTGCGGGTGTGGGTCGAGCGCGGCAGCATGCCGTATTCAGCGGTCACCCAGCCTTGGCCGGAGTTGCGCAGGAACGGCGGCACCTTCTCGTCGATCGAGGCGGTGCACAGCACGTGTGTCTCGCCGAATTTCGCGAGGCAGGAGCCTTCGGCATATTTGTTGACGTCGATCAAGAGTTCGACGGCACGCATTTCGTCCGCCGCCCGGCCGGATGGGCGCATCGCGCGCTCCTTGTTTCAGGTGTGAATTTGCGCCGGAAGCTACACGGGGGCAGGGGAGAAGTCTACGCTCGTAAGGCAGGGCATCACCCCGATTGTCATCCCGGCCGAGCCCTCGGGTCCGCACTATGCGCGGCCCAAGGACAGGCTCCGCGAGAGAGGGCGGCATTTGATGGGAAGGTATCACTTGAACCTTCGGCTGCGTGACCACCTTGTCCGGTCGTAATATTCCGGCGGGCGCTTTTTCACCCAGGCGATGAATTGCGCCAGCATCGGGTGCGTCTTGAGCGCCTCGAAGCTGGAGAATTCCTCTGCCAGCTCCTGCTCGCTCAGCATGGCGTGGATGGCGCGGTGACAGATCTTGTGCATGATCACGGTCTCGCGCCCGCCATGGCTGCGCGGGACCGGGTGATGCTGATCGAGGCTGGGCCCGGCCACCATCGGCCGGTCGCAGAGCGGACAGGGTCCCGCTGGTGCGCGTTCGACGCCGGTCGGACGCTTCGAGCGCCGCTTGGTCCGTAGTTTCCGCACGGGCCGGACTGTGCCGAGCTGCTCCCCCGCTGGCAACGGCGTGTTGACGTGCCCGAACCCCCTCCCTAGATTCCCTTGAGCGGAGGGTGAGCTTCATGCAGTTCGTGCCCAAAGGCGGGAAAAGCAATGCGTCGGGCGGCATCTCCGGGCATCGCCCGGTGCTGGCCGAAATGTCGGAACGCTCGCGCGAGATCTTCCGCCAGATCGTCGATTCCTATGTCGAGACCGGAGAGCCGGTCGGCTCGCGTACCCTGGCGCGCCGGCTGGGACACCTGTCGCCCGCCACCATCCGCAATGTGATGGCCGATCTGGAAGAGATCGGCCTGCTGTTCGCGCCCCACACCTCGGCCGGGCGGCTGCCGACCGATCTCGGCCTGCGCCTGTTCGTGGACGGCCTCATGGAAGTGGGCGGGCTCACCAATGACGAGCGCGAGGCGATCGACGGCCAGTGCAATGCCTCCGGCCGATCCTTCCCCGAGGTGCTGGAACAGGCGACCACGATGCTGTCCGGCCTGTCGCGGGCGGCCGGCCTGGTTCTGGCTCCCAAGAGCGAGCGGGCGCTGAAGCACATCGAATTCGTGCATCTGGCGCCCGGCCGCGCCTTGGTCGTGCTGGTGACCGAAGGCGGCATGGTGGAGAACCGGCTGATCGACGTGCCGATGGGACTGCCGCTTTCCACTCTGATCGAAGCCACGAATTACCTCAGCTCGCGGTTGGTCGGACGCACCATCGGGATGGCGCGCGAAGGCATCCTGGAGGAGCTGACGAGCCAGCGTGCGGAACTGGATTCCCTGACCCGCAAGGTGGTGGAAACGGGCCTTGCTACCTGGGCCGATGGCGACCGTGCCGAGGGCGTCCTCATCGTGCGCGGCCAGTCGCACCTGCTGGACGACGTGCAGGAGGCGGCGGATCTGGAGCGCCTGCGCTCCCTATTCACCGCGCTGGAAACCAAGGAGCAGCTGCTGAAGCTGCTGGAAGCGGCGGACCACGCCGAGGGCGTTCAGATCTTCATCGGCGCGGAAAGCAACCTGTTCGGCCTTGCCGGCTGCTCGGCGGTCATCTCCCCCTACCGGGACAGCCAGCGGCAGCTGGTCGGCGCAGTCGGGGTGATCGGCCCCAGCCGGCTCAATTACGCCCGCATCATCCCGATGGTCGATTACACCGCCAAGGTGATCGGGCGGATCCTGGGGTGATTCGTTCGCTGGTCGCATTTTCGGCGCCGAACCGGCGGCCACGTCGGCGGAAAATGCTCCGGTATTTCGTTAACGTGCGGCGACTTGACCGGATTTAGCGGTTGACCATCTATGCGTTGGCCCTAAAACACGGGTCATCCCGAAATACGGACTGCAATGCTGGATCGCGACATGATCGACGACAAGGACAACACGCCAATGCCAGAGCCGGCCAATGATGCCGGACCGATCGATGACGGCACGGATATCCCCGCCGGCCTGGACCAGGAGCTTGAGGCGGCCCGCCAGGAAGCGGCGCAGCTCAAGGACCAGCTGCTGCGCGCCCTGGCCGAGGCGGAGAATGTGCGCCGCCGCGCCCAGCGCGAGCGCGAGGATGCCGCCAAATACGCCATCGCCAATTTTGCGCGCGACGTTCTGCAGGTCAGCGACAATCTGCACCGCGCGCTGGAAGCGATCCCCGAGGCGGCGTTGGCCGCCGACGAGGCGCTGAAGAACCTGCATGAGGGCGTGACCGCGACCGAGCGCCAGCTCGACGCCGCGCTGGAGCGCCAGCAGGTGAGGCGCATCTGGCCGATGGGCGAAAAGTTCGACGCCAACCTGCATCAGGCGATGTTCGAGGTCCCGACCTTCGATCATCAGCCCGGCACCGTGGTGCAGGTGATGCAGGCCGGTTACCTGATCCACGACCGCCTGCTGCGCCCCGCCCTGGTCGGCGTCGCCAAGCAGCCCGCCGGCGAAGCCCCGCCGCCGGGCAGCGGCAAGGTGGATACGATCGCTTAACGCACGGCCGCTCCAGGAATTCGTACTTTTCCGTCATCCCAAGGCTTGGCCCACGGCTGTCCGGTTAGATTTTGCTGTACAAGGCGCACGGCATTGATTCTACTTGTGTTCGAGCGTTTGGCGACGGTTCGGACACGAGATAGGAGCAACGCCGTGCGGCATCAGAATAGCGTTCTTCATGGGGTTTTGAAG
>DASRRI010000152.1:0-7068 GCA_035695765.1 Dongiaceae bacterium
CGCGTGTCCCGCGCGGAAGCGCGTCATGACGCCTTCCCCAGCTTGTCCATCGCTTGCGTCACATAGGGCAGCAGATTGCGCACCATCACCGCCACACCATTGCCATTGGGATGCAGTCCGTCCGCCTGATTCAAGTCGGAAATCTGCGCCACATCCTGTAGCAGAAACGGCATGAACAGAAGATTATGCGCCTTGGCCAGCCCCGGGTAGATGGCATCGAACGCGTTCTTGTACTCAGTCCCGAGATTGGGTGGAGCCAGCATGCCGGCCAGGATCGTCTCGACGTGGGCGGCCTCGGCCTTTTCGATGATCTTTTCGAGGTTCGCGCGAGCCGCGCCGGGGTCCAGGCCGCGCAGCATGTCGTTGGCGCCCAGGGCCAGAATCATGATCTGCGGCTTGTCGGCCAGGGCCCAGTCGATGCGGGCGAGGCCATCGGCGGTGGTATCGCCGGAGACGCCGCCATTGATCACGATCGCCGGCCGACCCATCTTGATGAGGGCGTCTGCGAGCCGGCTCGGCAAGGTATCCGATTCCGCAAGGCCGAGCCCGGCGGTCACGGAATCGCCGAACGCCAGGATGCGGACCGGACCCGCCGCATCCACCGGCGCGGCGAACAGGCCAAGGGCCAGAGCGGCCACGATGCGAAAGGTGAGGCGCGTGAACGAAGGCAGCATTGAACGCATGAGCCCGGCCATTCCGGCGATCCATCTGGAGAACGTGCATCTGACACTGGCGAGCGAAGCCGGCCCAGTCAACATCCTGCAGGACATCCACCTTCACATCGATGCGGGCGAGACCGTCAGCCTGGTCGGTCCATCCGGTTCCGGCAAGACCTCGCTGCTGCTGCTGATCGCGGGCCTGGAACAGGCAAGCGCCGGCCGCATCGCTCTGTCTGGCCACGACATCACAGCGATGTCAGAGGATGAGCTCGCCTTGCTGCGGCGCGACCAGGTCGGCATCGTCTTCCAGAGTTTCCACCTCATCCCCACCATGAGCGCGCTGGAGAATGTCGCTGTCCCGCTCGAACTCTCCGGCGCAAGTGATGCGTTCAGTCGCGCGGAGGCCGCGCTCAGCGCCGTTGGCCTGTCGCATCGATTCACGCACTATCCCTCACAGTTATCCGGCGGCGAGCAGCAGCGCGTGGCCCTGGCGCGCGCCTTGGCGCCGCGCCCCAAGATCCTGCTGGCGGACGAGCCCACCGGCAACCTCGATCTCGAGACCGGCGCCCGCATCATCGACCTGATGTTCGAACGCGCCCACGCCATCGGCGCCACCCTGCTGCTCATCACGCACGACCCAGCCCTCGCCGGCCGCTGCCGCCGCCAATTGCACATGGCCGACGGCCAGATCGTGCGCGACAGCGCGCGGGTGGCAGCATGATCGCTCTATCGCGAGGGGGAGCGTGGCGCCACCCATGACTCGCTCTTCTCTCTTCCTCCCCTTCCGCCTCGCTGCGCGCGAGCTGCGCGCCGGCACGCACGGCTTCCGCCTCTTCATCGCGTGCCTTGTCCTTGGCGTCGCGGCGATTGCCGGCATCGGGTCCATCAGCGCGGCGGCGATCGCGGGCATTGCCACGAATGCCAAGGCGATCCTGGGCGGCGACATGGAAGTGCGCTTGACGCACCGCGATGCAACGCCCGAAGAGCTTGCAGCGATCCAGCGCTACGGCCAAATCTCGCACGTCATCGAGATGCGCGCGATGGCGAAGCCCGTCACCAACGGCGCCTTGCCAGTGCTGGTCGAGCTGAAGGCCGCCGACGATGCCTATCCGCTCTACGGCGCGCTCACGCTCTCAAGCCAGAAGCCTCTTTCCGAACTGCTGGCGCGCCAGCCGGATGGCGCCTATGGCGCGCTGGCGCACCGCGTGCTGCTGCAGCGCGCGCATCTCGACATCGGCGACCGCCTGACCGTCGGGACAGCGCACTTCGTGATCACCGCCGCAATCGAGCGCGAGCCAGACGCGACCACGCAGGTCTTCGCGCTCGGCCCGCGCATGCTGATCTCGCAGGCGGCGCTGGGCGCGACCGGCCTCGTCCAGCCGGGCAGCCTCGTCTACCATTCCTATCGCATCAAGACCGCACCCACTGTCGACCGCGTTGCAGCGGCTGAAGCACTGAACGCGGCGTTTCCCAGTGCTGGCTGGCGCATCCGCCAGCTGGAAGATGCCGGCCAGCGCACGCGGGATTTCCTGGAGAATACCCGCGCCTATCTCGATCTCATCGGGCTCAGCGCCTTGCTGATCGGCGGGCTCGGCATCGCCAACGCGGTGCGCGCGCATCTGGAGGGCAAGGCGCGCATCATCGCCATGCTGAAATGCATTGGTGCGACCACCGGCCAGATCGCCGCCACCAACCTCATCACCATCGGCGTGATGGCGGCGATCTCCATCGCGATCGCACTCGTCATCGGCGCCGCCATGCCGTTCGCGTTCCAGGCGTCTCTGGCGCGGGTCGACGTCGATATCGCGGCCGGCATCTATCCGGCGCCGCTCGCGCGCGCGGCTGGGTTCGGCGCACTAACCGCGCTCGCTTTCTCGCTGCCGTCGCTGTTGCGCGCGCGCCGCACCAAGCCGGCGCAATTGTTCCGCGCCGCCGCGATCGAGCTTGGCACGGTCAATCGCAAGGACATCATCGCGGTCGGCCTCGCCGGCCTTGCCCTGGCGGCGCTGGTTGTCGCCACCGCCGAGAACAGGGTGCTGGCCGCCGGCTTCGCCCTCGCCGCAGTCGCCACCCTCGCCGCCTTCCGCGGCCTCGCCGCGATCATCCAGGCGGCCGCCCACCGCACGCAGCGCCGCATGAAGCCGGGCAGGAGCGCGCGTGCCTTGCGTTTTGCGCTCGCGACCCTTGGCCGGCGCTCCGCTCCCGTCGCCAGCATTGTGCTCTCCATCGGCCTCGGCCTCACCGTCCTCATCGCGGTAGCCCTGATCCAGGGCAGCATCCTCAGCGATTTCGCGCGCTCCATGCCGGCGCGCGCCCCCAGCTTCTATTTCATCGATATCCAGCCGGACCAGGTCGCAGCCTTGCAATCGACCGTGATGGCGACACCCGGCGCCCATGATTTCGAGCGTGTGCCCATGCTGCGCGGCCGCATCACCCGCATGAACGATGTGCCGGTGGAGCAGATCACGGCGCCCAAGGATCATGAATGGGTGCTGCGCGGCGACCGCGGCCTCACCTGGTCGGCCGCGCCGCCACCGGATGCCAGGATCGCCGCCGGCCAATGGTGGGCGAAGGATTACAAGGGCGACCCCCTGATCTCGCTCGACAGCGGCACGGCCGAGGCTTTCGGCCTCAAGCTCGGCGACACCATCACGGTCAACCTCCTCGGACGCGAGGTGACGGGCAAGATCGCCAACCTGCGCGACGTCGATTGGTCGTCCTTCTCGATCAACTTCGTGATGGTATTTTCGCCCGGCCTCATGGAATCCGCGCCGCAGACCAGCATCGCGACCGTGCGCGTGCCGGAGGGAGAGGAAGGCGGATTGATGAATCGCGTGGCCGAGAAATATCCGAACATCTCCGCCATCCGCGTGAAAGACGCGCTCGCCACCGCGCTCGATCTCCTGACCCAGGTCGGCAGCGCGATCCGCGGGACAGCCCTGGCAACTTTAGGCGCCGGCATCCTCGTCCTGGCCGGTGCGATCGCGGCGGGTCGGGAGAAGCGGATCTACGAGGCTGTGCTGCTGAAAATGCTGGGCGGACGGCGGCGGGACATTGCGCTCGGCTATCTCTGGGAGTTCACGCTGCTGGCCCTGGTCAGCGCGGCTCTCGCCATCATCCTCGGCACGCTGGGCGCGTGGCTGTTCCTCTCCCTCAACCTCGAGACCGATCTGGTGGTGGCGCCCGCCTTGCTGGTCGGAATCCTCGCCCTGGCCCTGGCTCTCGCCCTGGTGCTCGGCTTCTGGGGCTCCTGGCGCGCGCTCGGGGCAAAGGCCGCGCCGTTCCTGCGCAACGAATAGGAACACCCGGATTAAGCGAAATAGGAATCGCTATCCCATCCAAATCTGATAGAATCGCCCGCGCGACCGACGGACCTGTGGGGACGGGTCCATAAGGGCAGGATAAGAGGGCCGGGCGCATGTACGTTTTGCCGCCGGAGGCATCCGAGGCGGAATTCCGCGAGCTGTTGACCTATTGGCAATCCAAGCTGGCGCCCGGGCGCCTGCCGGGGCGGCAGCATGTCGATCCGACCGAACTGCAGCCACGCCACCTCTCGCAATTGCTGCTGCTAGACGTGGTGGAGCCCGCGACGCCGAAGGCGCGACAGCGCTATCGCTTCCGTGTCGCCGGCACCGCCTTCTCGACCATCGCCGGGCGGGATGTGACCGGCCTCTATTACGACGAGATCGGTGCGCCGGAACGCTCGGTCCCGGTGATCCGCGCCCTCGACCTGATCGTCGAGCGCCAGGCGCCCGTGTTCCTCTCCGGCCGCCTCAGCGTCCCGTCCCAGGATTACATCTGGGTCAAGCGCCTCGGCCTGCCGCTGGCGCAGGACGGCAGCAAGGTCGACATGATCCTCGCCGTGTGGCTCGCCGAACGCCGCTCCGTCGCCGACGTCGCACGCGGCGAACCGGAGGTGGAGGCGGGCGTGCCGAGGGTGCTGGAGCGGTCTTGAAGGCAACACGAAAAATTCCGATCAACAAACTCCGCCCGGTCCATCCAGGAGAAGTCCTGGCCGACGAATTGCAAGAGGTTGGCCTGACTGCTCGCGCCTTCGCCGCGGCGCTCAAGGTTCCGCATAACCGCATAACGGCGATCCTCAACGGCCAGCGCGGCATTTCCGCAGACACAGCTTTGCGACTCGCCGCCTATTTCGGGACCGGCCCGCAATTCTGGATGAACTTGCAGCAGGCTTACGATCTGAAGACGACCGAGGCTGCCAAGGGCGCCACCATTCGCAAGCAGGTCCGACCGCGCGCCGCCTAACGCCGCAGCGCGTGACGCTTGAGATCGGCCATCGTGTAGGCGCCGAGCAGCAGCACGACCAGGAAATAGATTGCCGCCGCCACGCCGACCAGCACGCACAACGAGACAATGCGCTCGGGCTGCGAGCCGACGAGCCAGGGTGCCAGCAGAAATTGGCCGCCGATGAGGACACCAGCCATCACCAGATTGGCGATGATGAGGCGCGGCAGGTTGCGTTTCAGGCGATCGTCCAGCACCAGGAACCCACGCTTGCGCAAGGTGCGATAGAGCAGGGTGGCGTTGATCCAGGCTGCAAGTCCGGTGCCGAGCGCAATGCCGACGAAGCCGATCCCCCAGCGCCGCAACAGCCAGAAAAAGACGAGACAGATCGTGATGTCGGAGATCACGGTGATGACCGAGTATTTGAACGGCGTCACCGTGTCCTCGCGCGCAAAGAAGGCGGGTTGCAGCGCCTTGTTGAGCACGAAAGCGGGCAGGCCGAGCGAGATCGCGATGAGGCCCAGCGCCGTATTGTAGGTCGCTTCCGGTGTGAATTTGCCGTGCTCGAACAGAACGCGGATGATCGGCTCGCCCGCCACGATGAGTCCCACCGTGGATGGCAGAATCAGCACGGCGGCAAATTCGAGAGACCGATTCAACGCCGCCATTGCCTCCGCGTCGCGACCGCCGCGGATCGCGCGCGAGAGCACCGGCAGCAGCACGACGCCGATTGCCGCTCCAACCAATGACAGCGGCAATTGATAGAGCCGGTCGGCATAGGAGAGATACGACACCGCCTGATCCTGCAGAGATGCGAGAATGGTCGCGATCGTGATGCTGATCTGCGCCAAGCCGCCGCTGACCAGGCCCGGCACCATCAGCTTCACCACCTGGCGGATCTCCGCATCGATCTTCGGCCAGAGCAGGCGCAAATCGAAGCCGAGCTTGGCCGCCACCACGTACATCCACAGGAACTGCAGGACTCCGGCGATGGTCTCGCCCCAGGCGAGGACCAGTGCCGGCTGCTCGAGAAAGGGGGCAACGAAAATCAATCCAAGCGTCAGCACCAGGTTGAGCAGGATTGGTGCCGCCGCCGCGTGGCCGAAATGATGCAGCGAGTTGAGAATGCCGCCGAACATGGCCGCAAGGCACATGAACAGCAGATACGGAAAGCAGATCGCGGTGAGAAGGACAGTCAGCTGGAATTTGACTGGATCATCGTAGAAGCCGGGCGCGAACACGATGATCAGCAGCGGCATGAAGATCTCGGCCACGATCGTCAGCAGCACCAGGAAAGCGAGCATCGTGGCCAGCACGCGCTCCCCGAAGGCGCGGGCGACCAGCGGCCCGCCCTGCTCCAGCCGGCCGGCGAGCATCGGCACGAAGGCGGAATTGAATGCGCCTTCCGCGAACAGGCGACGGAACAGGTTGGGCAGGCGCTGCGCCACAAACCAGGCATCCGCCGCATAGCCGGTGCCCAGGATGGTCGCTATCAACACGTCGCGGACGAAGCCGAGCACACGGCTGGCCAGGGTCATCACGCCGACACTGAGAACGGAGCGGATGGAGAACATCAGAGGTCAGAAGTCAAAGGTCGGAAGTCAGAGAGATAGCGGGTTTCGGTGATTCGAGATAGCTGCTCCCGAGCCTCTCCGCTTGCCGCAAATTCCCCCTCCACCGACGCGGGGGAGGGTTGGGGCGGGGGAAGCGAGCGAAGATTCTCTCGTGCCGAAACGCGGCTTCCCCCTCCCTGCCCTCCCCCAATTTGGGGGAGGAGAAGCATGCTGGGCGTAGATGCGCCTACTGCGCCGCTGTCGCCGCCGTCTGATCGCCTTCGCGCAGCACTTCCAGCAACGCCGCCCGGATCGCCTTCAGCTTCGGCTCGGCCTCGATTTTCAATCCGAAGCGATCCTTCACGTAGAATGTGTCGACGGCGCGGTGGCCGAAGGTCGAAATCTTGGCGTTTGCGATCCGGAGGTCCTGCTCGCTGAGGACGCTGGTCATGGCGTGGACCAGGCCGCGGCGGTCGCGGCCGGTGATCTCGATCAGGGTGTAGGCGGCGCTGGCCTTGTTGTCGATGAGGACGCGCGGCGCCACCGGAAAGGCGCTGGTCTTCGGATTGACGTGCGGCGGCAGGGTCTTCAGCGCCGCCAGGGTCTGTTCC
>DASRRI010000153.1:0-64988 GCA_035695765.1 Dongiaceae bacterium
CAACATGATCGTGGGCCTGGACCTCAACCCGGCGCGCGAAGCGCTCGCGCGGAAGTTCGGCATGACGCACTTCGTCAATCCGAAGGAGGTGAAGGGTGATCTTGTCCCGTATCTCGTGGATCTCACCGGCGGCGGCGCCGACTACACATTCGAGTGCATCGGCAACGTCGACGTGATGCGCCAGGCGCTGGAGTGCTGCCATCGGGGCTGGGGCGTCGCGGTCATCATCGGGGTCGCGGGCGCCGGTCAGGAGATTCGCACCCGTCCGTTCCAGCTCGTCACCGGCCGGATGTGGAAAGGCACGGCGTTCGGCGGTGCCCGCGGCCGCACCGACGTGCCGAAGATCGTCGATTGGTACATGGAGAAGAAGATCAATATCGACGATTTGATCACCCATAAGCTTGCGCTGAAGGACATCAATCAGGGCTTTGACCTGATGCATGAGGGCAAGTCCATCCGCAGTGTCGTCGTTTACTAGCCTCGGCCTGTCTGACTTGGCGGCGGAGCTTAAGCAGGCTCCGCCGCTTTTGTTTCTTAGAGCGCGTGGTATCTTGAGCGGCGGAGGATCGGATGGTTACGGAAATCTGGCAGAAAGCTGGCTTGTCGCCGATCAAGCGTTGGAAGTCCTTTGGCGGCGATCAACTGGTCTTCGCGCATGACAGCAGCGCGACCGGCACGCGGATGGAATTCGCAGTCTATGTGCCACCGCAGGCCGCAAAACAGCCGTGGCCGGTCCTCTTCTATCTCTCCGGCCTCACCTGCACGTGGGAGAATGCGACCACCAAGGCTGGCTTCCAGCATGCCGCGGCGGAACACGGCATCGTCATCGTTGCGCCGGATACCTCGCCGCGCGGCGACGACGTGCCGGACGATGCCGGATACGATCTCGGCAAGGGCGCGGGCTTCTATCTGAATGCCACGCAGGCGCCGTGGTCCAAGCATTTCAAGATGTACGACTATGTGGTGCAGGAGCTGACGGAGCTGATCGCGCGGGCGTTTCCGGTCAATTTCGCCCGCTTCGGCATCACCGGCCATTCCATGGGCGGGCATGGCGCGCTCACCATCGCCATGAGGAATCCGGATCGCTTCAAGTCGGTCTCAGCCTTCTCGCCGATCGTCGCCCCCGCGCAAGTGCCGTGGGGACAAAAGGCCTTCGGCGCCTATCTCGGCCCGGAGCATAGGGCGTGGGCCGATTATGATTCCTGCGCCCTGATGGCGAGCCGCGGCTGGTCACGCGATATCCTGATCGACCAGGGCGAATCCGACGAGTTCCTGGCGACGCAGCTGCGTCCGGAGCTGTTCGCCGAAGCCTGCAAGGCGCGCCACGTACCGCTGACCCTGCGCATGCAGGCGGGCTACGATCATTCCTACTACTTCATCTCGACCTTCATGGCCGAACACGTCCGCTGGCACGCCGAGCGGTTGCACGCGGGCTGACGTTCTCTCTTTTGTCATGGTCGTGGGTTGAAGACGGGGCACGACTGCCCACGAGTTTCGCTGTGCAGGATCGTGCAGTGGCAGGCAAACTCGTGGGTGCCAGGGCCAAGCCCTGGCATGACGGTGAGAAGGTGGCCTCACATTGCGCTGTTGCCGATGCCCTCCTATAGTTCTTCTAAGCCTGGGAGGGCGCTTTTATATGGCTGGAAAAATCACGCCTACTGGGGACGATGCGCTCATCGTCATCGATGTGCAGAACGATTTCTGCCCGGGCGGCGCGCTGGCGGTCCCGAAAGGCGACGAGATCGTGCCGCTGGTCAACCGCTTGATTGGACAGTTCCAGCATGTCGTGCTGACACAGGATTGGCACCCGCGTGGCCACTCCTCTTTCGCCTCAACGCACAAGGGCCAGCCCTTCACCAACGTCAGGCTCGGCTATGGCGAGCAGACCCTGTGGCCGGACCATTGCGTACAGGGGACCAAAGGCGCCGAATTCCACCACGACCTCGCCGTGCGGAACAGTGAGCTGGTCCTGCGCAAGGGATTTCGCAAAGAGATCGATTCTTACTCGGCATTTTACGAAAACGACCGCGTCACCAAGACCGGGCTCAACGGCTATCTGCGCGACCGCGGGCTGAAGCGCCTCTTCATGTGTGGGCTCGCCACCGATTTCTGCGTCGCCTGGTCGGCGCTGGACGGCAGACGCGAGGGATTCCCGATCATCGTGATCGAGGATGCCTGCAAAGCCATCGACCTCAATGGTTCCCTCGCCGCCGCTCGGGGCGAAATGATCAAAGGCGGAATCACGCTCGCAACGTCCGGCCAGGTCGGCTGACCCACGGCAACGTTGACTCACCTGGTTGACTCTGGCTGCCACCGGTGCAGAATAGCCAGATCGTTCGTATACGAACGATCACCGATCGGGAGCCGGGGATGCTGGGATCCCGCGCAGACTTAAGGTCAGGACAGTCGCCGCGTTATGCGCGACCGTTGGCGCTGGATGAGGCTCTGGCGCTGCGGGAAGGCGGCGCCCAGGTCATTGCGGGCGGGACCGATTTCTACCCCGCACGCGTCGGGCGGCCGCTCTATGACCGGGATGTCGCCTGCGTGCTCGATTTGACAGCGCTGCCAGGCCTGCGCGGCGTCCTCGAAGAGGCGACGCACTATCGCATCGGCGCGCTGACCAGCTGGACCGAGATTGCCGAAGCGCCTTTGCCGGCACAGTTCTATTGCCTGCAGGCGGCGGCACGCGAAGTCGGCGGGCGGCAGATCCAGAATCGCGGCACGATCGGCGGCAACCTGTGCAATGCCTCGCCGGCGGCGGATGGCGTGCCGGCGCTGCTGGCCCTGGGCGCCGAAATCGAGCTGCTGAGCCGTGCGGGAAGACGCAGGCTCCGGCTATCCGATTTCATTCTCGGCCCGCGTCAGATCGCGTTGCGGCCGGACGAGATCGCTGTGGCGATCGTAATCCCGAAGCCCAATGGCGCAGCCCACAGCAGCTTCGTCAAGCTCGGTGCGCGCAAATATCTCGTCATCTCCATCGTGATGGCGGCCGGCTACCTGGACGTGGTGGGCAGCCGGATCGCGGAGGCGCGGATCGCGGTCGGCTCCTGCTCGCCGGTCGCGCAGCGGTTGCCGGCGTTGGAAGCGGCCCTGAAAGGCGAGGTTGCCGTCTCGGACTTGGCGCGCCGACTAAAGCCAGAGCATCTGGCACCCCTCCAGCCCATCGATGATGTGCGCGCCAGTGCGGAGTATCGCGAGGAGGCCGCGCTTGTGGTGGTGCGGCGATTACTGTCGGA
Organism: Dongiaceae bacterium; assembly: GCA_035695765.1. Taxonomy (GTDB): domain Bacteria; phylum Pseudomonadota; class Alphaproteobacteria; order Dongiales; family Dongiaceae; genus Dongia_A. The sequence continues at coordinate 3,237 of DASRRI010000153.1, forward strand.
GCTTGCGGTATGAACGAGCTCAGCGCCGTGCAGGTCGCGAAGGATGCAGTGCCGCTGACCGTCAATGGCGCGGCGCGTACCTATCAAGGCGACGGGCTGCGGCGCCTCGCCGACGTGCTGCGCGACGACTTCAAGCTGACCGGCACCAAGATCGGCTGCAACGCCGGCGATTGCGGGGCCTGCACCGTTCTGATGGACGGCGAACAGATCTGCGCCTGCCTGGTGCCGATCGGCCAATGTGCCGGCGCCGCGATCACGACGGTCGAAGGGCTAGGCGATCCCGGCCGGCTCGATGAGCTGCAGCGCGCGTTTCTGAACCACGGGGCGGCGCAATGCGGCGTCTGCACGCCCGGCATGCTGATGGCGGCCAGCGACTTGCTGGCGCGCAATGCGACGCCGTCGCGCGCGGAGGCCGAGGATGCGCTGGGCGGCGTGCTCTGCCGCTGCACCGGCTATCAGAAGATCGTCGAGGCCGTGCTGGATGTCGCGCGGCCCCTGCCGATCAATCGCGATGGCACTGTCGGGGCGCGCACCGCCAAGGTTGATGGCCCCGCCAAGCTGACGGGAAAAGAGCAGTACGGCGCCGACGCCATTCCCGCCGACGCGCTTCATGTGCGTGCCATCCGCTCGCCGCATCCTTACGCCAAGTTCACCCTCGGCGATCTCGATGCTTTCGTGGCGGCGCGGCCGGGCCTCATGCGCGCTTTGACCTCGCGCGATGTGCCGTCAAACGGCTATGGCATTTATCCCACCATCAAGGATCAGCCGGTTCTGGCCGATGGGCTCGCGCGCTATCGCGGCGATCCGGTGGTCGCGTTCGTCGGCACGCGCGCGGCCATCGAAGCCGTTCGCGACGACGACGTGCCGGTCAGTTATGAGCCGCTGCCGGCGATCTTCGGTATCGAAGCGGCGAAGGCAGCTGCGCCGATCCATCCCGGCAAAGAGCGCAATATCCTGATCGACGGCGGCGTGACGTGCGGCGATGTGGAGAGCGCGTTCGCCACCGCGGCGCATGTTGCGGAAGTCGAATACGAGACCAGCTTCGTCGAGCATGCTTATATCGAGCCCGAAGCGGGCTGGGCGGAGCGCAAGGGCGATACGCTCGATGTCCATGTCTCGACCCAGAATCCGTTCCAGCATCGCGACGATCTCGCACAGATCCTGAAGCTGCCGAAGCAAGCCGTACGCTTGATCTCGAGCGCGGTCGGCGGCGGGTTCGGCGGCAAGCTCGATCTCAACGTCCATCCGCTGGTAGGGCTGGCGGCGTGGCTGTGCGATAAGCCGGTTGCCTATATCTATACCCGGCCGGAAAGCATGGCGGCTTCGACCAAGCGCCATCCGGCGTTGGTCAAGGCGAAAGTCGGATGCGATGCCACGGGCAAGCTGACCGGTTTTTGGTCGCAGGCGGAGCTGGATACTGGCGCCTATGCAAGCTGGGGCCCAACCGTCGCCAACCGCGTGCCCGTTCATGCACCCGGCCCCTATGTGGTGCCGCACGCCAGGACGCGCGGCACGGCCTATTTCACCAATTGTCCGCCATCGGGTGCATTCCGCGGTTTCGGTGTCCCGCAAAGCGCCATCGCCAGCGAGGCGGCGATGGATCAGCTGGCGGATGCGCTCGGCATGGATTGGCTGGAGTTCCGCAGGCTGAATGCACTCCGGAAGGATGATGTGACCATCACAGGCCAGGTGCTCGAGGATTCGGTCGGCATTGTCGAAACGCTGGATGCTGTCGAGCCCTACTGGCGCGACTGGAACAAGGACGCGGCGGCCTTCAACCAAGCTTCCGCACGGTTGAAGCACGGCGTCGGCGTCGCCTGTTCCTGGTATGGCATCGGCAACACCTCGCTCAGCAACCCTTCGGAGATGAAGGTCGGCATCGCGCCGGATGGCCGCATCACGCTCTATTGTGGTGCCGTCGATATTGGCCAGGGGTCGAACACCATCCTCACGCAGATCGCGGCGGACGCGCTGGGTGTGCCCGCGCCGGACATCAATCTGGTGATGGGCGACACGGCGCGCACCCTCGATGCCGGCAAGACGTCGGCCTCGCGCCAGACTTTCGTTACCGGCAAGGCTTGCGAGCTGGCGGCGCTCGATCTCAAAGCCAAGCTTGCGCAACTGAGGGACCGCGCTGCTCTGCGCGATCTTCCCGTCGACAATCACGGCGACGTGCTAACCGGCTATGGCAAGTTCGATCCACCCACCACGCCGCTCGATGAAAACGGGCAGGGCGTGCCGTATGCCTGCTACGGCTTTGCGACCCAGGTGGCGCTGGTGCAGGTCGATCTCGATCTCGGCACGGTGAAGGTGCTGCAGATCGCGGCGGCGCACGATGTCGGCAAGGCGGTCAATCCGCAGCAGGTCGAGGGACAGATCCACGGCGGAACGGCACAGGGCATCGGTCTCGCCCTGATGGAAGAGTATCTTCCGGGTCGGACGGAGAATCTGCACGATTATCTGATCCCGACCTTCGGCGACATGCCGGAGATGATCTGCAAAATCGTCGAAGCGCCGACCCGACATGGCCCGCACGGCGCGAAGGGCGTGGGCGAGCCCGCCTTGATCTCCACCGCCCCTGCCATCTTCGGAGGCATCTATCGCGCGGCCGGCGTGCGCGTCACCAAAGTCCCAGTCTTGCCGCACCGCTTGCGTGCCGCGATCCGCGCCAAGGAAACAATGCGATGAACGAGGTCGCGCCAGCTCTCGAATCCGACGGCATCGTTCGCTGCGATGCCTGTCCGGTCCTGTGCCGCATCCGCCCGGGAAAGCTCGGCGCCTGCGACCGCTATGGCAATGTCGATGGCAAGCTGGTGCGCACCGATCCACTGGTGCTGCTGGACCGCTCGGTCGAATCCGGGCGCGGAGCCGTGCGGTTCCTGGAGGGAGCGCGCGACTGGAGTGGCGAACTGGTGCGCCAGCCGGACGCCTTCGTCACCGGCATCGGCGCCACCACCACCTATCCCGACTACAAGCCGGCACCCTTCATCGTCTCTAGCCAGGTCGATGGCGTCGACTGCGTCACGGTCGTGACGGAGGGAATCTTCAGCTATTGCGGCGTCAAGGTGAAGATCGACACGGATCGCTATGTGGGGCCGGAGCAGGCACCGGTACGCGTGAGGGGCGAGCAGATCGGCCACGTTACCACCCACGAATATGGCTCGCAGATGCTCTCGCTCGGCGGCGTGCGCCATCTGACCGGCGGCTCCAAGGCGGAAGGCAACATCACCTGCGATGCCTTGATGCGCCTCTGCAACAAGGAGGCTGTCGAGATGTCGATCGATGGCGGCTCCATCATCGTGGTGCAGGCCGACAAGGCGCCGATCGTCGATGGCCATTCGGAACAGCGCATGCGGGTCGGCTGCGGCTCCGCCGTCACCGGCATCTTCGCGAAGCAATGGTTCGGCCTGGCCGATGAAGTGGTGGTGGTGGACGAGCACATCACGGGCATCTTCACCGAGCACCAGGCGGGCCGCATGCTGGACGCCAAGGCGAGCGGCATCAAGATCCGCGGCCGCAAATCGACGCCGGGGCGCTATTTCCAGGTGGCGAAACCGGGGCTCGGCTGGGGCGGTACCGATTTGAAGGATCCGCTGGAGATCATCGAGAAGTTCGATCCCAAGGTTGCCTGGCCGGGCCTGCGCCTCTTCATGGTTTCGACGACCGGCGAGCATTACGCCTGGTACGTGCTGGACGAGGAGCTAAAGCCGCGCCCTGCCGATCCGCCCGCGGAGATCCACAAGCTGGTCGCGCGCATCGCGGAGAATTGCGAGCCGGCGCTGAGCACGGTGTTGTTCATGGGCGGCGCCGGCGGCAGCTTGCGCGCCGGCGTCACCGAGAACCCGGTGCGCCTCACCATGTCGGTGAAGGACAAGCTGACCCGCGTCACCTGCGGCGGCGCACCGGCCTATGTGTGGCCGGGTGGCGGCATCACCGTGATGGTGGACGTGGCGCGCATGCCGGACAAATCCACCGGCTACGTGCCGACGCCGGCACTGGTCTTTCCCATCGAGTTCACGATGCGGCTGGAGGATTACCGGCTGATGGGCGGACACCTGAAGCATATCGTGCCGGTGGAGCAGGTGCTGGCGGATCAGCGCAAGAAAGCGGTGGCGCCGCACGCGGAAAATCCGTGGCCGATGAACCTGCCGAGCGGGGGAGGCTCACGATGAGCGCGCAGGCTTCCCTGCTGACGGGCAACCGGCTGCATCTCAATCACGGTCCGATCGATCTGATCATTTCGGCGGACGGCGATGCGCGCGATATCCGCCGCGCCTACCAGGTCGCGGCCGCGATGTTTCCGAACATCCTGCCGGAGCTGGTGGCGGAACTTGTGACACTACGATCGCCCGTCGGTGCTGCCAAACCGTTCGTTTCCGGTCCGATTGCGCGGCGCATGGTGGACGCGGTTTGGCCATATCGAGAAATCTTCATCACGCCTATGGCTGCCGTTGCAGGTTCAGTGGCGGAGCACGTGCTGGCGGCGATGATGGAAGCAGCGCCGCTGCGGCGCGCCATCGTGAACAATGGCGGCGACATCGCCATCCATCTGGAGGACGGCGAAATGCTGCGCGCCGGGCTGCTCGGCGATCTGACGCTGCCCAAGATGGATGCGGCCATCGAGATCGCCAGTGCCGAGCCCGTGCGCGGGATCGCCACCTCGGGCTGGCGCGGGCGCTCTCAATCGCTCGGTATCGCCGATGCGGTCACGGTGCTGGCGACGAATGCCGCGATGGCGGATGCTGCTGCGACCATGATCGCGAATGCCGTCAATGTCGATGATCCGGCGATCCACCGTCTGCCGGCTCGCGAGGTGCGTGATGAAAGCGACCTCGGCGATCTGCCTGTCACGGTCGATGTCGGCTTTCTGGCGAGCCAGAAGACCGAGCTGGCGCTCGAGAACGGCGCTCGCCGCGCCGCCGAGTTGCGCGCGCGCGGGCTTATCGCGGCGGCCTATCTGCAGCTTCAGAATCAGGCGCGCGTGGTGGGCGAGCTCACTCAACCCCTGCCATCGCGTGCGGCATAAGAGGATTCATCATGGCCGAGATCAGCATCCGCAAGTCGCAATTGATCATCGACAAGATCTGGCACGATGGCGGACCGGCGCTGAAGGCACCGCGCCTGCGGGGCGCAATCCTGACGATTATCAAGAATCCGTTCGCCGGACGCTATGTCGAGGATATCCAGCCTTTCATGAAGCCGCTCGAGCAGTTGGGCATCGGCATGGCGCGCGAGCTGGCGGAAGCCCTCGGCGGACCGAAAGCGGTGCAGAGCTATGGCAAGGCGGCCCTGGTCGGCCTCGCGGGCGAGCTCGAGCATGGCGCCTTGTGGCACGCACCCGGCGGCTATTCCATGCGCGAAGTGCTGGGCGGTACCAAGGCGATCGTGCCGTCGACGAAGAAGGTCGGCGCCGCCGGCGCGCGCATCGACGTGCCGCTGCATCACATCAACGCGGCCTATGTGCGGAGCCATTTCGACGCGATCGAGGTCGGCATCAATGACGCACCGAAGCCCGACGAGATCATCTACATCCTCGCCATGGGTACCGGCGCACGGATTCATGACCGCGCCGGCGGCCTGAAGGCAAGCGAGATCAAGGGCGAAGACGGGCAGCGATGAAGCCGGAGCTGCGCAAATTGCAGGGCAGCGATCCGGCTGATTCCTATCGGCTGGAGGATCAGGTCGGCTATTGGCTGCGCCGCGCCTATCAGCGCCACATGGCGATCTTCACCGGTGTCATGACTGATCTCGATCTGACCTCCATGCAGTTCGCCGCCTTGGTGAAACTGCACGAGCTGAGGGCGGTGTCTCAGACCGAGCTGGGCAGGCTGACCGGCATGGACCGTGCTACGGTCTCCGGCGTGGTTGCGCGGCTGAAACGGCGCGACTTGGTGCTTTACAAGCCCGATCCGCTGGACAAGCGCTCGCGCATCATCGCAATGACGCCGACTGGCGAGGCGCTGCTGACCGATGCGATGCAACGCATCAGTCGTGTGACGGAGCAGACTCTGGAGCCGATTGGCGCGGCGGAACGCGAAAGCCTGCGGGCAATCCTGCAAAAAATGGCGTGAGGCAGATCATGAAAAGCGACATCAGGAAGATCGTTGTGACGGTCGAGGAGACCCATCGCGAAAGCGGGAAAGGCGTCAGCCCCGCGACGCGCAAGGCGGCCGCCGTTGCCGTCATCGCCAATCCGTTCGCCGGCAAGTTCGTGGACGATCTGACGCCGCTGATGGATATCGGCGAAGAGCTCGGCGGCTATCTCACCAGGCGCGCGGTGGAGGCGCTCGGTATCGACGGCGGCAAGGCCGAGAGCTACGGCAAGGCCGCCATCGTGGGCGAAGGCGGCGAGCTGGAACATGCCGCCGCCATCCTGCACCCGAAGCTCGGCAAGCCGGTGCGCGAAGTGCTGAGCAAGGGCGCGGCCCTGATCCCCTCCGCGAAGAAGATGGGTGGCATCGGCACGCCGGTCGACGTGCCGCTCGGGCACAAGGACGCTGCTTTCGTCCGCAGCCATTTCGATGGCATGGAAGTGCGGATCGCCGACGCGCCGCGCGCGGGCGAGATTCTGGTGGCGATCGTGGTGACGGATTCCGGCCGGCCGCTGCCGCGCGTCGGCGGACTGCAAAAGCACGAAATCAAGGGCGAAGACGGGCTGAGGTAGGAGGCGATCATGGCGGAACCGACGGCGGCCGGCGGACCGGCAGGGAAGATGGTGATCCGCGATGTCGGATTGATGCTGTCCGGCGATCTCAAGCGACCGATCCTCGATGCCGATGTGGTCATCGCCGACAAGGGCCGCATCGTCGCTGTCGGCAAGGAGCGCGATCTTGATATGTCCGGCGCGCAGATGACGATCGATGCGAAAGGCTGCGCGCTGTCGCCTGGCCTGATCGACAGCCATGTACATCCGGTGTTTGGTGACTGGACGCCGCGGCAAAGCCAGCTGGGCTGGATTGACTCCTTCTTGAATGGTGGCGTCACCACCATGATCTCCGCGGGCGAAGTTCATTTGCCGGGCCGGCCCAAGGACATTGTGGGCCTGAAAGCCCTGGCGATCACGGCGCAGCGCAGCTTCGATGCGTTCCGGCCGGGCGGGGTCAAGGTCCATGCCGGCGCCCCGGTGATCGAAAAGGGGATGGAGGAGCACGATTTCGCGGAGATGGCGAAAGCCGGCGTGAAGCTGCTGGGCGAAGTCGGCCTCGGCTCTGTGAAAGCAGGCGATGAAGCCAAGAAGATGGTCGCCTGGGCGCGCAAGCATGGCATGCAATCGACCATCCACACCGGCGGGCCATCGGTTCCGGGCTCCGGCTACATCGACAAAGATGTGGTGTTGGAGGCCGATGCCGACGTGATCGGCCATATCAATGGCGGGCACACGGCGCTTGACCTCAAGCAGATCGAGTGCCTGTGCGAGCAATGCAGCCGCGCGATCGAGATCGTGCATAACGGCAACGAGATGGCGGGCCTGCACGCGGTCAAGATCGCCAAGCAGCTCGGTCAGCTCGAGCGCGTGATCCTTGGCACGGATTCACCCGCCGGCTCCGGCGTTCAACCGCTCGGCATCCTCCGCGTGATCGCCATGCTGTCGAGCTTCGGCGATCTGCCGCCAGAGCAGGTGTTCTGCTTCGCGACTGGCAACACCGCGCGCATCCGTAACCTCGATTGCGGATTGCTGGAGCCTGGCCGCGCGGCGGACTTCGTATTCATGGACAAGGCGCAGCACAGCTCCGGCGCCGACCTGCTGGATTCCGTGCGCAAGGGCGACCTGCCTGGCATCGGCATGGTGGTGATCGACGGCGTGGTGCGCTGCCAACGTTCGCGCAACACGCCGCCGGCGGAGCGTGTGCCCGCCATCGCGCACTGAGGGGGAGATCAGAGCCGCGTGACTGTCAACTGCACGCTGCCGCGATTGTTGCTGTAGAAGTTCCAGGCATCGTTGGCATAGGCATAGAGATAGCCGGACTTTTTCGGCTTGTATTCGCAGCCGTCCCCGATCGCGATCACCTCGTCCGGACCTATCTCCTCATCTTCACTCGCGCCGTTGGCGATCGATGCCACCAGCGAGAACCAGTTCAGCGCCTCATGGCGCTTGGTAGCCCAGAAATCGGTAGCTGCGTTGCCAGACAGGCCCTTGAACAGGCTCTCCGCTTCACCGGCAAGCCCAGCCAGCACGTGCAACACTTCACCTGGCTGGAAATTGCCATCCTTGGTGCCGCCGGGCCCGCAGCTCACCGTGCGGTCAAGCCATTGTCCTTGAGCTTCGAATTTGTATTTGGCACCCGCCTCCAGAAAGAGGCCGGTGGAGTTCCACGGATTGATGGCAAAGACGGAGCAGGCGAAGCTTTCTCCGGCCTTCAGGCCGCGGCTGTCGCCGTAGGGCGCCTGGGCGATCGGCGGGCTTTGCCGCCGTTCCACCAGCGACGAATGGAGCCGTATGCTGGCCTCATGCAGCAATGGCGCGCTGCGCGGCTGGGTGGGCAGGTGCTTGAATACGCCATCCAGCGAGTTGTGCAGTAGCCCGCGGCAGTCGGGCGCGATCTGCTTGATCAGCTGCTCGTTGACGCCGAGACCTTGTTCGGCGGCCTCTTCGATCATCCATTTCAAGGCGCCGTCGGACAAGCCGGTCTCCCGATAGCCGCCGCCGACATCGCTATGCACGCCCGGGAACCAGACCTGTTTCACATCGTGACCTGGTTTGACCTTGGTCCACAAGGTCGCCTGGAAAGCGCCGCGCATCTCATCGAGCGCAATGGCATGCCGCGCATGGGCGACCAGGTCGCTCAGCGTCGTATCGTGGAACTTGTAGTTGTCCGGATCGTCCAGCAGGTTCAGCAACCCGAGATAGTCGGGGATGCCGAGCGCGCCCACCGTATCCCAGACCCCGATGAAGTGGATGCCGATATCGTGCGAGCCCGGCGTCGATTGATGGAATCTCCAGCCGCGCTTGATCCAGTCATCCCGCTTCTCCTTGTGCTGGCGGTAGCCGCTGCTGAAGACGGTTTCGACCCGCTTCCATGCCTCCTCGTCGGGAATGCCGCTGAGATCAAGCAGGCCGCAGCGCGTCGTCAAGCCGCCGAGGCTGCGCACCGTGTAGGCGCCACGGCTGAAGCCGAACAGATAGATGGCGTCGCCCGGCTGATAAGTGCGGCACAGCCAGCCATAGGCGCTCTGGATATTGCGATCAAGGCCAAGGCCGATACCGCCCCCGAGCACCTTGTTGACCAAGCCGGGGTCGGTGCCGACGCCCGGGTGATAATATTTCTTCTGCGCCACGCCTTTCGTAGTCTGATCGGCGACGCAAGTATGCAGCCGTGCAACATTGGTTGGTGTGGGAACGCCGCCATCCTTCTGGTCCGCGGTGTTCCACGTGCCGTCGCAGGAAATGATGAGATTGGTCATGATGATCGCCCCCCAAAGAATATTGAGCCTGGCGCTCGACCATTCCTTGTAGCACCAATCCGCATCCGGCTCGGCGACATGAGCACAAAAAAGCGTTAAACTCGGAAAATACTATGGGAGTGTGCAGTCATGAGCGATCCAAAGAATGCGCACGGTTTTGCCTTTACCGGAATCGATGGCACGGCCCTGCCGCTCAGCCAATTCAAAGGCAAGGCGGTGCTGGTGGTGAACACGGCATCGGAATGCGGCTACACCCCGCAATACAAGGATCTCGAAGCGCTGTGGAAACGTTACCGCGATCGCGGTCTCGTGGTGCTCGGCGTGCCGTGCAACGATTTCGGCGCGCAAGAACCTGGCTCGGAAAAGCAGATCCAGAGCTTCTGCGAAGTGAATTACGGCGTTGATTTCCCGCTGACCGCCAAGGCGCACGTAACTGGCAAGGAAGCGCACCCGTTCTACAAATGGACGGCGGAGGTCGCCGGCGAAGCCGCCAGCCCGCGCTGGAACTTCCACAAATATCTGATCGGTCCAGACGGCGAGCTCGCCGCCTGGTTCCCGACCAAGACCTCGCCGAGCGCGAAGGACGTCGCGGCAGCGATCGAGGAAGCGCTCGGCTAGACGATCCGCTCTCCGTTCTCCGCCTTGCGCATCGCCTTGCGGCGCGCCATCAGGTTCAGCGCCTCGACGCCGGCCGAGAAGGCGATGGCGAAGTAGATGTAGCCCTTCGGGATGTGGAAGTGCAGCGCTTCGCCAATGAGAGCCGTGCCGATCAGCAGCAGGAAGGACAGGCACAACATCTTCACCGTCGGGTGATTGTGGACGAAGCGGCCTACCGGCGCCGCCGCCACCAGCATTACGATCATGGCCGCCACCACCGCCGCGACCATGATAGCGAGGTGGTTGGCCATGCCGACCGCGGTGATGACGGAGTCCAACGAGAACACGATGTCGAGCAACGCGATCTGGACGATGGCGGACACGAAAGACAGGTGAGCGCGTGTCTTGCCTCCGTCGTCGCCGCCTTCGACCGAGTGATGGATTTCCATCGTCGCCTTGACCAGCAGGAAGATGCCACCGCCGCCGAGGATGATATCGCGCCAGGAAAGATCGTAGCCCCAGAGCGTCGCGATCGGCGTCACCAGGCCAGCGACCCAGGAGATCGAGAACAGCAGCGCTAGCCGCGTCAGGAGCGCCAGCATCAGGCCCCAGCGCCGCGCGGAATCCTGCTGCTCCGGCCTGCAGCGCGATGCGACGATCTGCACGAACATCAGATTGTCGATGCCGAGCACGATCTCGAGCGCGGCGAGGGTCGCGAAGGCGGCCAAGGCTTCGGCCGTCAGGATTTCCGACATGGGCTACCTTCCCTTCATGCAATAAGGCGGCCGCGCCGATCTCTTCCGAGGGCGGCGCGGCCGGGTCCAGGTCATATAGGAGGCAGGCTCGGATTTTGCCAGCGGAGACACCCCGATTCGGGGCGGAATTTCGCCTTAGACCGACCATCTTCGCTTACCCAGCGCCATGGGCGGTGGCCGCGTTTGCACCCGCGTTTGCGTTGTCCTAGGGTCGTCAGGATGCAATGAAGCGGGGGCACTGGCGGCATCATGAAGATCAAGGACCTTACGGTTTTCATCGTCGGCAATCCGCCGCCCAGTTTCGGCGGCCGCTACTTCGTGTTCGTGAAGCTGACGACGGATGATGGCATCATCGGCATCGGCGAAATCTACTGTGCAAGCTTCGGGCCCAAGGTCATCAAGCACATGGCCGAAGACGTCTTCGGCCGCTACGTGCTGGGCATGGATCCGTTCCACATCGAAAGCTTGTGGCGCAAGGTCTATGGCAGCGGCTACACGGCGCGCCCCGATCCGTCGCTGATCGGCGTGCTGTCCGGCATCGAAATCGCGCTGTGGGATATCCTCGGCAAAGCAACCGGAAAGCCAATCTATGAGCTGCTCGGCGGACGCGTGCATGAGCGGCTGCGCAGCTACACTTACATCTATCCGCAGGCCGGCGAGGATGAGAGCATCTATCACAATGCGGAGCTCTCGGCGAAACGCGCCGCCGAATATGTGAAGCAAGGTTTCACGGCGGTGAAGTTCGATCCCGTGACGCCATACACCGCGTTCGATCCGCGCCAGCCGTCGCTCGAAGCGCTCGATCGCGCAGAGAAATTCTGCCGCCTGCTGCGCGAGGCGGTCGGCAGCAAAGCCGATTTGCTGTTCGGCACGCATGGACAATTCACCGCATCCGGGGCCATCCGCCTTGCCAAGCGGATCGAGCCCTACGATCCCTTGTGGTTCGAAGAACCGACGCCGCCGGAAATGCCGGAGGAGATGGCGCTGGTCGCGCGTGGCACCTCGATCCCGGTCGCGACCGGTGAGCGGCTGGTCACGAAATACGAGTTCTCCCGCGTGCTGGAATTGCGTGCCGCCTCGATCCTGCAGATGGCGCTGGGCCGCGTCGGCGGGATCTGGGAAGCGAAGAAGATTGCGGCGATGGCGGAGACACATTACGCACAGATCGCGCCGCATCTTTATTGCGGGCCGATCGAAGGCGCCGCCAATATCCAGTTCGCCGCGTCGCTGCCCAACTTCCTGATCCTCGAGAGCATCCAGACCTGGAGCGGCTTTCATTCGCAGCTGCTGAAGAAACCGATCCGATGGGAGGATGGCTATGTCATTCCGTCTGGCGAGCCGGGCCTCGGCATCGAGCTCAATGAGGAGGTCGCCCTCGCGCATCCCTATGACGGCGACCGTTTGCATTTCGAGATGACCAACCATCCGGTGCCCTAGTGCGCTACGGCTTCATCGGCCTTGGCCATCTCGGTGGGCATCTGGCTGCGAGCCTGCTGCGCCATGGCTTCGCACTGACTGTCCATGATCGCAACCGCAGCGCCGCGGAACCGTTGATCGCAAAAGGCGCAAGCTGGGCCGAAACACCGAGCGCCTTGGCCGCGAATTGCGATGCGGTGATCACCTGCCTGCCATCGCCGGCGGTGAGCGAAGCGGTGCTGACCGAGCTTCTGCCTGGTCTTCGGAAAGGCAGCACCTGGATCGAAATGAGCACGCTTGGCCGCGACGAAATCCTGCGCCTGGCGAAGCTCGCCGAGGTGCATGGCGTCGGTGTGCTCGAATGTCCGGTGACCGGTGGCGTGCATTGCGCGGCGGAGGGCGAGATCACGGTCCTGGTGGGCGGTGATTCATCGCTGTTCAAAATTCACAGGCCGGCGCTGCAGGCGATGGGAGGCGAGATCTTTCATATGGGTCAGCTGGGATCGGCGGCGGTGATCAAGATCATCACCAACATGCTCGCCTTCATCCATCTGGTCGCGGCGGGCGAGGCGCTGATGTTGGCGAAGAAGGGCGGGCTAGATCTGGCGCAGGCGTTCCACGCGATCCGCGCCAGCTCCGGCAACAGCTTCGTGCACGAGACGGAGAGCCAGCTGGTGCTGAATGGCAGCTACGATATCGGCTTCACCATGGATCTCGCCTGCAAGGATCTCGGCTTTGCGATGGGCATGAGCCGCGAGTTCGGCGTTCCACTGGAACTGGCGCGCCGGACCGCGGAGATATTCCAGCAGGGCCGCGCCGCTTATGGCGGGCAGGCGCAATCGACCCAGATCGTGAAGCTGCTGGAAGATGCATTGGAAACCGATTTGCGCGCACCGGGGTTTCCGGCCAAACTGACCGACTGACCATTCCTTTCCGGAGATGTCGGAGGCCGCGCGATGATCCGCCTTGCCCTGGCAGCCGCATGCATGCTGTGGAGCGCCGGTGCGCAGGCGCAGACCGACACGCCGCGGGTCGACGTGGCGCTGGTGCTGACGGTCGATGCGTCGGGCAGCATCGATCCACCGGAATTCCGATTGCAGAAAGAAGGGATCGCCGGCGCAGTCACCGATCTTGAAGTGCTGTCAACCATCCAATCGGGCCGCAACGGCCGGATCGCGATCGCCTATGTCGAATGGGGTGCTCCGGGCGGCGCGCAGATGGTGGTGGACTGGAAACTGGTCAGCGACGCGGCGAGCGCGGCGGAATTCGGAAAGGCCGTCCTCGACGCGCCGCGATCGGTGCAGAGCTATAATGCGATCGGCGATGCGATTGACCTCGCGGTGAAACTGTTTAAACGCTGCTTCTGCCAGCCGACGCGCCGGATCATCGATGTATCAGGCGACAATCCGGATAGGCGCAGCCGCCGTCCCGGCCCATTGGCGCGCGACGCCGCGGTAGCGGATGGGGTTACGATCAACGCGCTCGCCATCCTGCAGGATGACCGCCTCGGGCCTAACGGGCGGCCTTGGCTGGTCGAGACCTATGAACGAACCATTATCGGAGGGTTCGGCGCCTTTGCGATGGCTGCCACCAGCCGCGCGGACTTCGCCCGCGCCCTGCGCGACAAGATGGTGCTGGAGATTTCCGGCCTCGCACCGGCCCCGGAAGGCGATCTGGCTCAGCAGGTGCGCTGAACCATTTGGGTCAAGTGCACCCCCAAATCTTGCGCAGGATTGACAGGCGAGGAATCCGACCGGCACAGTATTACCGAGGCTTTGCGTTAAAACGACAAAAAACACCATGGAGACTAAATTCTTGCGGGGGACATGATGGCCTCGGCTGCGGCCGTAGAAGCAAAAGGCGTCACCAAAGTATTTGGCGCCGCCCAGGACAGTGTTCGGGCGTTGGACGGAGTGTCCGTCACGATCCGGCAGAACGAATTCTTCACGCTGCTCGGCCCCTCGGGCTGCGGAAAGACCACGCTGCTGCGCCTCATCGCCGGCTTCGATTTTCCGACCGAGGGCGAGATCCTGCTTTATGGCCAGGACATCGCGCCTCTGCCGCCTTTCAAGCGCCCCGTAAACACTGTTTTCCAGAACTACTCGCTCTTCCCTCACATGACGGTCGGTCAGAATATCGGCTTCGGGCTGGAGATGCTGCGCAAGCCGAAGGCCGAAGTCGATGCGCGCGTCGGTGAAATGCTGCGCCTGGTGCGGATGGAAGAGCTGCGCAACCGCAAGACCAGTCAGATCTCCGGCGGGCAGCAGCAACGCGTCGCGCTGGCACGGGCCCTGGCGCCGCAGCCCAAGGTGCTGCTGCTGGACGAGCCGCTCTCCGCGCTCGATTACAAGCTGCGCAAGGACATGCAGATCGAGCTGAAGCGGCTGCAGAACGAAACCGGCATCACCTTCATCTTCGTGACCCACGACCAGGAGGAAGCGTTGACCATGTCGGACCGCATCGCGGTCATGTCAAAGGGTCACATCCTGCAGGTCGGCGCCCCGCGCGACATCTACGATCATCCGGCCGAACGGTTCGTCGCCAATTTCATCGGCGAAACGAACTTTCTCCAGGGCGAGCTGGCCGGCACCACCGGCGGCAAGGCCAATGTGCGCCTGTCGTGCGGCGGCGGGGCAATCGCGGCGACCTTGCCACAGGGCTTCTCCCCCAAGGAGAAGGTGACAGTGGTTGTGCGCCCCGAGCACGCGCAGATCGTCGGCAACGGCACGCGGGCGACGCTCAACGGCAAGTTGGAGAACGTCGTTTATTTCGGAACCGACACGCACTTCCACGTGCGGCTCGAGGACGGCAACGAGTTCATCGTCCGGCAGCAAAACAGCCGCATCAACCCTCACAAATTCGCACCAGGCGACCAGGCGGGCATCGTTATCGACGATAGTGCCGCCCAGGTCCTGAGGGACTGACCCCATGCCGAGTGCATCCGAAGTCGCCGACGGCGTAGAGCGCAAGGACCTTCAGCATCGGCTGACTGCACGCGAAGCCGCCGAAGCCGCGGAGCGCAAGGATGTCCGCAATCGCTGGTACCTGATCACGCCGTCCTTGGTCCTCATCATGGCGGCGGCAATCGGGCCCCTATTCATCATGGCCGTCTATTCCGTCCTGGCCAAAGGCGATTTTGGCGGCGTGACCTACAGCCTTTCCACCGATGCATGGGTCAGCGTCATCCTGGAGCGCGATATCTTCGACGACACGTTGAGCTTCGCCGACGCGCACATGATCATCTTCTGGCGCAGCGTCACCCTCGCGGGCTACACCACCATCCTCACCCTGATCTTCGGATTTCCAACCGCCTATTTCATCACGACCCGGCCGGAGCGCCAGCGCGACATCTGGCTGTTCCTGGTCACCATCCCGTTCTGGACCAACCTGCTGATCCGCACCTTCGCCATCCAGGAGCTGATCCGGCGCGACGGCATCGTCAACAACTTCCTGCAATGGCTGCACATCATCGATCAGCCGATCCAGATGCTGGATACCGATTTCGCGATCGCGATCGGCATGGTCTATGTCTATCTGCCGCTGATGGTGCTGCCGATCTATGCCAGCATGGAAAAGCTCGACTTCCGCATGGTGGAGGCCGGCTACGATCTCTATGCCGGCCGGCTGGCGGTGCTGCGGCGGATCATCATTCCGTTGGTCAAGCCGGGCGTCATTGCGGGCTCGATCCTGGTCTTCATCCCCGCGATCGGCGCCTATGTGACGCCGGCACTGCTCGGCGGCGGCAAGAAGATGATGGTCAGCAACCTGATTTCGCTGCAGTTCGGGCAGGGGCGCAATTGGCCGCTGGGCGCTGCCTTGTCGATCACGCTGATGGCGGTCGTGATGGCGGCCCTGCTCATCTATGTGCGCAATGCTTCACGCGCCTCGGCGCGGATGCACTAGGGCAAATCATGGCAACGCAAAGCAAGCCCTTCATCATCAGTCGCATGCCAGGCTTCGGCAGCATGGCCATCTTCATGTTCTTCATGCTCTATGCGCCGCTGTTCCTGCTGGTGGTGTTCTCGTTCAATGAACGCGAATCGGTGGCAGTATGGGGCGGAATTTCGTCGAAATGGTACGAAGCCGCCTGGGCCGACCGCCATATCAAGGAGGCGGCGTTCCGCTCGCTCTGGCTCGCCGCCGTCGCCGCGACGGTCTCGACCTCACTCGCCACGCTTGCGGCCATCGCGACCACGCGGACCAGGGCCTTCCGCGGCATGACCGCGGTCTACGCGATCATCAACATGCCGCTGATGGTGCCGGAGATCGTGACGGCGGTGGCGCTGCTGATTTTCTTCGCCTCGATCAAGGTGGCGACGGGCTATACCGGCGCGGCCTATCTGGTGGCGGCGCATTCGGCATTCTGCGTTCCCTTCGCCTATCTGCCGATCCGGGCCCGGCTGGAATCCATGGACGCGACGCTGGAGACAGCGGCGGCCGACCTCTATGCCTCGCCGATCCAGGCATTCCGGCGCATCACGCTGCCGCTGCTGTGGCCGGGAATCATCGCCGGCTTCATGCTGGCTTTCGTGACCTCGCTGGATGACGTCGTAATCACCGATCACATCAAGTCGGCCGGCATGGAAACGCTGCCGACCTACATGCTGGGACAATTGCGCCGCTCGATGACACCGGAGGTCAATGCGGTGTCGGCGATGTTCTTCGCGCTGTCGGTGGTGCTCGTGACTTTTTTCTTCTTCATGAACCGGAAGAAGTAACGGACATGAAGAAATGACTGGGGTGCTTTCAAACTAGGGAGAGATGTCCATGAAGCTCAAACTGTTAAGTGCCGTTGCCGGCCTTGCGCTAGCGGCCTCGGCCAGTATCGCTCTCGCCGATGGCGAGCTGCAGATCTTCAATTGGGGCGACTACACCAACCCCGACCTCATCAAGAAGTTCGAAGAGAAGTACAACGTCAAGGTGACGATCACCGATTACGATTCGAACGACACGGCGCTCGCCAAGGTGCGCGCGGGCGGTCATGGCTTCGACATCGTGGTGCCGTCGGCCAGCTTCGTGCCGGTCTGGATCAGCGACGGCCTGCTGTTGGAATCCCGCCCTGACCAGATGGAGAATTTCAAGAACATGGACCCGAAGTGGGTCGATGTCCCGTTCGATCCGGGCCGTCACTACACCGTGCCATGGCAGTGGGGCACGACCGGCATCCTCTTGAACACCAAATATTCGAAGGCTGATCCCAACACCTCGGCGATCTTCCTCAACCCGCCGGATGAGCTGAAAGGCAAGCTCAACGTGGTGCCTGAGATGTCGGACATCATGAACCTCGCCATACACTATGAAGGCGGCGAGTGGTGCACGGCGGACAAGACCATCCTCAAGAAAGTGCGCGACACGCTGATGAACGCCAAGCAGTACTGGATGTCGATGGATTACGGCAACCAGGAGAAGTACGAGAAGGACGACATCATCGCCGGCGTCAACTGGAATGGCTCCACCCTGCGCGCGCGCCTGAAGAACTCCACCATCGTCTATGGCTACCCGAAGGAAGGCTATCCGATCTGGATGGACAACGTGGCGGTTCTGAAGGACGCCAAGAACGTCGAGAATGCGAAGCTGTTCCAGAACTTCATCATGGATCCTGAGAATGCCGCGCTGATTTCGGCCTTCGCCAAATATGCCAACGGCATCAAGGGCTCCGAGAAGTTCCTCCCGGACGAGCTAAAGAACGCTCCGGAAATCGTCATTCCTGCGGAATATGTCGACAAGGGCTCGTTCCAGCTCAACTGCCCGCCTGAAGTGAACGACATCTATACCAAGATCTGGACTGAACTTCAGAAGTAGAGTCTCATCCTCGAAGCCCCGGCGGGTCCTCTGCCGGGGCTTTCTTTTTGCCTCTGACCTTCGAAAGCCCTCATCATGAGCGATCTCGATCTCTGCTACATGCCTGCGACCGAAGCCCTGGCGCTGTTCCGCGCGCGCAAGCTTTCGCCGGTCGAGCTGATGAAGGCGGTGATCGCGCGCGCGGAGACGGTGACCAGGAAAGTCAACGCCTTCACCTTCACCCATTTCGACGAGGCGCTGGCGGCGGCGCGCAAGTCGGAAGCGAAATATGCCAAGACAGGCGCGCGGCTGGGCGCGCTCGAAGGCCTGCCGATCGCGGTCAAGGACGAGAGCTGGATCGCGGGCAAGCCGACCTCCTATGGGTCCCTGATCTACAAGGACAACATCGCGACCTCGACCTCGCCCAACAACGAGCGCATCCTGAAGGCGGGCGGCATCGTGCATGCACGGACAGCGACGCCGGAATTCTCCTGCTCCTCCGTCACCCATACCCGGCTGTGGGGCATCACGCGCAATCCGTGGAACCCGAAATTCACACCGGGCGGATCCTCGGGCGGCTCTGCGGCGAGCCTTGCATCCGGCACCTCGGCGGTTGCGACCGGTTCGGATATCGGCGGCTCGATCCGCATTCCGGCCTCCTGCTCGGGCGTGGTCGGCTACAAGCCGCCATACGGCCGCAACCCCGACGACCCGCCTTTCAACCTCGATCCCTATTGCCACACCGGACCGCTGGCGCGGACGGTCGCCGACGCGATCCTGCTGCAGAACGTCATGTGCGGACCGAGCCCGCTCGACATCGCAAGCCTGCGCCCGAAGCTCCGCCTCCCGACGCAATACAAGCCGATCAAGGGCTGGCGCATCGCCTATTCGATGGATCTTGGCTTCTACCAGGTCGACAAGGACGTGGTGGCGAACACCAAGGCAGCGCTCGACGTGTTCCGCTCGCTCGGCGCGACGGTGGAGGAAGTCGATCTCGGCTGGACCATCGACGCGCTGAAGGCTGGTGTCGATCACCTCAACCACCTGTTCGGCGGTTTGATGGCGGGCTACGCGAAGAAGCATCGCAAGCTGATGACGCCCTACGCCGTGGATTTCGCCAAGCACGGATCGAAATCGACCGCGGCCGATTTCCTGCGTTCCATGGATGTGGCGACCAGGATGTACGCAACGCTTGGGCCGATCCTAGAGAAATACGATGTGCTGATCTGCCCGACCAACGCGTTGCCTGCAGTGCGCGCGGACTTCGACCCGACGCTGCACGAGGTGAAGATCAACGGCAAGAAGCTGGAGGTGTGGCCGATTATCGCCTGGTGCATGACGACGCCGTTCAACACGATGAGCCGCTGCCCGGTGCTATCGGTCCCGTCGGGACGCGCCGGCAACGGCGTGCCCACCGGCATCCAGATCGTTGGCCGCACCTATAGCGACTCCGATGTGTTCCAGGCCGGCATGGCGTTCGAGTCGGCAGTCGGAGGGTGGTACGGGAAGCCGAGCACGAGGCCGAAATTGTGACGGCCACCGCAGGCAATACTTACGCCTTTTTCAGGATTCTTCACCGTTAACTACATTCCAGTGACGGACTTGTAATCTTTTCCCGCTAACATCGCGGCGGACGTTGGGTAGCATAACCCTGGTCGCCGCGATTTTAGATTGTGCCCGGACTGGCAATTGGGCGCCGATTTGACGGCACGGCCGGGCAGTTAACTTGGGGAAGTTATATGACGTCACCGTATGTCTCTGGCGACATTGGCACCTATCCTCTGACCGGCAATTCGAGAATTGATCCCCTCCTGGTTTGGGGATTCAAGTGGGGCAGCACTTCGGTCGGTACTCCAATCTCTCTCACTTACAGCTTTCCAACCTACGGCGCGCAATGGCTTGGCGACTACTACGATCAGGAGCCGTTCAACGGGTTTCAGCCATTCTCCGCTGCGCAGCAGAATGCCGCACATCAGGCGCTGTCGCTGTGGTCCGAAGTCGCCAACGTTACTTTCACAGAGGTCGCTGAGACCCCGGGCGACGTTGGAGATATTCGTTTCGGCAACAGTGCTGTCGTCACCAACTCGACGTCGGCAGCATGGGGCTATCTTCCATATGACGACGACCTGTATGAATGGCCCGAGAATGGCGATGTCTGGTTCGATTACCAGTACGGACCAAACCTAGAGCTGAACCCGGGACAATTCGGGTTCTCAACGATGATTCACGAGATCGGTCACGCGATCGGTCTAGACCATCCGTTTGCGGATGTCCCTGGCGAACTCGCAGTGCCCGCGGCGCAGAATAATCAGCGCTATACCATCATGGCATACAATCTTTACAGCGGCTCGACCATCGAGGCGTACGGGCCGATGTTGTACGACATCCTGGCGATTCAGTACCTCTATGGCGCCAATATGACGACGCGCGCCGGAGATGACGTCTATACATTCCAGACGGACAAGGAATATCTGGAGTGTATCTGGGACGCGGGCGGCCACGACACGATCGACCTCTCCAATCAATTCCGCAATCAGGTCATCGATCTGCGCGAAGGGACGTTCAGCTCGATCGGCATCAAGAACAACGGCCAGACCGGCAATGGCAACGTCGCGATCGCGTTCAACGTCACGATCGAGGACGCGGTCGGCGGTTCCGGCCATGACAAGATCACCGGCAACAATGCCGACAATTCCCTGGAAGGCGGCATTGGCAACGATATCCTCGCCGGCGCTGCCGGCGACGACACGCTGGACGGCGGCGTGGGCATCGATTCCATGGCCGGTGGGACCGGCAACGATTTCTATCGCGTCAACGTCGCCACCGACAAGGTGATTGAAACGCTGACTCTCGGAAAAGGCGGGGGCGTGGACACGGTCGAGAGTGCCGTGACCTATAGTCTCGCGGCCCTGGTGAACGTGGAGAATCTCGTTCTGACGGGCGCCGGTGATCTCAAGGCCACAGGCAATGCTGGCGTCAACGAGCTGACTGGCAACGGCGGGAACAACATCCTGGACGGCAAGGCCGGCGCGGACATCCTCAAGGGCGGCGCCGGCAACGATGCCTACATCCTCGACAACGCAGGGGATGTCGTGGACGAAGAGGGCAATGCGGACGCCTTCGACGAGGTAAAGACGACAGGCCTCATTGCGGCGGCCTTCACGGGGATCGAGAAGTATACTTATACAGGTGCCAAGGCTTGGACCTTTACCGCCGATTCTGCCGACAACTGGGTGTCGGCTGGCACAGGCAGCGACAACATCACTGGTGGTGACGGCAACGACACCCTGCTTGGGAACGGTGGCAACGACACGTTGATCGGTGGCCTGGGCAATGATTGGCTCGATGGCGGCCTCGGCAATGACATGCTCCTCGGTGGCGCCGGAAACGACATCTATGTGATCAACGCTGTTGGCGACAATATCAATGAAGAAGGCAATGCGGATACTGACGACCTAGTCCGTTCGACGGTCACCATCAATCTAGCTGTCCTGGCGGCAGGGCTGGTTGAACATGCAGTCTTGATTGGGACAGGCGCGATCAGCGCTTATGGGAATGCCGCGAACAACATCCTGACTGGCAACAATGGCGCCAACATCCTCGATGGCGGCATTGGCGCTGACATACTTACAGGCGGCAAGGGTGGCGATACTTATGTCGTCGACAATGCCGGTGATCAAATCACCGAAGACATCGCCGGCACACTGGGCGGCATCGACACGGTCAAGAGCTCGATCGACTTTAACCTGGCATCGCTGGTCAACATCGAGAAGCTGACGCTGCTGGCGGGCTTCGGCGATCTGCACGCGACCGGCAACCTGCTCAACAACACACTAACCGGCAACGAGGGGGCCAACGTCCTCGACGGCGGTACTGGCAAGGATACGATGGCCGGGGGCGCCGGCGATGACTATTACTATGTCGACAATATCGGCGACGTGGTGACTGAAAGTCTCGCCAACGGCAAGGGCGGTGGCATCGATACGGTCGAGAGCCAAGTTACCTACAGCCTCGCGTCGCACGCTAACGTCGATCACCTGATCCTGACCGGCGGCAACGCGATCAACGGCACCGGCAATGCGCTCGACAATCACATCACCGGCAATAGCAACGTGAACACGCTGAACGGTGGTTCAGGCAACGATACGCTGATCGGCGGCGACGGCAATGATGTCCTGCTTGGTGGGGTGGGCAACGATTTCCTGCAAGCGGGTGACGGCAGCGACAAGATGACTGGCGGGGCCGGCAACGACATCTTCGACTTCAATCTCGTGAGCGAGCTGGGCAACCTGGATTTCATCACAGATTTCAAGAAAGGCGCGGACCTGCTCGACATCCACGATCTGCTTAGCAATGCGAGCTATGCTGGATCTGACATCTTTGGTGATGGAATCGTCAGCTTCACCTACAGCGGAACAACGACGAACGTGTTGTTCGATGCGGATGGCACTCTCGGCGGCGGTTCGACAACCGCGCTCGCCAGCCTGCTAAACGTCAACTTGACCAGCGCCGACACCACCAGCTTTATCGTCTAGGCCACCATTACCTCCACGTCCGCCGCTTCGAGCGCTTGCGCGAGGTCGGCGGGCGGGGGGCTGTCGGTGACGATGAGGTCGATCTCCGCCAACGGGCAGGCGGCGATCAAGCCCTTGGCGGCGAATTTGCTGCAGTCTGCTGCGAGGATGACGCGCTCGGCGCGCTCGACCAGCACCCGGCACACCTCGACCTCGCACATATGGTGATCCATCACGCCGAATTCGCGGCTGATTGCGGCTGCTGAAATGATCGCGGTCTCGGCGCTGAATTGGGCGAGGAAGCTGAGGCACGCCGGACCATAGGACGCGCAATCGTCGGCGCGCACCTCGCCGCCTGCGAGATAGACGCGGTTGCTTTCGCCCGCCACCAGCATCTGTGCGACCGGGGCGGAGATCGTGACGGTGGTGAGGCCACGATGCCCGCGCAGCGCCTCCGCCACATAGAGCGTGGTGCTGCCGCTGTCGATCAGCAGGGATTCGCCGTCCTTGATCTCGCGCCCGATCGCCTGGGCGATGCGCTTCTTGGCGCCCATGTTGGCGGCCATCCGCTGCTGCAGCGGCTCGTCGTCGCGGCTCTCCGGCCACAGCACATTGCCGTGCTGCTTCACCAGGATGCCCTTGGCCGCCAGCGTCCTGACATCACGCCGGATGGTCTCAGTCGAGACCTGCAACGCGTCCGCGAGCGCGCTGACACTGAGCACGCGGTCACGCCGCAGCCGTTCCACCAGATCCTCCTGGCGGCTGTTCAGCCGCAGCGACGTCCAGCCTTCTTCCAATGCCATGAGAATCCCCATCCAGCCCCCCGATCAAATCAACATGAATGCCACAATATTGCAAGAGAATAGTTCGAATACTGTTGGTTTGAGGCTGGATTTATCCCGGATTATGTGGTTTCTGGTCTCTCGAGCGCCTCACGACGATATGGACCGGGACCATGACCACACTCCCCACCCAAGTCCGCGCCATCATCATTGGCGGGGGCATCATCGGCTGCTCGACGGCCTATCACTTGGCCAAGCTCGGCTGGAAAGACGTCGTGCTGATTGAGCGGCACAAGCTCACCTCCGGCAGCACGTGGCACGCGGCCGGGTTGGTCGGGCAGTTGCGCGCCTCTGCCAACATCACGCAGCTCCTCAAATACTCGGTCGAGCTCTACGACAAGCTGGAGCAGGAGACCGGGCTTGCGACGGGCTGGAAGCGCAATGGCGGATTGCGCCTCGCCTGCAATGCGGAGCGCATGGTCGAGATCAGGCGCCAGGCGACGACGGCTCATTCCTTCGGGCTGGAGATGGAACTGCTTTCTCCGCAAGAGGCGCAGAAGCTGTGGCCCATCATGGACATCTCCGATGTGGTCGGCGCCGCCTTCCTGCCGACCGATGGGCAGGTCAATCCGGCCGACATCACGCAATCGCTGGCCAAGGGCGCGCGCCTGGGCGGCGTCAAGATCATCGAGGAGACAGCTGTCACCGGCATCCTCGTTGAGAAAGGCCGCGCAGTCGGTGTCGAGACCAGCCAGGGCAGGATCAAGGCCGATGTCGTTATCAACTGCGCCGGACAATGGGCGCGCGGCATCGGCGCGCTTGCGGGCGTGAGCGTGCCACTCACGTCCGTGCAGCACCAGTATCTGGTGACGGAAGCAATTCCCGGAGTTCCTAAGAACCTGCCGACGTTGCGCGATCCAGACCGCCTGATCTATTTCAAGGAGGAAGTCGGCGGGCTGGTGATGGGCGGCTATGAGCACAATCCCAAGCCCTGGCAGAGCCATCCGCTGCCGGAGAATTTCGCATTCCAGCTGCTCGAGAATGACACCGATCATTTCGAGCCTTTGATGGAACAAGCGCTGGCGCGCGTACCGGCGTTGGAGAAGGCCGGCATCAAGCAGATGATCAACGGACCGGAGAGCTTCACGCCCGACGGCAATTTCATCCTCGGCGAGGCGCCGGAGCTGAAGAACTTCTATGTCGGTGCGGGCTTCAATGCATTCGGCATCGCTTCGGGCGGTGGCGCGGGCCGTGCGCTCGCCGAGTGGGTTGCGCAAGGCGAAGCGCCGATGGATCTCTGGCCAGTCGATATCCGCCGCTTCGGCCAGGTGCATCGCGACCGCAACTGGGTCATCAGCCGCACGCTCGAGGCTTACGCACACCATTATTCGATGGCCTGGCCGCATGAGGAGATGGAAAGCGCGCGGCCGGTCCGGACCTCTCCGCTCTATGGAAGGCTGAAAGATCAAGGCGCCGCATTCGGTTGGAAGCTCGGCTGGGAGCGGCCGAACTGGTTTGCGCCAAAAGGTGTGGAACCGAAGGACGTCTACACCTACGGGCGGCAGAACTGGTTCCCGCACGTCGGTGCCGAGCACAAGGCCTGCCGCGAGAACGTCGTGCTGATCGACCAGACCTCCTTTGCCAAGTTCCTGATGGTTGGCAAGGATGCCGAGGCTGCGCTCAGTTGGATTTGCTCCAACGACGTAGCGGTGAAGCCGGGGCGGCTGGTCTATACCCAGATGCTGAACGAGCGGGGTGGGATCGAGTGCGACCTCACCGTGTCGCGGCTCGATGAGGATTGCTACTACATCGTCACTGGCACCGGCTTCGCCACGCACGACTTCAATTGGATGCGCCGGCATATACCCGGCGGCCTCGATGCGCGGCTGATCGATATCACGTCTTCGAATGGCGCCCTCAACCTGATGGGTCCAAAGGCGCGCGAGGTATTGAGCAGTATCACCGAGACAGACGTCAGCAATGCCGCTTTCCCCTTCGGCCATCAGCGCGAGATCACGATCGCCGGCGCGCTGGTGCGCGCTCTGCGCGTCACCTATGTAGGCGAGCTTGGCTGGGAACTGCATGTGCCGATGGACTCGCTCGCCAGCGTCTATGATGCGCTGATGAAGGCGGGCGCGCCGCATGGAATCCGCAACGCCGGCTATCGCGCGATCGAGAGTCTGCGCCTGGAAAAATTCTATCGCGCCTGGTCGAGCGATATTTCGCCGGATCATTCGCCGTTGGAAGCGAACATGGCCTGGGCCGTGAAACTGAAAAAGAATGCGCCGTTTCTCGGGCGCGACGCGCTCGCCAAGCAGGCGGCAAAAAGGCTGCCCAAGCTGCTCGCCTGCTTCACCGTCGATGATCCCTCGATCGTGCTGCTGGGGCGCGAGACCATCTTCCGCAACGGCAAGCAAGTGGGCTGGCTCTCCTCCGGCGGCTATGGTTACACGCTGGAGACCAACATCGGCATCGGTTATGTCCGCGACAAGGAGAATGGCGTGACCGCCGAGGACGTGCTCTCCGGCACGTATGAGCTGGAGATCGCCTGCGAGCGCTATCCCGCCAAGGTCAGCCTCGAGCCGCTCTACGATCCGAAGATGACGCGGATCAAGGCCTAGCGCCCTCTGGCCAAAAGGCCCCTTCTTGATGTCTGATGGCCCCGAAAGAGGCCGGCGCCATGGCTGACAAGCTTCCACACGACTACGACACGGCGATGCTCGAGATGCTCGACATCATCTGGGGCGATGGATTCATGTCCCCGGGTGGACCGCAGGCCGTGCGAGAGATTTTGGAGGGCATCGATCTTCGCGGTCAGAGCGTGCTCGATATCGGCTGCGGGATCGGCGGCGTGGAACAGGTGCTGGTTGCGCTGGGCGCGGCTCGTGTGACGGCGGTCGATGTCGCGGCGCCTTTGATCGCGCTGGCGCGCCGGCGCTTCATCGATCATCGCATAACGTTCGTGGCAATCGAGCCGGAGAAGCCGCTGCCTTTTGCCGATGGAAGCTTTGACGTGGCTTTCACCAAGGATGCCTGGCTGCATGTGATCGACAAGCTCGCCATGTTGCGCGAGGTGAACCGCGTGCTGAAGCCCGGTGGGCGGTTGGCCGGCGGCGATTGGATGAAGGGGCCGGAACCCTATAGCGCCGACATGATTTATTTCATCGAGTTAGAAGGTATTCCTTATCACCCGACGACGCTCGCGGATTATGGATCGATGTTGCATGAGATCGGATTCGAGCAGGTGAAGCTCCTGGACGTGAATGCCTGGTATCGCGATCCGGCGAACCAGGAGCTGGCGCGGATGAAGGGTGAGCTGTTCGAGATGATGACTGAGAAGCTGGGCGAAGAGGCGCGCGATCATTTCATCGAGGATTGGCGCATGCTGACAGTCGTCCTGGACAAGGGCGAGTTGCGTCCTGGGCGGCTGTGGGTGACGAAGGCGGCATGAACGCGCAAACGCCTATAGAGCCGTTTGTGCGGCCCGCCATCTTCGACGACGCCGAAGGCATCGCCAAGGTGCATGTGAAAGGCTGGCAGGAGGCCTATGTCGGTCAGCTGCCTCAGCATGTCTTGGACCGGCAATCGGTGCCCGCGCGCATGCGGATGTGGTCCGGGCTGTTGCAGGAATCTGCCGACAGCCGCTGGACCTTCGTCGCGATCGACCCGGCGGCCGGCATTGTCGGTTTCGTGGGCGGCGTGCGCGCCAAGCGGGTCATGTATGGCCCTGCCTTCAAGGTCCCGGTGCTCTATGTGCTCCAGTCGCACCTGCGCCGCGGCCTGGGGCGACAGCTGATGCATGCGCTGGGGCGGGGAATGGTGCAGCATGGTGCGGGCGAAGTGGCGCTTTGGTCGCTGGCGAGCAACAAGCCGGCGCGCGCCTTCTACGAGAAGATCGGCGGGCGTCTGACATCGGTGCTGGTAGAGCCCGATCGCGACGGAAGGCTCGCACTCGCCGGCTATCGTTGGCGCAGTGCGGCCGACCTAGCGGAGAGGTCCAGCCGCTGAATATGACTAAATCTCACGGGCTTTCTGATGATTTGGCCCGTTGCCGCACCCAGGCCCGCTTGGCAGAGTCCGGCGAGCTTTCCGATTTCCAGAGGGACCAGTTTCCATGAAATCGCATGTGCGCGTGGCGGTGATCGGCGGCGGCGTGGTAGGCGTCAGCGTGCTCTATCACCTGACCAAGCTCGGCTGGAGCGATGTCGCGCTGATCGAGCGATCGGAGCTGACGTCGGGCTCGACCTGGCATGCTGCGGGCGGCATGCACGCCATCAATGGCGATACCAACATGACGGCGCTGCAGGCCTATACGGTCCGACTCTATGACGAACTGGAAAAAGAGTCGGGCCAGGCCTGTGGCATCCACCGCGTTGGCTTCCTCTATCTCGCAGCCAGCGAGACCTGCATGGATTATTTCCGGATGGAGCGCAGCCGGGCGCGCCACCTGAAGCTCGATCTCGATTTCGTGTCGATGGAGGAGGTGAAGAAGCTCAATCCGCTGATCGACACGTCGCGCTTCACCGGCGCGCTCTATGACCCCAACGACGGTCATGTCGATCCCTCCAGCGTCACCAACGCCTATGCCAAGGCGGCGAAGGCGCGCGGCGCGGAAATCTATCTGCGCAATCCCGTCGTCGAGCTGAAGCAAACGGCGAAGGGTGGTTGGCTGGTCGTCACGAAGGACGGCACGATCGCGGCCGATTATGTCGTCAATGCCGGCGGGCTGTGGGCGCGCGAGGTCGGTCGGATGGCGGGTGTCGAGCTGCCCATTGTGCCGATGGAGCATCAATACATCGTCACCAACGAGATTCCCGCGGTCGCCGCGCTCGAGCGCGAAGTCGCCATGTGCATCGATTTCGACGGCGAATCCTACCTGCGGCAGGAAGGCAAAGGTCTGCTGATCGGCACCTACGAGCATGGCTGCAAGCACTGGGCCGTCGGGGGAACGCCGCAGGACTTCGCGCACGAGCTGCTGCCCAACGACGTCGACCGGATCTGGAGCGCGCTCGAGGTCGCGATGGAGCGCTATCCCTGCCTTGCCGACGGCGGGATCAAGCGCGTCATCAATGGCGGGATGGTGTTCGCGCCGGACGGCAACCCGATTATCGGGCCGGTGCGCGGCTTGAGCAACTACTTCCTCGCCTGCGGCGTGATGGCCGGCTTCAGCCAGGGCGGCGGTGTCGGCCTTGCCGTGGCGCAATGGATCACAGAGGGCGAGCCAGGTATGGACGTGTTCGCCATGGATGTCGCGCGGTTCGGCGATCATGCGGACAACGCCTACGTGCTGGAGAAGACCACGGAGAATTATCGCCGCCGTTTCACCATCACCTGCCCGAACGAGGAGCTGCCCGCGGCCCGCCCGCTCAAGACCACGCCCGCCTATGGCGCGTTCGCTCGCGCGGGCGCCGCCTTCGGCGCGCTCTATGGCTGGGAATATCCGCTGTGGTTCGCCGGCGAAGGGGAGGAGGGGCGCGAGACGCCGACCTTTCGCCGTTCGGAAGCCTTTGCGCGGATCGGCGAGGAAGCGACCGCGGTGCGAGAGGCGGTCGGCCTGTTCGAATCCTCCTGCTACGCCAAGTTCGAGGTCTCCGGCCCCGGTGCGACTGCGTTTCTCGATCGGCTTACCAGCAACAGGCTGCCGCAGTCTGACGGCAAGACGGCGCTGGCACCGCTACTGACCTCCAAGGGCCAGGTATTCGGCGACCTCACGGTCACGCGCCTTGCGCCGGATCACTACCTGACGATCGGCTCGCCAACGGCCATTGTGTATTACCAGCGCTGGTTCGACCGGCACCGCAGTGGGCATGACGTGACCGTGCGCGACGTGACGGCGAATTGGACTGGCTTCTCGCTGACCGGCCCCAAAGCGCGGGACGTGCTGGCGGAGCTGGTGAGCGAGGACATTTCGCACCAGGCCTTCCCGTTCCTGTCGGCGCGACGCATGCAAGTCGGCCTCGCCGATGCGCTGGTGATCCGCGTCAGCTTCACGGGGGAGCTGGGCTACGAGATCTACACCGCGCCGGAGTTCCAGCTGCATGTGCTGGAGCGGATCCGCGCCGCCGGCAAGGTACATGGCCTACGGCTCTGCGGCATGCGCGCGCTCAATTCGCTTCGATTGGAAAAAGGCTACGGTTCCTGGGGCCGGGAATTCAGCATCGACTATAGCCCGGCGGAGGCCGGGCTCGGCCGTTTCGTACGGCTGGACAAGGGCGACTTCATCGGACGTGACGCCGCAAAACACATGCTGTCAGAGCCGCCGAAGCGGCGCCTGGCGATCTTCGCGTTCGGTGCCGGAGACGTCGATCCGATGGGCAACGAGCCGATCCTGTCACGCGGCGAAGTGGTTGGACGCCTGACATCCGGTAGCTACGGGTTCTACGTAAAACATGCGGTCGGCCTCGGCTATATCCGGAGCGAGATCGCCGACGAGTCGAATGACTTGGAGATCGAGATCCTTGGCGAAAGGCGCAGTGCGCGGATTCTGAAAGAAGCGCCGTACGACCCGCAGGGCAAGCGGCTACGCACGTAGGCGGCGCCTACAGCGACCCCAGCAGGCGCTTCAGATCGGCATCCTCTTCATCCGCAGTTGCTTCCTGCGGCATGCGTAAGTCGGCGCCGCGGATGCGGGCGGCGTCGGTCGCGATGGAGCGGCGCAGGGCCAGGGTGAGGCGATCGGGGTCGATCGGTTTGGGCACATAATCGTTCATGCCGAGGCCGAGATAATGCTCTTCATCACCCGCCATGGCATTGGCGGTGAGGGCAATGATGGGCAGCTTCAGGTATCGCTCTCCGAGCTTGCGGATGCTCCGGGTCGCTTCGACGCCATCGACGATCGGCATCTGGATATCCATCAGCACGCCATCGTATTGCGCATTCTGGACCGCGGCGATCGCGTCCCGGCCGTCCTTGGCGATATCGCAATCGTGGCCGGCGGTGCGCAGCATGGACGCGA
This sequence comes from Dongiaceae bacterium, assembly GCA_035695765.1. Lineage (GTDB taxonomy): Bacteria > Pseudomonadota > Alphaproteobacteria > Dongiales > Dongiaceae > Dongia_A. The sequence goes on from DASRRI010000153.1 coordinate 33,439, forward strand.
TCACGACCTGGTTGATCTGATTGTCTTCGACCACCAGCAGATGCAGCCGGCGCTCTCCAGGCAGCGCAAGGAGGCGCGAGCGGGCGCCCGCTTCCGGCATCGGCAGGATGGTGGAATCGGCAACGCGGCAATCGACTGCGAACCAGAAGGTCGAGCCCTGGTCCGGCGCGCTCTCGACGCCGACCTGTCCGTCCATCAATTGCGCCAGCTCGCGGCAGATCGCGAGGCCAAGGCCGGTGCCGCCGAACTTGCGCGTGGTCGAATTGTCCGCCTGGCTGAATTTCTGGAACAAGCGCGGGATCGTGTTGGCGGCAATACCGATCCCGGTATCATTGACGGTGACGCGCAGGCGATAGAGCCCATCGCCCTTGGGCTCGCCCGACAGACGGACCGTGACGGCTCCTTGCTCCGTGAACTTGATGGCATTGCCGAGATAGTTGGCAACGATCTGGCCGATGCGGTTGGCATCGCCCATCATGACGGCGGGCAGGTTGGGATCGACAGAGCTTTTCAACGCCAGGCCCTTGTTGAGCGCAGTCGGCCGCCATAGCGCCATCATGTCGTCCAGCATGCGCCGGGGCAGGAACGGCGCAACGTCCAGGTCCAGCCGGCCGGCCTCGATCTTCGAGATGTCGAGAATGTCGTTGAGGATGTTGAGCAGCGTGGAGGCTGCATTGGCCAGCGTGCTCAGTTTCTCGCGCTGGTCGGCTTGCAATGGCGTTGCCATCAGCACATGCACCATGCCGACGATACCGTTCATCGGCGTGCGGATCTCGTGGCTCATGGAAGCCAAGAATTCCGACTTGATGCGGTTTGCCGATTCCGCGGCGTCGCGCGCCTTCAGCAGGTCCTTGTTGAGCGCGCTCAGCTCTTCGCTGCGGCGATGCAGCGCCAGCTCGGCATTGCGACGCTCGATCGCGTGGTCGCGGAACACGGCGAGCGCCTGGGCCATGCGTCCGACTTCGTCGTTGCGCATCACGAAGGGAATCTGCCCGCCCAGCTGGCCGGTGGCGAAGCGCTGCATCAGGTTCGTCATCCGGTCGAGCGGCCGGGTCAGGAAATGGAGCGCCGCGAACACGCTGCTGAGCAGGGCGGCGGCCAGCGCAGCAACGGTATAGAGGATCTGCTGCAGGTGGCGCTCCTCGGCCACCTCCACGACCTTGCGCGACAGCCGCACCAGGATCCAGGCAATCTCCTTGCCGTTGACGAAGATCTTGGCCTTGCCCTCCACGTGCGGGCCATCGGCGATGCGATTGGCGACCGCGACGAATTCCGGTCCGTTGGTCTCCCAGATCACTGCGCGCTGAAAGCCTTCGACCACTTTCAGGGCTTCGAGTTGCGCACGGGTATTGTCCTTGTCGAACTCCCAGACCGAGCTCGCGACCGCGCCGGAATAGAGATTGGCGAGATTCTGCGCAGTCGCGCGCAGCTCGCCCATGCGCTCGACGCGAAAACGTTCCATTTCGTAGGAGACAAATGCGCCCAGAATCGCCAGCACTGCGACCGACAGCGCAACGACGACTTTTACCTTGAGCCCGAGAGCCGGCAGACGCATCGACATGAGGGCGTTGTATCGATGTGCTGGTTAAGAACGGCATAACGACAGTCCCGCCATGCCTTCAGGATAGGGCGGTCCAGTCGGTAAATTGAACGTGGATTCAAGAGGTTGGAATTCCTGCCCAGACGGTTAACAATACTTAAGATATGCCTTCGCTGCTTGACTCCGGGAGCTAAATCGATAATCTCTATCGACTTGATGGAGTAACAATGCTCTCGCAAAAGGCTAAATACGCGCTGCACGCCTTGCTCTACCTGGCCGACCGGCCGGCGGGCGAGCCGACGCAGATCGCGGAGATCGCCGAGAGCCATCATATGCCGCGCAAGTTCCTCGAGCTTATTCTCTTGGAACTGAAACGGCACGGGCTGGTTCGGAGCATGAGGGGCAAGCATGGCGGCTACACGCTCGCCAAGCCGCCTGAAGCGATCACCTTTGGCCAGGTCGTGCGCTATATCGACGGGCCGTTGGCACTGGTGCCATGCGCAAGCAAGACGGCGTATCGACGATGCCAAGATTGCCTGAGCGAGACGGAGTGCCCCATCCGGGACACCATGCGCAAGGCACGGGACGCAGTTTCGCGCGTGCTGGACAATTCAAACCTGGCCGAAGCAATCCGTCGGCCGCACCACAAGATCGATATCGGCGCAGGAATTTAAGCAACGGCGTTAGCGATCGTTGCAATTACAAAGAACGGGCCTAATTCCAGAAACCGGGACGCTGAACTAGGGAGAGCAACGATGGCAAATCGACTAAGCCGCCTTCTGCGCGGCGCCGCTTTTGCGATTGGACTCGTTGCGGGTGCCGGGCTGGCTCACGCTGAAACCACCTTGCTGAATGTCAGCTATGACCCAACCCGGGAATTCTACAAGGCGATCAACGATGCCTTCGTTGCGAAATGGAAGGCCGAGACCGGCGAGGATGTGACCATCGAGCAATCCCACGGCGGCTCGGGCAAGCAGGCGCGCTCGGTGATCGACGGGCTCGAGGCCGATGTGGTGACGCTGGCGCTCGCCTACGACATCGATGCCATCGCGCAGAATTCGGATTTGATTGCCAAGGACTGGCAGACGCGGCTGCCGAACAACTCTTCGCCCTACACCTCGACCATCGTGTTCCTGGTGCGTAAGGGCAATCCAAAGGGCATCCACGATTGGCCAGACCTGGTGAAAGATGACATCCAGGTCATCACGCCGAATCCCAAGACTTCGGGCGGCGCGCGCTGGAATTATCTGGCGGCGTGGGCCTATGCGCTGAAGCAATCCGGCGGCGATGAAGCCAAGGCACAGCAGTTTGTTGCGACTCTCTATAGCCGCGTCCCAGTGCTGGATACCGGCGCGCGCGGCAGCACCACGACTTTCGTGCAGCGCGGCATTGGCGACGTGCTGCTGGCGTGGGAGAATGAAGCCTTCCTCGCCATCCAGCAACTCGGCAAGGATCAGGTAGAGATCGTGGTCCCGAGCATGAGCATCCTGGCCCAGCCGCCGGTGGCCGTGATCGACAAGAACGTCGACGATCACGGGACGCGCAAGATTGCGGAGGCCTATCTGCAGTATCTCTATTCGCCGGAGGCGCAGGAGATCGCGGCCAAGAATTACTATCGTCCAACCGACCAAACGGTGGCCGCGAAATACAAGAGCCAGTTTCCCGATATTCCGCTGGTGACGATCGACGACACATTCGGCGGATGGCAGGAAGCGCAGAAGAAGCATTTCGCAGACGGCGGGATCTTCGACCAGATCTACCGACCGGGTCAGTGAGCATAGGCCGATAGATGGGTGGCATCGCCTCTTCCCTGAGCGGCGGCTTCAAGCGGCCGAGTGTTTTGCCGGGCTTCGGCATCACGCTCGGTTTCGCGGTCGCTTATCTTAGCATCATCGTTCTGCTGCCGCTGTCCGCGCTGGTGCTGCGGCCGGCGGAACTTGGTGTTTCGGGCTTTGTCAATGTGCTGCTCGATCCCCGCGTGGTCGCATCTCTCCGACTCAGTTTCGGGGCGGCATTCCTTGCGGCGCTCGTCAATGCATTCTTCGGTTTGATCGTGGCCTGGATTCTGGTGCGCTATGATTTTCCGCTGAAGCGCGTTGTCGACGCGCTGGTGGACTTGCCATTCGCGCTGCCAACGGCAGTCGCGGGTATCGCGCTGGCAACAATCTATGCCCCCAATGGCTGGATCGGCGGTCTATTTGCTCCGCTGGGGGTCAAGATCGCCTTTACGCCGTTAGGCGTTTTGCTGGCTCTGATTTTTATCGGCCTGCCGTTCGTGGTGCGCAGCTTGCAGCCGATCCTGCAGGACTTCGATCGCGAAGTCGAAGAGGCGGCGGTGAGCCTCGGAGCCAGCCGCTGGAAGACCTTCCGGTTCGTCATCCTGCCGGCCATCCTGCCGGCCTTGCTGACGGGCTTCGCGCTCGCGTTCGCACGCGCCGTAGGCGAATACGGATCAGTCATTTTCATCGCTGGCAACATGCCCATGGTGTCGGAAATTGCTCCACTGCTGATCGTCAGCAAACTCGAACAGTACGATTATGCGGGGGCGGCGGCCATCGGCGTCATCATGCTAGGCGCTTCCTTCCTCATTCTTCTCGTCATCAATGTGGTGCAAAGATGGTCGCGCAGGCACGAAGAGCATTGAGCATGGTAGCGGAGGCGGCAAAACCAGCGGCGGCCGCGCGGGTCGGCCGCGCGACCACCGAAACGCCGCTGGTGCGCTGGACGCTCATCATTGTCGGCGTGCTGTTCATCGCAATCGTGCTGGTTCTGCCGCTGATCTCGGTCTTCATGGAGGCGCTGCGCGGTGGCCTCGCGATCTTCTTCCATTCCATCGCCAGCAAGGATACCTGGCAGGCAGTGCGGCTGACCCTGCTGGTCGCCGGGATCGCCGTGCCGCTCAACGTTTTGTTCGGGTTGGCGGCGGCCTGGGCAGTGGCGAAGTTCGATTTCCGCGGCAAGAGCCTGCTCGTCACCCTGATCGACCTGCCGTTCTCGGTCTCGCCGGTGATTTCGGGCCTCATCTACGTGCTGCTCTATGGCGCGAATGGCTGGTTCGGTCCGTTCCTCAAGGAATGGGACATCAAGATCATCTTCAACGTCGCCGGCCTCGTGCTGGCGACCATCTTCGTTACGTTCCCATTTGTGGCGCGCGAGCTGATCCCGCTGATGCAGGAGCAGGGGAGGGACGAGGAAGAGGCGGCGATCTCGCTCGGCGCCAGCGGATGGCGCACCTTCTGGCATGTCACCCTTCCCAATGTGGCCTGGGGCCTGCTCTATGGCGTGCTCCTGTGCAACGCGCGCGCGATGGGCGAGTTCGGCGCGGTCTCGGTGGTCAGTGGCCATATCCGCGGCCTCACCAACACCATGCCGCTGCATGTCGAGATTCTCTACAACGAGTATGATTTCGTCGGTGCCTTCGCGGTGGCCTCGCTGCTGGCTGGCCTCGCGATCGTCACGTTGGTGGCGAAATCGCTGCTGGAATGGCGCTATGGCGAACGGCTCGCTGCCGGCCGCAAGCATTAGGGAGCACGAGATGACCATCACGGTCGACGGCATCCAGAAGACCTTCAACGGATTCCCGGCGCTGCGCGGCGTCAACCTGGCAGCGGCACGGGGCGAGTTCGTGGCGCTGCTCGGCCCGTCCGGCTCCGGCAAGACGACTTTGCTGCGCATCCTGGCAGGACTGGAATTTGCCGATAGCGGCCGCTTGTTGTTCGACGGTCAGGACGTCGCGATGCAGGGCGCGGGCGAGCGCAATGTCGGCTTCGTGTTCCAGCACTACGCGTTGTTCAAGCACATGACGGTGGCAGAGAATGTGAGCTTCGGCCTGCGCGTGAAGCCGCGCGACAGGCGGATGGCCAAGGGGGCGATCGATCTCCATGTGAACGAATTGCTGCGCCTCGTGCAGCTCGATCGTCTGGGCGACCGCTATCCCAGTCAATTGTCGGGCGGCCAGCGTCAGCGCGTGGCACTGGCGCGCGCGCTTGCGATCCAACCGGGTGTCCTGCTGCTGGACGAGCCGTTCGGCGCGCTCGATGCCAAGGTGCGCAAGGAGTTGCGGCGCTGGCTGCGGCGGCTCCATGACGACATGCAACTGACCTCGATCTTCGTTACGCACGACCAGGAAGAAGCGCTGGAGCTGGCCGACCGCATCGCGGTCATGAACGACGGGCGGATCGAGCAGGTCGGCACGCCGAGCGAGGTCTATCATCAGCCGGCGACCGCCTTCGTCTACGAGTTCATGGGCAATGCCAACCGCCTGCGCTGCCGCATTGACCGCGGCCGCGCCATCGTTGGGTCGCTGACGCTGCCGGCGCCGGAGCATCCGGAGCTGCGCGACGCCGCCGGCGTGGCATTCGTGCGGCCGCATGACCTCATCATCGGCGATGCGCGCGCCGAAGGCCTGGAGGCGCGGGTGCGGCAGATCTTCGTTGCCGGCCCTGCCATTCGCGTCGAGCTGGCGCTGCTGGCCAATGGCGAGATGCTCGAAGCGGAGGTGCCGCACGGCTCGCCCGCCGGCGAGCTGATCGCCCTCGACAAGCTGGTCACCCTGACGATGACCAAAGTGCGCGCGTTCCCGGATGCCGTCGCGGCCTAGAGAGTCTTCGCGCTGAACGTGTCGCAGTCGGTGAGGTCGCCGCTGCCATAGCCGGTCTGGAACCAGCGCGTGCGCTGTTCGGCCGAGCCGTGGGTGAAGCTGTCGGGTACCACACGCCCGGTCGACTGCGTTTGCAAGGTATCGTCGCCGACAGCGCTGGCGGCCTTCAGCGCCTCGTCGATGTCGCCTTCCTCGATCAGGCCGCGCTCCTGATTGGCGTGGTTGGCCCAGACGCCGGCGAAGCAATCGGCCTGCAGTTCCACGCGCACCGACAGGGCATTGGCCTGTGTGTCGTTCATGCCGGCGCGCACTTTGCTCACTTGCGCTTCGATGCCCAACACCTTCTGCACGTGATGGCCGACCTCGTGCGCGATCACGTAGGCCTCGGCGAAATCGCCGGGCGCGCCGAAACGGCGGGACAGCTCGTCGAAGAAATCGAGGTCGAGATAGACCTTCTCATCGCCCGGGCAATAGAACGGCCCCACCGCGGACTGCGCGAAGCCGCACGCGGACTCGGCGCCGCCGGAGAACAGCACGAGCTTGGGCTCGCGATATTGTTCTCCCACCTCGGGCAGCAGTGTCCGCCACGTGTCTTCGGTATCGGCGAGGACAACGGAAACGAATTGCTTCAGTTCTTCTTCCTGCGGGCTCGAAGCCGATTTGCCGGCGGTTTGTTCGGTTTCATACCCGCCCGATCCGAGATCGCCTGACAGCAACGTCAGCGGATTGATGCCGAGTGCCCAAGCGATGATGAACAGGACGACGATGCCGCCGATGCCCAAGCCACCGCCGCGCATTCCGCCGCCGCGATATCCACCACCAAGGCCGGGGAAGCGCATGCCGCCGCCCATGCCGCGGCGGTCCTCGATATTGCTGCTCTGCCGGCGGCCCTTCCACAGCATGGTCGGATTCGTCCTCTCGCTGGATTGCTCGACGCTGTTCTATCCGGCGCACTGACCGGATTTCAACGCCAGGAGAGGAGGGATGTTCCGCTCCGCCGGAATCAGGATTGCGGCGCTTGCTCGTTGATCTCGCGGGTACGCTGGCTGATGCGGCGGATGATCTCCGCGACCGGGGAATTGGCGTTTGCCGCGCCACCCAAGGCCTCCGCCTCGATCAGCTTGCGCTCGGCATCGAGCAAGGCGTTCACCAGCTCCTGCTCTTGCGGGCCGGGCTCGGCTGCGGCCGGCGCTTCGGCATCGGGCTCGGCGACGATGTCGCCGGCTTCGCTCATCGTGACGTCGGAGAGGGATTCGGGCTCGCTCTCGGTGATCGGCTCTTCGAAATCCTCTTCCGCCACCGCTTCAGCGATCTGTGCTTCTTCGCTCTCCGGCTGCTTGGCGAGGGCGAGTTGTCCTGTCGTCTCGGTTGCCTTGGCGACGGTGGCCACCACCGTCAGGCGGCGCGCTGGCGCTGGCGCTGCGCGTGCCGGACCAACTGCAGGGCTTGCCTCCGCCGCCGGGATATTCGAGTCCTGCGCGTGCTCCTGCTTGATCAGGGTCTGGATGCCGCCTTCGAGCCGGCGCACCACGTCTTGGACCGCGTGAGGCTTGCGACCCTCGACTGCCGCCAGCAGCTCCATCAGCATGCGGCGCAGTTGTTCGTTCTGTACTTCGCGCTGGCCGAGGCGCGCCTGAGCGGCGCTGAGCGCGGCATGTGCCTGGATCAGGGCGCCTTTCGCCTCGTCACGCTCGCTGCTGACCTTGCCCAGCATGGTACGCAGCTCGAGCACTTCGCCCTTGAGCTTGTCGACCTCGTCCCGCTGGCGCGAGAGCGATCCTTCAACGATGGAGACGATGTCATTGAGGCGCAGGCCATAGCGGCGCTCTTCCTCGGCGCTCTGCTGCAGGCGCTCCTGGGCTGCGGCCACCCGCGATTGGAGTTCCGTCAGATCATCCATGAACAAAACCTAACCCCTGAAGTCACTGGAATCCCAGCGGAATCATGGCAGGGTATGGTGAAAAGATCGTTAATTCTCAATGCCGCATGGAAAGGCCGCGCAAAATCAGCCGATTATCCGGCGGCTACCACTGGCGAACGCGGCCGGTATCGACGTGCACGAAATCGGATTTTGGATAATAGCCAACACCGCCGGCCTTCATCCCGAGGGCGCTCTGGCGCAGGTCGCTGAGTGCGACGTCATAGAGCCGGATGTCGACCGCTTTGGCTTCCATATGGAGGCTGTGCTTGGCAACGCCGCTGCTGGCGGACGCCAGCAGGGCGTTGGTCTTGGGCGACCGGTAACCAGAGATGACCTGGAAGGCTTTGCGGCTGCCGGTGCGGCGATGGAGGTCAACCAGCAGGTCGAGCAGATTGGGATCGATGCTGGCGACGTCTCCGGTGCGGAAATCGCGCAAAGCGTAATTGATGTCCGTCAGCGCGCCCTTGTCATAGACGCCGTTGCGCCAATAGGTGACCAGGATCTTCTCGTCGGTATGGGCGTTGACGAAACCCAGGGTGCGCACGCCGCTCTGCGGCAAGGCGGCAAGGGCGCCTTTCAGCGGGCTCGCGATGGCCAGCGCGGCGGCGCCGAGACCAAAGCCCAGCACACGGCGACGGCCGACTAGGCTCTTGGATAGCGTGGAATCTTCGGAATCGGGAATCGAGTTTCGGTCGGTCATGCGTCCCATTCTCCCTCGGCCCTTGCGCCAATCGCTCGGCACTGGAGCGGCTTACGAAGATCGGATGGCCCGGTCGCAAATCGTCCCCCGTTTGCGACCACAGCTCAAATCCCCTTTTGGGATCAGAGCCTAACCCTTTGGTTCAACTGGAGAATGCCATTCTGGCCCTCTCGTTCTCGAACCGTGCCATAGGCCCGCCGCCATTACAACCCAAAAAAGCCTAGGGATTGGTTAACCACTGTGGGGCAGTTCACAGACAGCCCGCGCCGGCTCAATAGCCGAGCGCTAAGCCGTCCTTGCGCGGCTCGGAGCCGGCCACCAGCACGCCACGTTTCCAGTCGATCGCGATGACCTGGCCGCCGCCGAGCGGATCATCTGGCGTGGCTGGCACAATCCGGTGGCCGCGGTCGAGCAGGTCGCGGCGCAGCCCGTCCGGAATACCGGATTCGACCGTGACGCCGCCCTCTTCGAAGAACAGGCGCGGGCAATCCAACGCGGTCTGCGGATCCATGCTGTACTCCAGCATGTTTCCCAAGACGTGCGCCTGGCCGACCGGCTGGTAGTGACCGCCCATCACGCCGAAGGAGATGAGGGGGCGGCCGCCCTTCGTGACCATCGCCGGGATAATGGTATGCATCGAGCGCTTGGAGGGGCCGATACAATTCGGATGGCCGGGATCGATCACGAAACAGGCCCCGCGGTTTTGCAGCAGCACGCCGCTTTTCGGCGCGAGGCGGGCGCTGCCGAATCCGTAATAGATCGAGTTGATGAAGCTGACCGCAGTGCGATCCTTGTCCACCACGGTCAGATAAGTCGTGTCGGGATGCGGCGGCAGCAGGCTCGGTGTGACATTCGTCGCTGCGCGCATGGGATCGATGGCGGCGGCGAGGCGCTGGGCATGCGCGCGCGACAACAGGCGCTTCACCGGCACCTTGGCATGTTCCGGATCGGCCAGATGGCGGTCGCGCTCAGCATAAGCAAGCTTGCCGGCTTCGATCTGCAGATGACAGCGCGCGGCGGAGAGCGGCTCGTCGGCCGGCGGACATTCGCCGAGGATGTTGAGCAGCAGCAGTGCCGTCAGCCCCTGGCCCGGCGGCGGGCATTCCCAGACTCGTGTGCCGCGATAGCTTGTTGAAACTGGAGCGGCATAGTCACCGCAATGGCGGGCGAAGTCCTCGCGCGTGTGCAACGCGCCCTCCGCTTTCAACCGGCGCACGATGTCATCGGCGATCCAGCCGCGATAGAACGCATCGGCGCCATCGCGCGCGATCGCCTTCAACGCGCGCGCGAGTGGCGGGAAAGCGATGCGGTCGCCGGCGGCCGGGGCTTTGCCCTTGGGCAGGTAAGCGGCGCGCGCGGCCGGATCGGCGCGCAGCCGGTCGGCGCCGCGGCGCCAATCGGCGGCAACCTTGGGTGCGACGACGAAGCCTTTGGCCGCGAGCTGGATCGCCGGTTGCAGCAGCCGGTCGATGCCGAGCTTGCCGTGATCCTCGGCTAGCCGGCACCACGCATCGACCGCGCCCGGCACCGTTACCGAATGCACGCTGTCAGGCGAAATGAGGCCGATGCCGCGATCCAGGAACCATTCGGCGCTGGCGGCGGCAGGCGCACGCCCCGCGCCGTTATAGGCGATGACGCGGTCGCTCCCCTTGGGCGCGATCAGCACGAAGCAATCGCCGCCGATGCCGGTCATGGCCGGCTCGATCACGGCCAGCGCGGCGGCGGCGGCGATGGCGGCATCCACCGCATTGCCGCCGGCCCGCAAGGTATCGATGGCGATCAAGGTGGCGAGGGGATGTGCAGTGGCGGCGGCGCCGCGCTCCGCGATCACCGCGGAACGCCGCGGCAGACTGTAGTCGCGATCTGGTTGGAACAGAGGGAACTCTCCGTGTTGGGCTAGGGCACGATCGGCGCGGGGCCGGAACCAGTCAGCGTCACAGGGCCGCCAGCTGCCGGAATGACGGTATATACCACAGACGTGTCGACTTGGCTGGGGCTGATGGAGTAGTTGACCGTGATAGTATCATTCTGTTTCGTGTCGATCACAGCACCGGTTTCGAGCAGGTTGCTGAAGCCCTCATCAAATGGGTTGTGCAGTAGCTGGAACGTGCCATTGGCGGTGCCGAAGGCCGTGCCACTCGCCGAGAGAGTGACCAAGCCCGCAAATTCGCGGCTGCCCAGGTCAAGACTGTAGCTGAAGTTATAGCTACCGACCGAGCCAGGACCAGCCATGTTGATACTCCGACCAAAATAGTTGAGCTGGCCGCTCGGCAGGTTGGTCGTCGATTCGAAACCGATATCCTCCACCGGAATGGCGTCGCCATAGATGTCATCGAGGTCCTCGACGAAGGGGCCTCCATCGGCGGTCGGTTGTCCCGATGCCTCGACCAGCTGCTTGCCGCCGAGATAGTCGCCGGTGCCACCGCCGCTCAGCGGGTCGAACAGACCCGCGAATCGTTTGTCTGCTTCATCATTCAGCGGCTCCGGGTCGGTGATCGTGCCATCGGGCTTGATCAGCACGAAAAATCCGGCGCGCTTCAGGATCTTCCGGTCCTTGTCGGATTCGATCAGCACCTGGCTCGGCTTCTTGCCGGCGGAATTCTGATCACCGGTCCCGCTCAAGGCGACGATGCAACCGCTGGAATCGCAGCTGCCCTGGGTTGTCGTGCCGCGGATCGTGAGGACAGCGCTCGGCAGCTTTACCTTGGTGCCTTCGGGATTGTTGCGTGCAACGCCGCCGGTGATCAGGCGGAACGCACCCTGAGTGACGGAGGCGGAAAGCGCTGCACCGGCGGTGCGGGGGTCATAGACGAATTCGTCGATCACCAGTGACGCGTTCTCCCCCATGGTGATCGCGGTCTGGTCCAGCAGCATGATCTGCAAGCGCGACTTCGCGCGCGTGTTCACCGCATCACCCATCACGACGTCTTCGCCGCTGGTCACCTGGTCGATGGAGGTCTGGCGCGCCGGCGATTCCAGCTTCACGTTGCCCTGCACCGCGCCGGTCACGCCCGCCGCGTCGCCGATCTTTGCCAGCGCCGACGCTGGAGCAAGGCACACGAGCAGGCTCACGCTCAATGCCAGATTGCGGGAATGCAACGCCTTCATGCGATCGCCTCGCTTCACTGACTGGCCAGCTGCGTCTACGCGCACACCATTAGTTGAGGCATGAAACGTGCTTGAGCGCAAGCCCGTGTTGCGACCGTTTCGGTTGCAGGATAGGTTACGAAGGGGAGCCGGGGGGCTTTGAAACGGGGGAAGTGATGCGTGTTGTCGCGTGCGCGGTTGCGATCGCGTTGATGTCTCCATGGATCGCCTGTGCAGCCGTGGCGGCCGACACACTGAAAACGACCATCGAAAAGCTGGGGGCGCAACCCTGTCGCGTCGGCAACCTGACCTGCGTGTCGATCGAGGTGCCGGTCGATCATCGCGCCAATACCGGACCCAGCATCAAGATCGAATTCTCCGTCAGTTACGCGAGCGAGGAGAGCAAGGGCATCCTCGTCTACGTGGTCGGCGGGCCGGGCGGCAGTGGCATCGGAGTCGCGGATGATTATCTGGCCGCGTTCGATGAGCGGCTGACCAAGAACATGGATATCGTGTTCTTCGATCAGCGTGGCGTTGGCCCCGATCATGGCATCGAATGCCCGAAGGCGCAGGCCGCGTTCGATCTGTCGGAGATCACGATCGATCATCCCGACGAAGCGATTGCGGTTGCAAAGAAATTTGCGACCGACTGCCCGGCAGAGCTGAAATCGCGCGACCTGTTGAATTTCGTCGATACCGACCAGGCCATCCGCGACGTCGAAGATTTCCGCCAGAAGATCGGCTCGCCAAAAGTGTGGATCTATGGCGAGAGCTACGGCACCCAATTCTCCCAGCAATATGCCACGGCGTTCCCTACCGCCGTCAAAGGCGTCGTGGTCGATGGCGCGGTGGATCTGACTCTGGATTTCGACGGCTACTATGCCTCTTACACTGAAAGCGCTGAGAAGATCCTGAGCCGCGTGTTGAAGGCTTGCTCGGAGATTCCGGGATGCCGCGAGGATACGCACAATGATGCGGCTGCCGCCTTTGATTCGCTGGCGGCGCGCACTCCGATCGAGGTCGATTTCCCCTTGGCCGACGGCACCCTGACCCAACGTCATCTCACCGTCCCCATGCTGGACGCCAACGCGTTCTATGCGCTTTATGGCCCCGATGACCGTGCGACCTTCTTGCGCGCCCTGGCAGCGGCCTCGCGCGGACGGTTCCTGCCCATGTTGCGCCTGGCCTATTCGAATCTGGCGATCGACCCCGAGACCGAAGAGGGTGCCGCCGACCCGACCTGGTTCGGCGCGGCCTACTACGCCATCACCTGCAGCGACTATGGCGAGGGGCCGCCCAATCAAGAGGCGGCGGCGCGCGAGATCCTGGAGCGGGCTAAGGTGTTCGCGCCGCATGCCCCGCGCCTGCTGCGCTCTTATTTCGCGGAGCGCCTGGCCTGCGCCTTCTGGCCGAAACGCGGGCCGAAGGAACGTCCAAAGCCCTATGCCGGCGGCGACTTTCCGACGCTGATCCTCAATGCTGATACCGATCCGATCACGCCCATCAGCATGTCCTACGCGATTCTCGATCACGCCAAGAATGCGTACATGGTCGCGATGAAGAACGGGCCGCACGTGATCTGGGGCCGCGGCCTCACCTGCCCCGACGAAATCGTGTTCAGCCTGATGTTCGACGGGACGCTCCCGGAGGCGAAGGAACAGGTATGCGCGCAGGATTTCATCGGCACTTACGCGCCGCTCACGCTGACCGAGATGTCCGCCGCCGGCGATCCGTTCCGCGTTGCCCAGGCGGTCGAGACCGAGATCAAGCAATCGCCGGAGCTGGGCGACTGGGATGGCAATGATCCCTTGTCCATCGGCTGCGATTTCGGCGGCGCGATCGAGGTAAGTGCGGCGGAAGAAGGGACGGCCTACACTTTCAACAAGTGCGCCTGGTGGAATGACATCGTCCTCGATGGCAGCGGCACGCGGATTGACGAGGGCGCGGAGAATGTCGGGTTGACGCTCGACCTTTCCGTCAGCGGATTGCACCGCGGGCAGATCAGCTACCGGCACAACACAACGACCGATGCCATGACCTTGACTGGAGCGTATGACGGCAAGGCGGTGACCACGCCGCGGCCGCTGCCGTAGGTTCGCCAAGGCGGTGATCTAGAACTGGAATCGCTTGCTGAGTGCGATGCCGCCGCGGATGTTTTCGAACTCACTGAGATCGCTGTTCGAATCCTGGCGGTAATATTCACCGTAGGTCGAGAGCAGCAACCCATCGAGGAAGCCGGTCTGCTCTTCGCCGATCATGGTTGCAATCGGCACGCCGAGGGTCATGCGGGCGCGGTAGATCACATCCTCGCGGTCATCGCCGACGAAGATCGGATCGAGCGCGTCATAGCGGTCCCATTCGACCGAGGCGTTGGTGACCAGGAAAATGCCGCTGCCGATCAGCCAGACGTGATCGACGTTGAGCCGGTCGCCGTCGAAGCTCTCGAAATCCACGTTCGCGCCAAAGCGCCGATGGGCATAGGCAAAGGTGAGCTTGTGGTCGGCGCCGATATACCAGTCGAGGCCGATCCTGGGGCTGGCATCGATGCCGCTTTGCGTATCCGAATCCGGATAATTGTCGGTGGCGTGATAGTCGTAATCCGCGACGGCGAAGGCGCCAAACAGATTGATTGGATCGTTGATGCGCCAGTCGTAACGCACTTCTGCCTGGAAGATATCGAGATAGCTTTCCTGGCCCAGCCAGAGATGGTTATAGGTGATGTTGGGCGTCACGAACAATTCGCCGATTTCCAGCCGGATACCGGCCTGGGCGCCGACGCTCTGCGTGTCGAAATCATCGAGGTCGAGCTGATCGCCGTCATAGAGCGTGACATTGGCGAACAGCATGTGGCGGTCCTGGCCCGGCAGGTCATGCTCGACCGACAAGCGCGCCAGCGCCTGGATCGAATGATCGTCTTCCGTCGGGGCGGCGTTGCTGAGCTCGAAACTGCCGATCACGGTGCGGACCTTGTCGACATTGCTGCCGCCGGCGCGGTTGCTGTCGAACTGATAGCCGAGGCTGAGCAGCAGGTTGACGCGGGTATCCTTTGATTGCTGGTCGATCGCCGCAGCATAGCGCTCGAGATTGGTCTTGAGCTGCGGATCGAGTTCCAGCTTCAGCAGCGCCGCGAACTCCTCCTTGGCATCGCGCAGGTTGCCGAGCCGGTAGAGCACGATGGCCCTGAGAGCGCGGATGTTGGGCTCCTGCGGCGCGAGCAGGGTCAGCCGGTCCAGGGTCGCCGAGGCGCCCAGGAGGTCGCCATCCTCGATCTGCTTCAGGGCGAAGCGGTAGGACAGCATCACGTCGTCGGGATTTTCCAGGACCTGGTCATAGGTGACATCGCCGGAGGGCGGCAAAGCAGGAGCCTGATCCTGCGCCAAAGCGCTCGCCATGAGGCTGACAAGCAGGGCGATGGCCCCGCAGACACTCCGCGCGCCGCGCGCTGTCGCCGATCCGATGCGCACTTGATCCCCCGTCGTCGCGGTGTCGCTTCCCCCGACACCCGGCGCGGCCATTATAAGTGACGGACGCGGGTCGACAACCCAGTCTTGTGCGATTTCACGCGACCGACGGCGTTTTCAGGCAAGCCGGCGAGTGTCGGTCCGGCCATGTTGCGCCCGCCCCGCAACGCGGATAGGAACCTGCGGGGCGGACCAATCCTTCGGAGCACGACTTGCCGATCCTGCTGGGGCTCGATACGGGCGGAACCTATACCGACGCGGTGCTGTTCGATCCCGCGCGCGCTGGTAGCGATGGCGGCATCATTGCCAAAGCGAAGGCACTCACCACCAAGCACGACCTCTCCATTGGGCTGACCGGCGCGGTCGAGGCGATCCTGCCGCATTTGCCTCAAGGTCGCGGCATCGCCGACATCGCGATGGTGTCGATTTCCACCACCCTCGCCACCAACGCAATCGTGGAAAAGCACGGTGCGCCGATCTGCCTGATCCTCATGGGCTACGATTCCAAGGCGCTGGAGCGCGCCGGCCTGCGCCAGGCAATGGGTGGCGATCCGGTCGTCATGGTCGCCGGCGGCCACAAGCCGACCGGCGAGCCGCAAGCAGAGCTTGACGTGGCTGCAGTGCGCGCGGCGATCCTGGAACATGCGCCCAAGGTCGCGGCCTTCGCCGTCAGCGGTTATTTCTCGGTGCGCAATCCGGCGCACGAGATCGCGGTGCGCGCCTTGGTGCGCGAGTTGACCGGAGAGCCTGTCACCTGCGGCCACGAGCTGACCTCCAGGCTCGATGCACCGCGGCGCGCGCTGACCGCTGCGCTCAATGCGCGCCTCATTCCCCAGCTGCAGCAATTGGTGCAGGCGGTCGTAGAGCTGCTCGTGCGCAAGGGAATCAAGGCGCCGCTGATGGTGGTGAAGGGCGATGGTTCGCTCATCAAATCGGACCTGGCGCTGACTTGTCCGGTCGAGACCATCCTCTCCGGCCCGGCTGCAAGCCTGGTCGGCGCGCGGCATCTGGGGGGCGAGGACGACATCTTCGTCTCCGACATGGGCGGAACAACTACGGACATCGCGATGCTGCGTGGCGGCCGGCCGGTGCTGAACAAGGAAGGCGCGACCGTTGGCGGCTGGAAGACCATGGTCGAGGCCGTCGCTGTCCACACCTACGGTCTCGGCGGCGATAGCGAGGTGAGGATCGACGATCATCACGGCTTCATGGTCGGACCGCGCCGCGCGGTTCCGCTGAGCCTGCTGGCGACGCAGTTTCCAGGCGTGCTGCTGCTCCTGAAGGCGCAGGATGCCAATGAGGAGATCGTGCCTTATCGGGGGCAATTCGCTCTGCGCCAGCGTCCGCTCGATGCGGGACGCGCCAGTCTGAGCGCTGGGCAGCTGGACCTGTGGGACAAACTGGCGAATGGCCCCGTGCCGTTGGCCGACCTGCTCTACAGCCCCGCCATGCAGCGGCATCTGGGGCGTCTGGTGGATCGCGGGCTGGTCGCGGTCAGCAGCCTCACGCCCAGCGATGCGGCACATGTGCTCGGGCTGCAAAACCATTGGAACCGCGAAGCCGCGGAGCTCGGCGCGCGGCAGTTCCTCCGCCGTCCCGCCAATCCGATCTGGAAGGCGTCCGCCGATCATGAGCAACTCTGTCGCGATGTCGTGGAGCAGGTTGTGCGCCAATCGGGCGAAGTCATCCTCGATGCCGCGATTCGCGAGACCAGCGGCATCGATCCGCATCATTGGGGCCAGCTCGGGCGCGATCTCATCCGCCGCTCGCTGTCGCCAAGCCAGCCGGCTGACGCGCTGATCGTGTCCGACTTGAAACTGAATGCGCCGCTGGCTGCGATCGGCGCGCCTGTCGGGAGCTATTATCCGGAGATCGCGAAGCGCCTGCGCACGCGTCTCGTCATTCCGCCGCACGCCGATGTCTCCAATGCCGTCGGCGCAGTCGCAGGCGGCGTGCTGCAGCGCGCGACCGCGACCATCACGCAGCCGCAGGAAGGATTGTTCCGCGCGCATCTTGCGACCGGGATCAGGGATTTCGTCGATCTGGAGGAAGCTGCGCGCTATTGCTCGGACTTGGTCGGGGCCGAAGCGGCCAGCCTTGCGGCCCGCGCCGGCGCGGTCGAAATCCAGGTCAAGACCGAGCGCGCCGACAAGGTGTTCGAGCAGCCGACCGGCCTCAGAATTTTCATCGAATCGACGATCGCGGCGACCGCCTTTGGGCGGCCGGGACTTGCTGCATAACGGTGCCAGTGCAAGGTGTGACCGCCGGCACAGCCCCGCCGGATATCGGTGCTGGGTCCGGTGACAATTCCGTAACCGCCCCCTATTATTTTGCCGACCTGTCTGTTTACGATTCAGATGCCGAGTAATTTTCGGCTTAGTTTCAATAAGATAGTAAGAGGGCTGAATGTCGGGTTCGCATCTGGGGGGACTTGCTGTCTGTGTGTTTAGCATGGCCTTCGTCGCGTCGGGTCTGTCAGACGCGGCCCTGGCCGACAAGGACGACCACAACGTTACCGTGCCGGTGCAGAGGCCGTCGACGCCGCCGCCTGCTACCCTCGCGCCCGCGGTCAATGGCGTTGATGCGGCGGTTGATCGGCTTGAACAAAGCCGGCGTTTGGCCAACCTCTCCATCGACTGGGCAGGGTTGAAATCCTTCTATGCCGGTGGCGCGCCCGCCTTGTGGGTGACGCCAACGGGCTACAGCGCGCTTGGATCCCAGCTGGTTCACCAGGTGCCGAGAGCTGCCGCAGCCGGCATGCCGGTCGCGACTGAGATTCAGTCGGCGCTGGGCGAGTTGCCGGCGCAGCTTTCAGGCGACATGCCCGCCGATGTCGAAGCGCTGATGAGCGCGCTCTATCTCGCCGGCGCCTATGACGCCAACAACCTGACCGGCAAGACGCCTTCAGGTACAAGCCTGCTGACCGATCTGCGCAACGCCAAGGATCCGGCGCGCGTGGTGGCGATGCAGTTTCCGACCTTTCACATATTCTGGCGGCTCTATGCTGCGTTACCGACTTATATCGGATATTACGAGCGCGGCGGTTGGCCGACCGTGTCGGGCACCGAAAAGATCGAGCCCGGCGACAAAGGGCCTCGCGTGCGCCAGGTCGCCGAGCGGCTGCTGGTGACAGGCGAGCTGCCGGCACTAGGCGCCGATCCGGAGCTGTACGATGCCCCGCTCGAGACTGCGGTGAAAGCGTTCCAGCATGCCCACGGCCTCAACGATGACGGCGTGATCGGCAAGCGATCGATCGAGGAAATGAACGTCCCTGCCGAAGAGCGGCTGAAGATGATGCTGCTCAATCTCGACCGGATGCGCGCCGAAAGCCCGGACATGGAAGCCCGCTTCGTGTTCGTCAATATCCCGAGCACGGAGCTGCGCGTGATCGATAATGGCGTCACCACATTCCATGCCAACGCCATCGTCGGGAAGGTCGCCCGCAAGACGCCATTGCTGAAGAGCGAGATCTTCCAGGCCAAGCTCAATCCCGATTGGTCGGTGCCATCGAAGATCGCCAAGATCGACATGCTGCGCCACGAACTGGACGAGCCGGGCTATTTCGCCAGCAAGAACGTCCGTGTCTTCACCTCGGATGGCCGGCAGGTCGACCCGCGCACCGTGAACTGGAACGACGTGAAGAAAGACGGCTATTTCCCCTATCGCCTGAAACAGGATGCGGGACCGGAGAACGCGCTAGGCCCGATGAAGCTCGACTTCCAGAACGACTATTCCGTTTTCATTCACGGGACTTCCGCGCCCAAGCTGTTCGCCAAGCAGGATCGGTTCTTCTCCTCGGGCTGCGTGCGCGTGGACGATCCGCTCGGCCTCGCTACCTTCCTGCTGCAGGATGATCCCAGCTGGAACCGCGAACGGGTGGAAGACGTGGTGAAGAGCGGCAAGACCACCTATGTCAAGCTGGCACGACCGATCCCGCTGCACATCGTCTACATGACGGCGTGGGTGGACGAGCAGGGTGTCGCCAATTTTCGCAATGACGTCTACGGCAACGACCCCAGCGTCACGATCCCAGGCAGCCTGGCGTCGCCGACCCTGGTCGCGGAGCAGAGTGACACGCCGGCGCCCAGCATGCGGCAAGGCAACAACAAATAAGGCTCTGCAGCGCCCAACCCTTGCAGGCGGTGGTTGCACGGCCGGCATCTGCCGCGCCATGATGCCGCTGGGTGGCGGCGAGTCGCCCTCATGCGGTGGGGCGCGCATTGGAACTTTTCGAGTCCATGTGGGGACCGGTCCTGGTCGCCGGCGGGATTTTCTTCGCGCTGGTCGTGCCGGCGCTCAGCATCGCCGCGTATCGTACAACACAGCGGCTGGAACGCGAACTCACGCTGCTGCGGCTTGAACTGCGGAGCCTTCGCGACCGGCAGGAAGCGGCGGCCTACATGCCGCATCGTCCATCGCATCCAGTGGAAGAGCCGCCGGAGCCCGCTGCGCCATCTCCGCCGGTTGCGCCGGAGCCGGTCTTCGAAACCGTCCCACCAGCGCCGCCGCCATCCACAACGCCATCCGTCGCATCGCGGCCGGTCGCCGAGCGGGCGCCGCGCGGTCTCGAGCAGCGGCTGGGTGCACGTGGTTTCGTCTGGCTGGGCGGCATATGCGTCGCGCTGGCAAGCTTCTTCCTCGTCAAATATTCGATCGATGAGGGTTTGCTGGGTCCGGGGATGCGCGTCGCGGGCGGGATCCTGCTCGGAATCGTGCTGCTGGTCGGCGGCGATTTCATGCGCCGGAGATCAGGCACCATCGGACAGGCGCTGACGGCCGCGGGTGTCGCCGCGCTCTTTGCCAGCCTGTTCGCGGCGGTCGCGCTGTATCAGCTCATCCCGCCTGCTTTGGCTTTCGTGGTGCTGGCCGCACTTACATTCATCGCCATCGGCCTGTCACTGCGGCATGGTCCGTTTGTCGGCCTCATCGGCCTTGCCGGCGGCTTCATTACGCCGGCCATCGTTTCGACCGGCGAGCCGCATCCCTGGATCCTGTTCAGTTATCTCTATCTGCTGCAATTGGGCGCGCTGTGGCTGGAGCGGCAGCGCGGCTGGTGGTACCTGCCGGCCATCGCGAATGCGGGCGGCCTCGGCTGGGCGTTCCTCATTCTGTCGACGCCACATCTGCAAGACCCCGGCGCGATCGCAGGGCTCGCCGTCCCGGTCTACCTGGTGGTGGTCGCGGCCAGCATGCTCTGGCTCTTGCCGCGGATCGAGACCGCGTCGGATTGGCCGGAATCGCGAATCGTTGGGCTGGCCAGCGCGGCCGCCGTCGGCCTCCTGATGCTGATCTGGCTGTCGGACGAAGGCTTCCAGCCCGATGGCTGGACGTTCGTTGGATTACTGGCCGTCGTCGGCGCAGTCAGCGGTCGGCTGCGTCCGCACCACGAGATCGCCGCGTTTCCGCTTGCGTCTGTTCCAGTCCTCGGATTGCTCGCGTGGAACTCAGCGTTCCAACGCACCTTCGAGCTTGATGTCTATCTGTGGGTGGCAGGGACTATCGGCGTGGTTGGGACCGGCGGCGCCTATGCGCTGTTGTGGGGCGCGCGCAATCCGGAGCGCTGGTCGCTGCTGTCGGCGATTTATGGCGCGGCAGTGCTGGCCCTTGCTTATTGGCGGCTGCGCGACATCGAGCTGTTGCTGCCCTGGTCCATCCTCTGCCTCATCCTGTCCGCGGTGCATCTGGTGTTCGCCGAGCGGCTGCGGATCTGGCGGTTCAAGGATCGCTACTATCGCCGCGCGTTCGGTGTGCATGCCTTGGCTTGCGCCGGCTTTCTCGCCGCCGCTGTGCCGCTGTGGGTGGGGCGCGAATGGCTGCCGGTCCTGTGGTCGCTGTTGCTGCCGCTGACCGCCTGGGTCGCCAACAAGATCGAGGAGCCGTGGCTGCGGCGCGGCTTGTGGGTGGCGGTGCCGGCGGTGATCATCGCGGTGCTGGTGTCGGGTTTCCCTGCCGGCGATAGGCCGATCTTCAACTGGCTGGCCTATGGGTTGGGCGTGCCGACCTTGTGCTTCGCGGCCACCGCCTGGCTGGTGCGGCGTGCCAACGACCTCCGGCTCATGCTGCTGCTGCAGGGCGGGGCGTTGATCCTGGGGTTCCTGCTGATCACGCTGGAAATCCGGCATCTGTTCCACGGCGCGATGTTCAAGACCGCACCTTTCGACTTCGCGGAAGCGGGCACTTTGGCCCTGCTGTGGGGCGTGCTGGCGCTGGCGACCTGGCGGATGGCGCAGCGCCGCGGCGAAGCACGGCTACGCTGGATCGCCTATGGATTGGCGGTGCTGTCGGCGCTTCTTACAATCGTCGTGGTATGGGGCACGGCCAATCCGCTCTTCAATTCGAACCCCGTCTATGGGCCACCCATTTTGAACACGGCGCTCTATGTGTTCGGCAGCGGCTTTGTCCTGTTCATGGCAATGGCGGGCATGGTGCGCCGATCGACGCTTGATGCCGCGCAACGGCACACGATCATGGGCTTGGCCGCGGGAATTGCCTTGATCGACGGCCTGATCGGTGTAAGCGCGCTCAATCGCCAGCTGTTCCAAGGCGAATTGATTGTGTTCAACCTTCTCTCGCCTTTGTGGAGCGATGCCGAATATTACGGCTATTCGGTCGCGTGGCTGATCTATGGCGGACTCATTCTCGCGCTCGCCATCTGGCGGCAGCTCCCCGCCTTGCGCCACGCGGCAGCCGGCATCGTCGTGCTGGTGGTGTGCAAGGTATTCCTCGGCGATGCCAGCGGCCTCACCGGCCTCTATCGATTCGCCTCCTTCCTTGGTCTCGGCTTGACGCTGCTGGCGCTCGGCTATCTCTATCAACGCATGCTGAAGCGCGCGGAAAGCTGAGCGCTACGTCGCGACGAAGCGCCACGACCGCTGCTTGACGAGTTCCATGACATAGCGCCCTTCCGCAGCGAAATCATGCGGGCTCGCGAGTTCACGTGTTTCGTAGTAGGTCTTGGTCCGATTGAAATCAAAGCCGATGATCGTAACCTGCCGCGGGGCGGCATGAGAGACGAGATCGATCGTCATCGCCCCGACCGAGGGTCGCGCGCCGAACCGTCGATGAAGCGTCCGCCAATGGGAAACCGGGTAGAAATAGCAATCGACCCCATGATCGGTCTGCTCGCGGAACTTGGGTGACATCCAGACCGAGCGGGGCGCAACGAAACCCGGAGGCGCCAGGCGGGTCGCGCGGAAACTCGAAAAGCACCAGAGATCGAAGCGCGTCCCTTGCGCGACTGGATTGATCGGAAAACCCATATTCATGCGCGTGACGATCTCGTGCTCGTCGATGAGGCTGCCGTGCTCGTGTTCCAGCAGGCTCGTCGCATTGCCGACGATCGCGACCGACTTGCCGTTGAGGAAGTCGAACAACGCCCGCAGGTCACGGCGCGAACGCCACTCTGCGGTCCAGCGCTGCCAGTCCTCCCAACTGAATGGAAGCTTCATGGCTGGCGTGGCTCAGGCGGCAGGATGCGGTCGAACATCGCGGCGATGCGCTGCTGCACGCCCGCCTTGTAGCGGCCCATCAGCTCCAGCTCTCTAGCGTCCAGCGGCTCCGGTATTTGTCCCGGCCGGTACAGCCGATCAGCGCCAATGCCGATGTCATCCAGCATAGCATCTGTCTTCCAGTTGCTGAGGGACATCGCGGTGAAGGGGATGCCGCAATTCACAGCAAAGCACAGGCCATGGAAGCGTCCAGTGACGACGAACGGCCTGGAGGCCAGATAGGCAGCGAACTTCTGGAAGCTGGTGATGCCGGCGATGCGGGCGCTCGGCTTGCCGCGCTCAAACTGCCAGCGCAGGAATCGCTTGCGGAAGGCTTTGAGTCCTTGATTGCTATAGCGCATGGCAACGTAATCGAGGTGGAGCGCGGCTGCGACGGCCCCCATGTCGTGTCGGTCGTCGGCGGTATCCAGGACCAAGCCGCGCGCTTCAGTAGGACAGTGACGCGGCAGGTCATGGAAGTAGGTGAGATCGCCCGTCATTTCGCCTGCAATACCAAAATGCCGGAGCTGTGCGGCGGAGCGGCTATCGCGCACCCAGATGCCGCTGAAGGCGGCTAGGTTCTCCGGAACGATGCCTCTGATGTTCTGCACCGTGGCATTGACGAGGTAGCATGACTTGCCGATCGCTGCGCAATATGGCCCCAATTTGGATAATCGGATAGCAGCGGGAACCTCGCCATGCATGATGGCCTCGCCGTTGATGAGTACGGCATCCGCTTCCGCCAGGGCAGCCAATGCTACCTCATCATCATCCCAGGACTTGCTGACCTGATGGCTCAGGATCGCCTCACCACCGCGGGCGGCGATGTTATCCTCGATCGCGGCCATGACGGCATCGCATCCGAAATGCCGCATCAAGCGGGTGTCATTGAAGACCGCAACCTTGCGCACGCCGGTGGCTACTCCTCGACCCAGGCGACGCGCAGGATGTTTGTGGAGCCGGGCGTGCCGAAGGGAACGCCGGCGGTGATCACCAGCCGTTCGCCAATCTTCGCCATCTCCTGCTTCAGCGCGATGCGGCAGGCCTTGTCGACCATTTCCGAGAAGCGCTTCAGATCGGAGATCAGCACGCAATGCGCACCCCAGGCGAGCGACAGGGCGCGCGCCGTCGACAGCGAGGCGGTGAGGGCCATGATCGGCACTTCCGGCCGCTCGCGCGCGACGCGCAGGACAGTGGAGCCCGATGTCGAATAGGTTACGATCGCGGCCACTGACAAGGTGTGAGCCACCTGCGCCGCGGCGGCGCTGATCGCATCGTGGCCGGTCGGCTGCGGGTCGGGATGTCTGGCATCCATGATCTGGCGATAAGCGGGATCCTGTTCCACGCGCTCGATGATGCGGTTCATCATCGCGACCGCTTCGACTGGGTACTGGCCCGATGCCGTCTCGGCCGATAGCATCACCGCATCGGCGCCGTCATAGATCGCGGTCGCGACGTCGGATGCCTCGGCCCGCGTCGGCTGGGGTGCATTGATCATCGATTCCAGCATCTGGGTCGCGACGATCACCGGTTTGCCCGACTTGCGGCCGGCGGAGATGATGCGCTTCTGGATCGCAGGCACGTCTTCCGGCGGCATCTCGACACCAAGATCGCCGCGCGCCACCATGACCGCGTCGGAGAGATCGACGATCTCCTCCAGCCGCTCGATGGCGGCCGGCTTCTCGAGCTTTGCGATGACCTTGGCGCGGCCGCCGATCAGCTTGCGCAGTTCGGCCACGTCTTCCGGGCGCTGCACGAACGACATGGCGACCCAGTCGCAGCCTAGGTCGATGCCGAAGCGCAGATCGGCGCGGTCCTTCTTGGTGAGGGGCGAGAGCCGCAGCACGACATCGGGCACGTTGACGCCCTTGCGGTCGCTGAGCTTGCCGCCGACCAGCACGTCGCATTCGGCGAAGTCGCTGCCGCATTTCTTCACGCGCAGGCGCAAGCGCCCGTCGTCGATCAGCAGATTGGTGCCGGGCTTGATCGCCTCGAAGATTTCCGGATGGGGCAGCTGCGCGCGTTTGGCGTTGCCTTTTGCCTCGTCGAGATCGAGGCGATAGCTCGAGCCGGTCTTCAATTCCACCGCGCCGCCGGTCATGGTGCCGACCCGCAGCTTCGGGCCTTGCAGATCGACGAGAATGCCGATCGGCCGCTCCATCTCCTCTTCGATCTCGCGGATCAGGTCATAGCGCGCCTGGTGATCTTCGTGCGTGCCGTGGCTGAAATTGAGGCGGAACACGTCGGCGCCAGCCTTGAACAGCGCCTCGATCTGTTCGCGCGTCGAGCTGGCTGGCCCCAGTGTCGCCAGGATCTTGGCTTTGCGTTGTCGTCTCATTGGCGATTGCTACCCGGTTCTTGTCCTTATGAGCGTATCAGGATGGCGCGGAAATCATTCACGTTGGTCCGCGTCGGTCCGGTCACGATCAGGTCCCCAATTCGAGAGAAGAACCCATAGCCATCGTTGTTGGCAAGCATTGCCTTTGCGTTAATGCCGTTTGCTGCGGCGCGCGCCAGGCTGTCTGGGGCGAGGATTGCACCGGCATTGTCCTCTGTCCCATCGATCCCGTCCGTGTCGCCGGCCACCGCTGAAATGCCCGGATGGCCATCGAGGGCGACCGCCAGGGCCAGCAGGAATTCCGCATTGCGCCCGCCGCGGCCTTGACCGCGAACCGTCACAGTTGTTTCTCCGCCCGACAGGATGATGGCAGGCGCGGGCGCGGGCTGGCCATGATGTGCGATCTGCCGGGCAATGCCGGCATGGACCAGCGCCACGTCGCGGGCCTCGCCCTCCAGGTCGCCGAGAACGATGGGGGTCAGACCTTCCTTGCGGGCGAGGTCGGCGGCCGCCTGCAGCGCCGCCTGCATGGTGCCGAGCATCCTGATCTCGCCGCCCGCAAGGCGCAGATCGCCGGGCTTCGGCGTCTCGGAACCCGGCGCGGACAAGAGCCTCAGCGCCGCCGGATTGTCGATGCCGTATTTGTGCATGATGGCGAGGGCGTCGAGGCGCGTCGAGGGATCACTGACCGTGGGGCCGGAGCCAATCACCGAAGGCTCGTCGCCCGGCACGTCGGAGATCAGCAGGCTTACGACCTTTGCGGGATGCGCGGCGGCCGCGAGGCGTCCGCCCTTGATCGCGCTCAGGTGCTTTCGCACGCAATTCATCTCGGCGATGTTGGCGCCGGATTTCAGCAGAGCCTTACTGACCGCCTGCTTGTCCGCGAGAGTCAGTCCCTCACCCGGAATGGCGAGCAGGGCAGAGGCACCGCCCGAGATCAGGCACAGGACCAGATCGTCTTTTGTGAGGCCGCCCGCCATTGCCAGGATGCGCCGTGCCGCCTGCTGGCCCGCCGCATCGGGCACCGGATGGGATGCCTCCACCACTTCGATCCGCTGGCACGGCAGGCCGTGGCCGTAGCGCGTGACGACGAGGCCGGAGAGGGCACCGGGCCAGTGATCCTCCACGGCTTTGGCCATGGCGGCGGCAGCCTTTCCGGCACCAAGCACGATGGTGCGGCCCTTTGGCGGGCTGGGCAGGTGGGGCGCCAGGATCGTCAGCGGGTCGACTGCGCCGATGGCCGCCGCAAACAAGCGCCGCAAGATGTCCCGATCGTCGGTCACAATATCGTCCCCGCTTTCGTCCGGCACTCTATGGGCGGCGGCGGCTGGGTCAAGTCGAGGGAGCGACAGGTTTGGGCGGCGGCGCGTCCTCGAAGGCTTCGGCGGTGGCGGTACGCGGCCGTGGCCGGGCCACGAAGATGCCGAACAAGACGGCTAGGCCGCCGCCAATCTGGGTTCCGGTCAGGGCCTCGCCCAGGATCATCCATGCAAAGACGCCCGAAGCCACCGGGTTCAGCAGCAGGCTGACGGAGGAGAAGGCGGCCGGCAGGTGGCCGAGCGCCCAGGAGATCATGCCCTGCCCGATGGTCTGGCTGACGAAGGCCAGGCCGGCGACGGCCAGCCAGCCATGCCACGTCTGCGGCACGATCTTGTCCTCGGTCAGCAGCGCGGCCGGCAGCAGCCACAGGGCGGTGCAGGCGCAGGTCCAGAACATCACCTGCGCCAGGCCCACACGGGCGCGCGCCGCCTTCACGCCGCGCAGATAGCCGGCATAGCCGATCGCGCCGAGCGTCGCGAGCATCAGCCCCAGCCAATCGCCGACAGCCAGCGACCGGTCGCCACCGAGGACGAGCAGCACCACGCCACCCAGCGCAACGCCGAGCCCGATCAGGAAGCGCGGCGAAAACCGTTCCTTGAAGAACACGAAGCCTGCGAGGGCCACCCAAATCGGTGCAGTATTGCCGAGCAGTGTCGCAACGCCGACTCCGATCAGCTTCAGCGACCAGTGCCAGACGATGAGATCGAAGGCGAGGAAGAACGCCGCCACTTGGATACCCGCCCAACCCCGCCAGTCGATGCGCGGCAATTTCCGGTCGGGGTGCTGGCGGGCCGAAATCCATAGCCCGATCGCCATGACGGGCAAGGGCAGGGACATGCGGAAGAACCCGGTGGAGATCGGCCCGACTTCCGACAGCTTGACGAAAATCCCTGAAAAGGAAATCGAGACCGCACCGAGCAGGAGAATGGGCAGCGCCAGGCGATCGGCGAGGGATTGTTGGGCGTTCATATCAAAATGGGCGGGTGTGATCGACAAGGCGGCGCGCTTCTTCTATGCTTGGCGTCATATCCCGGTCAATTCTTGCGGTCATGCAGGACGCTCAGCCCACATCGGCGCCATCCACATTGCTGGGTCCGGACGATCCGGCGCCGTTCTCCGTCTTTCACCGCGCAGGCCGCGCGGAGCTGGTGATGTTCTGCGACCACGCGGGCCGTGCTTTCCCCAAGGCGCTCGGCACGCTGGGCTTGCAGCCGCGGGAGCTCGAGCAGCATATCGCCTGGGATATCGGCATCGCAGGGTTGGGGCGACGGCTGGCGCAGTCGCTCGATGCACCGTTTTTCATGACGTCCTATTCGCGGTTGGTGATCGATTGCAATCGGCACCTCAACGATCCGACCTCGATCCCACAGGAGAGTGATCGCATCAAGGTGCCCGGCAATCGCGGCCTTACCGCGGAAGGCCGGCGCCGGCGGCAGGACGAGATTTTCCAGCCCTATCATGCGGCTTTGTCGCAAGAGATTGCCGGGCGCGTGGCCGCAAAACGCATTCCCGTCGTCATCTCACTCCATTCATTCACACCGGTGATGAACGGGTTTCAGCGGCCGTGGCATGTCGGCGTGCTGTGGAACCGGGATGCCCGCATGCCGGTGCCGCTGATGCGGCGGCTGGCGGAAGAGCCGGATCTGGTGGTCGGCGACAACGAGCCCTATTCGGGGCGTGACGGCCACGGCTATTCCATCAAGGCGCATGCCGAGGCGCTGGGACTGGCGCATGCGCTGCTGGAGATCCGCCAGGACCTGATCGCCGATGAAGGCGGGCAGGCACGCTGGGCCGGAATCCTTCACCGCGTTCTCAAGGACGTGTTGGCCAATCCGGCACTGCATGAAATTCGCACCGAGGCGGCGCGATGAAGGAGCCGGCCTTCACCCTCGGCATCGAGGAAGAATATCTGCTGGTCGATCGCGAGACCCGCGATCTTGCCGTCAATCCGCCGCCGGAACTATTCGAGGCCGCCAAGATCGCGCTTGGCGAACGCGTGACGCCGGAATTCCTGCGCTCGCAGATCGAAGTCGGGACGTCGATCTGCGCGACTTTGGATGATGCCCGCCAGCAATTGCGGCAGTTCCGGACTGTTGTCGGAGAGCTCGCCGCCCAGCATGGCCTGGCGCCGATCGCCGCATCGACCCATCCGTTCGCGGATTGGGCGCGGCAGATGCACACCGACAAGGAACGCTACAATATGCTGGCGCGCGACCTGCAGGCGCTGGGGCGGCGTCTGCTGATCTGCGGCATGCATGTTCATGTCGGGCTCGAGGATCCGGAGCTGCGCATCGATCTGATGAGCCAGGCTTCGTATTTCCTGCCGCATCTGTTGGCGCTCTCTACCTCCTCGCCCTTCTGGCAGGGGGAAGATACCGGTCTCAAAAGCTTTCGCCTGGCGGTGTTCGACGAGCTGCCGCGCACAGGATTGCCGGAGATTTTCGATTCCTGGGGCGAATATGAGCGGCACCTCAAAGTACTGATCAAAGCCGGGTTAATCGAGGACGGTACCAAACTGTGGTGGGACCTGAGGCCAAGCGCGCGGTTTCCGACCCTGGAGCTGCGGGTCACCGATGCCTGCACGTTCCTTGAGGATACTCTGTGCGTCGCGGCGATCTATCGGTGCATCCTGCGCATGCTTTACCGCCTGCGCCGCTCCAACCAGCGCTGGCGGCGCTATGCGGCGATGCTGATCAACGAGAATCGCTGGCGGGCGCAGCGTTACGGCATCGACGAAGGGCTGGTTGATTTCGGCAAGGGCGAGATTGCCGACGTTCCCGGCCTGATCGAGGAGATCATTGACCTGGTCGCGCCCGATGCCCAATTCTTTGGATGCGAGAAGGAAGTGCTGCATGCGCGCACCATCATCGCGCGCGGTACCTCCGCCCATCGCCAGGTGGCGCTCTATCGCCGGGCGATCGATGACGGGATCGAGCGCGAGCAGGCCCTGCGCATGGTGGTGGATCAATTGATCGCAGAGACCCAGACTTTCGAATGAGGCATGCCATGGACGATAAGACCCGCACTGAACTTGAAGCCGCCGCGTTCCGGCGCCTGGTCCAGCATCTGCGCGAACGCACTGACGTGCAGAATATCGATTTGATGAACTTGGCCGGCTTCTGCCGCAACTGCCTGTCGAAATGGTACCGCGCCGCCGCCGAGGAAAAAGGCCTGCCGCTGAGCGATCCGCAAGCGCGCGAGATCGTCTATGGCATGCCGTACGACGAATGGAAGGCGAAATACCAGAAGGAATCGAACGGCAATCAGAAGAAGGCGTTTGCAGAGAGTCATAAGCATTAACGCTTGCAACGCAGGCTCAATGCTCTCCATTCGTCATGGTCGGACTTGGTCCGGCCATCCATATGTGGACGGCCCCTTGCTTGCAAGGTGGTGGTGCGTGGTAGGGCCAGATCGGTTGCGTCCATATGTCCGGCCTGTTGGGTGCGGTCGTGACTGACCGCTGGCCAAGATGGTTTCCGCGACGAAAGTCCGTTCACGAGTACGGTGTCGATGCACCGGTGGATGGCACGGATTGTCTTTCGTCTCGGATCGATCGATCCCACCATCTGCTCCTTCTCTTGCAAGTTCCGGCACCGGCCAGACGGAGAGTTTTGCCGTTTGGCCGATCTCGTTTAAGCCGCGGCGGCGCCTGGTGTGCGCCCGCGCGTGGCGTCATAGCTTTGTCCGGTCATCATCATTGTCCAGGCGATGCGAGCGGTCTTGTTGGCGAGTGCCACGGCAGCGACCTTGCGGGGCTTTCGCGCCAGCAACTCCTGGAGCCAGGGCGAACCGCGGCCCTTGCTCTTACCGGCCTGGCGGATGACCGCCATGGCGCCGACCACCAGCACGCTGCGCAGGGCCGGGTCGCCGGCCCGCGTGATGCCGCCCAATCGCACCTTACCAGCCGTGGAATGGTCGCGCGGCGTCAGGCCGATCCAGGCCGCGAAGTGCCGCCCCGAGCGGAACACCGTCGGGTCCGGGGCCTTCATGGCCAGCATGACGGCGCCGATCGGTCCGATGCCCGGAATCTCGGCCAGGCGCCGGCTGCACTCATTGCCGCGATGCCACGCCATCAGCTTCTCCTCCACCTCCCTCAGCCGTGCCTGCAGCCCGGCATATTCTCGAGCCTGGAGAGCGAACAGGTCACGCGTCAGCTTCGGCAGCGTCTCATCCGCCTGGGCGCGCGCCAGCAGCAGATCGATCTTCTCCAGCCCCTTGGCCGCGATCAGACCGAACTCAGCGGCATAGCCCCGGATCGCATTGGTAAGCTGGGTTCGGTTCTGCACCAGCCGGTCACGCACGCCAATCAGCATCAGGGCCGCTTGCTGCTCCGCGCTCTTCGCCGCCACGAACCGCATCCCAGGCCGGCTCATTGCCTCGCACACCGCCTCGGCGTCGGCCGCATCGTTTTTGCCGCGCTTCACATACGGCTTCACCAGTTGCGGGGCGATCAGCCTCACCTGATGGCCCAATCCTTCGATAACCCGCGCCCAGTAATGCGAACCTCCGCATGCCTCCATCCCGATCACTGTCGATTCCAGCCCAGCCAGAAATCCCACCAGCTCCTTGCGTCGAACCTTCTTCCTCAACACCAGCCGCTCCCCGGCATCAACCCCATGCAGCTGGAAAACACTCTTGGACGTGTCAATGCCAATGCGGATAAGCTTCTCCATGGACGGCTCCCTTCGATTGAGATCTGCAACGACCTCATTCTGGCACATCGATGCCGTACGGGGGCCGTCCACACCATCACGAGTTTCGTTGTGAAAGACCGCATCGCCGCTGACAAACTCGTGGGTCATCGTGCCAAGCACGAGGATGACGAAAAGGGAACCGAAGAGGGATTAAGCGCGCTTGCCGAAGACGCCTACTGCGTCCGCTGCGCCTTCTGGATCTTGCGCCAGTTGGCGACGTTCTTGTTGTGCTCGTCGATGGTCGCGGCGAAGGCGTGGCCGCCGGAGCCGTCGGCGACGAAATAGAGGTCCTTGGTCGCCATCGGATGCATGACAGCCTGCAAGGCTGCAAGGCCGGGATTGGCGATCGGCCCTGGCGGCAGGCCCTTCACGAGATAGGTGTTGTAGGGACTGTCGATCTTG
>DASRRI010000154.1:0-28719 GCA_035695765.1 Dongiaceae bacterium
GCCGCGCATCCTTCATCCGTGGCCCGATCAGCGCTTCGCCGTCAGACACCCAAGGTAGGAGCCGGATGCTCGAATCGGGCTTGTCCGGATCTGTGCGGGGGGTGTCCAGCAATGGGCATCCCTACCGCGATCCAAGACCCAAAGCCGACATTAGGTCACGCTCCCGCACATCCCGCGTTTGAGCCGGTGAGCGGATCGCCTGCGGACCGTACCTCCATCTACGGAACCCAGTCGCCGGAGAATGTAGCCACGCCGTTGCGTAGCAGGTCCGCCGAGGCGGGATGTCTCGCTTGACTGTCGAGTCGGCCGGCGTTATTCGACTCCAATCGCATCCAACATCGCCCTCTTTGTGTGGCGACCTTGATGGGTAAACCGCGCATCCGATGGGAGGAGAACACCTCGCCAGCCCTGGCAACGGCGGTTGAGCGTGATCCGATCGTCATTCTGCCGGTTGGCTCGGTCGAACAGCACGGCCGTCATCTCCCGGTCGGCTGTGATGCTGACAGTGCCCAGGCTGTAGCTCTGCGCGCCGCTGAAGGGCTCGAGTTGCGCGAACGATCGCTGTTAGTATTGCCGACGCTGTGGTACGGCTTCTCGCCGCACCATATGAGCTTTCCGGGAACGATCAGCCTGCGCTCGGAAACCTTCTTGAATGTTGTCCAGGACATCGTCGCGTCGGTGTTGAACCAAGGCGTGCGCCGGGTCGTGATTCTCAATGGTCATGGGGGCAATGTCAGCTCGCTCGACCTAGTCGCCGCTCGCCTCGGCCATGCCTGGCATGGAAAGGCGCGCATCGCCGCCGTCACGTACTTCCATTTGGCGGCGCCGCGGCAAGCCGAGTTTCGCGAATCCGCGACGGGCGGCATGGGCCATGCCTGCGAGTTCGAGACCTCTGTGCAGCTGGCGCTTCATCCCGATCTCGTCGACATTCCGGCGGCCGTGGCCTGCTATCCGACGCCGCCCTCATCACGCCAATCAACAGACCTCTTCGGCAGCTCGCAGGTGCGCAGCTACCACGACTTCAAGGATCTGTCGCCGACGGGAACTTTCGGCGATCCCACACTCGCTTCGCCTGACAAGGGCGAGACGATCCTGCGCATCTGCGTCGAGGAGTTGCGCGCATTCCTCGCCGAGTTCGCCACCTGGCCAATGCAGTAGCAAGGACCGGGACCCGGTTTTCGCCCGGGAAACGTCCCTCTAACCAGTCTCAGCCCCGCGTTCGAGCAGCGCCTCGACGACGAAGCGCCAGACGATGCCAATAAGAGTCACCGTCGGAATAACGGCGAGACAGACGCTGGCGTTCAGTAGTCCCCACGACACGTCCGTGTTGCGGGCAAGCGCCGCCATCACCACCGAGAGCGGCCGGTTCGCCGCATCGCCGGACAACACCAGCGCGAACAGGAACTCCGCATACGAGAGGATGAAGGCAAAGACCCCGGTCGCGAAAACGCTCGTGCGCGACAACGGCAGCACGATCCTGAGAAACACCTGCGTCCGGCTGCAACCGTCTAGCAGCGCTGCGTCCTCGATGTCGCGCGGAATGCGACTGAAGAATATTGTCAGGATCAGCACGGTGAACGGCAGCGTGAGGACCGAATGCACGATGATCAGCGCGATCTTCGTACCGAGCAGCTGCATCGCCTGGATCAGCAGGTAGAACGGCGTGATCAGCGCTACCGCCGGCACCAACCGCGACATCACGATGGCGAGGAACGTTCCGGTCTGACCGCGAAAACGAAGTCGCGCGAAGGCGTAGGCTGCGGGCGCACCAAGGATGATGTTGACCGCCATCACGCCAAGCGCGACTAGCATGCTATTCAACATGCCGGCTGGTACCTGTCGCGCCGCATCGGAGATCATGTTCCGGTTGGCGCCCGCGGTCAGATAGGTTGCCGGTATCCTGCCCGTGAAGATGTAGCGATAATTGTCGGACGTGGCGCTGTAGCCGAACCAGTTGGGCGGAAAACTGAATATGGCCTGGTCCGGCATCACGCTGGCGAACAGGCTCAGGCCGACCGGCCCGACGCAAAGCAGGAACAGCAGCAGCGCGGCGAGATGGACAAGGATGCGCCGCACTGGTTCACGCGCTCCGGACGATCGCCGTTGGCAGGGCCTTAATGATGGCCGTCATAAAAGCGAGCGACAGGATGACAAGGATGAAGCCGACCGCCGAGCCGGTGCCGAAATTCATCATTGAAAAGCTCTCTTTCCAGATCTGGAAGGAGAGCAGCGTAGTCGCTGTGCCCGGCCCACCGGCGGTCAACGCGTAGGCAAGGTCGTAGCTCGTCAGCGCCACCAGCGATTGATAAATGGCAAGCACGACGACCACCGGCTTGATGCTCGGGAAGGTGATGAAGCGGAACCGCTGCCAGGCGTTGGCGCCGTCCACAAGCGCCGCTTCGTAGAGGTCGCGGTCGATGACCCTGAGTGCCGCCATAAGCAGGATGCTGGCGAACGGAAACTGCGTCCAGACGAAGGCAACGACGACACTGAGCCGGGCGAGCTGCGGATCGGTCAGCCAGGGAATGTAGCGAGCGATGATGCCAAGTTGATAAAGGGCAAGATTCAGAATCCCCCAGGATGGATGGAGAATCCACATCCATACTACGGCTGAGATGGCGCCCGGAAGCACCCAAGGCAGGATAACTACCGCCCGCAGCAGCCCACGACCAAAGAAGCGCATCAGCAGGAGGCGCGCCACGCCGAAGCCGATGATGATCGTGAGCGGCGCCGTGAAGAGGGCAAAGGCCACACTATTGATCAGAGCCTCGCGGAAATCGGGGCTCAGCACGACCTGCCGGTAGTTCTCGAGCCCGATAAACGGCTGCATCGGCATGATGACGATCACTTGATGCAGGCTGGTATAGAGTACCTGCGCCACCGGATAGAGCGTGAACAGCAGAACCGGTAACAGCACCGGCAGCAACCACACAATCGGATAGCGGTCATAGGTGCGCGTGGTCATCGTGTGTCATCGCCGCTTTCCCCGCCTTCATCCCGCGCCTGTCGAGGGGGCGGGAGAAAATATGGGGTAAGGGCCCCGGGCAAACGACGAGTAGGATGCTACCGTGGGTGTTCGAGAACATCGAGCGCTGCCCCCTCGTCCTACTCTCTCCCTGCCGAACGGAACGCGTTCTGGACTGCCACCTGTGAGTTAGCTCCCGCGCACCAGCTTACGCAGCTCGAGCCAGCGCTTGGCGCCTGCATCCATGGTGTCCGCGACGCTTGACTCGCCGACCATTGTCTTTGCGATCAGCGGCCGGAAGAAGCCGCTCCACATGCCGAGCCATTCCGTCTGCGTGCCGTTGATGGCGAGCGTCGCCTGTTTCTTGAAGGTTTCAACGTTGATCCAGCTCGACCAGGCTTTCTGCACGCCGGGATCATCAAACAACGGCAGCTGGGCGAAACCCAGACCCTTCTCCTGCGCCCAGCGCTTCGCTATCTGATAGTCGCCGCCGCCCATGAACTCGATGAATTGCCAAGTTGCGTCGCGGAGCTTGTCGTCCTCCGCTGCTTGGCTCGTCATCGCATAAAACTTGCAAAAGCCGAGGCACGCCTGCACCTTGCCGGGCATCAGCGCCATGGAGAACTGGCCGGCCAGCGGCTGCGTCGCCTTCTCGTTCATAGCTGCCAGCACATAGTTGAACAGCACGCTGAAGGCA
Source organism: Dongiaceae bacterium (assembly GCA_035695765.1). Lineage (GTDB taxonomy): Bacteria > Pseudomonadota > Alphaproteobacteria > Dongiales > Dongiaceae > Dongia_A. The sequence continues at coordinate 3,663 of DASRRI010000154.1, forward strand.
TGCTTGCCGGTATTCATCGCTGGAATGATGCGCGACTCGTGATTCTCGAAGGCGACGATGTCGTGCTTCTTCACGGCATCCTGCAGCCACTGCAGGTGCTTAAAGGCTTCGGAGCCAGGATCGTTGAACAGCGGATTCAGATCCGCATCGAACATTTGGCCCCCGCGGCCATAGACCTGTGAGACGAAGGCTTGATAAAAGTTGGGCAGCGTCTGGTTATATTCGTAGACGAACGGCTTCTCCATCCCGGTCCTCTTCAGCTTGAGGCTGGCCTCCAGCACCTCCTCCCATGTTGTCGGCACGGGAATCTTGTTGTCGTCGAGAATCTTCTGGTTGTACTGGAAGGTAATGAGGTCGGCGTAGTAGGGCAGGCCGTAGAGCTTGCCCTTATAAGTCATGTCGCGAACCGCATAGTTCGTGATCTTGTCTTTGTAGCTCGTGATCGCCGGATAGTGATCCTCGATCGGCACGAGCCAGCCGGCCAAAGCCCAGCCGGGTAGCCAATCCTCGCCGCAATACATTACGTGGGTCGGCGTGTTGCTGCGCAACCGCAGCATCATCGTGTCGAAGTAGTCTGGCCAAGTATAGTCCGTGAGCGCTACTTTCACGCCCGGGTGACCAGCCTCGAACTTGCTGATGTTGTCCTGGATGGTATCGAGTGAATAGTTCCAGACCACGAAATTGAGGTTCACCTCATCCTGCGCAATCGCCCTAAGCGGGATTGCAGCAAGTACAGCTCCGGCGCCCGCAGCGCCGAGCAGCCGTCGCCGACTGAGATTGTGCATCATGGTCGTCCTCCCTAAGGAGAAGATTGTCGTTGTTGTCTCCATTTGCCGTTTGTTGACTGACAATGGTGCTCCCACACCAAAATGTGAGTCAAGCCAGCTCCAGCGCAACAGACTCCCTCCGGCGCTTCATCCTTGAGCCGGTCGGGGGGACATGGAAGTCTTGTATCTGACCAAAAAGCTGCAACCGAGCACGAATGTCTTGGGATGTGCCCGCCGAGGGTCCGGATTTGGTACCTCTGCGGCCTACTGGCACCAGCCACGAAGGGCCGGTGCTGAAGGTGTAGCCCAAGAGAGCCGCAATCATTTTCCGGTCTATGTCTGCCAGCTGGCGTGGGCAGGAGGTTGTCGAACCGCCACTCATAACCCGAAGCGGCCATAAGCTGCTCTTGAATGCTGGCGTGGCGGTTATAGATGAAGCATGCGGAACTCGCTGAGGCGGATTATCCGCATCGGACACGACCGCCGCACCACGTCTGTGCTTACTGCGCCGCTCGACGGTCCGTTTGAATACCCAGGTGGCACTCAGCGGAAAAACGCCCCGCCCCTATTGCGACGGGGCGTTCATGTGATGCACTTCGAAGCTACCACGTGCCTCTTTCGCTCGCGTTTGGTGGCGGAAGCGCAGCCCGTCCATTCGGACTCGGTCTACGGCGTGGTCGCGGGCGCGGGTGGCGGCACGGCCTGCTGCTGTTGGAGCTGCTGTTGCTGTGCCGCGGCTTCTTCCTCTGCTTTCTTCTCCTCTTGAGTCTTGAAATCCGGCGCGGCCTCGAGGTCTGCCTTGCTCAAGCTGATCACGATTTTCTTTTTCCCAGAATCGGGGTCCTGTTCGAGCTTTGCCTGATCCCAGTCCAGCCCGACCTCCTTCTTGCCGATCCCGAGAAAGCCACCGACCCCAACGACCACGCCGGTGATCTTTTCTTTCTCGTCGAACAGCAGGTCCTCGACCTTGCCGATCTCCTCGTCGCCGGAGCCGACGACGGGGATCCCCATCAAGTCCTCTGCGCGGAGCTGAGTTTCCGTCTGTTCGGGAATGATCGCCTCGCTGGCCGCTGGCGCCGCGGCCCCAGGCTCGGCTCCTTCCGTCGCCGGTGGTGGGGTAGTTGTCGGCTGATCCGTGGTGGTCTGGGCCCAAGCTGGGGCCGAAAGCGCCAGGACAACCGCAGTAGTGGATAAAAATGGTCTGATCATGTTCGCCTCCTTGGGCCGAACGGATCGATTCACCCAGGTGCTAAACACAGCGTGATCGTCGCCGTTCCGATGCAGCGCAGAAACCAGGGAAAGGAATGTTTGCCGTTAGGGGAAACTGTCCTCACCGATCGCCTGTCATTGGACCCGCCTCGGCGATCGCCTCCGCGTCGCGGAAGTCGTTCTTCTGGCACTTCGAGTAGGAGCGAACATACTTGGCGGGCATGAGCCGGGCGTCGTGACCGAGTGCCTTCAGCTTGCGGCTCAAGTGGTGCGCGCCGACACACGCTTCCATGCGGATCAGGCAACGGGGCATGTTGGCGAATCGTGCCGCTATCTGGCTGCCTCTGCCTTAGCACCACCGCTCCACGGCGATCCAGGCCGATCACATGGAAAGAATTCTTGCCGATATCAATCCCGACGACCGCGATCTCTGGAAATCTCGGGCTGCATGTATTATGTCGATGATGAGGGGCGCCATACCGGCGTCGAGGACGTGTTCTCCAAGATCGACATGTGCCGCGCACACTACGTCGAGGCCGGCTTGGGCAGCGAATACGTCGATCAGTTCATCAGGTGACAATCAAGGAGGCCATCACTGAATAGTTGACGGCCTCCTTTGTCGTCAGAAATCTTTTTCAGGCGTGTTTGAACTGCCCGACATTGCCGTGATTGATCGGCATGACGCCAGTGACGATCTTTTCCGGCAACGGATTGACGCCGGCGGCCTTCCAATCAGGCACCACCTTCATCGCATCCGTGTTCAGCCAGTGCAGCAGGTGCACAGCGAGATACGCTTCGGCATAGGATTTCTGCGCGACGGCACCTACAATCGTGCCATCCTCGATGAAGGGCAACATGTCGTCGTTGCGATCCATGGCGACGATCTTCACCTTGCCTTGCAGGCCCGCTTCGCGCACGGCGATCGCCGCGCCCTTGCCGCTGTCGCCGTCGGTGCCGCCGATCCCGACCACGTCGGGATGCGCCTGCAGCGCCTGCGCATAGGCCGTGGGCGCGTAGGAGGGATCGGCCTTGTCGTTGACCACCTCGGCGACCTCGATCTCCGGATACTTTTCCTTGAACAGGGCTTTGTAGCCCTCGACGCGCTCCAGTACGGCCGGAGCGGGGAAGGTGCCGAGCAGGACCTTGCCCCTGCCGCCGATCGCTTGCGCCAGCATCTCGCCACCCACGCGCCCAGCCTCGAAGCTGCTGATGCCGACATTGACCGAACGGCCTGAATCCGGCACGTCGCCGATGATGGTGGCGACCGGGATGCCGGCTTCGGTGGCGCGCTTGATGCCGGGCCGCATGGCATCGGCATCGCCCGGGAAGATCAGGATCCCGGCTGGCTGGCGCGCCACCAGCTCGTCGAGTTGCCGGGCCTGTGCCGCGGTATCGAAGTCGAGCGGGCCTGTGAAGTTGGTTTTGACACCCAGTATGCTCTGCACGTCCTCGAGCGCCTTGCGATGGTCGACCCAGAACGGCACCTGGGTCACGATCGACAGGAAGATGTATTTCTTGCCTTCGCCGGCGGCCAGCGCCTCGCGCGAGAAAGTCGGAAGCGCCAGGCCGCCAAGTGCCAAGAGTGCTGCCGTGCCGGAAACCGCCTTGAAGGCGTCGCGCCGGCCAATCTTGTTGTGATCCATCATTTTCTCCTCCCAGAGTCTGGTTTTTCAGAACTTCATGAGCGCCGTCGCCGTAGCAGCATGTCGATTGCGACTGCAGCGATAAGGACGCATCCGGTGACGATCATCTGCCAGTAGATCGATACTTCGAGCATGGTCATGGCGTTGTTGATCAGCGCCACGAAGATGACGCCGAAGAAGGACCCGAGCACGGTCCCTTCGCCGCCCCGCAAGGAAGCACCGCCGATCACGGCGGCCGCCAGAACTTGGAGCTCCAGCGCGGCACCAGCCGTCGGCGTGCCGCTCATCAGGCGTGATGCCAATAGGATGCCGGCCAAGGCGGCGAGCAGGGCCGTCAGGACGTACGCAACGCAACGCACGGAATCGACCGGAATGCCGGAGAGCCGAGCCGCCTTCTCGTTGCCACCGATATAGTAGGCCTGGCGCAGGTACCGTGCATGCCGTAGCGCAAGGTCACCGATCGCGACCAGCGCGAGCGTGATCCACACGATCACCGGTAAACCGAGCCAGTTAGTGCCGCCGATATAGCCGAAGGCCGGCGGCAAATTGCTGACTGAGAATCCTTCGGTCAGCACAAGGGAGACACCGCGCGCCACCGACATGGTACCGAGGGTCGCGACCAGCGGGTTGACGCCAAGCCGGGTGACGATGAGGCCGTTCGCCAATCCGATGACAGCGCCGATCAAGAGTGCGCCGATCACGGAAAGCGCAATCGGCAATCCTCCGGCGATCATGAGGGCGACGCCCGTGCTGCACAACGCCAGGACCGACCCCACCGAGAGATCAAAGCCCCCGGAGACCAGGAGAATCGTCATGCCGATGGCGATAATCGCGGTCGGCGCCAACCCGATCGCCATGGCGCGGAAGTTCGCCATGGAGAGGAAGTGCGGTGTCGCCTGCGACATCACCAGGACGATGATGAGGATCAAGACGGCCAGGGTCGCTTCGCGTCTTGCAATCACGCGCCGTGCGAGTGCGAAGATGCTCATGCCCGAGACGCTCCGGTCGCTATGCGTGACGCTCATGGGGTCGCTCGTTGGCGGTTACTGGCGTTGATCCCGCGGCCATAGCCAAAACGGCCTCTTCAGTAGCCGCGCTTGCATTGATTTCACCGACGATCTGTCCCTCTCGCATGACCAGGATGCGATCACAGAGGGCGAGGAGCTCCGGCAGGTCCGAAGAGATGATGAGCAGGGCGGCGCCGGCATCGGCCAGCTCGCTGAGCAGGGAATGGATTTCCTGCTTGGTCCCGACATCGACACCCTTGCTCGGCTCGTCGATTACCAGGAGGCGTGGATCCGACTCCAGCATCTTCGCCAGCATAACCTTCTGCTGATTGCCGCCGCTCAGTCGGCCCACGATCTGGTGGGCATCCGATGCCTTGATGCGCAGGCGATCCATCCGTTCTTGGGCAGCAACAACGGCGGCATGGGAGTCAACCAGCCCGAAGCGTGAAAAGCGATGCAGGGCGGGCGCTATGATGTTGTCCGCGATTGACATCTCCAGGAACAGCCCGTCGCTCTTGCGCTCGTCGGTGAGATAGGCAATGCCGCGCCGCAGGGCCGTTTGGACGTTGTCCAGGCGGACCGGCTGGCCGCCGACGCGAATCTCGCCTGATGACGGCCGCAAGGCGCCGCCCAGGGCGCGGCCGAGTTCGCTTCGATGCGCCCCCATGAGACCGGCCAGCCCGACGATCTCGCCGGCATACAAGGTGAGGTCGACTGATTCGAACGTATCGGTGCGCGACAGTCCTCTTGCTTCGAGAAGCGCCGCGCCGGTGCCGCTGCGAGAGCGAGCAGACATTGCACCAACGTCGCGACCGACCATGGCGCGGATGACTCCATCCATGTCGCAGTCACTGATTGACGTCGTGCTGACAACACGTCCGTCTCGCAGCACCGTCACGCGGTTGGCGATGGCGAAGATCTCGGCCAAGTGGTGGCTGATATAGATGATCCCGATGCCTTGCGCGCGCAGCTGTCGGATGACAGCGAAAAGGGCCTCGACTTCATCGGGTGGCAGCGCCGAAGTCGGCTCGTCCAGGATCAGGACCCGCACGTCGAGCGACAAGGCCTTGGCGATCTCCACCAGCTGCCGCTGGCTGACCGGAAGATCGGCGACGAGCGCCCAAGGATCCACCGTCACGCCAAAGGGAGCGAGAATCGCACGGGTCCGTTCCTCAAGACGCCGCCAGTCGACAAGTCCGGCTCGCGTCGGGACACGGTCGACAAAGATGTTCTCGGCAACGCTGAGGGACTCGACCAGGCTCAGCTCCTGGAACACGATGCCGATGCCCAGTGCCTGGGCGCGCCGGGGACTCTCGATCGTGACTGTCTCGCCATTCATGCGAATGCTGCCCTCGTCAGGTTGAAGCACGCCGGCGACGATGTTCATGAGGGTCGACTTGCCGGCGCCGTTCTCGCCGACCAGCGCATGGACCTCGCCGGCCGCCAGCGTGAAGGAGACCCGCGACAGCGCCTGGGTCCCGGCAAATGCCTTGCTCACCTCCTGAATCTCGAGGAGCGGGACCATGGTTCAGCGGATGGCTGCGAGCTGCTTTGAGCGGGGCCGGTTTGCATCGAAGGCGCGGTCGGCCTGGGCGATGTCATCGATGTTCTCGGCGTAGGATTTCTTGGTCCGGCCGATATGGCGATGAAGAATGGCGCGCAGCGTCTCATCCTCGCCGCCTTCGATCGCCTGCACAATGGCGCGGTGCTCCATCATCGATTTCTTGGTATGGCTCGGCCGCGCCGCCAGGTGTGTCCTCAGCGCCGCCACCTTGCCGACAATGCGGCCATAGGCATCGGCCATGTAGCTGTTGCCGCAGAAGTCGAAGAACTGCGCATGGTATTCAGTGTCGAGCGAGAGATAGGCGCGCGTGTCACCGCGTTCCTGCGCTTGCTCCATGTCGCTGACGATTTTCTTCAACGCTTTCAGGAATGGCGCGCGGTTGCGCGCGATAGCGAAGTGGAGCGCGGCTTCCTCGAGCGTCAACCGGAGCTCGCAAAGCTCCAGCACCTCATGCGCGCTCATGGTGAAGACGAAGCTGCCGGTCTGCGGAATGATCCGCACCAGTCCTTCGTGGCGGAGCTGCTGCAGCGCCTCGCGCACGGGAGTCTTTGAAATGCCGAGCATGCGGGAGAGAGTGCCTTCGGAGAGCTGCTCGCCGAGGCCGAGATCCCCGCCGACAATGGCGCGCCGCAGGGCATCGACGGCCATCGCCGTCAGAGACTGGGGCCGTTCGAGCTGCTTCATCTGCGGTCTTTCCCTCACTCCCAGAAACGCTGCCCACTTTTTACGTCATGTCGAACGTGCGCGGGGCGTTTTTGCGCCGGTTGACTCCGGCTCATATCTGACATATCAGATGTTAGACAGCGAGGCAAGCCGCGGCAAAAGCGGCAATCCGGGAGGATGCGCTGGTGCCAGACGTGGAGCTCATCGTCGATTGCCGGAACACCTTGGGCGAGGGGCTGGTCTGGGATGTCGATGCGCAGCGCCTTTACTGGACCGATATCGAGGAGCGAGCGCTCTGGGTCTTGGAGCCGCGCTCGGGTGAGGTGACAAGCATTCCGCTGCCGGAACGGATCGGCTGCTTTGCGCCACGTGCGCGCGGCGGTCTGGTCGTGGCATTCGCCAGCGGCTTCGCCTTTTTCGACCCCGAGACCGGGAGGCGCGAAGATATCGCACCATTCGAACCGGATCTGCCGCACACGCGGCTCAATGACGGCCGCACCGATCGACAGGGACGTCTCATCGCAGGTGGCTTCGACGAGGTCGAAGGCAAGCCGGTCTCATCAGTCGTCCGGCTCGATCCCGACCTGCGGATCACCAGGCTCTTCAATAACGTAGCGTGCGCGAACGGCACCTGCTTCAGCCCGGATGGCCGGACGATGTATTTCGCCGACACGCCTGCCAAGGAGATCTGGGCGTTCGACTATTCGCCATCCGACGGCGCGCTGGGCAAGCGACACACAATCGCGCGGTTCGACGACCAGCCCGGCATGCCGGACGGCTCTTGCGTGGATGCCGAGGGCTTCATCTGGAACGCGCAATGGAATGGCCGTCGGGTGCTGCGCTATGCGCCGGATGGACGGGTCGATCGCGTCCTGGACGTGCCTGTGCTCAACCCGACCTGCGTGACCTTTGGTGGCGCCGAGCTTGATACGCTCTACATCACGACCGCCCGCTACCTGATGAGCGCCGAGCAGGTCGCCGTCGAGCCGCTGTCCGGCGGGCTGTTCGCTTATAAGCCCGGCGTGCGCGGACTGCCGGACACCAAGTTCGCGGGATGACCACTGCAATCAACGACAAACGCTGCAAGTCAGCCAGGGAGGAAGAAAATGAAGTTTAATCGGGAAACCTTGCTTGCCGCGATCGGCTTGGCGCTGCTTGGCTTGAGCGCCGGGCCAGCCATGGCCGCGGATTACGGAACACCGAAGCCGCTGACCGAGGGCGCCCAGGCGCCGACGAAGGGCTTTCACGGCTCGAAGGGAGCGCGCATCGCCTACATGCCGCCGGCGACCGAGTTCAATTACTACATCGCCATCGGCGAAGGTATCAAGGCGCTCGCCGCCGAACGGGGTGTCGAGACCTTCATGCTGGCGCCGCAGAGCGGCGCGGACATCAACGGCCAGATGGGCATGCTCCAGGACGTGATCAGCCAGAACGTCAACGCGATCATCCTATCGACCCATGACGAGCACGCTGCAGCACCGCTGGTGAAGCGCGCAGTCGAGAAGGGCATCGCCGTCATCATCGTCAATTCGGATATCACCAACTTCCCGACCCCCATCCACGCTGTGGTCGGCTACTCGCAGCGCGCGGGCACGCACAAGATCGGCGAGTACGCGCTTAAGCTGGCAAACGGCGCCGCCAAGAAGGCGGGCGTTATCGAAGGCCAGCCTGGATACCACTCGACCGAGCGCGTCGGTGGCTTCCTGGATGCGATCAAGGGATCGAAGTTCGAGGTGGTATCGAGCCTCGACGGCAAGTGGAACGTCGAGGGCGGCAATGCCGCCGGCATGGACATGCTGCAGTCCCATCCGGAGATCGAGCTAGTGTTCGCGGCCAACGATTACATGATCATGGGTGCGGCTCTGGCGGCCAAGGCACTCGGTCGCGACAACCTTGTGCTCCTCGGCAATGACGGCGATACCGCCGCCTTGGAGCAGATCAACGGCGGCGGCATCACGGCGACCGTGAACACATCACCCTTTATAATGGGGCAGGTGGCGCTCCAGGTTACACTCGATGTGCTCGACGCAAAGTACCCCGGCGGCTGGGTCGAAACGCCGACGGAAATCGTCGACAAGTCGAACGTGTTGCCGATACTGCAGCATCCGGAGAAGCTCTATCCCAAGCCGGCTGCGGCGTATTGATGAGTGTTGCGTCAATGCTGCAGTGCGCGGGAGCGTAAGGCATGTCTGCCAAAGGCGAAATCGTGTGGGAGCTCAGGAACATCCGCAAGGCCTATCCGGGCGTGGTCGCGAATGACGATGTCTCGATCCAGCTGCGCAGCGGCGAGATCCATGGACTCCTGGGCGAGAACGGCAGCGGCAAGTCGACACTGATCAAGATCCTGTCGGGCGCTCATCAGCCGGATGCAGGCATGATACTGCGCCATGATCAGCCGGTGCGGTTGCCGAGTCCCCTGCGCGCGCGGGGGCTTGGCATCGCAACGGTCTTCCAGGAATTCTCGCTCATTCCCGGTCTCAGCGTGGCGGAGAATATCTATCTTGGTCGCTGGTCGCGGCGCGGCGGCAGCATTGATTGGGCGGCGATGCGCGAAGGCGCGCGCCATGTGCTTGGCCGACTCGATATCGACATCGACCCTGACCTGCTAGTGGGCGACTTACCGGTTGCCCGCCAGCAACTGGTCGAGATTGCCAAGGCCATGGCGCTGGACGCTTCCATGCTCATCCTTGATGAGCCGACGGCAGCGCTGGGGCCCGCGGAGATCCTGCACTTGCATGCGCTGTTGCGGCGGCTCAAGGATTCCGGTTGCACCATCCTCTATGTCTCGCATCGCCTGGACGAGGTGACGGCGCTGGTCGACGTCGCGACCATCCTGCGCAACGGCCGGGTCGTCAGCACGGCGCAAGAGACCCGTATCCAGATCGAGCCCATCGTTGCGCGAATCGTGGGCGAGGAGGTCAAGGAGCACTATCCCAAGGAGCACAACGCCACGCCCGAGGCGGTGCTCGAAGCCGAGCAGTTGCGCACGGACCAGGGCGTAATCGATGCGAGCTTCGTACTCCATCGCGGCGAGGTGCTGGGGCTGGGCGGCGTTCTTGGCTGCGGACGGACTAAGATCGCCCATGCGCTTTTTGGGATCGATCCAATGACAGGCGGGCGGCTGCGAATCCGCGGGCGAGAGGTGCGCTTCGCTGCACCATCCGACGCGATCAGGGCCGGCATTGTGTTGCTGACCGAGGACCGCAAAGCGGAGGGCCTATTCGCCAACTTCGATGGCACCCGGAACATCACCATTGCCAATCTCAAGGGACTATTGCGTGGCTTTCGCCTTGATCTTGCGGCAGAAGCGCAGATCAGCCGCGACTTGATTGGCCGCCTGCACATCTCACCGGCGGCGGAACAGAATTCCGTGGAGCTGTTGTCCGGTGGCAACCAGCAGAAAGTCATCATTGCCCGCTGGCTGAATTGCGGAGCCGATGTCTTCATTCTCGATGAGCCGACGCAGGGTATCGATATCGGAGCCAAGATCGCCATCTATCGCCTCATCAACGAGCTCACTCGCGCCGGCAAGGCGGTCATCTTCATTTCCTCGGATGACGAAGAGCTGCTCGCCATGTCGGACCGCGTAGCGCTCGTGCGCCGGGGCCGCATCACGCGCATCCTTCCTGCCAGTGGAGTCTCGAAGACGGACCTTCTGCAAAGTGCCGACGCCATGCTGCGGGAGGTGGCGGCATGAAGGCCAGCTTCAGCCAGTCCCTGATCGGACCTCTGGCCGCTACGGTGTTGGCGGCGCTTGTGGTCGCGCTGACGACGGACCGGTTCATCGATGCCGGCAATCTCCGCAATCTGGCCCTGCAGGTCAGCATCGTCGCGCTGGTTGGGATTGGATCGACCCTGGTGATTGTCGCTGGCGGCATCGACCTCAGCCCCGGCTCCGCTATCGCGCTGTTGACCATGGTGTTCGCGGGCCTGGTCAAGTTCGGTGGCGTCGACCTCTGGCTTGGGCTCATCGCGACCCTGCTGCTCGGCGCGGTCCTCGGCGCGCTCAACGGCATCCTGACGGCGTATTTGCGCATACCCGCCTTCATCACTACGCTTGCTGGGTTGAGCGCCTTTCGCGGCATCGCCTTCATGTTCAACAACGGCTCGCCGGTGTTCGACGTATCGCCGCTGCTGGAACAGTTGTTCTACGGCTCGGTCTTCGGCTTGCCGCTGCCGCTGCTCTATGTGGTCGCTTTTTTTGCCGCCGCCTATTGGCTGATGCGTTGGACGCGTCTTGGCCGCTCCATCTATGCGGTCGGCGGCAACCCGCGTGCGGCGCACCTCTCGGGCATAAACGTCAAGCGCACGCAGCTCCTGGCTTTTGTCCTGGCCGGGCTCATGGCCGCGATTGGCGCAGTCCTGATGGCCGCGCGCCTCAACTCGGGATCGCCCAACTATGGCGCCGGGCTCGAGCTCCAGGCGATCGCGGCCGCGGTGATCGGCGGCGCGAGCCTGGCAGGCGGACGCGGCAATGTCCTGGCGACTCTGCTTGGGGCGCTCACCATCACCATCGTCCAGAACGGCTTAAACCTGAACGCGGTGCCGACCTCGCTGCAGAACGTCATCATCGGCCTCATCATCCTGCTGGCGGTCGGCATCGACATGTGGCGCAAGGAGATAGGCTCGATGCTGCATCTGTTCGCCGTGCCGGCCGGTCGCGGCGCCGCTCAGCCATCCAACTCACGCGAGGAAAGGACCCATCCATGACCTATCCGCGATCCTTCAACCATATCGGCCTGTCGGTGCCCAACGTGGATGCCGCCTTCAAATGGTACACCGAAGTCCTGGGCCTCTATCCCATCATGCGGCCGACCACGATCACCAAGGATGACAGCGCGATCGGCATTATGTGTACGGATGTTTTCGGGCCGGATTGGACGAGCTTCCGCATCTGCCACCTAGCCACCGCCGATCGCATCGGCATCGAGCTGTTCGAGTTTCCGAACAACGTCAAGCCGGAGAACAATCTGGAATACTGGAAGACCGGGATTTTCCACTTCTGCATCACCGATCCCGACATCGAACGCTTGGCCAAGAAGATCGTCGAGAACGGCGGCAAGCAGCGCATGCCGATCCGTGCGTACTTCCCGGGCGAGAAGCCCTATCGCATGGTCTATTGCGAGGATCCATGGGGCAACATCGTCGAGCTCTACTCGCACTCATATGAGCTGACCTACTCCGCCGGCGCTTACGCGAAGTAGAGCGAGAGCGACGCGGACCATGCCAGACCAGCCCAAAGTCGTCATCACGGACTACGACTTCGGCGACCTCGAGGTCGAGCGGAGTATCCTGGAGCCGGCCGGCATTCGCGTTGTCGGCCTCCAAGTCAAATCCGAGCAGGAGCTGATTCCGGAAGCACGCAGCTGCGATGCCGTGATCAACCAGTATGCGCAGGTCGGTGCTGCGACCATCGCGGCGATGGAGCGCTGCAAGGTCATTGCCCGCTACGGCGTCGGGGTCGACATCGTCGACGTGGAAGCGGCCACCGCGCGCAACATCTTGGTCACGAACGTCCGCGACTATTGCACGGAAGAGGTCGCCGACCATGCCATGGCGCTGCTGCTGGCGCTGGCGCGCAGGCTGCCGCAATACGACCGGGCAAGCCACGCGGGGACGTGGCACTGGAAATCCGGCCGGCCGATCCATCGCCTGCACGGCCGCGTCATAGGCGTCGTCTCGTTTGGCCGGATCGGCCGGGCCATCGCCGCACGCGGCAAGGCCTTTGGCCTCCGCGTCATCGCCTATGATCCTAATGTCGATGATGCGGTGCTGGCGGCGCACGGCGCAGAGCGCGCCGATCGCGACGCTGTCATCGCCGAGTCCGACTATCTGATGATGCAGGTGCCGATGACGCCCGAGACCCGCCATTTCCTGGGCGAGGCTGAACTCGGCCGGATGAAGCGCGGCGCGATCATCATCAATACCGGCCGCGGGCCGACGATCGACAACGCGGCGCTGGCGCAGGCCCTTCAGAGCGGACACATCGCCGCGGCGGGGCTCGACGATCTGGAGGAGGAGCCCGCCAAACGGCGAGCCTGGGAGCCAGCGAGCAATCCGTTGATGGCGCTCGACAATGTGCTCGTCACACCGCACAGCGCCTACTACTCGGAAGAGTCGATCCATATGGCGCGGGAGGTGGCCGCGCAGGAGGTGCTGCGGGTCCTCACCAGCAAGCGGCCGCACAACCCGGTCAACAGGGTCCGCCTTGCCGACGGTTCGTATTCGAGGTCGGCGTAAAGCAAAGGAAGCCCACGATGCTGAAAGTGTACAATGATTTTGCGCGGCGCCCCGACTTGTTGCGCCGGTTCGAGAGCGTTGCGGTTTGTTACAGCGCCTCTTGCGTGTTCGCTGATGTGCAGTATCGGCTCGGCGTCATGGCGAGTGCGATCAAGCCGGCCTTTCCGGCCAAGGCGGTTGGGCAGGCGCTGACGGTTCAGCTGTCGCAAGGAGATCTTGTCGATCCGTTGAAGGCGCTGGAGATGGGCCAGCCCGGCGACATCATCGTCGTGGATGCGGGTGGCGATACCGAAACGTCGGTCTGCGGCGGGCTCATGGGTGGGCTTGCGAAGAACCGCGGCATCCGCGGGATGATCGTGGATGGCGCCGGCCGCGATGTCGATGAGCTCAGGGACATCGGCTGGCCGGTCTGGACGCGCGCCATCACACCACGCGGGACGCACACCATGTCCTCGGGCCGCAAGGAGGAGCTGTCGATCAACGTGCCGATCGCCTGTGGCGGCGTCACGGTCAACCCCGGGGATTTCATCGTCGCCGACGAGATTGGCGTGACCGTGATCCCCGGCGAGCGCGCCGAGGCAATTGTAGCCCTCGCCCGCGAGCAGGCAGACCGCGAGCAGCGCACCCGCGAATGGGTCGCCAAAGGCAAGACGGTGGAAGACCTGCTAAATGAATTCGGACGAATCTAGCGGGCACTATCGTCCGCAATTTGGGGCTTAGCTGACGCCCGCCGATTTCCTCCTTGGTTCAGGCGAGCAGACTCTTGTGGAGGAATGGCACAACGCAGCCATGGAGTTGTCAGGGGCCAAGACCGTTCGCTGTTATAAAGCGGAAGCTCAGGACCGATTTTTCGGTCGGCTTGGCTCGCTCTGAACGATCGAAGTCACCCGGAATCAAATGGCGCCGCGACAAGCTTATCGGAGTTGGTCGAGAAACTCCTTTGTATCGATGAGATCGGGCGTGTCGAAACCTTCCGTAAACCAAGCGTAGACGGGAAACAAAACGTCGCGGGCCTTGTTGGAGCGATGCTGTGCACAATACATCCGTGCCAAGCTGAGGACGGCTCGCAGCTCAAGAGATCTTGTTCCTTGATCACGAGCCGTTGCCACGGCCAGCCGGAACCAGTGCTCAGCAGCGTTGTCGCGTGGGTTGAGCCTCAATAGGAGCTCACCCTTGGTGCGGAGCAACTCGGGCAGCTGATACTTTGCGCCAGCTTCGGCGATGGCGAGTGCTCTTTCCAGGAGGTCAAGGCCTTCGTTCGCCTCTCTCTTCTCGCCGGATTGCGCGAGGATGCAGAGATAGTATTGGAGCGCGACTCCCGCGCCGGTCGCGGTGATCGCGGCAAGCGCCTCGCGCATCTCTGCGATGCCGTCGGCACTTTGGCCCTGTTGGGCAAGCGCCCAGCCTACGAGGAACCTGCACTCCGATACCGAGAGCTGGAACCCGAACTCCTTTGACTGTGCGATACTCTTGTCCAGGCATCTTCGTGCCGCATCGGGTTCGCGCCGCAGCAGATGGACGTAGCCCAACGTGTGCTGCGCCAGCACCCGTGTGAGGGGGTGCGATAGGCGCTCGGCCAGCGCAATGGCCTCCTGGCCGCGGGCGATGGCCTGGTCGGCGTAGCCACGAAGCCAGAGGTTTCGGGCGGAGTAGCTCCGGCAGCAGACGCCGGGATCGTGCCCGGTGTACCGGTACGTCAGGGCATGGTCCCGGTCAGGATCGTACATCGCGATGCCATGACCTATGTGATGATCGGCGGCGGCAGCGTCTCCCATGTAGAACTTGGTCGCCCACCGCCGATGGTGCGCTTCGAGCAGCAGCGAATGATCCCCGGAGGCCTGCACGAGGGTAAGGCACTGGCGCCCGAGTTCATCGGATGCGCGGAGATTACCGGAAATCATGTGATACGAGGCTTCACCGCAGAGCGCGACGAAAAGCTGCTTCCTGTCACCCAGCTTCTCGCACAGCACGCGCGCCCGAGTACAGGCCTGCAGCACCTCAGGCGCACCCCAGCCGCGGCCCGCCATCATGGTCACGGCGACGGCGGTCTGAAGCTGAATCTCCTGCCTGAGGCGGTGCTCCGGGTCCGGCAGGGATGCGATCAATTCAAGTCCCTTGCCGAGATGCGCCAGCGCCTCGAGATTGGCCGATCGCTTCTGCGCCTGTTGCCCTGCCTTCAGCCAATAGGCAACGGCCTGCTCGGTCAGGCCGGCGGCAGTGTAGTGGTAGGCCAGTGTCTCTGGTTCGGCCTCGGCGATCTCGGAGAATTGCGATTCCAGCGTTGAGGCGATGTTGGCGTGGATCTGTTGCCGCCGGCTCTTGAGAAGGCTCTGATAAGCCGTGTCCTGGACTAGCGCATGCTTGAATGTGTAATGCGCTTCGGGCGGGGTCCCGCGCCGAAACACGAGCTCGGACTCTTCGAGCTTCCGCAAGGCACCGTCGAGATTGCGATGATCGGAACCGGTGACCGCGGCCAGCAGCCGATGGTGGAACACACGGCCGATACAAGCACCCGTTTGTGCCACCTCCTTGACCAGATCGAGCCGGTCGAGGCGTGCCATCAGCGAATCTTGCAATGTCGCGGGAATGGCGAATGGCGGCAAAGGACTTGACAGCTCGAAGCGATCGCCGGCGTCGACCAGTAGACCGGACTCCAGAACAGTCTTAGTCAGTTCCTCGACAAACAGCGGCACGCCTTCCGTCTTGGCCAGGATCTGGTTCTTGACCTCAGGCGGCAAAGCCTTGCCTTCAGCGATGCGGTCCGCAATCGCCGCGCCTTCATCGCGCCCCAGGCGGCCGAGCGACAATGCGCCGATATGCGAGGACTGCGCCCAAGGCAGCTGGAACTCTGGCCGAAAGCTGATGACAAGCAACACCGGCAGGTCGCGAATTGCCTCAATCACCATCCCCAGCCATTCGCTGGTCGTCGGGTCGATCCAATGCGCATCTTCGACGATCGCGACGACCGGCTGGCGTGCCGCCAGTTCCCTCAACAGCTGGGTCAGCACGCCAAGGGTGCGAGCCTTCCGCGCTGGTCCCGCCAGATTGACTGGCGCATAGCGATCCGCCGCGTCAATTGACAGCAGCTCCGCCAACAACCGGCCTGGCTCATCGATGTCGGACACGATCCTGCGCAACATGACTTCGAGCTTGTCCAGCTTCGTGTCTGTGTCATCGTCGCGATGAACTCCGGCAGCGCGCTCAAGCTGTTTTATGATGGGATGAAGCGCGCTGTTTGCATGATATGGCGAGCAGAAGTAGCGCAATCGTGCGTGTGGCTCCCGGTCCAATCGCTCTTGGAGCGCCGCAATCAGGCGCGACTTGCCGATGCCAGGTTCACCCGACAGGAGCACTACCTGCCCCTTGCCCGCGCGCGCTCGCTGCCAGCGGTCAAGTAGAAGCTGCACCTCCGCAGCCCGCCCCACCAGCGGCGTCGCAACGCCATGCAGCGCATCGAAACGGCCCTCCGCCGCGGCCTCGCGGGCAATGCGCCAGGCGCGGACCGGTGCGGCAAAGCCCTTGAGCTCCCTGTGGCCGAGGTCGACCATCTCGAATAGTCCGGCGACGAGGCGCTGCGTACCTTCGGCGACCACGACGGTGTTCGGCTCGGCAAGCGCTTGCAGGCGCGCCGCCAGGTTGGGGGTCCCACCTACAACGGCTTCCTCATGCGCCGGTCCTTCGCCGGCCAGATCGCCGACCACAACAAGACCGGTGGCGATGCCGATGCGGGCCGCCAGAGGATCGCCCTGCGGTGTTGCCAGGGCGGCAATCGCCGTCGTCGTGGCCAGACCAGCCCGGATCGCACGTTCCGCATCGTCCTCATGCGCCTGCGGCCAGCCGAAGTAGGCCAGGACTCCATCTCCCATCAGCTTGGCGACATGTCCTTCGAGCCGTTTGATCTCCGCCGACACTCTGTTCTGGTAGGACTGGATGATGCTGCGCATTTCCTCCGGATCGAGCTGTTGCGACAGCTCGGTCGAGCCGACGAGATCGACGAACATGACGGTGAGCTGGCGCCGCTCAGCCTCGCGCCGGTACGGGGCGGACGTTGCGGTAACGGCGGACTGTGATACGGACTTGGCTTCGTCCTTCAACTTGCCGATCGCTGCGAGGACCTTACGGCGCGGGCCGATAGGGAGGCCCAGTTCCTTCAAATCATCTTCGCTGAGGTGCCGGAGCGAATCGAAGTCTATTTCGTTCGCGCTGAATGCCTCGATATACTTATCCAACCCGAGGCTGGCCAACCAAGAGGCGACGTCCGGCATAGCGACTACCTCACGGTGCAAGACCTTAGCACTTAAGGGCAGGTGCTACCAGATGAGCGCGTCCACTGCAGGAAAGCCGCGCCTCCCGTCGTAACCGTGACGGCAGGTGGCGAGAGAGCTCCTCGATTGGCGCTGTTTCCGAACTTGAACTCTAACCGGACCTGTCGTGGGCATGGGCTTACAGCCGCCATTGACCCTGAACGGACACTGCTGTCCGTGCGCGGCCGAAGCTGAAGCGACTGCACACATCAATGTAGCTTTGTCTTGAGCCTGTTCGCGAACAGTCCGTCAATCGCCCATGCTTCAGGGCCGCCCGCGACCGCCGGGGGGCTTTGCCACCCATATTTTCGCCACGCGCGAAGTCGCAGCCCAGATCGAACGTGCTTGCAATGCGAATCGCTGGATCGCGCTAACGCGTCTTGGGCTCCGGCGGCGGTGTTCCAATAGCATCGGCGCCGACTGTTTTTTGTGCCGGAGCGCCGTTCGAGCGGTTGAAGATGTATTCCGAGATTCCGCGCGCGATCTCGCGTTCACCCATGATGATCCAACTGGCGCCCAATTTGGTGAGGTACTCCACCTCGGCGTCGGAATGGGCGCGGGCGATAATTTCGAGACTGGGGCTGGCAGCACGCGCGCGTTCGATGAGGTTGCCGCTCTCGAATGGATTTGGAATGGCACTGATCAGCAGCCGCGCCGCCGCCACATTGGCGGCCTCCAGCATTCCCGGCTGCGCAGCATTGCCTAGAATGACCTCAACTCCATCTTTGCGCAACTGATCTGCGGCCGCCTGATGCTCCTCTATCACCAGATAAGGTTGGCCCATCTTGTCCAAAGTCTTGGCCACCAGGCTCCCGACCCGGCCGTGGCCGACGAGGACGGCGTGACCGGTGAGGCTTGTGCGGGGCAGTGCGGCAATCCCCGGCTGATCCATCTCTTGCACTGCCGCGCTTCGCTCGCGCGTCTTGAGCCGCGTGGGCAGCAGCCGTTCCAGCGCCACAAACAATAGCGGATTCACCAAGATCGATAGCATTGCTCCCGCCAGGACGAGATCCCGGCCGGTTTCCGGGAGCAGATCGAGGTCGATCCCGAGCCCCGCGAGAATGAAGGAGAATTCGCCGATCTGAGACAAAGTTAGGCCGAGAGCCATGGCCGCCTGAAACGAATGGCGAAACAGATGGGCTATCACAAAAACGGCGACCGTGTTGCCGGCCAGTATGATCAGCAACGTAACGCCGACCAGGAGCGGTTGCCGGACGACAATCGTCGGATCGAATAACATCCCGACTGAGACAAAAAATAACACGGCGAATGCGTCGCGGAGCGGCAAGGTCTCCTGCGCGGCGCTCTGGCTCAGCTGGGATTCGGCCAGGATCATGCCCGCGAAAAAGGCGCCGAGCGCAAATGACACGCCGAACAGCTCGGCCGCCCCGAACGCAACGCCAAGCGCCATCGCCAGGACTGCCAGCCGGAACAACTCCCGCGATCCAGTGTGCGCGATATAGTGGAGGATCCACGGGATGACCCGCCGTCCGACCAGGATCATGAGCGCGAAGAAGGCGGCGAGCTTGGCCAATGTGAGCCCGAGTGCACCAATCAGCGTATGCGGCTGAAGAAAAGCGAAGGTTCCTCCGCGGCTGGTGGCTTCGACTGCTCCGTCGTCTCCTCCGAGCGTCTCCGCGAAGGCCGGTAAGAGGATGAGGGCAAGGATCATGGCAAGATCCTGGACTATGAGCCAACCGACCGCGATCCGCCCAAGATCGGATTGGACTTGGTGCTTGTCCTGCAGTGTCCGCAGCACGACCACCGTGCTCGCAACCGAGAGCGTAAGCCCGAATATGATTCCCGCGCCGATCGGCCAACCCATCGCGAATGCCGCCGCCAGGCCAAGCAGCGTCACGAAAGCGATCTGACCCAGCGCTCCCGGGATCGCGATCCTTTTGACGGATAGAAGATCGTCGAGAGAGAAATGCAGCCCCGAACCGAACATCAACAGGATCACACCGACTTCGGCAAGCTGGCGCGCCAAGGCTTGGTCCGCGACAAAGCCTGGCGTGAAGGGGCCTATTAGGATCCCCGCAACGAGATAGCCGACCAATGGCGACAGACGCATTCGATTTGCCGCAGTGCCAAGAAGGAAGGCAAGCCCCAGACCGGCGACAAGCATTGCGACGAGCGGCGTATGTGGCATTTCTCCCGCTCACCTTCAGGGACGATTCGGACGAGCAACTAGTATTGACAGTTTTTCGCACAAAGCCGAAGCATGTGTCCAACGATCGCCGGGCCCTGTCGAAAGAAAGGGGCAGGATTCAGAACAGTTTCCCGCGCTGCGCCAGTAACCGTTCGCCTGACACGGCGTGACCGATTCTCAGCCATTACAAGAAATGCTCTTCGATCTCGTCTATTCTGGTACTGCCACACAAGGGACATCAATTTGGCGCCTATGGCCTGGACCACGTTGCGACGCTCAACGCCGTGCGACCATCCCACTCGTCTCACGTGGCACGCTACAGTCGACACAGTCCAACCATCCTCCAGAAGCTGCCCGTTGTGATGCCCTGACAATGCCAGCTTCGCGAAGCGGGCGCGGCCCGTTCAGCAAGGTCGCTTCTAGCCTCTCGGCCGACATCGCTCAATAAAACGATCATGGGATATGGAGCGCAGGCGCCATTGCCAGCTATTGTCTCGATCTAGCGATCGAGTTCCATCGGGCTGGAAATCGCAGCATGGGGGAGATCCATCGCAGCATGGGTTTTGTGGTCTCCGATAACTAACCGTTGTGCTATCGGGCGAACGGCTTGGCCTCACCGCAATCTGCGCGTCCGACTGGTCTCCGATTCTCGAGCTAACTGGCTGTTTACATGTTGTCGGGAAAAATAATGATGGCGAAGCTTCTGGCGCGCACCACATACCTACTGTGGCGCGTGAGGTTGAGTTGGGATCTGTGGGTACAAGCGCGAAAATCGCTTGTGTTTGGTTGCCGCAACTTGTTCAAGAGCGCCTGGAATGGTGAGAGGACTTGTTCCCGGTGCAAGGGCACTTCCACGTGGCGGACTAGCTCACCAACGAGTTACCGCAGACTGCTGTAACCACACGAAACCGACGGTGTATTGCTTCGATCGTGCGCACGGTGTTCGATGTGCCCATAGCATCTGTAGCGGCGCAGATCAGCTCGGTTAGATCGGAAGGTCCGGTGGCCAAGACTTCCCAGCATATTGACGCCGCGTTTGGCGCGAAGGGGGGATCTACAGGCGAACTGATGGGCAGCGCGTGCAGTGCACGCCAAATGACAAGCGTTAGAATCGACACGTAGTATGGAAGATCAAGCTCAAATCGAACGCGCCCGCCGGCATATTCGGGAGGGAGAGCAATTGGTCATAGCCCTTAGAGAAATGATCGGTGAGCAGCAGGCGGAAGGAAGGGCCACAGAAGCGGCCGAGCGCCTTCTGCGAGGAATGCTGGTCACCCTTGAACGTATGCGAAGTGGCTGCCAGTGAGACCTGGTTGGCCGAACTGCCGGCTCATGAACCGTATCTCTCGCGCAGGTTGCGCAGATAATCGTTGTGCTCTCTAAGAAACGCCCGGCTGTCCACCGACCTTTGCCTCGTCGGAGCCGAAGCGTTTCGCTTGGTCGCCGAGCTAGTCAGGAAACACGACTCGCATTCGGCGGGTAGCGAGTCGTGGACATCTCTCATGTGGACTCGTACCAACAACCGAACGCATCACCTGAGTAGCGCCGGTCATGTCCTTGATGGTCGGTATCGCGTTCGTTTGTCCTATTTACTGTTCCGCCGGGACACGAGCTCTGGCACTTGGACGGCGAGGAGGGCTTTCGGAGGCTGACGCGACTATTGGCGATCTTTCGCAGCAGGATGGCCGATTCGCCATCCTTCTTTCGCCCCTCTGAGCGCCTCGCGACTACGGCCTTGAGGCTCGTGATGTTGCACCTAATGGCCCTCGCCCATTGTTCTTCACGCTGCCCACATCTTTCGACACAACTGGCGGCTGATCACCTAGAGCACTGGGATTTGTGACGGGCCCGGGATCGTAATACTCCCTTCCTTCATTGGCTCGACCGCTTCGTCCGATCTGGACGAATCCAATCATTGAAGGGATATAGGCCGCAAGTGGATGCTGAGGGCGTGCGTTTGCGCGAGCGCGACGAATGCCGTTCGTCCCCGACCTGCCGAGACAAAAGGTACACATTGGCGGTTCCGAGGCGGCCAACGTCGCGGCGGCCACGGAACTTAGGGTACCACTCGCGCCGACGGCGCTCGGCTGCTGTCACCAAAGCTACCCAGCCGCGATCGCGGTCGATCGACAACACTAATGGGCACAGTAAGATGGGGACCAGTTCAATGTCAGAGCGACAGCGCAAATTCTCCGGCCGAATGGCAAGCAGGTGCTTCCCCGACCCGATCGACGTGCACGTGGGATCTCGCGTGCGGCTTAGGCGAACCCTTCTCGGTATCAGCCAAGTCACACTGGCCGAGGCACTTGGCCTAACGTTCCAACAGGTGCAGAAGTATGAAACGGGCGCAAACCGCGTCAGTTCGAGCCGGCTATTCGACTTGGCGAGGAAACTGGACGTTCCGCTACTCTACTTTTTTGACGAGATGGCCGCTGGCGTGCGCGAACAAACGCCGTCCATGCTGATGGAGATGAAGCGCTTACCTGAGTTCCGCCACCAGACCAGCCTAATGGAGCGGCGCGAGACGATGGAACTTGTGAGCGCGTATTACAGGATTAGGGATTCTGCAGTCAGGAAGCGTGTGCTCGACCTGACAAGAACCGTTGCTGAGCCGAAAAAGCCGGAAAAGCCGAGAGGGCTAAGCGCTGAGTGAGAAGAATGACGTGCGGCATCACTCGGCAATGGCGCGCTCCCTTCTTGGGAAGTGAGCTTGGTCTTCAGCACGTCAAGCGGCGCATCTTCTTCAATGCCAGATCACGCCAAGGTTGATGAGCACGACGACGAGAGCAAACCCAAGAGTAACTGCTGCAAATCCGTCGAGGATCATTGAGCTCAATTTACGCACATCGGTCTCCTCTAGGTCGAGCCAAAAACTTGAGGTGTAGCGCGCCGGTGCCAGCGGTTACGGCCTATGGTCTCGCGAAGATGCCAATCCTTAAAGAAGGCCGAACGGATCGTGATCCTCGCTTGTGTCCTGACTCACGGGCGTCCGACAATCTGGACTGCTATCTGCGCGCGCCTTGATCAATTATCCGGCTACAGATCAGAAGCTTGGAAGTTCGAATCTTCTCGGCCACGCCGGTCCCCAATGACTCTGGGAACATATTGAGGAGGCGCCGCCGTAGTTGCTGGTAAATAGCCGTTGTCGAAGGTTACCGGGGTCCAGCCAATTTTTCACAAGAACGCAAAGCTACTTCACGTCCGATGCCGCCAGCGTATACGAACCTCTGCGACGGCGGGAGTAGATCCGGTCGGCCGCTTTGAATATCCGGCCACGATGGAGATCGAACGTGTTGAGCAGTCCCGGTTCGTCTCTTGTAGTCTTCGGGTCAATACTACACAGTGCGTCTGCTTCCACAAAGAATGGAATCTCGAGCGCTTGGTCGTATGCCCAGAAGCGCACCCAATGCTGCCTGGCGTCATAGCTCCGACTTTGATTCGGGAAACTGAGTGGCGTGCGTGTCATCTTAGTCCTTTCGTTGCCTGCGTCCGATCTCACTTGTGGCAGAGCGGTCGTACGAACGACGAATGCGCGGGCAAGACAAGTTTTCGCCGACCCTATGAGCGACCGCGCGGGGTTGGCGGCGGCCGCGAGTGACCGATTCTCCAGAAAACCGCCGGTCAGAAAAGCGGACGTGCTGTTGTAGTGCCTAGCAATCTCGCTCGCGCCCCGCTACGCTGTCGAACGTCATACTGCACTTCAGGCAGGCGCGCATCCTGCAGCCGCGCTCACCGGTATCTTGAACCCCTTCGCTCAGTATCTACGGTATGTGGGGATGATGCTGTATCTTTGTAAGCACAAAAGCACGCCGCGGAACGTTCGAGCTCCAACATCGCCGACAGGAGCCATTCGGCGTTCGCAACTGTTGGCAGCAATGAGCGATCGCCTCAGCAGTCCGTTATGGAACAGCGCGGACTTTCCATAGGTGCGAGATTGCAGCACGCTCGCGGCGAACTCTTTGCACGCGATCGACGTAAACTCAGGACTCAGGAGAATGAAAATGCAGACCCCAACAGCGCCATCAAGTCGTCATACGACCAGCGGGACTTCGTCCTGAAGGCCGGCTGGGCGACGATGCCGAAGGCGGACGCACCTAATCAGGACTTGGCATCGGCCTGCGCCGAGGTGCTCGCCAAGACGACCGGCAGCTGAAGAAGCGACGCTGCACGGCGAGGGCGGTCCAACGCTTGTTCGGACGAGATCGTCCGGTGATGGTCGCCGGCGGTTGATCGACATGCTTCTCTCAGTCACGACGACGCCATTGCGACGGTGCGCGACAGTCCGATTAGCGGCCAAGGATCCTTCATCTTGAGCATCAGGGCGGCGCACGGCGCACGCCAGTGCGCTGTCGTGGAATCACGCCCTCATCCCTTGCGGTTTGACCCGCATGCAACGCGACGCCATCGGCCGTTTCGCGGTCCACTTTACCTGCGAGACTGCGGCCGATGATCACTATCGCGCCGCTCCTTCGGAGACGCGCGCCGCCGGAAGTGCTACGATGACCCGGAAAGAGCCCAAGTCGGCCGCAATGAGTCGGGCGGGGCGGGTGGACCTGGTACACGGGCTCCGCCGGCTGGATGCAGCGAGCCGGCATATAGAGTATTCTCGGGGTGCGGATGAAGGGCGAGTTCCTGTGCCTCGATCCCTGCATCCCGAAAGACTGGCCGCGGTTTGAGGTGACGGTTCGGTACCGCACGGCGCGATATGAGATCAGGGTGGAGAATCCTAGCGAAGTGGCGCAGGGCATATTGTCCGCAACCCTCGATGGAGCGGCAGTCACCCAGCGGCCGCTGCGCCTGCCGCTGCTCGACGACGCCTGGGTCCATCATATCCAAGTGACGCTTGGGATTGCGGTGGTGCAGGGCGCCGGGAGGCAGGGTGATTGCGGCAATCGGCAGGCTCGCTGTGACAGCAGGGCTGGATCGAGAGACAAGGCGAGGTACACTATGGTACCAATCGGGCTGGTCTCCCAGCCGCCGCCTGAAGGCGAGTCGTCTGGGCGATATGATTGCGGGGAGAGCGCCTATGGGCGAGAAGAAATCGGCGCCACGGAAGGTGCCGCGAAAACCCGCTAAAGCCAAGCGAGTCCAGGAATCCGCGAAGGCGCCGCGCTTCGACGGCCGGATGTTCCTGACGTCGCTGGGGTCGGGACGGCCCAGCGCGGCCCTCAAGCCGAAGGAGATTGTCTACCGGCAGGGCGATGCGGCGGATGCCGTCTACTACATCGAGGCAGGTAAAATCCAGATCACGGTCGTTTCCGAGCAGGGCAAAGAGGGTGTCATCGCCATGCTTGAACCCGGCGAGTTCTTCGGCGAGGGATGCATCGCCGGCCAGCCTTTTCGGATGGCGTCCGCTACCGCCACGGCAAAGTCGACGATCGTTCGGATCGAAAAGGCCGCGATGATCCGGGTGCTCCACGAACAGCCGGCAATGTCGGAAATGTTCATGGCGTTTCTGTTGTCGCGCAACATCCAGATCGAGGCGGATCTGGTCGACCAATTGTTCAATTC
>DASRRI010000155.1:0-33181 GCA_035695765.1 Dongiaceae bacterium
GGCGCCAGGGTGGTTTTCAATAACCGGAAAAGCACTCTGGATTGCCGCGTGCGCGATCTCTCGAGTGGCGGCGCTCGCCTCGATTTCTCGTCCCAGCAGTTGCTGCCCCACGAGTTCGATCTGCACGTCGCGGGAGATCCCGTCAGACGCTGCGGATTGCGGTGGGCGCGCGGCACGCTCGTCGGCGTGCGCTTCCTGGCATGAGCCAGAAGCACCCCGGCTCGGCCTAACCCTCGGTTTCGCCGCGGGATTTGACATTCAGTCCCCTCGCCCTTAAGGAAGTGGCGCGCATACGCCGTGGCGCAAGTCGCTCACGGCGGAGAGGTGGCCGAGCGGCTGAAGGCGGCGGTTTGCTAAACCGTTATACGGGCTTAAACCCGTATCGGGGGTTCGAATCCCCCTCTCTCCGCCAGTAAGTCTTTGTATATTTCCCCAGAACCCCAGTGATTCTCCGCCGCAAGCCAAGTTACCCGCGAACATCCGCCACTTGCTGCGCGGTGGTTCCACCGTGTCGGACTAGGAGAGCCTGCTTGGAGCGGGGAAGGGCCTAATCGGGGGTGCCGTTCTCCGCAGCGATTTCCCACAGTCCGAGTTTTCCCGCCGAAGATTGAGGCGGTCAACGGGTATCGGAGAGCTCAGGCTGGGCGAGGCGTCCACGCGGCCAGACGCTCAGGCCATTGCGGAATTGCGAGGGCGACTAAATATTAGCGCCGAATCCCAGAAGCTCCCGCTGCCACTCCCATTCGAGGGGGAGGCGGGAGAACTTGATCAATGCCTCGGCGGTGAGGTGAGCCGGTTGCCGGCCGAGGAGAATTGTCTGCATGAGGTCGGGAGCCAGAAACGCTAAGCGCAGGATCCGTACCACATAGGATTGAGAGATCCCTTCTGCAGCCGCGATCTCATCCACGCTGCGAACTTCGCCGGACCTGAGGCGGTCGAACCAATGATGGGCGCGTTTTAACGTCTTGACCAGAACTGGATCTGCCCTGGCGACCTCCTTCTGCAGCTTTACGTCCCCGATGACGAGCTTCATTGCCAGCCCGCTACGCTTGAGCACGATGGGAACAAAGATGCAGTGATGACTGTCAGCTGGAGTTTCATTCTTCGGCAAGATGTGTTGCACGCCAAGAATTCGTTTGGCACCTGCGAGCGATACACTAATCTCGATACCCTTGCTGCCGATGACTATGCGATACAAGAGCTCCGTCAGCTTGATTCTGCACGCCCCATCGCGTGGGGGCAGTTCAACGATTGCCATCGCGGCGGCAGCATCAGCCACTGAACCGGCAGAACGGGACCGGCGCACGGGAGCGCGTCGAACGCTAAGCGTTGGCTGTTTGACACGAAAAGCGGCCATTCTGCTGGCAACTGTTTCTAGGGCATCAAAAGCACGATTTCGCGACACAAAGTCAGGGGCGCACTGCAGGTGCCCCTTGTAATGCGGTGCGCCTGCTCCGAAATACCATCCAGGTGGATGGTCAAGGGATGGTTTAAGATGGCTGATAATGTGCAGGAGCTTCGGCCGAAAGCAGCTGATAGCGAAAAGATCACGATCAATCTCGGCTATGTCGATCTCGGCCATATCGACCTACTGGTGCAGGAGGGGTTTTACTCCAACCGCACCGACTTCATCCGGACAGCGATCCGGAATCAGCTCGATCGCCATAACGACGCCGTCAAGCAGTCCGTCGCCAGACGCCAACTCGACCTTGGTCTGCGTCAGTATAGTAGACAGGACCTGGAGGCCCTGCGGGCGACGGGTGAGACGCTTCACATCCACGTCCTCGGGCTGGCCGTCATTGCAGCAGACGTCTCTCCCGACCTGGCACGCGAAACCATTGCCTCCGTTCACGTGCTTGGCGCCTTGCAAGCCAGTCCCGCGGTGAAGGCGGCGCTGAGCGAGCGCATCCGCTGACCGTCTGGGTCTCTGCTGCCCGAAGCACCGGCTGACGCCTCTACCAATCCCTTCCGAGAGGAAGGGCAGCGCTCTCGCTTTGCCCGAGTTCCACCTCACACAGGATTTACTTCCATGAATACACTACCGAAGATCGACATGATCGAGGCGACCCGCCTCACTCGCGAGGGGCGGCTCGAAGAGGCGATGGCCGTTCTGCGCGGAGCGCTCCCCGACGCCCCGTCGTCCGCCGCCCCGTCCAAGTTCGATGGCGACGCGCGGCAGAGGCCGGCTGGGGCCACACCACGCATTCTCGACATGGTGCCGCCATCAATGGGTACCGGAGACTCTTGGACGTCACCGCAATTCGGTGAAACGCAAACCGCTGGTCCTCTCGGGGGCATGAGCCAGCCGCAGATCCCTGAGGCACTCCGTAGATTCCTCGACCGTATGGGGCAACTCCGCTCTGCACGCGGGCTCGACGGACTGGTTCGCCCCGCAGCGGGACGTCCCCAGGGCCCCCTGCCAGGCGGGGCGCGGTTTGAAGAGCGCACTTATGCTAATGAGGCGGGAAGTCGAACCTACAAGCTCTACGTCCCAAGCCGCTACAACGGACAAGCGTTGCCCCTCGTGGTGATGCTGCACGGTTGCACGCAGTCGCCCGACGATTTCGCTGCCGGCACGCGGATGAATGATCTCGCTGAGGAGCAGACTTTCCTTGTCGCCTATCCGGCGCAGGCCCAGTCGGCCAATGTCTCAAAGTGCTGGAACTGGTTCAGCGCGGGCGACCAGCAGCGTGATCAGGGCGAGCCCTCGCTGATCGCGGGGATCACCCGCCAGATCATGCATGACTTCCCGGTCGAGCCAGCGCGCGTGTATATCGCCGGCCTGTCTGCCGGGGGTGCCGCCGCGGCAATAATGGCCTCGACTTACCCCGACCTTTATGCGGCCATCGGCGTCCATTCCGGATTGGCGTGCGGGGCCGCCAGCGACATATCTTCCGCTTTCGCCGCGATGCGGCAGGGCGGGTCTCCGGCCGTCGGGAGATCACGCCGGCACGGCGGGTCCGTGGGCGCTGTTCCGACCATCGTGTTCCACGGTGACCGCGACACGACCGTCAACCCGGTCAACGGCGATCAGGTCATTGCCCAATCGAAGGCTGCTGCCGATCTCCGGACCACCGTCAGCCACGGCGAAGCTCTGGGCGGGATAAAGTACACCTGCACCGTTCAAGCGGACGAAAGCGGGCGACCGATGCTGGAGCAGTGGGTCCTTCACGGAGCCGGCCACGCATGGTCCGGCGGGAGCGCTGAGGGATCGTACACCGAGCCCCACGGGCCCGACGCCAGTCGCGAGATGATGCGCTTCTTCCTCCAACACCCAGCTACGGCCGCGTCTGTCTGCTAAAACACCAGGAGAGGCGGCTCACGTGGCACTGGCCCGCCGGCGGATGGCGCTGGTGACATTGCTGGTCCACCAACGGGCGTTGCCACATTTGCGTCGAGATTGCGGTCACGCACCGCATTTCGCGGTCTTCTCAGTGCTCCCGGGCCCGTCTGCATGATCCTTGGCGCGAACAACGTAACCTTGAAACAGGCCTGCGGAGAAATCTGGCGGATACACGCTAAGAGAGAATATTACATTGTCTCTCTTCATACATTCTCGACTCGAAAATAGGCGAGAACGCCCGCAAAATACCGGGTTTCTTGAAAATGGAAAAACTGTGTGGCTGTGGAACTAGGATTCGAACCGAAACTGGCGAAGTTTGTACGGCAGGACCATGCTGGTCCGAGTGAACTATGGTGCGCATTGTCAGTACCTGCTCTGGCTGGCAGGCAGAATTTCCATAATGGAGATTCGTCGCTCACAGCTGTTGCGGCGAGGCCGGCACATTGAGCCCAATGTCAGTTTCTGTGCAACAGAGCGGACGTTCGATCGGATTGTCCGGCTGGTCACGCCGGCCAGCGCTTGAGGATACCGGGTATTTCGCCAATGTTCTCGACGATGTGGACGCCGGCCCCAGCCAGGGAACGGTGTTTGGAATGGTAGTCGCCCCATTGGCGATCCGCGATGGCGCCGGCATGCCCCATGCTCTGACCGCGCGGCACCGACCGCCCCGAGATGAAGGCAACCACTGGCTTGGCGATACCGGTCTCCTGGATATACGCGGCGGCGTTTTCCTCGTCCGCACCACCGATCTCGCCGAGCAGTACGATCGCCTTGGTCTCAGGATCGGCCTGAAACAGGGCGAGGGGTTCGCAAAAATCGATCCCCTTCACGGTGTCCCCGCCGATTGCGACTACAGTGCTGATGCCGATGCCCGCACTCTTCATCTCGGCCATCACGGCATAGGCGAGCGACCCGCTCTTTGTCACGACGCCGACATTTCCCGTCAGGCAGATATCCTCGGAGAAAAAACCTGCTTTGGCGCGGCCGGGCGACAGAAGCCCACTCGAATTGGGGCCGACTAGCGTGACCCTCGCGCGCTTAGCCAGATGGCGGATCGCGACGGCGTCGTGCGCGGGTACATGTTCAGCGCTACGCTACCGTCAGGCGTTCGGCGATAGGCCCGCAGAGAAGGGGGATTGTAATATCAACTGTGCCGGCTTTTGTGCCGACGCTCGACGCCCGTCATTTCGCGTTATGCGCTCTTTGCGCCGCCTACTTCATTGAAAAAGCATGAAAAGTCGCATTTCCATAGTCGCCGCGAAACGCAGCAGCTCCCGACGATCACTCCGCCGCGAGACCTGCGGGCGCCTGCGCATCCTTGTGGGCTTGCACCATGGCCTCGATCTCCGTCCCGTCGACGGTCTCGCGCTCCAGCAAAGCGGCGACCAAGTCGCCATGGGCCAGCTTATGGCGCGTCAGGGTTTCGAGCGCTTCGGCCCACGCCTGATCGATGATCGTCTGGGCACGCTCCTCGGCTTGCCGGCGGGCGTTCATGCTGGATTCTTCTGTGATAGAGAGCACCGGCGTCGAGGATCCCATCGACCAGAGCGCCGCCATGCGCGAGGCCAGATTGGTCGCCTGGCGGAGATCATCCTCCGCGCCGGTCGAGATGCCCTGTTCGCCGAATTCCATGAGCTCCGCCGCCCGGCCCGACAGGCACACGACGATATCGCTCAACAGCTGCTGCCGGCTCACCAGCCTCTGGTCTTCCTTCGGCGATGACAGCACGACGCCCAGGGCGCGTCCGCGCGGCACGATCGTCGCCTTCTCAGGCCGCTTGGCACCGTCAACCGTTGCGGCGGCAATCGCATGACCGGCTTCGTGTATAGCGATCGCACGCCGGTCCGAATCCGACAGCGCCGTGCCCTTCCGAACGCGGCCCAGCAACACATCGAAATAGGCGCCTTCGATATCCTCCGCCACAATCGCAGGGGCTGACCGCCGGGTCGCCCGGATGGCCGCCTCGTTCAGAAGGTTCTCCAGATCGGCGCCCGACATGCCGGTGGTGCGGCGCGCGACCACCGAGAGATCGACGGTGTCAGCCAACGCCTTGCTGCGCGCATGTACGTGGAGGATGCCGAGGCGGCCCGTCAGGTCGGGAATGTCAAGGTTGATGCGGCGATCGAACCGGCCGGGGCGCAGCACCGCCTCGTCGATCAGGTCCGGCCGGTTGGTGGCGGCCAGCACGACGATGCCCTTGCTGGTATTGAAGCCGTCCATCTCGACGAGCAGGGCGTTCAAGGTCGCCTCTTCCTCGGTGTTGATGCTGCCACTGGCTTTCGAGGAACGCTTGCGCGCCAAGGTTTCGATCTCATCGATGAAGATCAAGGCAGGGGCGTTGTCGCGCGCGAGCTTGAACATGTTGCGCACCTTGTTCGCGCCGAGGCCCATGAAGGTCTGCCGGAAATCCGCTCCGGAGACAGCGATGAAGGCGGCGTTGGTCTCGCCTGCGACCGCGCGCGCCAGCAGCGTCTTGCCGACGCCGGGAGGGCCGACCATCAGAGCGCCCTTGGGCGCCTTTGCACCGAGACGCGTGAAGGTCTCCGGATCGCGCAGGAACTCGACGATCTCGGTCATCTGCTCCTTGGCTTCCTCCTGGCCGGCGACGTCGGAGAAGCGGTATTTGGCGGCGCTGCGGTCGAGCAGCTTGGTGGGTCCGCCGATTGCGAAGCGATTGGCGCCACCGAGAACATGCCAAGCGATCAGCAGCATCGGCACCAGCATCAGCAGCGGATAGCCGTACTTGCCAAGGAAATCGAGCAGGGTGGAATCCGAGAAGGAGACGTCGACTCCGGCCGCTACCAGCTGCATGACGGTTTCGTCCGGCAGGCGACCGCGAAAGGCCGCTTCCTTGCCATCGCTGTAGGTGAGGCCGATGCTGCGGTCGCTGAGCGCGGCCGACTTGATGAGGCCATCATGGGCATCCTGCACGAGCTTCGTCATGCTGATGCGGTCGGGCGCCACCGAGGCCAGCTGCGTCCAAGAGATCCATCCGGCGGCTCCGGCACCGAGCAGGATGACGAGCAGAAAGGCGAGCCGATCGCGCCGGGATAGAAGGTGGTATTTGCGCACAATCCGGCGCCACACTCGCTGCATCGCTCGCTCCTGGAATATCCGCGTCGATGATCGACAAGCGGAGCCAAAATTGTATTTGGGTAGAGGGATTTAGTAGCGCACAATGGCTAACGGAACATTGACATGGCTCCGCCCGTGCGGGCGGCTCATTGCCATGTCGGTCAGCCTGAGGCGCGAGATGCCGCGTTTGGTCGTCGGCAGTCCGGAACGGCGCATTCGCTCGCTCCAGGTCCAAACGCCCAGCTGATCCCGTCGTTTGACCGTCTTGCCGCGGCCCTTCCCGCACTCAGAATCCCCAACTTTCAAGGATTTGGAATGCGTCCGGGCGCCGCATGGCGTTTTCTCAGCCGCCGCCGCTCCGGATTCAACCTATCCGCTGGCCGCTTGCCAGATCGCCACCGCAATGATGGACGGGCGACTGGCAGGCAGCGGACGAGCGCACGCGTCTCTGTTCGACAACGCATCCGAGATGCAGCCCGGCGGATCGCAGTATCAGACGCTCAGGGGATCAGACGCTCAGGGGCAGTATAAGCGAGGATTGCTCGTGACAAGATCCGGCAGCCGGATTGCATATGCCTGAGGCGGCGTTATAGCCTCTGGCCGAGCGAAACCCATCGGAACCATACCCATGCCCGCCAAGAACAATTCAAACATCCGCGTCGGCATCGGCGGCTGGACGTTCGAGCCGTGGCGCGGCACGTTCTATCCCAAGGATCTGTCGCAGAAGCGCGAGCTGGAATATGCGAGCCAGCATGTGACTTCGATCGAGATCAACGGCACCTATTACGGCTCTCAGAAGCCGGAGAGCTTCGCGCGCTGGCGGGCCGAGACGCCGGAGGGTTTCGTGTTGTCGGTGAAGGGGCCGCGCTTCGCGACCAATCGCGGCGTCCTCGCCGAAGCGGGGTCGAGCATCGAGCGGTTCCTTGCGAGCGGCGTGACGGAGCTCAAGGAGAAACTGGGGCCGATCAACTGGCAGTTCCTGCCCACCAAGAAATTCGATCCCGCGGATTTCGAAGCATTCCTGAAATTGCTGCCCGACAAGGCCGGCGGGCTCGCCATCCGTCACGTGGTCGAAGTGCGGCATGAGAGCTTCCGCGTTCCGGAATTCGTCGCGCTGCTGCGCAAATACGGAATCGCAACCGTCCTCACCGACAAGGAGGACTTTCCGCACATTCCCGACGTCACATCGCCATTCGTCTATCTCCGCCTGCAACGGTCGGCAGAGAAGGTCGCGACCGGCTACCCGCCGAAAGAGCTGGACAATTGGGCGGAGCGGGCACGCGCCTGGGCGAAGGGCGGTGAGCCTGGCGATCTGAAGCCGCTCGCGGCCGCGGAAAAGAAAGCGCCGAAATCCCGCGATGTCTTCATCTACATGATCAACGGCTTCAAGCCGAAGGCGCCCGCGGCGGCAATGGCGCTGATCGAGCGACTCTAGATCCAAACTCCGTTGTCACTGAAAAGTCCCTGATTCGTCCGGCGCTCGATGGAACTGTGCGGCCGCCGCGATGTTCGCCTCACGCCTGATCAGGGGGAGTTCCCATGAGCGCGCACGGCGGAGCAGTCATACAACCGGCGAACGATTTGACTTCGTTCAATGTGAGGAAGCGGTCGCCGGAGCAGATCGCGCTGCTGTTCGCGCGCTGGAAGGAACAACGCAAGCGCCTGCAGCATATTGAGACGCGCGCCCGGACGCCCGCCAACAGCTCGAGATCGGGCGCCCCGCGCTTCATGCCCGTGATCGTTCGTGGCCCCGTCAAGGAAGAACCCGTCGCGCCGCCGGCATCGGAACCGGGGCATATCCACTATAGCGCTCCATTTGCGGACCTTCTCGCCACCGGTGGCGACAAGAGCATCCTCAATCGGCTCAACCATCTTGATGACTCGCCGGCCGCGCTGCGATCGGCGCGCCGGGCAAAACACCGGTCGAGGTTGCGCTGGGCTCTGGCGGGCGCGGCCTCCATTCTCGCTATCGCCGGCGCATGCGGCGTCGCGCTGTGGCAGACGCCGAAGCCGGTCGCCACGGCCGGAACGCCGTCTGGCGTCAGCGCCGTAACAACATCCCCGGTGGCCGATCCCGCCCAGGAGAGCCTCAGCCCGGGCATCACGCCCCCGGCACCCGCGGCGACGCACACCTTGGAGATCGAGACAGCGTCGCGCCTGCTGCCGGCGGCGACTTCGTTGCCGCCGGCGCCCGCGATGACGATGACGATGGCGGTCGATGAGGCGCTGATGATGTCCCCCGCGGCAGGCGCCGAGCCCGCGCCGGTCTCGCTGGCCGCCAAGCTGAAGCCGCGGCCGCCGAAGGTTCAGACGGCCAGCAGGAGCGTGGCAGAACCTGCGCCGATCCCGCAGACTGCCGTGGAACCGGTGCCGGAGCGCGCAGCGCCGGTTGAGGCCGCGAGCGTGGCTCCTTCAACCATCAGCGCTTCCGTGGCCGTGCCGCAGGAAACGGAGAATGCCGCGCCGTCGCCGCGTCCTGCGGTCTTCACCAAGCGCGGCAATGACAGAGTTGGTGGGGGGCAGATAAAGGACCGTGCATCTGCCGCCGTCGGCAAGGCCCACGCATCAGCGGGTAGCGGCCAGGGAGACGGTAGCGCGAGTGGCGGCACTGGCGGTGATGCGGGTCCGGGGGGCGGCAGCGCCGGAAGCGGCAGTGATTCCGGTTCCGGCGGCGGCTCTGGCGACACGGGCGGCGGCGCAAGCTCCGGCGGCGGAGAGTCTGGCGGTGTCGGTAACGGCGCAGGCGGCGAAGCGGGCAGCGGCGGCGGCTCCGGCGGCGGCTCTGGCGACACGGGCGGCGGCGCAAGCTCCGGCGGCGGAGAGTCCGGCGGTGTCGGCAACGGCGCGGGCGGCGAAGCGGGCAGCGGCGGCGACTCCGGCTCCGGCGACGGAAACAGCGGCGAGGCCGGAGAAGGCGGCGCGAGCGCACATGGTGGCGGACTCAGCGGTGGCGTCGGCGGCGCGGTCGGCGCCATCGGCGGTGCAGTCCATGATGCGCTCGGTGGCCTCGGTGGTGAAAAGCAAAAAGACGAAAGCAAGAGCAAGCAGGACTGAGGCCACTTGCCGATATTCCCTGGATCGGTTCAGACAATCCCGCTGCCGCCACGCGTCGTGGCCGGCCGCTTCTCCGCGACCCTGGCGCGGTAGCCACTGGCGCGATAAGCGGCGATCGGATCGATCGCGCCACTTTCGTCCAGCCGGGCGTTCTTGAGGATCGGCTCGACGTCGGTGCGGAAGCCGGCCTTCAAGGTCTCCGAAGCCAGCATCGGGTCGTTGCGGTCCTGCGCTTCCTCGAGCGCCTTGCGGTCGACCAGCAGCGCCTGAGCATAAGCGCGGCGGATTTCATTCGCGCTGCGGATCAGGCTTTCGATCGGGTCGGTGATGTTGTGCGACTGGTCCAGCATGTGCGCGGGCTCGAAACGCGGGGCGCGGCGTAGCTCCGCATCCACCAGTTCGTTGAAGACGAGAAACAGGCGGAACGGATCGATCGAGCCGGTGTCCAGATCGTCGTCGCCGTATTTCGAATCGTTGAAGTGGAAGCCGCCGAGCCGCCCGAACTGAATGAGACGCGCGACGATCATCTCGATGTTGACGTTCGGAGCATGGTGGCCGAGATCGACCAGGCAGTAGGCGCGGTCGCCAAGATTGGTGACGGCGAGATAATTGGTGCCCCAATCCTGGATCACCGTCGAATAGAAAGCCGGCTCGTACATCTTGTGTTCGACGAACAGCTTCCAGTCGTTCGGGGTCGCGGCATAAATCTGGCGCACGGACTCAAGGTAGCGTTCGAACGCCCGGGTGAAGTTGCTCTGGCCGGGGAAGTTGGAGCCGTCGGCGATCCACACCGTCAGTGCCTTGGAGCCCAAAGCCTTGCCGATCTCGATGCATTCCAGATTGTGCTCGATTGCCTGTTGGCGGGTCGCTTTATCGGTATGGGATAGCGAGCCGAACTTGTATGAGAGTTTCTGATCGCGCTGATCCTGGAAGGTGTTGGAGTTCATGGCATCGAAGCCGAGGCTGCGCGCGGCTGCATATTGCTTCAGTTCCGCCGCGTCACGCGGTCTATCCCAGGGGATGTGCAGCGAGACGCGCGGCGTAGCGCGGCAGAGCTGATGAATGACGCAGCAATCGTCGAGCTTCTCCAGGATATTCCTCGGCTCGCCGATTCCGGGGAAGCGGGCGAAGCGCGTACCGCCGGTGCCGACGCCCCAAGAGGGAACGGCGACGTGGAACGCGGAGACCTTTTTGGTGATGCCGTCGATGTCGATGCCGCGGCGCGCCAGCTGCTCGCCCAGCGCGCCGTAATCGGCGGCGAGTGCCTTGCTGAGCGGGTTGTTATGGTCGGCGACCACATCAGGGGAAATCTGCCAGTCGGTCATCGCACTCTCCCAGAGCTCATGCGCAAGCTTCAGCGCGTAAACGACACTGCGTTGCCTGCGTCGACATTGATGATGTTGCCGGTCGATTTCGCTGCGAGGTCGGAGGCGAGGAAATAGGTCGCCTCCGCCACATCCTCGGGATAGACCGACAATTTGAGCATGGAGCGTTTACGATAATGCTCTTCCAGTTCGTCCGGCTTCATGTTGTAGGCGGCGGCACGCTGGGCACGCCACTCGCTTGACCAGATGCCGGAGCCGCGCAAGACCGCATCGGGATTGACCACGTTCACGCGGATGCCGTGGTCCGCGCCTTCCAGCGCCAGGCAGCGCGCGAGGTGGATCTCCGCGGCCTTCGCCGTGCAATAGGCGGAGGCGTTGACAGAAGCGGCGAGGCCGTTCTTCGACGCGATGAACACGATCGAGCCGCCCAGCTTCTGCTTCTTCATCACGCGGAAGGCCTCGCGCGAGACCAGGAAATAGCCCTTGCCCAGGATATCCATGTTGCGGTCCCAGACGGCGAGCTCGGTCTCGTCGATCGGCGCGGCCGAGGAGATGCCGGCGTTGGAGACCAGGATGTCGAGACCGCCATACTCGGTCGCGCCGTGAGCAAAGGCGGCGGCGACGGCATTCTCATCCGTCACGTCCATGGCGAAGGTGCGCACCTGGTCCTTGCCGAAGTTCTTGGCGAACGTTGCCTCGGTTTCCTTGAGCGTTCCTTCGTCGATATCGGCCAGCACGACACAGGCGCCTTCGCTCATCAGCTTGCCGGCGATCGCGCGGCCGATCCCACCGGCGCCGCCGGTAACGAGAGCGACGCGGCCAGCGAGCGACTTGGGTTTCGGCATGCGCTGCAGCTTCGCTTCCTCGAGCAGCCAGTATTCGATATCGAACGCTTCCTGCTCCGGCAGGCCGACATAGGAATCGACCAGAGCCGCGCCGCGCATCACATTGATGGCATTGACGTAGAACTCGCCGGCGATGCGCGCGGTCGCCTTGTCGCGCGCGAATGTGATCATGCCGACGCCCGGCACCAGATAAACGACGGCGTTGGGATCGCGCATCTTCGGGCTGTCGTCGCGCTTGCAGCGGTCGTAGTACGCCGCGTATTCCGCGCGGTAATCGGCGATCGCCTTGTCGAGCCCGGACACCGCCGTGTCGAGATTCTTGGAGACCGGATCGAACGGCACCACCAAAGGCGCGATCTTGGTGCGCAGGAAATGGTCGGGGCAGCTGGTGCCCATGGCGGCGAGCTTCGGCAGGTCGCGCGAATTGACGAACTCCAGCACAGCGGCCTGATCGTCGAAATGGCCGACCTTGCGCTCGGCACCGCCGATGCGGGCGCGGATCTCGACCATCAGCTGGCCGGCAATGTGACGGCGGTCTGCGCTCGGCAAGGCCTGATGCGCCACGCCGCCGAAGCCTTGCTTGCCCCGAGTCTCTTCGGCGAACCAGCGCACCGCCTTGTTGATGGCGCGCAGGGTGACTTCGTAACATTCCTTGGCGCTGTTGCCCCAGGTAATGAGGCCGTGTCCGCCGAGGACAGCGCCCTTCGCCTTTGGATGCTCCTTCACGAAGCGCTCGAGATCGAGGCCGAGCTGGAAGCCGGGCCGGCGCCAAGGCAGCCAGCCGATCTCATCGCCGAACACCTTCTGCGTGACGGTCCTGCTGTTCTTCATCGCGGCGATCGCGATGACCGCATCGGGGTGCATGTGGTCGACATGCGCATAGGGAATGAAAGCGTGCAGCGGCGTATCGATCGAGGCCGCGCGTGGGTTGAGGTTGAAGGTGCAGTGAGGCAGGTAGCCCACCATCTCATCCTCATGCGCCTCGCCGCGATAGATGCTCTTGAGGTGCTGCAGCTTCTCCATGTAGAGCGTGGCGAAGCCGTCGATCTTCATCGTGCCGACATCGCCGCCGGAGCCTTTGACCCACAAAACTTCGACGTCCTTGCCGGTGAGCGGATCGCGCTGCTTCACCTTGGCGGACGTGTTGCCGCCGCCGTAATTGGTGATGCGCATGTCGGCGCCGAGCAGGTGTGAGCGATACAGCAGCTTGCCGGCCTCATCCAAGGTGGCGGCCTGTGTTTCGTCCCAGCGGTTATTCAAGAGTTCAAGTCCGGCCAAGTCGGCCATCAGTCATCTCCGTGGGCGGCATTGATTTGAGCGGGAGCATCGCGCCCGCCCCGGCCCCATGTCAATCGATATCAGTCATTATCTTTCATATCGCAATGCAAAATGACTGATTATGATCGAAATTGATTGACTTGATCCAACCCTGCGCTGACAATCGGTCAGAAGGGAAGGTCGCATGCACGAGCGGGAACGACATCGCATCATCCTGAGCGCGGTCCAGGAGCGGGCGGTCGTCACGGTCCAGGACGTGATGGAATATACCGGCGCGTCGGAGGCGACGATCCGGCGCGACATCGCGGCGCTCGCCGATGAAGGGCGCCTTCGCAAGGTGCGCGGCGGCGCCGAAGCGATCCATCCGGCGGGCAGTTTGACTGCGCGCTCGTTCCGGCAAAACCAGTCGGTGAACCTGGCGCAGAAGCGCGCCATCGCGCGGGCGGCAGTCGAGTTGTGCCACGAGGGCGAGGCCGTCATCATCAACGGCGGCACCACGACCTTCCAGATGGTGCATTACCTGACCGGGCACCGGCTGCAGGTGCTGACCAACTCGTTCCCGATCTCCGAACACCTGCTGAAACATTCGCGCTGCACCGTGATGGTGCCGGCCGGCACGATCTATCGCGAGCAGAGCATTATCTTGAGCCCGTTCGAGAATGACGGGACGGCGCATGTCTACGCCAAGCGCATGTTCATGGGCGCGCAGGGCGTCAGCCCGCTCGGCATCATGGAATCGGACACGCTCATCATCCAGTCGGAGCAGCGTTTGATGCGCCAAGCGGAAGAGCTCGTGCTGTTGGTCGATTCCACCAAGTTCCAGAACCGCTCCAGCCTCATCATCTGTCCGCTGGAGCGCGCCACCACCATCATCACCGATGACGGCATCAGCGACGACGCGCGGCGCATGGTGGAAGATGCCGGGATCAGATTGCTGATCGCCGTGCCGGAGAGCGCGAGCGAGCGAGATGAGGCCACGCTGGTCGCTTAGAGGGATTTGTGTCGCCGCCTTTTCGTTCTGTCACCCCGGCCGAGCAAAGCGAGCGCCGGGGCCTATGCGGCGCCACCGCGAGACCTCGTAGAAAGCGGCGCTTCGTCGACCGACGCATAGGCCCCGGATCAGTGACATCGGGGGTGGTTATCGGGGCTCCGTGCAGAGCCCGCGCCAAGTTTCGCGGTATTCGTTGAGACCCTTCAGATCCAGGGCGTCCGCCTCTTCGATCTGCGGCGCGAACACCTGACGCGTGCCGTGCGCTTCGAGCGCGAGCGCGGCGGCGCCCATTGCTGTCCCTTCCGCAGCGGCGTTGCGTGAGATGCTTTGCGTTGGCCGCAGCGCTGCCAGCGTTCCAAGCAGCGTCTGGTTCCTGGCAAGGCCGCCATCCAGCATAATTGAGTTGGTGGACCGGAGCTGGTCCAGCACCACGTCCATCATGAGGGCGACATAGAGTGTGGCGATCGCCGCGCGCTCTTCCGCGCTGAATGGAGGAGGCCCCTTCAGAGAACCGTTGCGCGATGGGAAGGGACCGCCCGGCGCGAAGCTCGGCAACGCGAACTGCCCGCGATCGATGGCTTGCTGCAGGCTCGCACGGGAAACCGGCGCCTGTGCGCCAGCGGCAATCACGTCGTATTCGCGCCCGCCCATGAAGCGCGCGGTGGCGATCGGCGTGCGATCGACCGTCACGTTCGCCAGCATGTCGCGCGATGAATCCAGCGCATCGAGCGGGCAAGCTTGGTTGAACACGATCACCCAGGTGCCGGTGGAAACGAGCGTGATGTCGGAATAGCCGAGACTGCGGTAGTAGTACAGGGCGGCATTGCTGTCGTGGATGCCATTATGGATGGGCACCGATTGCGTGCCGATGACCGACTCAGCCAGAATCTCGCCGGCACGGCGAAAGGGTGGAAACTTCGTACGCCAGCCGCGCCGTTCAACCAGGGAGCTGAAGGCATCCTCACGCGGCCGCCACAGATGAGAATGGCAGCCGATGGAGCTGATCTCCGACACCCTGGCCCCGGTGAACAGCCAGTTCCAGAACTGCGGATAGTTGAGGATGGCGTCGGCCCGGCGGAACACCTCCGGCGCCAGCGTCTCACGCAGATAGATGTGGCGCGCGACATTGAGCCCGCCCGGCAGATCAGGCGAGAAGCTCTCGGCGAAGGCCGGCGCTTCCGCGGCGAATTGCCGATCGATGTCCGGCGGAACCGGCTGCTCATAATCCAGGATCGGCGCCGCGAGTTCCCCTCCGGAGACAAGCGCGAAGGTGCAGCCATGGGTGCTCACCATCAATCCGGCGAGGCTGTGGCGCTCCGATAAGCGTGCCAGAGTCGCCTTCAGCCAGTCGAAGAGAGGCTGGTGCTCCAGGACGCGCAGACCTTCGGCCAGAATCGTGCGCTGCACCGTGCGCTCATCGAACAGGAGCTTGCCGGTCCGGTCGCCGAAGCCCAGCAGTTTCGCGTTGGTCTTGCCGAGATCGAACACCGCAAGCGCTCGTTCGTCAGAGGTCACGGCCGTTCCCCGCCTCTGGACGTCTTGGCGATGACGACGTTGATGCCGGCGTCGGTCAGCATGCGTTCATCGGCTTCGGCGAGCCCTTCGTCGGTGATCAGGGTTGCAATGCGTGAGAAGCTGACGACCGCATAGCGCGCCCGCACGCCGAATTTCCGGCTGTCGGCCAGAACCACCACCTCGTCGGCGCGGCCCAGCAGGCGCTCGACCTCGCGCACCAGCAGCGGATGCGATTCCATCACGCCCGCCGGACCGACGCCCTGCGCGCCGATGAAGAATTTGGAGGCGTAGAATTCCGGCAGCTCGATGCCGGGGGAGTAGAGAATGCCCGGGCCGCGATGCAGCTCGCCGCCAGCGATGGTCAGATGGCAGCTCCCGTTCTGCCACAGGGTCGAGGCCAACGGCATGGAATTGGTGTAGATCTTGACGTTGCGCCGCGCCAGCCGCAGCGCGAACAGGTAGCAGGTGCTGCCGCCATGGATGATCAGCGCATCGCCATCATTGACGAGTTTCTCCGCTTCCTCCGCGATCGCCTTCTTGGCATCGACGCCGAGCATCTGGTTTTCTTCGAACGGCCGCGACGACAAGCGGTCGGGGCCGGTGCCATTGTCGGCCGCGGCGATGCCACCGAACACCTTGCGCACCGCGCCCATCTCGTGAAGCTTGCCGATGTCGCGGCGGATGGTGGCAGGCGAGGCGACGACGATCTGCGAGAGATCGCGCACGGTCGCGAAGGGCCGGTCGCGCAGGAAGCTCAGGATATGTCGATGACGCTCGCCCTCATTCATGGCACGCCTCGATGAGCAAAGTTGCTCGCTATTGCACTGCAGCGATCAAGTTCTCTGAGCATGGATGATCACTTGACGATCCTTGCTCATGCATGTTTAACCTTAATCAAGGCGATAGGAAAGCAATTCCTCGGCCCGGCGGCCTAACCGCAAGCGAGCCGTCACAAGAGATCGCCATAGGGAGGCAAGCGCACATGGTTCGAGTGAAGTGGGCCGGCCGCCTTGCAGACATGGTCTGCAAGGGTGATCGCGACGGCGAGCGGCATTGGGAGCGCACGCTTTGACTTCGCTCATCGAACTCAACGGGATCTCCAAGTCCTTCGCGAGCGTCCGCGTGCTGCAGGACATCTCGTTCGACGTGCGTGCCGGCGAGGTGCATGCGCTGCTGGGGGAGAACGGCGCCGGCAAATCGACCTTGATCAAGATCATGGGCGGCGTGCACCGCGCCGATACGGGCGAGATGCATGTGAATGGCAATGCTGTGCACTTCACCTCGCCACGTGCCGCCGCTGCCAACGGCATCGCGGTCGTGCATCAGGAGCTGTTGCTGTTCCCCGATCTTTCGGTCGCGGAAAACATCTTCATGGGCCATGCGCCGCGCACAGGCTGGGGCGCGCTCGATTGGCCGCAGATGCGGAGGCGGTCGCGCGAATTGCTGG
The DNA here is from genome assembly GCA_035695765.1 of Dongiaceae bacterium. GTDB lineage: Bacteria > Pseudomonadota > Alphaproteobacteria > Dongiales > Dongiaceae > Dongia_A. The sequence continues at coordinate 16,874 of DASRRI010000155.1, forward strand.
ACCGGCTGCAGAGTCATCACATCGATGTTGATGCGCGGGTCGGGTCGCTGTCCGTGGCGAACCGGCAGCGCGTGGAGATCGCACGCGCTTTGTCGCAGGATGCGCGTGTGCTGATCATGGACGAGCCGACGGCCTCCCTGGTGGAGGAGGATGTCCAGCAGCTGCTGTCGATCGTGCGGATGCTGCGCGACAAGGGCGTCGGCATCGTCTATGTCAGCCATAAGCTGCCGGAGATCTTCGCGCTCGCCGACCGCGTGACGGTCCTGCGCGATGGCGCGCGCGTCGGCACCGCGCCGATCGGCGAACTCGACGAGCGCAAGCTTGTCTCCATGATGGTCGGCCGGCCGATCGATCAGTTGTTCCCGAAGCAGGAGACGAAGATCGGCGCGCCCCTGCTCGAAGTGCGCAATCTCAGCTTTGGCGCGGTCGTGCGCGATGTCTCGCTCACGCTGCATGCCGGCGAGATCCTGGGCATCGCAGGGCTGATCGGATCGGGAAGGACGGAGCTTGCCCTCACCATCTTCGGCATCACGCCGGCAACTTCCGGCAACATCCTCGTCGACGGAAAGGCGGCCCGCATCGGCAGCCCGCAGCAGGCGCGCGATTTCGGCATCGCCTATGTGCCGGAGGATCGCGGCCTTCAGGGCCTGGTGCGATCGCAGAGCATCCAGGAGAACATCTCGCTGACGGTGCTGAAGACCCTCGCGACCGGACCGCTGATCGATCACCGCAAGGAGGAGAAGCTGGCGCGCGACTCCATCGCCAGGTTCGGCATCCGCGCGCGCGGACCGCGCCAGATCGTCCGGCAGCTGTCCGGCGGCAATCAGCAGAAGGTCGTGCTGGCGAAGTGGCTGGCGACCGAGCCGCGGATTCTCATCATGGATGAGCCCACCCGCGGCATCGATGTCGGCGCCAAATCGGAGATTCATGCCCTGATGAGCGCGCTGGCCGCACGCGGCCTCGGGATCCTTATGATTTCCAGCGAGCTGCCCGAAGTGCTCGGCATGAGCGACCGCGTGCTGGTGATGAAGAACGGTACGCTGGTGGGCGAGTTCGACCGCACCCATGCCACGGCGGAAGCTGTCGGCGCCGCTATGACCCTGGCGAACCACTCCGGGGAGGCGGCGTGATGGCGATCGCGGGGGCAGTCGCCCGGCGCTCGGCCACGTCGCGCCTGGTGGAGGCGTACGGCCAGGAATTCGTTGTACTCGGCGCGATCATCGCCTTGTTCGTGATCGTCGGTGCGGTCAATGCGCGTTTCCTCAACGACAACAACTTGGTCAACATCTTTTCCGGCAACGCCTATATCGCCGTCGCGGCGATCGGGATGAGCCTGGTCATCATCAGCGGCCACATCGACGTGTCGGTCGGATCGCTGATCGGCGTGCTGGCGACAATCGCGGGCACGCTGGCGGTGCAGGGCTATCCCGTGTGGATCGCCTGGAGCGTGCCGGTGCTGGTCGGGATCGTGATCAATGCGCTGGTCGGCGCGTTGATTGCCTATTTCCGCATTCCCTCCATCGTCGTCACGCTCGGTATGCTGTCGATCCTGAAGGGCGGCCTCATCAGCTATACCGGCGGTACCTGGATCACCAACATGCCGCCGGCATTCTTCATCGCCCAGGCGCGTTTGTTCGGCATTCCGGCTCCCGTCTATTTCATGGTCGCGCTGACGATCCTGATGGCGCTGTGGATGCGGTATGCGAGCCTGGGCCGCTCGATCTACGCGGTCGGCGGCAATGTTGAGGCCGCGCGTGCATCCGGCCTTTATCCCGAGCGCATCTGCGTGCTGGCCTTTGCCTTGCACGGCTTTTTCGCGGGCATTGCGGCGTTGCTGTTCGCGACCCAGCTGCAGGTGATCCAATCGACGGTCCCGCCCAATCTGGAGCTGACGGTGATCACCGCTGCAGTCATCGGCGGGGTTTCGATCCTGGGCGGCACGGGAACGGTCATCGGCTCCACGCTTGCTGCCATTCTTTTTGCCTGCATCAGCTCGGCGCTCGTGTTCCTCAACGTGTCGGCCTATTGGCTGCGCGCGGTCCTTGGCCTGCTGATCCTGGCAACGGTGCTGGCCGACATGGCGCGCCGGCGCCGGCACCGCGCGGGCGGGAGGCTGTGATGAGCCGCTACCTGCTGCGCCACGAAGCGATCCTCGCCATCCTGCTGGTGCTGGCGCTCTTTGTGCTTGCCTTGCAGTCGGACCGGTTCTTCACCCTGGACAATCTGCTGAACCAGGGCAGGCTGATGGCCGAGGTCGGATTGGTGGCCCTCGCCATGACCTTCGTCATCGTGTCGGCGGGCATCGACCTCTCGGTCGGCTCGATCCTCGGGCTGGTCGCGATCCTGCTTGGAATCTTCTGGCAGAAGCTCGGCTTGCCCCTGCCGGTCGCGATGGTGCTGGGCGTGGTGGTGGGGGCGATTGCCGGCCTGGTCAACGGCATCATCATCACCCGTTTCCGCGTGCCGCCGCTGATCGCAACGCTGGCGACGCTGGCGCTTTATCGCGGGCTTGCCGAGGGGATCAGCCAAGCGCGGTCGGTGCGCGGCTATCCGGACTGGTTCTTCGTGCTGGGGCAGGGCGAAGTGCTGGGCATACCGACCCAGCTCTGGATCTTCCTATTCTGCGCCCTGATCGCCGCGATCGTGCTGGGCATGTCGACCTTCGGCCGCGCCACCTATGCGTTGGGCGCCAATGCCGTCGCCGCGCGGTTCTCGGGAATCCCGGTCGACCGGACCATCCTGCTCATCTACACCGCTTCGGGTCTGATCGCGGGCCTGGCTGCGATCACCTTCGTGTCGCGCGTTTCGACGACGCGCTCCGACATGGGGACAGGCCTGGAGCTCGACGTCATCACGGCCGTGGTGCTGGGCGGGACCAGCATCTTTGGCGGCCGCGGCACCATCATCGGCACATTGCTCGGCCTGGCGCTGATGCAGGCGCTGAAGAACGGCCTGGCCTTGGCGGGCGTGAAGGGCGACGGCACAATCGTGGTGATCGGCCTCATCCTGATCGCAACCATCGTCATCAGCAATCTGGTACGGAGAGATGTGGACGGCTAATCGCGCGCGTAGATCCGGTCGCCGCCGTCGACCATGACAATCCGGGTCAATGGATGGAGGAACGCATGTTACGAAAGAGCTTGATCGCGGCTTTCGCGCTCTCGATGGTCGGCGGAACGGCTTGGGCGGAAACCTGGACCGGCGGCGATGATCTACCGACCAGCCCGCTGGCTTGCGATGCAACCCCGGCCCAGGCCGAGGCGAAACCCTATGACGGCGGCGCGCTGACCAATGCGCCGGATCGCAAAGGCAAGAAGATCACCGTGGTCGACGTGCCGAAGCTGATCGGCATCGGCTATTTCAACGCCACCTCGAAAGGTATTGCCGACGCGGCCAAGGAGCTCGGCAATGTCGATGCCAAGACCGACGGCCCGACCAAGGCCAATATCGACGAGCAGATCACCTTCATCGACAACTACATCACCAGCGGCGTGGACGGCATCCTGTTCGCCGCCAACGACCCGGTGGCGATCGCACCGGTACTGAAGAAAGCGCTGTCGAAGGGGATCAACGTCGTCGGCTATGACGCCAATTCCACACCCGATGCGCGCCAGTGGTTCGTGAACCAGGCGCAGTTCAACGGCATCGCCAAGGCCCTGGTCGACAACATGGCCAAGGAGATCGGCGAGGACGGCGCCTTCGCCATCGTCACTTCGACGTTCACGACGCCCAACCAGGCGCGCTGGATCGCGGAAATGTCGGCCTATGCCGAGAAGTGCCATCCGAAGATGAAGTGGCTGGAGACCGTCGAGGCGCAGGAAGACAACGTGCTGTCGTTCAACCAGGCCAACACCCTCATCAGCAAGTATGGCGACGAGCTGAAAGGCCTGTTCGGCATGACTTCGGTCGCGACGCCGGCCTCGGCGGAAGCGGTGACCCAGTCCGGCAAGTGCGGCTCGATCGCGGTGGTGGGCCTCGCCACGCCGAACGCGATGAAGCCCTATGTTGATAAAGATTGCGTCAAGTCGGTGGTGCTGTGGAATCCGGTCGATCTCGGCTACGCCGCGATGCACGTGCTGCGCGCCGTGGCTGACGGCGACCTGAAGCCGGGCGCGAAGTCGGTGAAGGCCGGCAAGCTCGGTGAACTCCAGGTCATCAACGGCTCGGAGATCCTGCTCGGTGCGCCGTTCGTCTTCACCAAGGAGAATATCGGCGGCTTCGACTTCTAAGCTCGGGCTACAGATTCCCTCCCCCGACTCGGGGGAGGGTTGGGAGGGGAAGCCGCGTTTCGGTGGGAGAGTGTCTTCGCTCGCTTCCCCACCCCAGCCCTCCCCCAAGTTTGGGGGAGGGAGAGCCGCGTCTGCGGCGATTATCAATCCTGGATGATGTAGACCTTGCCCGCGCCGCCAGCTTTGCCTGCGCTGCCCGGCTTGCCGCCGTCGCCCGGATTCCCTTTCGCGCCAACTTCGAAGCGCGATTGATGCTCGCAGCCCTTGAGGCCGCCGGGACCGCCTAGTCCGCCGTCGCCGCCGTCGCCCGGCTTGCCGGGTTTGCCACCGACGCCGCCGGAGACCGAAGCGACGATCTGGCCGCGGTCGAATGCGCTTTGCAGCGCCGGCACATAGGCGACATTGCCGCCAGTCCCGCCGTTGCCGCCGGCGCCGCCATTGCCGCCCACGCCGCCTTTGTGGCCTTCATCGCCGTCGGACCCCGGCGCGGTCGGCGTGCAGACCTGGAGGGAGTGCAGCCACTGCTGGGTCTGGCCTTCGCGGCCGGACTGGGTCTGCAGGATCTTGGCATCCTGCATCAGCTTCAGGTACCCCGACATCGATTGCGCGACCACCGGGTCTCCCACACCTGCTGCTTCGGTCTCCGGCAGGATCGAGCCGAGACAAGAGCTGACCGCGCAGCTCGATGACTCACACTTGCACTGCGTGTCGGGACCTGGAGCGCCCAGTGCACCGGGGCCGCCCGGTCCGCCATGACCGCCCGCGCCGCCATCCATCCCGTCATTGAGGATGATGAGGCGGCCTGATCCTTCGATCTCTGTCCCGCGGATGAGGACTGTGCCCGCGGCGATTCCTGGATAACCCGGTCCGCCATTGCCGCCGCTCTGGCCCGCGCCGCCCGGCGCGCCGTCGCTCGCAAGGTCCGGAAGGCTACCGCGCGGGAAAGCCTGGATGATGGTGTCGGCATTGACGCGGATGCGGCCCGCATGGATCTCGAGATTGCGCCCCCACAGGATGTAGGTGCCGCCGTTGAACACCAGCACGTCATCATCGCGATCAAGCTCGATGCGGACGCCTTGGTCGTTGCCGAGATTGAAGACCTGATCGAAGGGCACGGCGGTCTCGGCGAACGCTGCTTTCGCCGCGGCGATCACGGTCAAGAATACAGCGAGGCGGAGCAGCATGTTCATGGCGCCTCCTCCTCGAGCGCGGTGCCGGCGCTGCCAGGCGCTCCCGCCGCGCCGGGTTGCGCGCCGAGGATCCGGTCGCCGGGCGCACCATCAGCGCCGCCATTGCCGCATCCGATAACACCCGCGCCGCCAGTGCCGCCGCTGCCCGGATTGCCAGCCTCGCCTGGATCGCCGCCCGCGCCCGGCGTGCCGGCTACGGTCTTGATCACGAAATACTTGCTCGCGATCAGCGGCAGCATCGCTTTCGAATAGACTACGATACCGCCATTGCCGCCGCGGCCACCTTGACCGCCTTGGCCGCCGATGCCGCCCGATCCACCGCCGCCGCCATCCTGCGGCTCATCGCCGCCGCATACGCGGGCGCGGCCGTTGCGGCCGTTGCCGCCATCACCGCCTTGGCCACCATGCTGGCCCTTGCCACCGCCTTGTCCGGAGAGATCGACGATGAGGCGCCTCTTTGCGGAGATGTCACCGATGCGCAGCACGACCTTGCCGGCTGCGGCGCCGTCATCGCCGGCAACGCCCGCTCCGCCCGGCGCGCCGTTGCCGCCGGCATCGCCTTCCTTCATGCCGTCGATGCCGCGCGCCGCTTGGTTCGGCTCGCCCGGCTTCGCAAATTTCGAAGCCAGCGTGAAGGATCGGATGATGGTGTCGCCATCGATCCGCGCATGGCGCGCGATGACGATGAGGCTGCCGCCATGCAGCGCCAGCTCGCCGCCATTGAAGACCAGGATCTCGGTCTCGGGATTGGCCTGCACCACGATGACGCTGCCGACGCGGTTCTTGGCAAGGTCGTGAAAATACACTTCGTGCAACGCATTCTCGGCCGATGCCGCGCCGATGCCCGCGGCGAAAGAGACGCCGGCCGCGATCACTCGCCATGTCGCGCGCGGGATCATTCCAGCTTTGTCCCCGTCTTCACGAACAGGATCTCGATCTCGTCGATCACCGGCGCGTTGGTCCAGGAGCTGGGCTGCGCCACGTCGACATAGGCGTAGTAGGGCGCATCCAGCGGAAAGGCGTTGTCGAGGATCTTGGCAAAGGCCTGATCGATCGGCACGGATGCCTTCCAATCCTCCTTTACCTCGCGCGGCAGGGAAATGGTCTTGGAATAGCCGGTCTCCAGCCCGTCTGGATTGTCGGTCGCGTCGATCACGTGATGGCAGATGCCATCGAGGGTGACGGACCCCCAGCGCGGATGCTCGATGCGAAGATCGATGCGGCTCTGCATCTTGGGCTCGCCATCGAAGTGCACCTTGGTCACGGCAATACCCATCAGGAACTGTGCGCCACCGCTCGGGCTGGGTGGCGTGATGGAGATCGGGACCAGGATCGGGCGCGAAGCGAAGCCGGCGCCCGTCCGCCCGAGCGCGACCTGCGCGGCGATCGAGCGGTTGAGCGAATCCAGGAACCGCGCGCGCAGGTAAGAGGCGTCGAGGTCATGGCCCAGATCGTCGTCATAGGCCGCACGGAAGAACTCGACGCTGGGCGGAATGGCCGGCCACTTGTCGACGAAAGCACCCGCCTGTTCGGCGAGGCCACCGGCGAAACTCTCATAATACTGATTGAGCGCGGTGCGATCAGCCTCCAGCGCCACCTGCATCTGGGCCGGATCATAAAGCTCTGGATGGCGCGCATCCACGCCCTGCGCCGCCAGCACGTCGTTGCCGGGATGGAGCGCTTCATCCGGCGCGGCGCTCTCTTGGCCGGTGACGTAATAGAAGCCTTTGCGCAGCACCATGGCCGAGCGTGCGACGCCGGTCAGCAAGCGGGCGCGCATGGCGCTCGACAGCAGCGCCTGGCGCTGCACTGCGGCTTCCTTGGGCAGCGATTTCAGCGTCAGCAGATCCTCGCGCATTGCGCTCAGCCACCGGATGTCTGCGTCGATTGCGCGGACGTGCTCCTCGTCCGCCAGGATCATGGCCTGCAGGTTGCCGGCGGTCGCCATCTGCGCCTCGGCTTCCTGCAGCAGGCTGGTCCATTTCTTTTGCTGCTCGGGATCGACCGGCGTGTAATCGTTGAGGGCGAGGGTGAACTCCGCTGGCCCGTCCTTCAATCCGGCGCGCAGGGCTTCGCCCTTCTCGAACACATCATCCATCGCCTTGTCGAAGGCGGCGAGTTCGGCATCGTTCTTCTGCTTGCCGCTGAGATGGCCGAAGGCCGGGGCAAGATGTGGGTCGATCGCTTTCCACGCGGCGCTGAAATCGCCGATCAGAGCCGCGTAGCTCTGATAGCGCGCGATGATCTCGCGCAAGCTGCCCGGGGCGCCGCTCGGCCTACCCGTGTCCTTGTTGCCATAGTACGAGACGGGTGCAGTCGCTTCCGGATTCCATCCCAACGAATAAGGTGCGGCCGCAGGATGGCCGATGCCGATTGTCGTGTCATTGACGATGAGGTCATCGACGATCCGCCCGAAAGTGAGCGCCTGTTCCTTCTCTTCGTTGTGTCGCGCGAGCAGAGTCTCATCGATGCCAGCAGCTTCCGTGATCTTGGCCGTGCCATCCTGGACCATCTTCAGCAGCTGGTCGCTGTTGCCGCTGATGCGCCGCGCAGCCGCGGCGCGGCCGGCACTTTGCACGCGCAGCATGCGGTCAAGCTGATCAATCTGCTTGCTGGCATCGGTCATCTTACCGGCGGCAAGGGCGGCCATCCTGGTCTGGTCCCACAGCTCCAGCGTGCCCGCTCTCTTGGCCGTCCCGAAGACAGTGTCGAGCGATTTCTGGAACGTCTTGAGGCGATCCGATAATCCGGTCATCGGCACTTCATTGGGGGCATAGCCGAACGGATCGACGCCAAGCACCATCTGCTCGCGCATGAGGGTGAGCGCGCCGATCGCCTGCTTGCTGGCGCGGCGTGACAGGCGCGGCATCAGCTCGTCGATCTTGGCGCGCACGAAGGCATCGACCGCCGGATCGAACGGCGCCTCGGCACGAAGTCGCGATAATTTGGCGACGGCAACGTCGGGCCACAGCAAGGTCGCGCCGAACATCGCGTCATAGATGCTGCCGGCAGCATCGCCGATCGCGATGTCGTAGCCGGAGGACCAGACGTTTTTTGGCAGACCGGAATCGAATCCCTGGTCGGCGGTCTTGTTGTGGAACCAGCGCAGCGGATCATCCTTCAGCTGCCGCTGCGATTCGTCGCTCGCGTCGGCGCCGGGAATGACGGTTCGCGCCTTGATCCGCAGCAGCCGCTTCGGCCCGACGGCGGAGGGCCATTGCGGCGTCGCGTTCAGCACCCATCCTTGTGTTTGAAGCACAAACGGCATATCCGGCGCATGCGACAGATCGAGCGTATCGGTCACGATCTCGACCGACTGATCCTGCTGCGCCGGCAGATCGGTCAGCGAGATCGTGCCATCACCGGTGAAGCGTACTTTGTCGCCATAGAGTTTGACCACGCCGTTGGCGAGGCGGATCGGCATTGCCACCACGATCTCGCGCGCATCCACGCTGATTTCCGAAATGCCGCGGAGGGCCTGGCCCGGCTCCGTCGCCAGGGCGGAGAACGAGCGAGGTGTCAGCTCGACGATGTCCCCGACGATGTAATAGGCGAAACTTTCGCCATCCTGCCGGCGCCAGACGGAGACCTCACGATCATCATTCCAGAAGGCGGCGGGTTCGACCGGCTTGGATTCCGCCATGATTGGCGCGATGCATCGGTTCAGCTCGTCCTGTGCGAAGGCCGGCGCCGATCCCCAAGCGAGCCCGAGCGCCATTCCGGCGCAACTCAGGACCCTCATGACTTGGAATGGGACGACGCCTTGGCCCTGCTTCATTGCGATCCGAAAGCGCGAGGCGCGCGAATAGGTCCGTTGGCTGGCAGCGTCAAACTGTCATGCATGGCTTGGTCGGTTCTGGCACGCCGATGATCAGGAAATCCCCGGCCGGCACTATAGGCCGAGCGACCCTAAAGATCAAAGCGGACGGGGTGTGAGATAGGCTGGAATTGCACCCGGGTGACGCGCGTCACATGCGCGTCATGGATGCGAACTCAGCAGCGGATTGTGCCAGAACCGTCAGCGCGCGCGATAGGCGTTGAGAAACATCTGCACCGCACCATCGACCACTTCGGCCGGCGTCGGATCGTCGGGCTGCGACGGCATGTTGAACAACCGCCGCAGATAGAGCGGCCCCTTCACGAGGGCGACCAGCTGGTCAGCGGCGAGAGTCGGATTGGGAATGACGAGCTTGCCGCTGGTGGTCGCCTTGCGCAGGAAATCGGTCAGCAGGGCACGGAAAGGCAGGGGACCGGTGCCGTACCACGCCTCGATCAGCTCAGGAAAGCGCGGACCTTCCGACACGATGATGCGATAGACTTTGATCGGCCCTTCGCCGAGCAGGAAGTTCTCGATCGAGCTGGCGATCCGGCGCAGGGCAACGCCGATGTCCGGTTCGTCCGCGACCTGGGGAAACAGGTCGACGGCAAAGCCCTTGCAGGCATGGTGAATGATGGCGGCGAACAGTTTCTCTTTGCTGCCGAAATGGGAATAAACGGTGGCCTTGGAGACGCCCGCAGCTTTGGCGACCTGGTCCATGCTGATGGCGCCATAGCCTTCCGCCATGAACAGATCCTTGGCGGCTTGCATGATTTTCAGGGCTTTGGGCGCGCCGACTTCGTCGGCGGCGTCGATATCCAGGTTCGCCCTGGAGCGCGTCATCACATCAAAGGTCACGTCGTCGGCTTTCCCAGAGTCGGTCACGGCAATTTAGCACGTCCCGCCGGCGTTAACAAAACTAGTCGGTTTAGTTCTGCTTGACAAGATGCCCCTTGTCCGCGCAATTTAGCTAACTACAGTACTGGTCGGTTTAGTTTTCGGACAAACTCCGCTCTAAAGGGGACGGATATGTTTCGCAAGATAGCGCTGGGACTCGTCGCACTGGCGGTTCTGATCGGCCTTGGCTTTGGCGGCCGGTACTGGTGGCAGGTTGGACGGTTCCAGCAATCGACCGACGACGCCTATGTGGAGAGTGACATCTCCGCCATCAGCCCGCGCATCGACGGCTACATCCAGGACGTGCGCGTCACGGACAATCAGGCGGTCAATGCCGGCGAGGTGCTCGCCATCATCGATGACCGCGATTTCCGCGCGCATCTGGATCAGGCGAAGGCCAGCCTTGCCACCGACGAGGCGGCAGTCGCGACCTATGACAGCCAGGTCGAATTCCAGCACTCGAAGATTGCCCAGGCGCAGGCCCAGCTCGATTTCGCCGGTGCCGAACTGGTCCGCGCGCAGGCGACTTACGACCGGCGCAAGAAGCTGGTCGACGGCAAGATCATCAGCGTGCAGGAAATGGACGATGCCAGCGCCGATTTCCGCAAGGCCAAAGCCGATGTCGTGCAGATGCGCGCCGCTCTGGTGGCGGAGCAGGGCCAGTTGGCCGTGATCGAGGCCGAGCGCCGCCAGGCCGAGGCCAAGGTCGCGCAGTCGCAGGCCGAAGTGGAGCTGGCGGCGAGCGAGCTGGAGAAGACACGGATCCGCGCGCCGATCGACGGCGTGGTTGGCGACCGCTCCGTCCGGCCCGGCCAGTTCGTGAAGCAAGGCCAGCAGTTGCTGGCGCTGGTGCCGATCGATATGCACGTGGTCGCAAACTTCAAGGAGACGCAGCTTGGCCGCATCCGGCCGGGCCAGAACGTCGAGATCCATGTCGATGCCTTCCCCGATCAACCGGTGATCGGGACGGTCGAGAGCTTCTCGCCGGCGAGCGGCGCGAAGTTCAGCCTGCTCCCGCCGGAGAATGCCACCGGCAACTTCACCAAGATCGTGCAGCGCGTGCCGGTGCGCATCGGCCTGCCGCGCGGCGGCACGCTCGCAGGGCTATTGCGGCCGGGGCTCTCGGTGGTGGTGCGCATCGATACGCGCGCCAGCGGCGGCGAAGCGGTCGCCGCGGCTGGAGAGAACCTGCTGTTCGGCGCAGCGCAGGCAAACGCGCCCTCCGAATAGAGACAGCAGGATGGACGCGCCATGCATGCCCTTCTCTCGCCAGCGCAAGGCTTGGTCTTGCCATCCATGAATCCGATTGCAACCCCCGATGCCGTCCGGAAACCATGCGCGAAACGCCGGGCGGCTGACTCTGCAATCCTGGATGGCAAGACCAAGACTTGCTGCGACGGGACGAGGCGGCTGTGAACCATCACGTCACGCCGCGCCACTGGGCCGGCTTCGTCGCCATGGTGGTCGGCATGTTCATGGCGATCCTGGATATCCAGATCGTTGCTTCGTCGCTCAAGGAGATCCAGGCGGGCCTGTCCGCCAGTGCCGACGAGATCAGCTGGGTCCAGACCTCGTACCTGATTGCCGAGGTGGTGATGATCCCGCTGACCGGCTATGTCGCGCGACTGCTTTCCACGCGCGTGCTGTTCACCATCTCGTCCGCCGGTTTTGCGGTGAGCTCGCTGCTGTGTGCGTTGGCCGGCGACCTCGATTCCATGATCGTCTTCCGCGCCATCCAGGGCTTCATCGGCGGCGCGATGATTCCGGTGACGTTCGCCGCCAGCTTCATGATGTTCCCGCGCGAATGGCGCAACAACATCTCTGTGCTGATGGGGCTGGTCGCGACCATGGCGCCGACCATCGGCCCCTCGCTCGGCGGCTGGATCACGGAGAACAGCTCCTGGCACTGGCTGTTCCTGATCAACCTAGTGCCTGGTGCCGTGGTCTCTGTGCTGGTCTGGACCTGCGTCAACATCGACAAGCCGAACCGCGATCTACTCAAAGGCATCGATATCCTCGGTTTTGGCCTGATGGCGATCTTCCTCGGCTCTGTCGAATATGTGATGGAAGAAGGACCGCGGTGGGATTGGCTGGCGGATGATACGGTGCGCAATGTGGCGGTGGTCGCCGCCGTCGCGGGCATCGGGTTCTTCTGGCGCATGTTCAGCTATAAGAATCCGATCGTCGATCTGCGCGCCTTCGCCGACCGCAATTTCTCGCTCGGCTGCCTCTACAGCTTCATCATCGGCATCGGGCTCTACGGCATCGTCTATGTGATGCCGCTGTTCCTGGCTTCGGTGCGCGGCTACAATGCGCTGCAGATCGGCGAAGTGATGTTCGTGACGGGCGTTTTCCAGTTCCTGTCGGCGCCGATCGCCGGAAGGCTGGCGCATGTGCTGGATCCGCGGGCGATGCTGATCCTCGGCCTCGCTTTGTTTGGCGGCGGCGTCTACCTGCAATCGCAGCTCACTGCCGACTGGGGCTTCTGGGAATTCTTCATTCCGCAGGCGGTGCGTGGCCTGGCTTTGATGTTCCTGTTCATGCCGGTCAACATCATGGCCCTCGGCACCCTGCCGCCGGAGCGGCTGCAGAATGCCAGCGGGCTCTATAACCTGATGCGCAATCTCGGCGGCGCCATCGGCCTCGCCGGCATCAATACCATCATGCAGGACCGCCTGGCGTTGCATTGGATGCGGCTGGTGGAGAACCTGACGCCCGGCAACCCCAATCTCAGGGAGTTCCTGTCGAGGACCGGAGACGGCCTCTCGATCAATCTCGGCGAAGCCGGCGATAGAGCCGCGGTAAAGATGCTCGCCAACATGGTGCGGCACCAGGCCGACGTCCTGACCTTCAGCGACGTGCTGCTGCTGATGGCGAGTGTGTTCTTCGTCAGCGTCGCGCTGATCCCGCTGCTCCGCAAACCACGCCCGGCACCAAAGGCTAGCGCCGCGCATTAGGCGCGCCGCCTGAGAGAACGAGCCGAGGTCGCTTACGAGAATCCCGCGACTTTGCGCGGCACGTATGGCTCTTCCAGCGCCGCGATCTCTTCCGCTGACAGCTTGAGCGACAAGGCCGCTACGGCGTCGGTCAGATGGTGCGGCTTGCTCGCGCCGATGATGGGCGCCGTCACGATCGGCTTGGCCAGCAGCCAGCCGAGCGCAATCTGAGCGCGAGGGACTCCGCGCTTTTTCGCGACCTCTGCTACCCGTTCGATGACTTTGCGGTCCGCATCTTCGGTCGCCTTGTAGAGCGTGCGGCCATATTCGTCGGTTTCGGAACGCTGGGTGCTTTCAGTCCAGTCGCGGGTCAGGCGGCCGCGCGCCATCGGGCTCCAGGGAATGACGCCGATGCCTTCCGCAGCGCAGAGCGGCAGCATCTCGCGCTCCTCCTCGCGATAGAGCAGGTTCAAGTGGTTCTGCATGCTGGCGAAGCGGGCCCAGCCATGGGCATCCGCGGCGTAGAGCGACTTGGCGAATTGCCAGGCGAACATCGAGGAAGCGCCGATATAGCGCGCCTTGCCCGCTTTTACGATGTCGTGCAGCGTCTCCAGCGTCTCCTCGATCGGTGTGTCATAGTCCCAGCGATGGATCTGGTAGAGGTCGACATAGTCGGTGCCGAGGCGCTTCAGGCTGGCGTCGATCTCGTTGAAGATTGCCTTGCGCGACAGGCCGCCGCCATTGGGGCCGGGGCGCATCTTCATATAGACCTTGGTCGCCAGCACGATCTCCTCGCGCTTGGCGAAATCGCGCAGCGCCCGCCCGACGATCTCTTCGCTGGTGCCATCGGAATAGGTGTTGGCGGTGTCGATGAAATTGATGCCGAGCTCCAGCGCCTGCTTGATGAGTGGCCGGCTGCGCTCCTCGTCCAAGGTCCAGAGATGCGAGCCGCGCTCCGGCACGCCATAGGTCATGCAACCGAGGCAGATGCGAGAAACTTTGAGTCCGCTCTTACCGAGCCTGACGTAATCCATGACGTGCCTCCTTAGGTAAAGAGGTCGGGATCCGGGCCGATGCGCCCGCGATTGTTGTCGAGCGTCGCAATCTTGCCCATGTCTTCCTCGGTCAGTTCGAAATTGAAGACATCGAAATTCTCGACGATGCGCGCCGGCGTAACGGATTTCGGTATCGCGACCAGGCCGTTCTGGATGTGCCAGCGGAGCGCGACTTGCGCCGGCGTGCGGCCGTGCTTGGCGGCGATGCCGGCGATCAACGGGTCCTTCATGACACGGCCCTGGCCGAGCGGGCTCCAGGATTCGGTGACGATCTTGTGCCGGGCGTGGAATTCGCGCTGCGCTTTCTGCTGGAAGCGCGGATGGAGCTCGATCTGGTTGACCGAGGGCGTGATGCCGGTTTCGTCGAGCAGCCGTTCCAGATGCGGAATCTTGAAATTGGAGACACCAGCCGATCTGGCAAGCCGACTGTTCTTGATTTCGGTCAATGCCTTCCAGGTCTCGACGTAGAGATTGGCGCGCGGGGTCGGCCAGTGGATGAGGTAGAGGTCGACATATTCGAGACGCAGCCGCTTCAGGCTTTCTTCGAACGCGCCCAGCGCATTCTTCGCGCCATGACGGTCGTTCCACAGTTTAGTGGTGATGAAGAGCTGATCGCGCGGAACACCGGCGGCCCGGATGCCGGCGCCGACGCCGTCCTCGTTGCCGTAGATCGCGGCGGTGTCGATGGAGCGATAGCCCGCGTCGATCGCGGCCTTCACCGCCTTGGGTGCTTGTGCATTCTCGACCCGCCAGACGCCGAATCCGATCTGCGGAATCTCTACGCCGTCATTCAAGCGAATGTGAGTCTGTTGAACCATTGGTATTCTTCGGGCAATGGGAGGGCAGCACAAAGTAGATTGGAAACGCAAACGCGTTTGTCATCCCTCTTCAGAGGGCCATAGCCAGGCCGCGCCGCGGATGCCGCTGGAATCGCCGTGCAGTGCCGGCCGTACCGGCGTGCAGCATTCCTTGCCGAGGACGAAGTGCGGAAGGTTGGCTTGGATGTAGGGATATAGCCGCTCGATCCGCGACATTCCGCCGCCCAGCACGATCACGTCGGGATCGAGGAGGTTGATGACGTGAGCGAGGCCGCGGGTGAGGCGGCTCTCGTAGCGCCGCACCGCGCCTTCGGCGATTGCGTCGCCACTCTCTGCGCGTGCCAGCACTTCCCGGCCGCGCAATCTGGTGCCGGTCGTGCGCTCGTAATCGTCCTCGAGGCCGCTGCCGGAAATCCAGGTCTCCAGGCAGCCATGCTTGCCGCAATAACAGGACGGGCCGGGGGTCTCGTCCGGTGTCGGCCAGGGCAAGGGATTGTGGCCCCACTCCCCCGCGACACCATTCGGTCCCGAATGGACATGGTGGTGCACGGCGATGCCCGACCCGCAGCCGGTACCGAGGATGGCGGCGAACACGACGCTCGCGCCGGCAGCGGCACCGTCGGTCGCCTCGGAAACGGCGAGGCAATTGGCGTCGTTCACACAGCGCGCCTCGCGGCCCAGCGCGGCGGAGAGGTCGCGGTCCAACGGCTTGCCGTTGAGCCATGTGGAATTGGCGTTCTTCA
This sequence comes from Dongiaceae bacterium, assembly GCA_035695765.1. Taxonomy (GTDB): domain Bacteria; phylum Pseudomonadota; class Alphaproteobacteria; order Dongiales; family Dongiaceae; genus Dongia_A. Next base: position 32,559 of record DASRRI010000155.1, read on the forward strand.
CAAGACCCGTGATGGCGGAGATCGAGCCGGGAATGGCGACACCGACCGTGCCGGTGCGCCCGGTCTCCTGTTCCAGCTTCGCCACCAGCTCAGCCATCAGGCGGATGGAGCCTTCGTAATCGTGGCGCGGCGTCGCGACACGCTGGCGCGCGAGCTCGCGTCCATCGCGATCGATCGCCAGCACCTCGATCTTGGTGCCGCCGAGATCGATGCCGATCCGGATACGCCCGCCCGAACTCACCTAGGCGGCTCCGACGATGTGCGCTACCACGGCATTCATGCTGGTCTGGGCGATCAGCTCGTCGCTGACCACGCGGCCGTGGCGCAAAGCGACCACTCGGTCGCAGACTGCGAACACGTCGGTCAGGCGGTGGCTGATGAGGATGGTGGCGATCTTCTGGCGTTTGAGCTCGCGGATGAGGTCCAGCACATGCTCGACCTCGCGTACCGCAAGCGCGGCGGTTGGCTCGTCCATGATGACGAGCTTGGGGTTGAAGGTGAGGGCGCGGGCGATGGCGACCGATTGCTGCTGCCCGCCCGACAGCTTGCCGACCGGATGGCGCACGGAGGGCACGCGCGCGCCAAGCTTGCGGATCATCGCCTCCGCCTCCTCCTCGATGCGC
>DASRRI010000156.1:0-16099 GCA_035695765.1 Dongiaceae bacterium
ACACGCGGCCTTGAGGAGGGCGGGAAACTCTTGTGCGGCGGCCTCGATCAGGTCAAGCGCGCCGGCTATTTCATCGCCCCCACCCTCTTCGATCACGTGACGTCGGACATGACCATCGCACAGCAAGAAATCTTCGGGCCGGTCGTCGTCCTCCTCACCATCTCTGGGTTGGACGAAGCCATCACGGTCGCCAACGACACCGAGTACGGACTAAGTGCTTCGATCTGCACCAACGATCTCGCCGAAGCCCATGCCTTCTGCAGTCGCGTCGCCTCCGGCGTCACTTCCGTCAACCTGCCGACGGCCGGCGTCGAACTGCACGCACCGTTCGGCGGCGCCAAGGCTTCCGGATTCGGCATCAAGGAGCAAGGCCGGCCGGTCCTCGACTTCTACACCGAGTGGCGTACCAGCTATATGAAGGTCGGATAGCCGTGCGAACGACACTCGATGGTTAGTCGTAATCGAGCAGAAATTAGGTTAAGAAAGCAAAGGAGGATTGGTTACGGGGACACGCAACCGTCTCATATTGCGGTCTCACCAGGGCGCACCGCTTGAGCGCGACTTGCAGTCCCAAGGGAATACGGACACTTGGCATCGTTGTTTCGGTGCATGGCCTAAAGCATCCAAATCTCACCAAGAGATAGCTCGGTCGGACGGCTGCACTCATGCAGCATGGCAACGACGCGTGCATGTCGGCTCGTCGAAGCGCTTCACAACGCTATTGCGCTGCTTTCGTCAGGACCAAGGCGAATCTCTATTCGGATTGGCCATGCGTGCCTTGACTCACCGCCCACTTGCTGTATCCTGCTAATATATTTGTAATATTCTGGCAGGATGCAATGCCGGGACGCACCTTTCGCCGCCAGAGCGACGCCATCTATGACGAGCTGCGGCGGATGATCATCCGCACCGAGCTGAAGCCGGGCAGCCTCATCGAAGAGCCGGAAATCATGCGGCGGCTGGACGTCGGGCGCACGCCTCTGCGCGAGGCGTTGCAGCGCCTGGTCCAGGAGGACCTGGTGCGCAACGTACCGCGGCGCGGCTATTTCGTGACGGATACTTCCGCTTCCGACCTGTTCCATGTCTTCGACGTGCGGTTGCGGCTAGAGGGGCTGGCGGCCCGGCGCGCGGCCGAACGGGCCACCGAAGTCCATCTCAAGGAATTCGAGCAGCTTCTGGAGGAGGGCCAAGCGGGAATCGACGCTGGCACCGAAGACCTGGTGTGGAATATCGAGATCGATGAGCGCTTCCACCTGCTGGTGGCGCGAGCGTCGGGCAATCCCTATCTGGTGCGCGACATCGCGCGGCACTACGCCCTCTCCGTCCGCGTGCTCTATCTCTCGCAGATGCGCCTGACGCTGGTGCGCGACGAGATCAGCGCCTACCGCGCCCTTTATAAGGCGCTGCGGCAGCGTGACCCGCAGGCGGCGGAGGCCGCCATGGCCCTGCATCTCGGCGATTCACCGCTGCAACTGATCAGCAATACGCCCCCGGCCGCTGGCCGCGGCGAAGCCGCCAGCAATGGCGCGCCGCGTCGCGCTGCGCGCCCAGGACGGAGAAACCAGGGCAAATGACGAGGTCGTCCCGCCAGAGGATGATCACCCTCGCCATGCTGGCGCCATCCACGGTACTGATGCTGGTGTTCATGGTCGTGCCGATGCTGATCGTGGTCGGCTACAGCTTCGCCGATCGGGATTCCTATGGCGGCGTCGTCCCGGCCTTCACGCTGGCGAGCTATGGCGAGCTTTTGCAGCCGGTCTATTTTCCGATCTTCTACAATTCGCTGAAACTGGCGGCGATCAACACCATCTGGTGCGTCCTCATCGCCTATCCCGTCGCCTATTTCATCGCGTTCCGGGCGGGCCGTGCGGCGCCCGTGCTGCTGGTGCTGATGCTGGTGCCATTCTGGATCAATTTCCTGATCCGGGTTTCGGCCTGGGTCGTGCTGCTCGGCCGCAACGGGCTCATCAACGCCTCCCTCCAGGCTTTCGGCCTGGCGGACGAACCGGTGCGGATGCTCGGCACCTATGGGGCTGTGCAGGTCGGACTGCTTTATGCGTTCCTGCCCTCTGCGGTATTCCCAATCTATGCGGCGTTGCAGCCGATAAACCGGTCGCTGCTGGAGGCAGCCCGTGACCTCGGCGCTGGGCCGACCGAGGCCTTCGCCCGCGTGACGCTGCCTTTGTCCTTGCCCGGCATCATGGCCGCCATCCTGTTCGTCTTCGTTCCCTCGATGGGCGTGTTCGCCATTCCCGTTCTGCTGGGCGGCGGCAAGGACATCATCATCGGCAACCTGATCGTCCAGCTCTTCCTGGAGTTCCGCAATATCCCGCTCGGCTCGGCCGTCTCGGTGGTGCTGCTCGCACTCTCTTCCGTGGGAATCCTGCTCTGTATGCGGGCGCTGCGTCGGGTGGAGATGAACCGCGTATGACCGACCTCGCCGCTGCACCCATCTTCACGTCGTCGCGCTTGCGCTGGGACCGCTGGCGCACGGCAGCGCTTGGCCAGTTTCCGCTCATTGTCACGATCGCCGCCTATCTCTTTCTGTTCGTGCCGTTGCTGGTGCTGATGGCCTATTCCTTTAACGCCTCGCGATCCACCGTCGTCTGGTCCGGCTTCACCTTCGATTGGTACGTCCAGGTGTTCGAGGATCGTCGGTTGCGCGGCGCGCTTGCGAACAGTGCCATCATCGCGCTCGTCTCCGCCGCTCTCAGCACCACCATCGGAACAGTCACGGCGCTTGCCATCGTGCGGCGCAATTTCCCTGGACGCGATGCCCTCTCCACCGTGCTGATGGCGCCGCTGGTTCTGCCGGAGATCGTGATCGCCGTCGCCTTCCTGGTCTTCATGGTCTTCGTCAATGTGAAGCTGGGATTTTTCACCTTGATCGCCGGGCACATCCTGGTCTCCCTGCCCTTCACCATCCTGATCGTGCGCGCCGCCGCTTCGGCGCTGGACCGCCGGCTGGAAGAGGCGGCGGCCGATCTCGGCGCAGACGAGGTGCAGACCTTTGTGCGGGTGACCATGCCGCTGCTGATGCCGGCGGTGTTCACCGCTTTCCTGATGGCAGCGACCCTTTCCTTCGACAATTTCGTGATGTCGACCTTCGCGACCGGCGTCGGCACCACGACCCTGCCGCTCCATATCTATTCGCTGCTGAAGCTCGGCATCACGCCCAAGATCAACGCCATGGGCACGCTGCTCGTGCTCGTCAACGTGCTGCTGGTGATCATCGTCCTTGGCCGGCAACTGCGCCTGGTTCTGAGGAGATAGCGATGACGACCGACCAACTTTCCTGCCGCCACCAACCCCGAATGGAGAGATGATTCCATGAAACCCCGACATGCAAACATTCGAACCGTGTTGACTGCCTCGGCATTCGGTATCGCACTCGCCGCTCTTGCCTTACCGACTGCCGCCAGCGCCGAAGCGCTGCACATCTATGCCTGGGCCGACGAATTGCCTGACGAAATCGTCCAGGACTTCCAGAAGGAGACCGGTATCGAGGTCACGGTCGACACCTTCGACAGCAATGAATCGCTGATTGCCAAACTGGAGGCCGGCGCCTCAGGCTACGACCTCGTCAACCCCTCGCAATATGCGGTGCAGATCCTCGCCAAGAAAGGTCTGGTGACCGAACTCGACCATAGCAAGATCGCCAACATCGGCAATATCAGCGAGGTGTTCCAGAAGGTCTCCTACGATCCGGGCAACAAGCACAGCATGCCCTATATCTGGGGCACCACAGGCCTTGCCTACAACTCGGACTGCATCAAGGAACCGGTGAAGAGCTGGAAGGCGTTCTGGGACGAGAAGTATAAGGGCCGCATCTACATGCTGGACAACATGCTGGCGGCCTATATCGCCGCCTTGCAGGTGAACGGATATAGCGCGAACTCCTCGAACCCGGACGAGATCGCCAAAGCCACTGAAAGCCTGATCAAGCAGAAGCCGCTGCTCGCCGGCTACAACAGCACCAACTTCGCCGACCTGGTCGCCTCGGGAGAGGCATGCCTGGTCGAGTCCTGGAGCGGCAGCGTGATCAACGTCATGAAAGAGAATCCCCATGTCCAGTACGTGGTGCCGGATGAAGGTGGCACGATGTGGGTCGACGGCTATTCCATTACCAAGAATGCGCCGAACGCCGAGGCTGCCTACAAGTTCCTGAACTATCTGCTGCAGCCGGACGTAGCCGCCAAGGTAACCACGCTCACCTCCATCGCCAGCGTTGTCGAGAAGTCGAAGGCGCTGCTGCCGCCGGAGGTCGCCAATAACACCGCAATCTTCCCGCCCGAGGACAAGCTGGCCAAAGCCGATTTCATCCTCGATACCGGCGATGCCACAAAGCATTACCAGGACGGCTGGACCAAAGTGAAGGCCGCCCAGTAACGGCGGAACTGAGTCATCATTCCGCGGGAGGCGCGTGAGCATTGCGCCTCCCGCCAATTCATTCGTTAATGGAGCATCCATGCTGCGCATCATCGATCGCATCGAGCGGATCCCGTCTGCCCTCATCGAGAAATATCGGGCGATCACACCGGCCGCGATGGGCCATCATGTCGAGAGCGGCATCATGAGCGCCGGCATCAAGCCGATTCAGCAGAACGTTACGGTTGTCGGCACCGCCATCACGGTGCAGTGCCTCGGCCGTGATTCCGCCATCGTCCACAAGGTGATCGACCTGATCAAGCCGGGCGACGTAATCGTGATCGACCGCGGCGGCGACATGAAATATGCCTGCTGGGGCGAGATGATGGCATTGTCCGCCCAGTTGCGCGGCGCGGCGAGTGTCATTGTCGATGGCCTCGTAACCGACGTGCAGTTCATCCGGCAATGTCCGATGCCGGTCTTCTGCCGCGGCGTTACGCCGCTGACGACGCAGCTTTCCGGCAAGCAGGGCGCCATCAACGTGCCGATCCAGTGCGGCGGCGTAGTGGTGAATCCCGGTGACCTCATCTGCGCCGACGACAACGGCGTCGCTGCTCTGTCGCCCATCGAGGCGGCGAAATCGTTCGATCTGTTCAAGGAAGAGGAAGATGGTGATGCGAACTTTCGCAACCAGTTGCTGGCCGGCAAGCTGCCTTCCGAACTCTCCCGCATCGACGAGTTGATCGCAAGGGCGGCCGGCAACCATTGAATAGGACTGATCAGATAGCATGAGCGACTACGCGGTCGAATTGCGGAACATCTGGAAGACCTTCGGCGGATCCAACGCCGGGGGTGATGGCGTCCACGCCGTTTGCGACGTCAATCTCGGCATCCGTAAGGGCGAGTTCTTCACCCTGCTTGGCCCCAGCGGCTGCGGCAAGACCACGACCCTGCGCCTGATCGCCGGTTTCGAGCTGCCGAGCCGCGGCGAGTTGCTGATCCAGGACCAGCAGATGGCGGAGATGCCGGCGCACCTCCGGCCGGTGAATACGGTCTTTCAGAGCTATGCCTTGTTCCCCCATCTGACGGTCGCCGACAATGTCGCCTTTGGCCTGGCGGTGAAGCGCGTGCCAAAGCCTGAGCGTGCGGAACGCGTGCATGCCGCCCTGCGCATGGTGCAGATGGATGCGATGGCGGACCGCCGGCCGGCACAGCTTTCCGGCGGGCAGCAACAGCGCGTCGCCCTCGCCCGCGCGCTGGTGAACCAGCCCGCCGTTTTGCTGCTCGACGAACCCTTTGGCGCCCTCGATCTCAAGCTGCGCAAGGAAATGCAGATCGAACTCAAGCACATGCAGCGCCGGCTCGGCATCACCTTCGTCTTCGTCACCCATGATCAGGAAGAAGCCCTCACCATGTCCGACCGCATCGCGGTCATGCATAAGGGCCGCATCCTGCAGGTGGGCGACCCGGTCGAGATCTATGAGCGGCCAACCACCAAATTCGGCGCCGCCTTCATCGGCGAAATGAACTTCGTCGAGGCTCGAATCATCGGCCGGAATGGCAGCACGGTGACGCTCGGTCTTTCGGACCGCACCATCAAGTTGCCCGAGCCCGCTGCGATGCCGGCGCAGTGCGATGCTGTCACCCTCGCCTTTCGTCCCGAGGCTGTGGAGTTTCAGAGCCCGCACGAACCCGCCGACAGCGACATCATCACCTTTGCCGGCATCGCCGGGGAGGAAATCTATATCGGCACAGATCGCCGCTACGTCGTGCGGCTGGAGGGCGGGAGCCAGATCGTGGTCCGCAGCCAGAACGCCTCGCGCCGCAACCGCGAGCGCATCGCGCCGGGCCAGGCAGTCACGCTGCGCTGCCGTGCCTGCGATGTCCAGGTCCTGGCGGAATGATCCTGAGACAACAATCAATGAGAATTCCTGAGGTGTCACATGGCTGAGTCCGAGGTCGAGAAACTGGCAGTCTGGTTGACCACGCCGAACCACATCATGGTGGAGATCGCACGCGACCTGGGTTATCGCCGTTTCCTGCTCGACATCGAACACGGGCTGTTCGATCTCGAGCCGACCGACCGCCTGGTCGCCTTCATCAAGGCGCTGGGCCTTGAGGTCTATGCCAAGGTGCTCGGCCCCTCGGTCGTGCCGATCCAGCAGGCGCTGGACATGGGTGTCGACGCGGTGATCATTCCCCATATCGGCAATGTCGAGCATGCGCGCGAGGTGACGGCGGCGGCGAAATACCCGCCCCTCGGGGTGCGCAGTTTCGCCGGTACGCGTACCGCCAAATATGGCGGCGTGTCGCAGGAGTACTATGACGGCGAGAACCGCCGCACGCGCTGCTTCCCCATGATCGAATCCAGGGAAGCGCTGAAAGACGTCGAGGCCATCCTCGCGCTACCGACCGTCGATGGCGTGTTTCCGGGACCGAGCGATCTATCGCTCAGCCGCGGCCGCGGCGCTTACAAGAACACCGACGCGGACCGTGCTGACCTCTCCCGTATCGCCGAGGCCGCGCACAAGGCGGGCAAGCCCTGGATCATGCCGGCCTGGACCCGGGCGGAGCGCGACTTCGTTTCCAAGCTCGGACCGGAATTCATGGTCGTGGTCGACGAGACGGGTTCGCTCTATACCGGCCTCGCCCAGGCGCTCGAGACCAACTGACCGCAACCTTTCATTTGGAACGGACAATGGCGACTGAAATTTCCTGCGGCGCACGTTTGATGCAGCTGCTGCGCTCCTACGGCGTCGATACCGTGTTCGGCATGCCCGGGGTCCATACGCTCGAGGCCTATCGCGGGCTGGAAGAGGCCGGCATCACCCACATCGGCGTGCGCCACGAGCAGGGTGCGGGCTTCATGGCCGATGGCTATGCGCGCGTCTCCGGCCGTCCGGGCGTATGCCTTCTGATCAGCGGTCCTGGCGTCACCAATGCCGCGACCCCGATCGGCCAAGCTTACTCGGATTCACAGCCGATGCTGGTCATCTCCAGCGTCGCCGCGACCAAGGATCTCGGGATGGGACGCGGCATGCTGCACGAGATTCGCGATCAGACCCGCGTGACCGAACCGCTGACCGCTTTCTCCGCTGTCGCCCACAACCCCGAGCAGGTGCACGAACTGGTGCACCGAGCCTTCGCTCTGTTCGCGACCGAGCGACCGCGGCCGGTGCACATCTCGATTCCGCTCGACGTTTTCAAGATGCCGGACGGCTTGCCAGTGTCGCGCCGCGCCGCGCCACACCTGCCGCTGCCGAACCCGGACGCGGTTGAGGCGGCAGTGGAGCTGATAGCGAAGGCCAAGCGGCCCATCATCATCGCCGGTGGCGGCAGCATCGGCGCTGCCACCGAGCTGGTCGCGCTGGCGGAGCGTATCGGCGCGGCCGTGCTGCCGACGATTGCGGCCAAGGGTGTCATCCCCGACAGCCATCCATTGGCGCTGGAATCGAGCTTGGATCGGCCGACCACCCAGGAATTTCTCAAGGCGGCCGATCTGGTGCTGGCGATCGGCACGGAACTGGCCGAGCCGGATGTCTGGCTCGATGCGCCGCTGGAATTCGGCGGACTGATGATCCGCATCGACCTCGATCCTGCCGTCCTCGCCCGCGACTATGCGCCGGCCGTGGCGATTCAGGCCGATGCCAAAGCAACGGTCGCGGCCATCCTCGCTGCGCTCGGCCGCCACGGCACATCCGGCACGGGGTTCCGGGGCAGCAATGAGATCGCGCGGCATCGCGCCGCGGAGCGCGCCAAGCTGACACCTTTGGAGCATAAGCACATCAAGGTACTGGAAGCCCTGCGCCGCGCCGTGCCGGTACATGGCCAAGTCTTCACCGACATGACGCAAATCGCCTATACCGGCTACTGCTTCTATCCTGCGAGCTCGCCGAAGACCTGGTTCTTCCCGGTCGGCTACGGCACGCTCGGCTTCGCGCTGCCGGCCGCCATCGGCGGCCAGATTGCCGCGCCAAAGCGGCCGACCGTCGCCATGATGGGCGATGGCGGGTTCCTATTCACGATGCAGGAGCTGGCGACCGCGGTGGAGCAGAAGCTGCCGATCGCCATCCTGCTGTGGAACAATGACAGCCTGGCGCAGATCCGCGACGGCATGAAAGCGCGCGGCATCCCGACCATCGGCGTCAATCAGTTGAACCCGGACTACATCGCGCTAGCGAAGGCTTTCGGTTGCCTGACCGCACGGCCGGATAGTCTTGACGCCTTCGAGCAAAGTGTCCGCAACGCCTTTGCCGCGGACCGTCCCACGCTGATCGAGATGCGCGAAGACGCGCCCTTCCTCGCCTGATCTACTCCAGTTACGCACGAAAGATGAATAGCACCGTCACCCTCGCTAACTGGCGCCTGTCGCCATGGAATCGGTGGGCGTTCCATCACGTCTCTGACATCCTGCCGGTCGCGCGCATCGCGGCGAGCCCGGCTCCGGACTCATCGCTATCCCGCGCGCCCTATGATCTTGGCGGCCTTTCCTTTGAGGATGCCGACGGCCAAGCATGGACCATTGCGGAGCTGCTTCCGCGCACCGAGACAGATGGTTTCCTCGTTCTTCAGGACGGCAGAATCATTCTGGAATGGTACGGCAACGATCTGATCGCGACCACCCCGCACATAATCTTTTCGATCAGCAAGTCGGTTACGGCCATCCTGGCAGGTATCCTGGCCGAACGCGGCAAACTGGACCCCGAGGCGCCCGTGACGCGCTATGTACCGGAAGCAGCAGGTTCGGCTTACGGCGATTGCAGTGTCCGTCATGTTCTGGATATGACCGTCAACATCGTGTTCGAGGAAGGCTACCTCGACGCAACCGGCGCCTTTGCTCGCTATCGCGTAGCGACGGGCTGGAATCCGGTAAGCGACCCGGCCATGGATTCCGATCTCCACAGTTTTCTGGTTACGCTGCCGCGGGGCGCGGGGCGGCATGGCGAGCGGTTCCACTACGTGTCGCCGAACTCGGACATGCTCGGCTGGATCGTCGAGCGTGCTGCCGGCGCCTCCTATGCTCAGTTGCTTTCCGAACTGATCTGGAAGCCGATGGGCGCCGTGACCGATGCCTACGTGACCATCGACAGATTGGGGGCTGCACGCACAGCCGGCGGCGTATGCACAAGCCTCCACGACCTGGCGCGATTCGGCGAGATGATGCGCAACCGCGGTCGCGCCGCCGATCGTCAGGTCGTGCCCGCCACGTGGATCGATGACATTCTCTGCAACGGCGATCCGGCCGCGTGGGCCAGGGGTACCATGGCGCAGCTCCTGCCCCACGGGCGCTACCGCAGCAAGTGGTACATCACGGGCAACGATCATGGCGCCTATTGCGCCATCGGCATCCACGGCCAATGGCTCTATGTCGATCCGCGGGCACAGCTGGTCATCGCCAAGCTGTCGTCGCAGACCTTGCCTGTGGATGACGACATCGATCGATTGCTGCTCAAAGCCTTCGCGGCCATTGGCAGGCACTTCGTCCGGTAGCATGTCAGATCGACCCGATTTGAACCTGCTGCGTTCTCGCGCACTCAAGCGTAGCTGATCGCAAGTTATCGTAGGGGATCGAAGAAAAGAGTGGTTGCGGGGACACGCAACCATCTCAAATTGCGCCTTGCCGAAACCACCCTGGCTCACCAAACATTTCTGGCACTATCAATTAACTTCAATGGTTTAGAATCCTTGCTCCGGTGTGCGGCCTAGTGCGTCCTGCCCAGCGATGCCCGCTTAGCGGTCCCATGTCGGCGGGACGACGCCCGAGGGTACGGCTCATCCGCGAGAGATCGACGGAAACACCTCCCGCCAGCGCGTTGACTTGCCCTTCCATAGACGATCCAGCCCCGAAGGGCACAATCGCAATTCTATGCGCGGCGCAGATCCGGACCATGTCGACCACATCTTCCATCGACTGCGAAGATGACAGCATCGGGCAAGTCCGGCGGATTCCAGGATTCGTCGTGTGAGTGCTGCTCCAGGATTGCGGCGGTGGTCGAGAGCTGCAGCCCGAAGCGCTGCATGAGCGCGGGCATCGCAAGGTCGATGCGGTTATTTCTCCTCATAGAGACCACGTCGCTATGACCAGAATGCGTTGCGATCGAGGTAGTTCTGCAGGAATTGCCGGATCCTTGGATGGTTCTGATCCCGGAAGACGTCGGCGGGCGAACCGCGCGCGAGAATCTCGCCGTGGTCCAGAAACGCGATCGTGTCACCGACCTGGGCTGCGAAGCCCATTTCATGCGTGACGACCACCATTGTCATTCCTTCGGCGGCAAGGTCCTTCATGACCGCCAGCACCTCGCCTACCAGCTCCGGATCGAGCGATGAGGTCGGCTCGTCGAACAACATGACGTGCGGATCGATCGCCAGCGACCGCGCAATCGCGACGCGCTGTTGCTGGCCACCGGAGAGCTGTGCGGGGTAGCTATCGGCCTTGGCTGCCAGCCCGACCTTGTCGAGCATCCTGACCGCGATCGCCCTGGCTTCCTCCTTGCTCCGTCGCCGGACCATCACCAAGGCCTCCATGACATTGCCGAGAGCCGTCATATGCGGCCAGAGATGAAATTGCTGGAACACCATGCCGACATTGCGACGCACGCGGGCGATTTCCCGATCGGAGGCGCGGCGACGCTGCCCTCTGCTGTCATCGCGGTATCCGAGCAGCTCGCCCTCGATCAGCACCGCGCCGTCGTCGTATGCCTCGAGGAACGCCATGCAGCGGAGCAGCGTGCTCTTGCCGGAGCCGGAGGGTCCGATGAGACAGACCACTTCGGATTTGCGCACCGATAGGTCGACCGACTTCACGACCGTCAGTTCCCCGAATCGCTTGGTGACGCCCCTGAGCTCGATCATCGGAACGGCGGCGAGATCGCCGCCCAGGCTTGCGGAACGCTGGCCTGATCGCAGAGTCGCCGCGGCAATTTCCTTGTTCATCGGACGAGATGCCTCGCGACCCGCTGCTCGAGCGCCTTGCCGCAGGCCGATGTCACTTCAACCAGAAGCCAATAGCCGAGCGCCAAAGCCAGCAACGTCTCGACAAAAGCGAACGTCCGCGTGCCGATGCCTTTGACGACAAACGTCAGCTCGGGGACCGTGATGATGGAGAGAATCGTTGTCTCCTTGCTGAGAATGATCACCATGTTGACCAGGGCGGGAAGGATGACGACCATCATCTGAGGAAACTGGATCCGCCCGACGATTTGGCGTCGTGTCAGGCCGAGGAGCGCGGCGGCTTCGACTTGGCCCGCCGGGATGGCGAGGAAGCCAGCGCGGAAGATCTCCGCGAAATAGGACCCGCCATAGATCGCAAGGCCGACTATGCCGGCCGGCAGCGGGTCGAGTGTCAATCCAATATAAGGCCCGCCGAAATATAGGATGAAGAGCTGCACCAGGAATGGCGTTCCGCGGATCGCCTCGACATAGCTGCGCAGCGCGATTGCGAGCGCATGGGGGCCAAAGACAAGGCCGAGCGAAACGGCAAGGCCAAGCGCCAGGGAAAGCGCGGTACCGCTGATCCATGCCAGGAGTGTCATCAGGAAGCCGCCCAGGATCTCCGTTCCGCTGCCGGCGAACACCGATAGATCGAACGTCATCATCGCCTCGCCAGTCCGAACCGCCGCTCCATCATGCCGCCGCCGGCGGCGAGCAGCAGATTGAGTGCAAGATAGATGGCGCCGACCGTGGCGTAGATCTCTAGGGGCTGATAGGTGCTGGCGGCGATGTTCTGCCCGGTGCGGGTGAGCTCCGCCACACCGATGACGGAGATCAGCGAAGACGCCTTAAGCAGCAATGTTACTTCGCTGACGATCGCCGGCAGCATCGATCGGACCGCTTGCGGCAGGAGCAGCCTGCGCCAGATCTGGCTCTTGGCGAGACCAAGCATTTCGCCGGCTTCGCGCTGGCCGGGCGGTATCGAGGCGAGGCCTCCGCGCAGGATCTCCGCCAGATACGCGGCAGTGCATAAGGAGAGACCCACGACCGCCGCAACAAGCGACGGCACATCGATGCCGATGAACGGCAGGAAATAGTAGATCAGCAACAGCTGCACCAGGAGTGGAACGCCGCGGAAGAAGCTGACATAGACGGCGCCCGCACGCGCGAGCCAGCGACGCTTACTGAGGCCAAGGGCACAGACCAGCGCCGCGATCACCAGACCAATGGCGGTGGCCACCAGGGAGAGGACAAAAGTCGTCATCGCGGCCTGAAGCAGCAGCGGGAAACTGTGGATGACAACCTTGATCGCACTCATGTCGCAGCGTTCATTCGCTTGCGCGGAACGAGGCCGGAGCGCCCTTTTGACGCCCCGGCTTCATTTCCGGCATCAGAATCCGGGCTCAGGCACCGAGTCCGGCAAGTCCATCTTCAGGCCGAACCATTTCTTCTGGATCTGCTCCATACGGCCATCGGCCTCGATCTTGCGTAGGGCATCATCGATGGCAGCCATCAAGGTTTTTGAATCCTCGTCCGGCCGCCCGACATAGCCGAAATATACTTTCTGACCGAAGGGCGGGGTAACAACCGCGAAGGTATCCGGGCGCTGCGCAGCGACATAGGAGATGTTAGGCAGGGAGTTCGCCACCGCAACGATCCGACCGGCCGCCAGATCGGCGTAGGCCTGATTGTTGTCGACATACTCGCGGATATCCGCCTTACCCGGCAGGGTTTCAGCAAACAGTTTGAGCTGGTCGAGTTGGGCGGAGGATTTGCCGCCGCCAACCGCCTTCCCGGCGATGTCTTTCGGTTTCATCACACTGTCGTCCCCAGCCCGCTTGAGCAGTGCCACCGTCGCATCGGCGATCGGCAGAGTGAATTGATAGCGGGTCATGCGTTCCTTGGTGATTGTCACTGGCCCCGCAACCACATCGAACTTTTTTGCCTCCAGACCCGGCAACACGCCATCCCACGGCAGATCGACGAAAGTAACTTTCACGCCAAGCTCCTTGCCGATTTCCCGGAACAGGTCGGCGTTGAGACCCACCTGTGCGCCGTTCTCCAGGAAGTCGAACGGCGCAAACTGCATTTCCGTCCCGACGACCAGTTCGCCCTTGCTCTTCACCTTGGCCAAGACATCGTCCGCGTGGCCGGCCGATGCCGCGCCCGCGATACTCAACCCAACCAGGGCCGCCACTAGCCCGACCCATAACCCACGTTTCATGCCCGCCTCCTTGTCATAGGGATTCTCTGTGCATCGGGGGCGCGCCAGCTGATGGAGACCCAAGCTCCGATGCACTCCGCAGGACCCTAGGTCCACAGCTTCTCTCGCGCCGGAGTTTCAGTGCGCGCAGGTTAGCAAAGATTTGCGTGCTTGTATATATATGATATGGTCGGATATATCTTGTATATACAACATACCTTAGATGGGCATCACTGGCGATAGCGCGGAGGTTCGTTAGGAAATGCGATGGTGATTGAAGATATTGGTCCACTGCACCTTGCGATGGGCGGCGGTACTGATTCCAACAGTGGCAACCGCCGTGCCTATTCTGGTGGCAGCTATAGGCGCGGCTTTAGGCGTCAGCCGCGTCAATCTCTCGTCAATCGGGGGCCGGCGCCCGTAACACTGCTCGCCTTTATGCTTTCAAGCCAATTCCGTGCCACGGATCGGCGGCCGTGCCAGCAGCCGCTGCGGGTGAAAGCTTACTCACTTCTCAATCTTGCCCAGGCATTTTCATGTTGGAGGACGAGCGCATGAGCGAGCGTGCTTTGCCGATCATCGACATTGGCCCGGTGCGCGCCGGCGACCCGCACGCGATCGCGGCCGTGGCGGCAAGCATCAATGCCGCCTGCATGTCGGCCGGATTTTTCTATGTTCGCAATCACGGCGTTGACCAGTCGATCATCGGAGACGTGGTCGCCGCGTCGCGCGCTTTCTTTGCGTTGCCCACCGATGTGAAGCGGACGGTCAGCATCAACAAGCGCCATCGCGGCTTCAGCGCGCTGGGTGACGCGACCATGTACGGGGCCAAACGACCGGATTACAAAGAGTTCTTCACCATGGGCCTGGAGCTGCCGGACAACGATCCGGACGTGCAGGCGGGGCAACCTTTGCGGGGACCGAACAACTGGCCGGATTTCATGCCAGAACTGCGCGGTGCCATGTCGGCTTACTATCAGGCGGTTGGATCCTGCGGCGCGGACCTCCTGAAAGCAATCGCACTCAGCCTCCGCATCGATGCTGGTTTCTTCGCCGACCGCTACCGCAAGCGGCTGCAACGGACCCAGCTCATCTATTATCCGCCGCAGCCGGCCGAAATGGGGAAGAATCTGTTCGGCGTCGCTCCGCATACAGACTTTGGGTGCATCACCCTGCTATGGCAGGATGACAGCGGCGGCCTCGAGGTGCTCGACCGGGCAAGCAAGACCTGGATCGGTGCAGCCCCCATACCGGGAACATTGGTGGTCAATGTCGGCGATCTGCTGGCACGCTGGACCAACGATCGCTATACATCCACTCCACATCGAGTCATCAACCGGTCGGGGCATGAGCGCTATTCCATCGCAACCTTCTACGACCCCGATTTCGGGGCGATGGTCGATCCCTGCGATCTTGGCGTGTCGCCGGGAGACCGGCGTTATGAGCCCATCACGGCAGGTCAGCACATCCTCAATCGCCTGGACCAATCATTCGGATACCGTAAACGTGCAACGGTCTGATGCGGCCTGCGACGCAACACTGACCGATCGAAGCGATGAGACGGGGAGCTGTACGGCGTGACCTTGCAAGAACCGAAACCGCTATACAAGATGGTCGAGGATCATGTGACCGCTCGCATCCGCTCCGGCGAGTGGAAGCCGCGACAGCGCATCCCGGCCGAAAAGACGCTGGGTGAAAGCGTCGGCGTCAGCCGCATCACCATCACTCGAGCGCTCAACCGCCTGGTGCAGAGCGGCCTGCTGGTTCGCATTCCCGGGGTCGGAACCTTTGTCGCCGAACCGCGGGCGCATTTCGGCCTCGTCACGATCGAGAACATCGCCGAGGAAATCAGATCGCGCGGCCATATGCACAGCTCGCGCGTGAAAGCGCTGGACGAGGTGATACCTCCGGCAGACATCGTAGGCCTCATGGAATTGCCGCCCCAGAGACCGGTCTATCATTCGCTGATCGTTCACAGCGACAATTCCGTCCCGGTACAGGTCGAAGAGCGTTACGTGCTGCCGGAGGTCGCGCCCGACTACATCAAGCTCCGCTACGGCATGCTCACGACCTTCGAGTACCTGCGCGGCATTGCGGAAGTGACCGAGGTTGAACAGACTGTGCGATCCATCAAGCCGACGCCCGATATTTGCGAAGATCTTAAAATGCCGCTGGACGAACCCTGCTTGTTCATGCGCCGGAGGACATGGTGGGGAAAACGGGCGACGACCGTCTCGCTCCTCACCCACCCAGGATCCCGATTCGAAGTTTCAGGCAGATTCGAGGTTCATCTCATTCCGACGGGTTGGCCAAGCCGTTAATGTTAGTGCGCGGTTGGTTGTCGTGACAGCGCGGCGATAGATTCCCTGGCTATGATTCCGTTTCGGCCGATTGATTAACATGAGCGCTAAGGCTGAAACCACTATCCGCTTAATCGCAGCGAACTTCCGCCTTGTGCCAAAGGACTTGTATGAGGTGATTGGTGTCAAGGCTCTGTTATGGGCCCATCTCCTTGTTCGACCGGCCTGCGGCCTCTCCTCGTCCCGACCTGCTTTCGTTAGGCTGCTGCGCGCAACGGCCGTCAAGGGTGGCCGAAGG
>DASRRI010000157.1:0-12294 GCA_035695765.1 Dongiaceae bacterium
CGGTGCCGCTGGATGCCGCCGGTCCTGGTCCCCAACCGAGCGCCCAGGCATTCGACTTCGCATTCACCCTGGCGCTGAACGGACGCAACTACCTTTCCTTCCAGCCGCTGGGCCGACAGAGCGAGATCAAGATCGCGAGCAACTGGCCGCATCCGAACTTCATCGGGTCGCCGCTGCCGGTCAAGCGCGAGATCGGCCCGGATGGCTTTGACGGCACCTGGTCGATCTCGAATATCGCAACCGGTTCGCCGCTGGCGTGGCTGACCCATGAATACAAGCTCGAGCCGGACCGGATTACCACTGTCGGCGTCGCGCTGGCCGAGCCGGGTGACGTGCATCAGCAGACCGACCGGATCGTGAAATACGGCATCCTGGTCATCGGCCTCACCTTCGGCACCATGTTCGTAGTGGGCGTTTTGAAACGCGACCGGGTACATCTGGTGCAATATCTGCTGATCGGTGCGTCGATCACCTTGTTCTATCTGCTGCTGCTCTCGCTCGCGGAACAGATGGATTTCGCGCTGTCCTATCTGATCGCGAGCCTGGTCGATATCGCAATCGTCGCCTGGTATGCCGGCGCCACCATCCGGCCCTTGATGGGCTGGGTCACGGGTGCCGTCCTCACCCTGGTGCATGTCTATATGCATGTGCTGCTGCAGATGGAGACCTATTCGCTGCTCTCCGGCACGATTGGCCTGCTGATCGCGCTCCTCGCCGTGATGATCACGACCCGCAGGGTCGATTGGTTCGCCCTCGGCGAAGCGCGGGAAGAGGCGGCATAGCGCCTCCGACACCGGGACGCTGCCTTTCCTACCCTCCCCCAGCCCTTGGGGGAGGGCATTTTTTGGCTAACAGACGAACTCAAAACGCAAGCGCAACAATGGATTGGAGCAGGCGGCCGCTGCGCTCATCTTGCCCTTTCATCGCCATCTTGTTACGACTTTCGTCTAAGGAAGAAGTGCCGGCGCCCAGCCCTAAAGTAGGCGCCAAGAAGAAGTCAGGGGAGTGCAAGCGATGTCTGAGCCACAGGTCTTTCCCGTTCCGGCCGATGCCGCGAAGCGCGCGCTGGTCGACGCCAAGGCATACGACGAGATGTATCGCCGCTCCGTCACCGACAGCGCGGGCTTCTGGGGCGATGTCGGCAAGCGCGTCGATTGGATCCGTCCCTACAGCAAGGTGAAGGACGTCGACTATACCGGCGATGTCCGCATCCGCTGGTACTATGACGGCACCTTGAATGTCTCCGCCAACTGCCTCGACCGGCATCTCGCCGCGCGCGGCGACCAGACGGCCATCATCTGGGAGGGCGATGATCCAAGCGAAAGCAGGCACATCACCTACAAGGAGGCGCACGAGCAGGTGTGCCGCATGGCGAACGTGCTGAAGGAGCTGGGCGCCAAGCGCGGCGACCGCATCACCATCTACATGCCGATGATCCCGGAGACCGCCTATGCCATGCTGGCATGCGCCCGCATCGGCGCCGTCCATTCGGTGGTGTTCGGCGGCTTCTCCCCCGACAGCCTGGCCGGGCGCATCCAGGATTGCGATTCCAACATCGTCATCACGGCAGACGAAGGATTGCGCGGCGGCAAGAAGGTGCCGCTGAAAGCAAATGTCGATGCGGCGCTTAAGAACTGCCCCTCGATCAAGAAGTGCCTGGTGGTGCGCCGCACCGGCGGCAAGATCGAATGGACGGCTGGCCGCGATCATTGGTGGCACGAGGAATCGCCGAAGGTCGGCGCCTATTGCACGCCGGCGGAGATGAGCGCGGAAGATCCGCTTTTCATCCTCTACACCTCCGGCTCGACCGGAAAGCCGAAGGGCGTGCTGCACACGACCGGCGGCTATCTGGTCTATGCCTCGCTGACGCATCAACAGGTCTTCGACTATCACGGGGGCGAGATCTATTGGTGCACGGCGGATGTGGGTTGGGTCACGGGTCATAGCTACATCGTCTACGGCCCGCTCGCCAATGGCGCGATCTCGCTGATGTTCGAAGGTGTCCCGAACTATCCCGACGCCTCGCGTTTCTGGCAGGTGTGCGACAAGCACAAGGTCAACATCTTCTACACAGCGCCGACCGCGATCCGCGCCTTGATGCGCGAAGGCGAAGCGCCGGTGCAGAAATGCAAGCTCACCTCGCTGCGCCTGCTGGGGACGGTGGGCGAGCCGATCAATCCCGAAGCCTGGCTGTGGTACCACCGCGTCGTCGGCAAGCATCGCTGCCCGATCGTCGATACCTGGTGGCAGACCGAGACCGGCGGCATCCTCATTTCCCCGCTGCCCGGCGCCACGCCGCTGAAGCCGGGTTCGGCCACCAAGCCCTTGTTCGGCATCCAGCCATCGATCGTCGATGGTGACGGCAAGGTGCTCGAAGGCGAATGCCAGGGCAATCTCTGCATCGATGATTCCTGGCCGGGCCAGATGCGCACAGTCTATGGCGATCACAAGCGCTTTGCCGAAACCTATTTCCGCACCTATCCCGGCAAGTATTTCACCGGCGATGGCTGCCGGCGCGATGCCGACGGCTATTACTGGATCACCGGCCGTGTCGATGATGTGCTGAACGTCTCCGGCCATCGCATGGGAACGGCGGAGGTGGAATCGGCGCTCGTCGCCCATCCGAAGGTCGCGGAATCCGCGGTCGTTGGCTATCCGCACGACATCAAGGGCCAGGGCATCTACGCCTATGTCACGCTGAAGCTCGGCGTGGAGCCGAGCGAAGAGCTGCGCAAGGAGCTGGTGCAATGGGTGAGGAAGGAGATCGGCCCGATCGCGCAGCCTGACTTGCTGCAATGGGCGCCGGGCCTGCCCAAGACCCGGTCGGGCAAGATCATGCGGCGCATCTTGAGGAAGATCGCGGAGAACGACTACAGCAATCTCGGCGACACCTCCACGCTGGCTGATCCGACGGTGGTGCAGAGCCTGGTCGATAACCGGATGAATAGAGGATAGCTGTGACCGACACGGCCCTTGTTTCCGCGCTGCGCGGAATCACCACCGCCACCATCACCACGGTGCTGCTGAAAAAGGGCATAAAGCGCGTCTGGATGAAAGGTCCGCGGCCGTTCGCTGAGAACCAGCAACGCATCGTGGGGCGTGCCTTCACCCTGCGCTTCGTGCCGGCGCGCGAAGATCTGGCGACGCCGGCCTCCTGGTCCTCGCCCCGTTCGACGCGCGCGGCGATCGAGGAGATGCCGGAGGGCTGCATCGCTGTGATCGACGCCATGGGCGTCACCGATGCCGGCGTATTTGGCGACATCCTGGCGCAGCGCATGAAAGTGCGTGGCGTCGCTGGCCTCGTTACCGACGGCGTGATGCGCGACAAGGAAGGCGTGCTCGGGACCGGATTGCCGGTGTGGTGCGCAGGCGCCGCGGCCCCGGCTTCGGTGGCGGGCCTCACTTTCGTCGGGTGGCAGGAGCCGATCGGCTGCGGCGGCGTCGCGATCCATCCCGGCGATGTGGTGGTGGCCGACGGCGACGGCGCGGTCATCATTCCCACAGCCTTGGCGGAGGAGGTTGCGCGCCTCGGTGCGGAGCAGGAACAGCTCGAAGCCTGGCTCATGGATGAAGTCAAAGCCGGCAAGGCACTGCCCGGCCTCTATCCGCCCAACGAAGAAACGCTGGCGCGTTACGCGGCCCGCAAGAAGAGTTCCTAGCTACTGCGCCGCAGCTTTCGCCTTATGCTCTGCGGAAGCGAGGGCGTTGCTCATGTGGTCGAACAAGGGCTCCAGGCCGAGGCCTTCGCCATGGGTGCGCGCCGCGGTCAGCGCTGCGGCGGCGACCGCGAAGCTACCATTCTTGAAGGCCTGCGCCGCCTTGGCGATCTCGTCCAGCAAGTGCGCCGCCTGCGGCGCTTGCGCGACCTCGGGCCCGCCGATCAGGGCATAGAGCCGCGCCGGCAGGCTCTTGCCCTTCACGAAAATGTCGCCGATGGGAATCGCGGTGAAATCGGGTGCCAGATTGCGTGTCTGCTCGCCGATCAGGATGTCGAGGCCGAAGCCTTTGCTCACGCCCTCGATGCGCGAGGCGAGGTTCACGTTGTCGCCGATGACGGAATAGTTCAGGCGCTGGCGCGCTCCGAGATTGCCGACCAGCGCGTCGCCGGAGTTGAGGCCGATCCCGATCATGATCGGTGAAAAGCTCTGGCCAGCCGCGTTCGCCTTGTCGGTCAGCGTCTTGTTGAGCATCGCGAGGCGTCGGCGCATCTCTAGCGTGGCCCTGCAGGCGAGCTTGGCATGATCGGGCTCGTCGAGCGGCGCGTTCCAGAACGCCATGATGGAATCGCCGATATACTTGTCGATCGTGCCGCCATTCTCCATCACGGCTTCGGACATCGGCGTCAGAAAGTCGTTCAGCAGAGCAGTCAGCGCGGTTGCCTCCATCTTCTCCGAGATGCTGGTGAAGTCGCGGATGTCGCAGAACATGATGGTGAGATTGCGCACCTCGCCCCCTAGGCGCAGCAGACTCGGATTGGAGACCAGGCGCTTCACCATCGCCGGGGCGAGATAATGGCTGAAGGTCTCGCGCACCTGCCGGCGCTCGATGTCGGAGCGCTGGAACGACAGCATCAGCATGGTGAGGAACACGGCGCCGGCACCTGCCGTCGGATAGAGCGGGTCGAGCAGCCAGCGAAGCTGGTCGAAGGCCCACCAGCCCACACCGAACGCGGCGATGACGCAGACGCCGCCGACAAGGGCGCAACCGAGGGGACGCAGCCACGGCATCAGGCCGATCATCGCAAGCCCCATGACCAAAAGCGCGCCGGTCTCGAGGTCGTCGGCCCAGATCGGCCGCTGCAGAAGATCGCCGGCAATGATCTGCTCGATGATCTGCGCATGGATCTCGACCCCGGGAATTGCAGGCACTCCGGGCGTCGACCGCAAATCCTTCAGCCCAGGTGCACTGGTGCCGATGAACACGATCGCGCCGCGCAGGCTGGGTGCCTGGCCGGCGAGGACTTTCCATGCCGAGACGAAGCGCGCTGGCTGATGACCGCTGTCATGCAACCAGACCTGTGCCGTCGGATCGGTGGGGATGCTGTTCTTGCCGACCTTGCCGATGCTGAATTCGCCAATGCCTTTGTCGCCACGCAGGCTGAACAGCCGCTTGTATTTTTGGGCGCCGCTGGCGCGCAGGATGTACTGCTTCTCGTTCAATGCGACTCGCAGAGCTTCCGCCGAGAGGCTTGGCAGCAGCTTGCCACCGCCATTGAGGATCATCGGCACGCGGCGGACGATGCCATCGCGGTCGGTCACGGCATTGATGCTGCCATTGCCCGCCGCCGCCTGCTCGATCAGCGCAATATTCGGAATGGCGCCGCCGAACTTCGGAACCAAGGCCAGCGGATCGACGTCCTTGCCGGTCATCTTTGCCATTCCGGCCTTGCGGACCGGAGTCTTTCCCGTCTCCTCCTTGACCAGGACAAATCCCGTCACGACGCGGCCCTTTGCGATTTCCGCCGCGAGAACCTCATCCGGATCCTTAACCCGCGTGGCAAGCGCGCCAGCGATCGGATCATCGCGCGGCACGCCCCAGGTGGAGAGCATGCGGGCCGGCGATGAACGGTCCGGCTCCGCGAAATCAATGTCCAAGGCGACGGCCAGCACACCTTGATTACGCAACTGCTCCAACAGCTGGGCGAACAAGTTGCGCGGCCATGGCCACTGTCCGAGCTGGGCCAGCGATTCGTCGTCGATATCGACAATCCTGACGGGCCAGCTTGGATCGTAGGCGCGCGGTGACAGGCGCTGGTACTGGTCAAAGACCAGGGAGCGGAAATCCAATAATATCGGTTGATCCATCAGGCGCAGCACGACCGCAGCCGTTAGCACGAGCAGTGCCAGTGCAGGTTGCAGCCATCTCATCATCCTGGCGAACCGCCTCTGACAAGCCGGAACGTTGTGCTCTGGCGTCGACGAGCCATGGTGTTAACCATGTGACGAATCACACAAGTTTATCAAGTATTCTACAATAATTGTATTGACCCCTGATACAATCAGAGGAGACAATTCAGTTCTAGGCAGAATTTTCGACATGAGGGCCACCATGCACGCCATGGTTTGTCGAGTCTGCGTTGCGACCATATTGTTGTCGTCCGTCAGCGTTGGGGCGCTTGCGGCGGGCATCGGGACTGTCGTCGACGTAGTCAACGAAGGTTATCGCACGCCGCCGGGCGCTTCCGAGTTGCCGGCGAAGCCGACGGACGAGCTTGTACAGGGCGAAGCGTTGCGCACCGGCAGCGAGTCGGCGATCCAGGTGAAATTCATCGACGGGTCGGAAATGAGCGTCGAGGCGGAAAGCGAAATTCTGCTTTCCGACTATGTGTTCGACGACACGGGTGCCGGCAGCGCCGGCAGCATTCAGCTCGGCGAAGGGCTGTTTCACTTCAACTCCAATGGTGTCGCCGACGGCGGTGTCAAGATCGAGACGCCGGTCGCGACCATCGGCATCCGCGGAACAGAATTTCTGGTAACCGTCCAGAACGGCGTGACCATCGTCGATATCCTGGACGGCCAGGTTGAAGTTAAGCCGGTCGGAAAGGGTAAGGCTATCGCGTGCGAAGGGGGCCAGAGCATCCTGGCTTCCGGATCCGACACCGACGCCATCTGCGGCGATTTCGGATCGTTCAGCACGGCAGCGGGTGTGCCACCCGCGCCGGCCACCTTGGCGCACGGCGAGGCCAAAGAACACGTTGGCCGTAGTGGGTCTGTGAGCGAGCACAGCGCGGGCGGCGGTGGCGGCAGTTCGGGTGGCGGCAGTCCGGGCGGCGGCGACCCCGGCGGTGGTGATCCAGGTGGCGGTGGTGATCCAGGGGGCGGTGGTGATCCAGGTGGCAATCCCGGCGGCGGGCATACCAACCACTCTGGCCTCGGCGATGGGACTAACCCTGGCCAGGGCCACGGCAATGGCCATGGCAACGGAAATGGCGGCGGCGGGAATAACGGCGGCTCCAACAATCCCGGGGGCGGCAAGTAAGCCAACTGGTGACGGGCGTCACTTGTGAAACGGTCGTGAACGGCGCATCTCAGAACTGAACACTTCGCGTTGGCCTGTAGTCCTGGGCAATTGAGACGAGCGGGTAGCGTTCGCTCGCAATTGCCGGGGATACAGACGCAAATTTCACCACCGACATCGTCCAGGCGCGTTTTTTGATCGGGGCGAGCTGGGCAGCGGCCTTTATGGGACAGGAGGGCTTTATGCTGCGCATGGCATATGGGGTCGGCTTTGCAGTTGCGCTCTTGGGAACGGTCAGTCCAGCTGCTTTTGCCGTCGGAATCGGGACGATCACGGAAGTCGTCAACCAGGCCTATCACACGCCACCCGGCGCCGCGGAGATCCCGGCCAAGGTGAACGACCCATTGGTGACCGACGAGACTCTGCGAACTGAAGAGAATTCGACCATCTCCGTGCGGTTCGTCGACGGTTCGGAACTCAGCATCGAGGCGGGCAGCGAAGTCATCCTGTCCGACTACGTGTTCGATGAGCAGACCACCGCCAGCTCGGGCGTGATCCAGCTCGACAACGGCCTGTTCCATTACAATTCAAACGGCAAAGACGATTCCAAGATCGCGCTGCAGACGCCGGTGGCCACTATCGGCATTCGAGGCACGGAGTTCCTGGTTACGGTCGCCAACGAGGCGACCATCGTCGACATCCTCGATGGCGCCGTGGAAGTGAAGCCGCGGGGCGGCGGCAAGGGGATCACTTGCGAGGGCGGCCAAAGCATATTGGTTGCCGGCAGGAGGTCCGATGCGATCTGCGGCGATTTCGGCTCATTCTCCACCGCGGCCGGAATACCACCGGCAACGCAGATCGTGGCCGGCGAGTCCAAGGGCGGGGCCGTTGCACCATCACACAGGGATGCTGCCGCCGCGAAGGGCAAGAGCAAGCCGAACGACCCACCCGCATCCTCAGGCGGCGGCAATCACTCCGGCCACGCCGACGGCAGCAATCCGGGCAAGGGGAAAGGCCAGGGCCGTGGTAACGACAACGGCGGAACCGACAACCCCGGCGGTAACAAATAGTTCTGGCGCCCGCTGCCTGCGCGGACGGATCGAAGCTCCATTGTCGGTACCCAGCTAACCTGCGCGCCTGCGGGCGGCGGCAAGGGCGTTGGTCATATGCTCGAACAGCGGTTCCAGGTTGAGGCCGGCGCCGAGCGACTTGGCGGTCTCGATCGCGGCGGCGACAGCCGCCAGATCGCCTGACTTGAAGGACTGCGCCGCTTCGGCAAGCACGTCGAGCATCGCCGCCGCATTTGGCGATCGCATCACTTCCGGCCCGCCGATCAGCGCATAGAGCCGCGCCGGCAGGCTCTTGCCCTTCACGAATATGTCGCCAATCGGAATCGCGGCGAAATCGGGCGCGGCGTTGCGCGTCTGTTCGCCGATCAGGATGTCGAGGCCGAAGCTCTTGCTCACGCCCTCGATGCGCGAGGCGAGGTTCACGTTGTCGCCGATAACCGAGTAGTTGAATTTCTCGCGCGATCCGAGGTTGCCGACGCAGGCCTGGCCCGAATTGAGGCCGATGCCGATCATGATCGGGCGATGCTCCTGGCCAGCTTTCGCGGCGCGCTCGACAAGATGTGCGTTCAGGATCGACAGCCGCCGGCGCATGTCCAGGGTCGTGAGGCAGGCTAAGTGGGCATGGTCGGGCTCATCCAACGGCGCGTTCCAGAAGGCCATGATGGAATCGCCGATATACTTGTCGATGGTGCCCTGGTGCGCCAGCACCGCCTCGGTCATGGGGGTGAGGAAATCGTTCAACAGTGCGGTCAGCGCCGTGGCGTCCATCGTTTCCGAGATGGTGGTGAAGTCGCGGATGTCGCAGAACATGATGGTCGTGTCCCGCATCTCGCCGCCCAGGCGCAGTAGGTTGGGATTGGCGGCCAGCCGCTCCACCATCGCCGGCGCAAGATAGTGACGGAAGGCGTCGCGAACCCGCTTGCGCTCGACGTCGGAGCGGAAGAAGGAAAGCAGCACGCCCGTCAGGAACACGGCCAGTGCGCCGGCCGATGGATAGACCGGGTCGATCAGCCAGCGCAATTGCAGAAACGCCCACCAGCCATAGCCGACCGCGATGATGATGCTGGCACCGCCCAGCACCGCGCAGCCGATTGGCCCCAGTCGCGGCAACAACACGATCATCGCACCGCCGAGTACCAGCAGCGCCAGGAATTCCAGATCATCAGCCCAGATCGGTCGCTCGATCAGGTCGCCGGTCAGGATCTGCTCGACCATCTGCGCATGGATCTCCTCGCCGGGAATCGCCGTCGCGTTGGGCGTCGATCGCAGATCGCGCAGGCCCGGCGCGCTGGTGCCGACGAAGACAATGGCGCCGTTGAGGCCCTGCGCCGTGCCGTCGATGACCTGCCACGCCGGGATGTAGCGTTCGGGTCGATGACCGGTATCGAAGAGCCACATCTCGCCACGCGGGTCGGTCGGGATGTGCAACGGGCCAATGCCGATCTCGCCGATGCCGGCGTTGCGCCGCAAGATGCTGGTGAAGCCGCCGAACGTGTAGCTTTGCGATCCGGTCGACTTGACCAGGTAACTGCTGACCCCGAGGCTGACACGCAACGTCTCCGCTACTAGGCTGGGATAGAGATCGCCAGCGCCTTCAAGGATCATGGGTACCCGGCGAACGATGGCGTCGCGATCCGGCACGGCATTGACCGCGCCATTGCCCTTGGCGGCCTCCTGCAGGATCGGGAGCGCCGGCAGCACGCCCGGGAAATACCGTGCAAAACTCCGTGGATCGATGCCCGCATTAGCGAAGCCGCCTTTGCGCTTGATCTTCGCTGGCTTGTCGTCCTCGGTGAGGACGAAACCCAGCACGACGTTGGTGCGCGCCATCTCCGCGGCCAGCTTGGCATCCGGGTCGGTGACTCGCTCCTGCAATTCCTTGATCAGCGGGTCGTCGGCTGCGATGTCCCAGTTCGAATAGACCCGCGCCGGCGCCGTGCGATCCGGTTCCGAAAAGACGACATCGAAGGCGATCACAGCGGCGCCCTGCGCCCGCAACTTCGCCACCAGGTTGGCCATAACGCCACGTGACCAGGGCCATTGGCCAAGTCTTGCAATGGACGCGTCGTCGATATCGACGATTTTCACGGGCAGGGGCTGATACGCGCGCGGTGCGATCCGCTGGTACTGGTCAAAGACCAGCGCCCGCAAATCGCCCAGGATAGCCGGGTCGAACCAGCGCACCAGCAACGCCGCCGCGAGCACAAGCGCGGCCAGGCCAGGTTGCAGCCATTTGTTCATATTGTTCCGGCGAGCCCCCAATGACCGGGACGATCACATATCGCTATTGCCGGCCCGATGCTGAACAATCGTTCTGCTCGGGCGTGGCGATAACCCTTTTTAGTGCGTTTTGCGGGAATTGTATTGTTTCCCGCAATCGCGACGAAGAGCGGAGAGTCGGCCGAAGAACCCGCCTGTAAGCGCCGAGTACCGATCGCACTCCCCGCATCTCACTGATCTTCATCGTGCACGCCGGCGAAGCATAGAGCGTGGCTTGCGGTCGGAGCGCCTGTTCAGGCCCTGTCTCGGCAATGTTGGGAACCCGGAAGCCAAGTCGATCGAAACCTTAGGGCCAGAACTACGATTTACTTATCTTCCGGCGCCGATTGTGCCATCGGTCACTTCCGTTAAGTGCCTCTGCGATCCTATATAAAGACCAGCAGGACACGTGAAAGTCAGGGGAGGGCGCTGTTAACCAATCGCATCGATACCCGCGATTGTGTCGAACTTTAATACAATCCTATTGACCCTCCGACGCCCAAAGACAATTGTGGCCACTACAACACTGTCTGACAGAGGGCGACCATGGGAACCATGGCTTGTCGGGTGGTTGTGGCATGACGTTGCCAGGGATGAATGCGCTGCCGGCGTGTGACTAGGGCAGGGTAGGCGGGGTGGCGTCAGGGGAACATTCGAACAATCGTACATCGCCCAATCCGGCATCCCGGCGGCGCAATCGCGGCTGGGCCAGCCGGGACTCGGTCAGAAACAGACCAAGCATCATGCGGCGCGTGAGGCTGCTCTCATGCGCTGATTGGGTTCGATCGCAAGTGGGGACGTAACGCACAAGGGCACGCTACAGCGCAGAGGTCGATATCCGCAGACGGTGTAAGCGATCCGTAAGCGGTGGAGTGAGATAGGTCAGCGCGCAAAAAGCCAGGTAATGGCATCACGGGCAACGGGTGTTTGCGATTTGGAGGTTACGATGAAACGGAAATTGGCGTACCAGGTCTGTTATGCCATCGCGGCATTGTGGGCCCTGCCGCAGGCGGCCAACGCCGCCGGCATAGCAACCGTGGTTGATGTGGTGAATGAAGGCTACCGGCAGCCGCCGGGCGCTGATGAGATCACGGCCAAGAATGCCGACGAGCTGGTGCAGAACGAAACGCTGCGCACCGAAGAAGAATCAGTCATCCAGGTGAAGTTCGTCGACGGCTCGGAGCTGAGCGTCGAGCAATCGAGCGAGATGGTGCTGTCCGACTACGTGTTCGATGGATCGGCCGCTTCCGGCCTGATCAATCTCAACAACGGACTGTTCCACTTCACCTCGAACGGGAATAACGACCAGGGCGTGAAGCTGAAGACGCCGGTCGCGACCATCGGCGTGCGCGGCACCGAGTTCCTGGTCCATGTCGATGGCGACGATGCGACCGTCATCGACGTCCTGTCCGGCGCGGTGGAAGCAAAGCCGAACGGCACGGGCAAGTCGATCGTCTGTATCGGCGGACAGAGCATCCTGGTCGCCGGCGAGGACGAGGACGCGCAATGCGGCGACCTCGGTTCCTTCTCCTCGGCGGCAGCGTCGCCGGGACCGGATCGCACGCCCGAGCCCGGCCACAACGGCCAGAATCACGACAGGCCCGAGCCGCACGAACACCACGAGCCGGCCGCCGATCCAGATCCCGATCCCCAAGAAGGCGGCGGCAGCGGCACCACGATGCTGTTCGACGACGAACAGCTGCCGCTGGGTTGATCGGCCCGCACAGCAATGGGCGGAGCGTTCTCTCCGCCCATTGTCGTATTTGTATCGATGCATTTTGATTTCCATGCAGACGCGATCGGCGCTGCCAATCGCATGACTTGGCATCATCGCGATCATTGAACTGCGGTCACGTGCACAAAAGCGTGAGCTGTGACCGCCTGCATAGCGTTTCATCCCTCTTTCACCTCATATCCCGCTGGCCATGCCGCTTCGTGTGGTTGAAGCGGCGGCTGCGCGGATGGTTGGGAAGTTATCTCCGGACAGTGCCGGTTGATCGGCGCTTGC
>DASRRI010000158.1:0-58157 GCA_035695765.1 Dongiaceae bacterium
GAATTGTGGCGAAATCCGGTCTGGACAGGCGCTGGAGCGCGACTCGGACGCCGATGCCCTTGCTTGACCCCCGTTCGCCCGCGCTCTATCTCAGCCCTCGCGGGATGGGTGGCCGAGTGGTTTAAGGCACCGGTCTTGAAAGCTGGTGGTCCTAGCGGCTAAGCGATTCTAATTACTAGGGTCTTGTCGGGCGCGACAATTGCCCGTAAGCGCAGAGTAAGCCCCGCCTGGGGAAGAGTGGCCGAGTGGTTGAAGGCACTGGTCTTGAAAACCAGCAACGGGGCAACCCGTTCGTGGGTTCGAATCCCACCTCTTCCGCCAGCCGCCAACGTCCGCTGTGGTGGATAGCGGACATCGCAAACACACTACTAGGCGGCGGTGTCTTCGCGCCAGATGACTTGGTTTCCCCAATAGCGCATGACGGCCGGAACGTCGTTGAGGCGAAGTTCGAACCAGAACTGATCGTTCCAAATCTTCTCAGTTCCGTTAGTCATACCACCAATCACGATGCCACCGTTGTCCTCTTGTTCCACGTTCATCACATGCCACCGCATAGGTGTCCCGCTTATCGAGACTTCAATAATCCCATCCCACTCGTCGGTGGGTTGGAAGCGGATTGTGTAAGGTCCCTCAGGTCCTGAGAAGGACATGTTAAAAGCCGGTGGAGCGGTAGTTCTCATTCCGCTGAGATTACGGCATCGAACGAATGTCGGCCATGGGTAGTTCGCGGCCATCGCAACAACGCCCCGAGCCGTCGATTGCAATCAGCACAACGGACGCACCATGGCGCCCGTTGAGGTGGCATCACCCAGGCCGGAGTAGGCTTGGGCTGTCACTGCGGTTGTTGGTTTCGAGAGAGACCTCCCGCTGCCCTCATGCGCGGCCCCATGGAGTTTTGACCGCGCTCCACTCGCCTGCGTGACCGGGACGCCCCGGGGCCAGTCGTCCGTGACAGTCCAGGCCGCAACGTCGTGCTTCGGGGCCGGCCGATGCGCGGCCGGGGTTCAGACTGGATGTAGAGATCATCGGGCAAGATGCCCATACTGGCGCGTGGTGGAGACATCCCGCCAGGATCGCGCGACGCCTCCGGGAGCGGAACGGCCGATTTCTACGCCACAGCATCCTTCCCCTTCCCGGCGACAAACATCACGCCGCGGTACCGAGCGGCGTCGCGCGTTCGATCCGCTCGCGCTCGCGAGGACTGTTCATCGCCTCCCACAGATCGCTGCGCCGCTGCACGTTGAGCCAGAAGTCGGGGCTATTGCCGAACACACGCGCGAGGATGAGCGCCGTCGCCGCCGTCACGCTCCGGCGGTCGTTGCACAGCTCGTTGACATGCTTGCGCTGAACACCCATCGCCTCCGCCAAGGCGGCCTGGGTCAGCCCCATCGGCTGCATGAACTCCTCGATTAGAATCTCGCCGATCGTGGCCGGCTTGCGCTTCGTCGTCAGCATGGTCCGCCTCATCTGTAGCTGTGGTCGTCGAGATAGGCGCCTTCCGCTTCGCCGCGGCTGCCGTCCCAACGGAAGACCAGCCGCCATTGGCTGTTGACGCGGATCGAGTGGAACCCCGCCAGATTGCCGCGCAGCTTCTCGAAGTGATTGCTGGGCGGCACTCGTAAGTCCTGATCGGTCGTCGCATCGTCGATCATCTGGAGCTTGCGGAAGAGCCGGCTTTCGAGGTCGGTCGGGATATGCCGCGACCGCGTGTCCTTGACAAAGAAGGCCCGCAGCCACTCGTCCCGAAAGCTCACGATCATCCGGTGACTCCGCTTATGTGTCTATGTACCACCCTTCGGTACAAACCGCAACCACCGAACTTATATCGCGGCGGATGGCGCTCGGATCATTGATATCATTTAGCTTTCGGCCGGAAGCGACAGCAGGGGTTCCACTGGTGACGCCAAAAATCAATTAATCCAACCATATGCGCCCGGCCGATGGCGGGCGCTTTTCCCTTGCCGTCCCCGTCCAACGATGTGGTCCAACGCATGATTGAGTATTTTGAGTTCCACTGCCAAGCGAGTGCGTCGCATATGCCCTTCGGAATTGCTGAAGTAGCGGCTGGTATCATCATGCGACTTCATCAGGTTTTGTCGTCGTGCACGCTGGCAATGGCAGCCGCCGCGATCGCACTTGCGTTGGCCGGGTGTGCCGATCCGCCGCCGTGCTTTCTCGATCCGAAGGTGGCGACCAGCCTCCACACCATCGCCCTGGCGGTGCCGCCCGAACCCAGGGTCGGGTATTCTCTTCTGAGCAGCAGCGGCCTTGCGGCGATTCCCTTTCGATGACCACCGGGAAGCCGGCTGATCCTAACTCTCAGAGAGCGGTTGCAGACGTGAATGCGCACCGTAAAGAGTTTGACCTCGCCATGTCGCAACAGAATCTGCATCTTGGAATCGACCTCCAGGATTCTCTGTCGCGGGTTCTTGAAGCGGACGGGTACAAGACCTCGGTGATGAGGGTCGATCAAGATAAGAAGGGCGATATTATTTTAGATAATGTCGGAGATTTGAATTCGGATGCTATTCTCTACGCTTTGATCATCGGCGCTGGGTACAGCGATGGTCTTGATGGAGGTCAGTTCGCACCCGAAACCAAAGTAAGGGTTCAATTGATCGACAGAAAGTCGAAAAAGATCCTTCTTGAACGGTGGTATCTCTATGACGCCTACGCTTCACCCGAGCCCCAGACAATCACCGCTGCAGGGGACGGCACTGTCACAGCTACGAGCGAGGCAGCGATGTTGGATATGACGGTTTTGCGTCCATCCGCAGCCTATCGGTTCGCGTCCTACGATAGGGTTCTCTCGAACCCAGCCTTAGCCGCCGACGGGCTGCGCGCGGCAACTCCGTTAATCTCGGACGACCTCGGCAAAACATTCATGAAGGGACAGACGGCCAGCCCTTAAGCCCATCGTTGCTATCAGAGGGCTATAGCGTAGACATAGTGCTCATCATCGTCGGTCGTGGTCCGCCAACAGCGAGGCGATGCCGATGCGCCTCAGTTCGCTGAGCTTAATTCATTTCACACTGGCGAGCCTCAAGCCGTCCGATATCGAAGGCTTGAGGGCCATCTCCGTCATTGCGGGGATGATCAAATCAAAGCTTTTGGTCCAGACAAGGTGGCCCAAGTCGTCGCTCATTTCCCGGACTTCGACTGCGATTTTCCACGCCTGCTCCGCGCAGCTGATCCGATACAGATTGTAGGCGGCTGCATCCTTGTCGCCGTGCCGCAACGCCGAGGCGGAGGGAACACCGATGACCGGCGTTTTCCCGATCCAGCGAAGTCCCGCGACGTGTGTGTGACCGTGCAGAATGAGCTCGGCGCCCGCCTCGCGCACCACATCCACGAATTGCCGCACATCCAGCAAGCCTCGGCGACCATAGGCGTACGGTGGATGGTGGATCAGCACCACGCGGCAGGCGCCGGTTGCTTCCAGTTGGGTAAGCGTATCGCGCAAGACGTCGAGCTGTGCCGTGCCCAGTCGGCCAGCCCCGACAAACAGCGGCATCGGTACGGCGGTCGTCAAACCCACCAATGCCAATGGACCAACCCGCCGAACAAAAGGAAAGGAATCGATTGTTGCTGCCCCGTCCGGTCCATTCCAGCCAAGGTCGGTCATGTAGTCGCGCCAGCGCGCTATGCCCTCTGCCTGCGGCACGGAGACATAGGCATCGTGATTGCCGGGGATGACTGTCACTCTGTCTGACGGTCCCAGGCGATGGAGCCAGCGCGCGGCATTCTCAAATTCCTGGGGGAGCGCGATATTGACCAGATCGCCGGTCACCACGATGTGATCGAGCGCCTGCTTGCGTATGTCATCAAGCATCAGCTCCAGCACATGCGCCAGGTGGATCCGGCTGCCATGGTGTTGCCACGACAGCCATCCCTTCAGCCGCTTGTTGGCCAACGACCAAGGCCGGTCAACTGACCAACCGGCCAGATGCGGATCCGATAAATGGGCCAATGCAAACGACCGCCGCCGTTCGGCGCGCTCGCGACGCGCGGACTGAGGTTTCATCCCAAAACCCCGCCAGAGCGAAGATGCGAGAATGAATGCAGCTGGAGAGCAAATGTTCCTGGAGGCAGTGCTCCCGGCCGACTAAGTCACCGGACTGGCGCACCTGGGGAATCTAGGCCGTATCTTTGTGGCGACCGGCGTTAGGCAGGGGTAAGGCCCAGATCGGCGCCGCAACCTGTTCTTCGGTCGGTAGCAGGCGCGCCAATTGGATTCGCATTTCTTCCATTGCGGCGTGCAGAAGCTGCAACCGAGAGGCCGCGCTCG
Source organism: Dongiaceae bacterium (assembly GCA_035695765.1). Classification (GTDB taxonomy): domain Bacteria; phylum Pseudomonadota; class Alphaproteobacteria; order Dongiales; family Dongiaceae; genus Dongia_A. Next base: position 4,289 of record DASRRI010000158.1, read on the forward strand.
AGATGTCCTGGCCAGCCTGCTTAAGTTGCTGTATCGCCGCTTCCTGTTGCGCGATGCGATTCTCCATCAGACGAATATGTTCGATCGCAGCAGCGAAAGTCCATTCCATGGCTCCAGCTCCAACCAAATGCGATTGGTCAACGGTGCCAGCGGGTAGATGAACCGCAGATGAACCCACTGTACCTATCGAAATTTCGTTCATTCGGTGCAACATCAGGCATGTTCGCCCTGTTTCCACACTTCGCTCCGCTCGACAGGATTCAGTCGCCGGTTTCCTTCTCTCCTCTCGCCACAAGCCGGTGGCAATGGGTCAAGTGGCCAGCATCATGCTTCGCGCGCTGGCGTCATCGTGTCCCAAATACTGACGCTGGGCCGTCGATCTCTGTTGGGGGACGAAGCGCCAACATGCCGCCGGCCATTTCCCCTCACTCTGATCTCGCGATACCGGCTACACCACGGAACATTTCGACGATTGGGAGCGTTTCTACGCGCGATCGTTGGGATGACGACGGGGACAAAGATGATCATACGGAAATCCAACATCATGAGTCTCAACTGGCTGTTGCAAACGCCGACTCTTCGTGCAGTGGCCTGGATCGATGGCCCCGACAACCGGCGCTTAGCCATCGTCGCGGCTGCTCGGGACCAGGAGGACTTCAATCGATTCATCGGACATGACGTCATAATCGACGGCGCGAGACATCGCTGCCTTGAGGTCCGAAACTTTGCATCCGGGCCCTATCGCAGAGGTGATTCGGTTGGAATTGTCGTCGCGGGACGCGGCAGCGTAGTGGCGTAGCGCGACCCCTTTCGCCGCCCATCACCTTCAGAGTTAGTCCCTACCAAAGAAGCACGGGTCGAACCAGTAGGCTCGGTCAAATGAACGCGCATTCAGAATCAGGACCGGATTCATGCTTCATTTCAGCTTCCCTTCAGGTCACCCGATGTAGCGTTTGGATGTTGGAGAATCGAAAAGGGACTGGTGATGGAAGCGAACCGTACGAGCGAGACGGAATTCCGCGATCTGGACTATCGCTGCCACTTCATCGGCGTCAGCGGCGTTATCGAGGGACTGCGGCTCTTTTCCTCGCCGGATGATACTGCAGCAGAGCTGGAAGCGCTTGAACAGTTGCGCGAGCGTGCCGGCTCTCAGTGCGTCGAACTGTGGAAGAATGATCGTTTCATCGCCAGATATTCGGCTGCTTGATCGCGCGAAATCGCAGGCAAATTTCGCTCAATGCTGCTGTTAGCAGAGTTTAATAATCCCGCCATGCCGCAATTCATCGGCGGTTCACGAGCGGCATGATGACAATGCGGCGCGCCATTAGGGGTGGCGTACGACGTCACGCGTCCCTATGCGTGGCGCCGGGCCGGCGGACCGGGCGATCGCCGCCCGCCGCTGGTTGCACCTCCCTCGCAGAGGCTCAGTCTCGGGGGACACATCGATAAAGGTACGTCCCCGTCTCGATCTCTCGATCGAACTGTGTTCCGCGGTCATAGTGCGCGCAATGACTGAGCGCGATTGGCGCCGCATGCGGTGCGCTATCAGCTTCGACGCTGACGGATTCCGAATCCCCATTAACGCCGCTCAGAAGGTCGACAGGGCTTCCGCAGCCGGCCAAGAGCACTATGCCGAATATCATGAGCCTCAGGATCACGCCGCCAGTTCCATCGTTACCTGTCTATTTGCAGACACCATGGTACGCGATGTTGTGTGTCTGACCGAGTGCCTCCTCCTCAGTCGCCGCCACAAGTGCCCTGTCCTTGATGGTGTAGCCGTTCGGGCAGAGATGCTTGTCAGCGAGGGCCTTTTCCAGCCACTGCATTCGAGTGGCTTCCGCCTTCGGATCATTCTCCGGATATTCGAGATTCGCACGTGCTTCGAAGGTGAACTCGGTGTTCGAGATCTGGTCGAACTTTGTTAGGGGTGGTTCGTCTCCTGCACAACCCGCGATCAACGATACGGCAATCAGTGGCAATGTCCTACGCACGTTCAGTCTCCAGTTGGCGCCACACCCGCCCAAAGTTGAACAAAGATCCTGTAGTCTTCGTTCACACGGCGGTCACAGCCGAAATACCAGCGGCCACAGTACGGTCGCTCGTCTGTTAGCGGATATGGAGGTGCCCATGACCGATCCCTGCATCACCGTTACCGGCATCAGCGCAGTTCGTCCCGATTGCGAGCACGACGTCGTTCATATCGACTGTTCGGCGGAGCAGCATGCCGCCACGCTCGATCTCCATCGGGGTGTGCTCGGCACGCTGGTCCTTTCGCTTCTGCAAGCGGCGCAGGCGTTTCCAGACGATGAGTCTGAGGAATATCTGGGCCAGCCACTGCAGCTGACCGGCGTTGGCGTCGTCTCCTTCGAAGCCGGGACCTTCGCCTTGGAGCTGCTCCTCGACGAAGGCCTGCGCGTCGTCGTCGCCCTTCCGGATGGTGGCATTGCTGCCATGCGGCAGTGCCTGGATGGCATCGCAACGCTGCGTCACGCCCTGGCCGGGGAACCTTCCGGCATGACCCAGCATTAATTGGGACTCCGCCGGCAGTGCGTCGTCACAAATTTTGACGGGCACATCGGTCCGTTGGAACTTTGACCCATCCGCATTGTTGGGCTGACAGGGTGTGGGACTCCTCCTTGTCGGGAAATGGACTCATGATGAGCTTCCGCGCGTTCTGGCCGCGCTATCTGCGGGCGCATCAGCATCGGGCAACGCGGATCGGCCACTACTACGCGACCACCCTTGCGCTCTCCGCGGTCGCGGCATCCTTTGTGTTGCAAACAATCTGGGTGGCCCTCTGCGGAATCCTGGTCGGCTATGCCATCGCTCTTGCCTCGCACCGCATGGGCGAGGGATCGAGGTCGCTTGTGCTGGTGAACCCGGTGTGGGGTGCGGTCGCGGACTTGAAGATGTGCTGGCTCGCCCTGACCGGCGGTCTCGCCGCCGAACTGGCCGAGCATGTCGGGCCGGTGCGTAATGCCGCGCTCGACGCCTCAGTCGAAACCGCGCAATAGCGCCTGCTACTCTGCCGAGGCCTCGCACGGCGCCCTTTCACGCCCCTTCTTCCGCCGCGATCGCCTGGCCGATCGACAGCAACGTCCGATGGCTGATGGTGACCTGATGGCTGCGGTCCATCCGGCGCCAGGCGCTGAGCTTCGGCGCGTTGCGCGGATTGGCGAGGAAAGCCGCGGGCAGGCCGAATTGCACTCGGAGCAGGCGCGTCGTTTCCCCCTCATGCTGGGTTCCGAACTCGACCAGCGCGCCTGGCAGGGGCCTTAGGAAGCTGAGATTCAGATAGACTGCTGACTGGTCGATGAGAGTCTGGACATGGGCGACCATCTTGGCGGCGAGCTCCGCCGTCGCCTCGGGCTTCTTGCCGCGCGGCGCATGCTTGATGGCATCGGCCCCCGCGCGCAGGAGGTCGCGATCGACGAACTCCGCCGCATGGTTCATCAGGAGCGAGTAAAGCCCGCCATTCGCCGCCATATCCACCAAGCCTGCCACCACCGCGCCCAACGTCACGTTCCTCCGCGTTGCGAACTGCAGTTCCCGCGGGACGGCGTGTTCTCCGTCGCCGCCAGCCCTTCCGCGCTTGCGCGGCGCGGTGGAGTCCGACAGCTCGAGATTGGCGAAGGTTGAAACCGTGCCCGCCACGTCGGCGACCTGATTGGCAGCGCAGGCCGCGATGATCATATGCGCCACGTGCAGCGGCTGCTGGCGCGCGCCGCCACGGCCGCGGCCGCCGGTCGACACCAGCCGCGCCTGCCGCAGGTTGCGGGCGACCAGCTGCATGGTCTCCGGCCGGTCGCCAAACAACAGCGCCATCAGATTGGCGAGGTGGCTGAGAGTCAGCATCTATATCGGCCACAAATTCGTCTATATATTCCGTTATATAACGGCTTTTAAGTCTGATTCATAGTCAAAAAAAGCGGTGACCTTGGTCGCCGCGTCTCGTGCAATCCCGCTGTCAGGCCGCTTTCTTCCCGCGCTTGTGCGTTGCCTTGGCTTTCGCGGTCGAGCGCTTCTTGGGCGTGCTGCGGACAGCGTTGCCGTTGGTGGCCCTGGCGGCGCCCTTGAGGCTCGCCTTCAGCGCGGCGGTGATATCGACCACGTTGCTTTCGCGCTCCGGTTCCTCGGCATAGACGATCTTCTTGCCCTTCTGCTTGGCAGTCACCAGCTTGTGCAGGGCCTCCTGGTAACGGTCCTCGAACATGTCGAGGTCGAACTTGCCGGTGAGACGCTCGATCAGGGTCTCCGCCATGTGGAGGTTTTCCTTGTTCACCCGGACATCGTCGATGTCGTCGAACGCCTCCTCCGGTTTGCGGATCTCATCGGGATCACGCAGCGTGGTGAGCATGATGCCCTTGCCGCGCGGCTGGATCATCACCGGGCGTTCGCGCCGGCCGATCACCGCATGGCCGAGGCCGACGACGCCTTTGCGCGCGAGCGCTTCGCGGATGGTCGCGAAGATATCGACGGTGCTCTTGGCGCCCTTGCCACGCGCGTCAGGTTCGACCAGGTAGGGCTTTTCCCAGAACAGCCAATCGACTTCATCGACCGGCACGACGCGCTCGATATCGATGACGTCGGAGCTTTCGATCTTCAGCTTGTCGAGTTCTTCAGTCTCGACCGTGACGTACTTGCCCTTCTCGAATTCGTAGCCCATCACGGTTTCGCCGCGGTCCACCACATCCTGGGTCTCGGAATCGATCATCTGCATGCGCAGGCGATTGCCGGTCTCGCGGTTCAGCTTGTGGAATCGGATCTTGTCGCGCTCCGTGGTCGCGGGGGTGAGGTTGATCGGGCAGGTCACCAATGCCAGCCGGAGCTGGCCACGCCAGAATGGACGAGCCATCGCAAAGCCTCTGCCTAATTGCTTGACATTACGGCAAACACGGTATCGTGGGGGCCGTTCCGAGTCCATCGGCTGTCCGATCCGCACCACGCTACGTCTTGTGTTTGAAATCGCGAGAGCCACTAGACTGATGCCAATTTCCCGGCTGCACAGTGCAAAGCCATTCCGTATAAGAAATCGACGGATGGTTTCGCGCGGTCTCGCGACACAATGATCGGGGGCGGATGGACGGCGCATATCTCGGCATCTTCATCGACACACTCGTCATCCTGACGGCCGCAGTCGTCGGAGCATCGCTCGCCGAGCGGCTGAAGCTCGGCTCCATCGTGGGTTATCTGGCGGCGGGCCTCATCATCGGCCCAGCCTTTCTCGACCTCATCGGCGACATCCAGGCGCCGCAGGCGCTGGCGGAGCTCGGCATTGTCTTCCTGCTGTTCACTGTTGGGCTGGAGCTGTCGATCGAAAGGCTGCGGCATTTGCCGCGCGGCATGTTCGTGCTAGGCGGCTTGCAGCTGGCAGTGACGACTACCCTGCTGGCGGGCATCGCCATCCTGCTGGGCCTCGGCGTTGCAACATCGATCGCGGTTGGCGCGACCCTGTCGCTTTCCTCCACCGCCATCGTGCTGCGGCTGCTGGCGGAGCGGCGCGAGTTGCATTCCAGGCTTGGCCGCGGCGCCCTCGGCATCTTGATGACCCAGGACTTGGCAGTGGGTCCGCTGCTGGTGCTGATCCCGGTTCTGCGCGGGACACCGTTGCAGATGGCGGAGGCGATCGGCCTCAGCCTCCTCAAGGCGATCGTCGTCACCATGCTGATCCTCGGCATCGGCCGGATCGTGCTGCGCCCGCTCATGAATGCCGTCGCCGCGACTCACAGCTCCGAAATTTTTGCGGCACTCACCTTGCTGATCGTGCTCACTGCCGGCGCGATAACGCAGACTGCCGGCCTCTCCATGGCATTCGGCGCCCTGCTGGCCGGCATGCTGCTGGCCGACACTGCGTATCGTCATCAGGTGGCGGCGGAGATCAAGCCCTTCCGCGGCCTCTTGCTCGGCCTCTTTTTCATGACTGTCGGGATGCTCCTGGACACCGACCTGCTGCCGCGCCATGGGCTCGAGATACTGCTCATGCTGGCGGGATTGCTGATCGTCAAAGGCCTCATCATCGTCTTCCTCGCTTGGCGCCTGTTCCTGTTGCCTGCCGGCTCGTTGCGCCTGGGGCTGCTGCTGGCACAAGGCGGCGAGTTCGCTTTTGTCCTGTTTGCGCTCGCTGGGCGGGAGGAGCTGCTGTCACCCGTGCTGCAGCAGGAGCTGACCATCGTTGTGGTGTTGTCCATGATGGCAACGCCATTGTTGGCGCTGGCCGGGCAGCGCCTGGCGCCAGGCATTGCGCGCCGCACGGAGGTTTCGCAAGAGTCTCTGCCGAATGTGCCGGAGGGGATCCGTCGCCATGTCATCATCGCAGGCTATGGTCGCATCGGTGCGGCCGTGGCGGATCGGATGAACGAGGCCGGCATTCCCTGGGTCGCGATCGACAGCGATCCCAACAACGTCAACCGCGCGCGGCGGAACGGCCTGCCAGTCTACTACGGTGATGCAGGGCGCATCGACGTGATGGAAGCGCTTGGCCTGGCCGATGCGAAGGCGATGGTCATTGCGATCAACGACGCGGAAAAGGCGGTGCAGCTGGTGGCGCTGGTCCATTACGTGCTGCCGGAGACGATCATCCTCAGCCGTGCCTTCGATGAGGAGCACGCCGCGGAATTACGGGCGGCTGGCGCCAACCTCACCGTTCCCGAGCCGAGCTCGATCGGCGATACCATGGCGGATTCCCTGCTTAAGGCGCTCGCTCCGCGGGCTCAACCGGATGAATAGGGCGGCTGGCGCACGGCCCGGAACCCCACTAGAATCACCCCATGTTGCTGGAGATCTTCTCGGACACGGTCTGCCCCTGGTGCTACATCGGCAAGCGCCGGCTGGAACGTGCCTTGCGCCTGCGGCCGCAGCCCGGCCTCACCCGGCGCTGGCGGGCGTTCCAGCTCAATCCAGGCCTGCCCTCCTCGGGCATGGACCGCCGCCAATACATGATCGCCAAGTTCGGCAGCCTGGACCGCGCGCAGCGTCTCTATGAGGCGGTGTCGCGGGTCGGCGCCCAGGAAGGGATCAAGTTCGATTTCGACCGGATCGCCCGCACGCCGAACACCGTGCGTTCGCATCGCCTGCTCTATGCCGCCGCCGAGGAAGGCAAGCAGCCGGAATTGCTGGAGCTCATCTTCGCGGGGTATTTTTCCCAGGGGCTCGACATCGGCGATCCGGACGTGTTGTCCGATCTTGGCTATGAGGTCGGCCTCTCAGGCGCGGCCGTCTCCGACGCTCTGGTCGATGGTGGGCGGCTCGATTCAGCGATGACCGAGGATCTGCAGTCACGCCGCATCGGCATCAACGGCGTGCCGTTCTTCGTCTTCAACGGACGGTTTGGCTTGTCCGGCGCACAGGAGCCAGAGGCATTGCTCAACATGCTCGACCTCGCGCGCGAGGAAGATACCCAGAAGGGCGTGGCTTAGGTGATTGTCGCGTTTTCTGCGCCGAACCGGCGGCCAATTCGGCGGAAAACGCTCTAGCTAAGCCGCCATCCCCGCCAGATTCTGCATCAGCTTCTTGACCCCGCTCAGGCGCGCCTTCGTGTCGGCCCAGTCCTGGCGATAGACCAGGCGGTGGTCGGTACGCAAAGTCACGATGGTCTGCCGCCGGGTGATGAAATCCACCAGCTTCTCGGGGCGCGCAAAGCGGTTATCCTTGAACGCGATCACCGCGCCTTTCGGTCCGATCTCCAGGCGCTCGACACCCGATGACCGGCAGAGCTGTTTCAGCGCCACCACCTGCAGCAAGTTCTCCGCCTCCACCGGCAGCGGGCCGAAGCGATCGATCAGCTCGGCCGCAAAGGCCTCGATCTCCTGCTCGTTCACGAGGTCCGCGATCCGGCGATAGAGGCCGAGGCGCACGTTAAGGTCCTGCGCGTAGGTCTCCGGGATCAGCACCGGCATGCCGATATTGATCTGCGGTGTCCAATCCTGCGCAGCCACCTTCTCCGTTCCGCGCGCCTCGCGCACCGCTTCTTCCAGCAGATGCTGGTAGAGCTCGACACCGACCTCGCGCACATGGCCCGATTGTTCGTCGCCCAGCAGGTTGCCGGCCCCGCGGATGTCGAGGTCGTGGCTCGCCAGGCTAAAACCGGCCCCCAGCTGGTCGAGGGTCTGCATCACTTCGAGGCGGCGCTGCGCGGTCTCGGTGAGCGCCTTCCCCGGCGGGGTCGTGAGATAGGCATAGCCGCGCAGCTTCGACCGGCCGATCCGGCCGCGCAGCTGATAGAGCTGCGCCAGACCGAACATGTCGGCACGGTGGATGATCATGGTGTTGGCGGTCGGGATGTCGAGGCCGGATTCGATGATGTTGGTCGCCAGCAGCAATTCGTAGCTGCCGTCATAGAAGGCGTTCATCGCCTTCTCGAGGTGCGTCGGCGACATTCGGCCATGGGCCATCACGAACTTGATCTCCGGCACCAGGCTGCGCAGCCGCGCGGCGAGGGTATCCAAATCCTCGATGCGCGGGCAGACATAGAAGATCTGACCGCCGCGGAAATGCTCGCGCATGATGGCCTCGCGCACGATCACCGGATCGTACGGCAGCACGAAGGTGCGGACAGCCAACCGGTCGATCGGCGGCGTGGTGATGAGGCTCATCTCTCGGATGTTGGAGAGCGCGAGCTGCAACGTGCGCGGGATCGGCGTCGCGGTCAGCGTCAGCACATGGACGTCGCCGCGCATCTCCTTCAGCCGCTCCTTCTGGGTGACGCCGAAATGCTGCTCCTCATCGACGATCAGCAGGCCGAGCTTGGCGAATTCGATGCCCTTGGCGAGCAGAGCGTGGGTGCCGATCACGATATCCACCCGCCCCGCTTTCAGCATGTCCTTGGTATCGGCCATGTCCTTTGCCGTGACCAGGCGCGACATCTGGCGGATGGTAACGGGCAAGCCGTGGAACCGTTCGGTAAAAGTCTTGAAATGCTGCCGGCACAGCAAGGTTGTCGGTGTCACGACCGCCACCTGCTTGCCCGACATGGCGGCGACGAACGCGGCGCGCAGAGCCACCTCGGTCTTGCCGAACCCGACATCGCCGCACACCAGCCTATCCATCGGCCGGCCGATGGCGAGGTCGGAGATCACTTCCGTGATGGCGCGCTGCTGGTCCTCGGTCTCGGCATAGGGAAAGCGCGCGCAGAATTCGTCAAACAAGCCTTCGGACGACTGCAGCACATCGGCCGTCTTGATCTGGCGCAAAGCAGCTGTCTTCATCAGCTGCTCGGCAATATCGCGGATGCGCTGCTTGACACGGGCCTTGCGCGCCTGCCAGGCGGCACCGCCGAGCTTGTCGAGCGCGACGATCGTCTCCTCGCCGCCATAGCGGCTGAGCACGTCGATATTCTCGACTGGCACAAACAATTTGTCGCCAGCATCATAGATGACGCGCAGGCAATCATGCGGCGCCCCACCGACATCCAGCGCCACCAGCCCTTCGTAGCGTCCGATACCGTGATCGACATGGACGACAAAATCGCCGGCATGGAAGTTGGCCAGCTCCGCCAGGAACGCGTCGGCCTTCTTCTTTTTCGCGACCGTGCGGATGAGGCGGTCGCCCAGAATGTCCTGCTCGGTGAGGACGATTGCCCGGTCTGTGGCGAATCCATTCCCGAGAGGCAGGACGGCACGGCCCAGCGTGCCTATCGGCAGCGATCCGAAGCCATCCCAGCTCTCGACGCTTACCTGCTGGGCGAGCCCATGTTCGGTCAGCAGATGACCCAACCGCTCCAGCGCGCCGGCCGAGCCGGCCGTTAGCAGCACGCGCCTTCCCTGCTGCTGTTCCGTTCGCGCGAAGCCGGCGACCGCCTGATAGAGATTGATTTCGGGATCCGCGCGCGCCTCGGCGAAGCTCTCGCCGAACCGGCCGAGGCCACTCAGCCAGCCGCCTTCATCAGGTGCCTGGAACGGATGCAGCGCGAAGGTCACGCGCTTGTCAGTGAATTCGCGCCAGGCATTCTCGCCGAGATAGAGCCGGCCGACCGGCAGCGGGCGATAGACCGGCGCGCCGCTTTCCCGCTCCGCCGCCTGCAGATCGCGCCGCGCCTGATGGAAGTCGGCGATCATCTCCAGGCGCGCCTTGATCGCTTCGTCGACCTGATGATCGAGCGTGAGGATGGCGCGCGGCAGATAGGATTCGAATGGCACCAGCTCGGTCCCGAACAAAGGCAGCCAATGCTCCATGCCGGGGAATTGCCGCCCGGCGCTGATCGCTTCATAAAGCGGGTCATCGGCGCCGGAGGTACCGAACTCGCTGCGGTAATTCGTGCGGAAATGCTCGATGGCTTCCGGTGTCAGCTGCAACTCGTTGATCGGCTTTAGGACGAACGCGTCGATTTTCCCGAGGCTGCGCTGCGACAACGCATCGAACAGGCGCAGATCCTCGATCTCGTCGCCGAAGAAATCGACGCGGATCGGCATATTGGTGCCGGGCGGGAACAGATCGACGATACCGCCGCGCACCGCGAACTCGCCTGCCTCGCCCACCGTGCCGCTCCGGGCATAACCCTTGCCGACCAGGTAATCGACCAGCTTGCTCTGATCGAGGCGGTCGCCGCGCCTCAGTTCCAGGGTCGCGCCCTTGAAGCCCGCCGACGACGGCACGCGCTGCAGGATGGCAGCGACCGTCGTCACTACGACCAATTTGGTGCGGGTGCCCTCTTCCATCGCGCTGAGGTGGCTCAAGGCATCGATGCGGCGCGCCAGGATGTCACGGTGCGGAGACGCGCGGTCATACGGCAGGCTGTCCCAGGCCGGGAACGAGATGACGGTCAGGTCCGGCGCCATGAAACCCAGCATCTCGACCGTGCGCGACATGCGCAGATCGTCCTGAGCGACATGCAGCACGCCGCCGGGCGCGATGGCAGCCAGGCGCGCGATCAGCAGCGCGTCAGCGCCGTCGGGCGCACCGCCGACCTGATGCCGGCCGGGTGCTGGAATGACGAAGGGAAGATCGCTCACGATGAAAGTCTGCTATGGAACTCCGCCAGCGCCGCGACGATCGGGCGCAATTCGCCCCTCGGGCATTCGCCCCGCCCGCTGACCCAGTCGTATATATCCGGGTCCGCCTGCTCCAGCAACGCGGCATAGTCCCGCAAGGCGCCTTGATCGAACCCGTCGAGGCTCCGGTCGGCAAACCGCCCGAGCAGCAGGTCCATCTCACGCGTCCCGCGGTGCCAGGAGCGGAATTTCAGCCGCTTCCGGTCAATCTCCAATTGGTCCCTCATCGCCCTTTTCCGCCAATCGATGGCGAGATAGCTTGGCCGCCCGATCCATCGCCTGACGCGAGTCCAAAGGTGCGGCCCAACATCCTCAATCCCTTGTTCGCGCCAATAACCAGTTTGCCGGGCATCGGTCAACGCCTGGCGAAACCGGTGGAAAAGTTGGCCGGGCCGTTGGTCGTGGATCTGGTCGGGCACCTGCCGAGCGGCCTCATCGACCGCCGCGCCCAGCCGCACCTCTCGACCGCGGACAATGGCGTCATCGCCACCATCCTGGTGCGGGTTGAGCGCCACATGAAGGCGCACAACCCGCGCCAGCCCTACAAGGTCCGCTGCTCCGATCCGACCGGCTTCATCGATCTCGTCTTCTTCAATGCGCGCGAGGATTATTTGTTGCGCACCCTGCCGCTCGGCCAGATGCGGGCGGTCAGCGGCCGCATCGACCGCTTCGGCGGCGAGCTCAACATGGTCCATCCCGACCATATCGTGCCGGCGGAAGAGCTCGCGAAGATCCAGATCATGGAGCCGGTCTATCCGATGACCGCCGGTGTCGCGCCCAAGGTGCTGCGCAAGGCGATCGAGGCGGCGCTCGAACGTCTGCCCAAGGTCGCGGAATGGATCGATCCAGCCGTGCTGAAGCAGCGGCAATGGAGCGGATGGGCGGACGCGTTGCTGGCCGCGCATCATCCGCAGAGCGACGGCGAGCTTTCCGCCTTGTCGCCCGCACGCATGCGTCTCGCCTATGACGAGCTGCTCAGCAACCAGCTTGCGCTCGCTCTCGTGCGTTTGAAGAACAAGCGCAAAGCTGGCCGATCGAACAAGGGCGATGGCGCGCTGCGCCGGCGCATCGTCGGCGAGCTGCCTTACACCTTGACGCGGTCCCAGGATCAGGCCTTGTCGGAGATCATTGGCGACATGGCAGAGCCGACCCGCATGCTGCGGCTGCTTCAGGGCGATGTCGGCAGCGGCAAGACGATCGTCGCTCTGCTGGCGATGGCAAACGCCGTGGAAGCCGGCGGTCAGGCAGCGCTTCTTGCGCCAACCGATATCCTCGCGCGTCAGCATTTCGCGACGCTGGAACCGTTGTGCAAGGAGGTGGGCCTGGAGATCGCGCTGCTGACCGGCCGCGACAAGGGCAAGGCGCGTGATGCCACCCTCGCCCGCCTGGCCGACGGGCAACTGAAGCTGATCGTCGGCACTCACGCACTCATGCAGGAAGATGTGGAGTTCGCTGACCTTCGCCTTGCCATCGTGGATGAGCAGCACCGCTTCGGCGTCGAGCAGCGCATGGCCCTGGCGGACAAGGGCGCCGGCGTCGACCTTCTGGTAATGACGGCGACGCCGATTCCGCGGACCTTGATGATGACGGCCTATGGCGACATCGACGTCTCCCGCCTGACCGAGAAGCCGGCAGGCCGCCAGCCGATCGACACCCGCACTGTCCCCTTAGAGCGGCTGGACGAAGTGGCCGGCGGGCTTAAACGCGCCATCGCACAGGGCGCGCGCATCTATTGGGTCTGCCCGCTGGTGGATGAATCCGAGGCCGTCGATCTCGCTGCCGCGACTGAGCGGCATCGCATGCTGCGCCAGTTGTTCGGCGAGCGCGTGGGCCTGGTTCACGGCAAGCAGAAAGCGGCGGAACGCGACGCGACCATGGCCGCCTTCGCTGCCGGCGATCTGGACATCCTGGTCGCGACCACGGTGATCGAGGTTGGAGTCAACGTGCCCGAAGCTACGGTGATGGTGGTGGAGCATGCCGAACGCTTCGGCCTTGCCCAGCTGCATCAGTTGCGCGGGCGGGTCGGACGCGGCCTCGCCAAGTCAAGCTGCGTGCTGCTCTATCAGGCACCGCTCGGCGAGACGGCAAAGGCGCGCCTCCAGATCCTGCGCGAGACCGAGGACGGATTCCGGATCGCGGAGGAGGACCTGCGCCTGCGCGGCGGCGGCGAATTGCTCGGCACCCGCCAGAGCGGCCTGCCCGAATTCCACTACGCGGACATCGCCGTGCATGGCGACCTGCTCGCCATGGCCCGGGACGATGCGCGGCTGATCACCGAGCGCGACCCGCAATTGAAAACGGAGCGTGGCGAAGCTTTGCGGATGCTGCTCTATCTCTTCCGTCAGGATTCAGCGATCAAGACTCTGACGTCTGGCTAGCGGGCAGCGCGGTCACCTCCACCGGTGGTGTCACGATCCCGCCGGAGACCACCAGCTTCAGCCCATCCTCGATCGGCATCTTCAGGCGAATGACATCCTGCGCAGGCACAAACAACAGGAAGCCCGAGGTCGGATTGGGTGTCGTCGGCACGAACACGTTGATGACTTCCTCGGCGGTCTTCTCCTGCACTTCGCCCTTGGTGGTCCCGGTGATGAAGCCGAGAGTCCACACGCCCTTGCGCGGATACTCGATCAACACGCATTCGCGGAATGCCGCCGACTTGTTCGCCAGCACCGTCTCCATGATCTGCTTGATCGCGCTATAAAGCGAGCGGATCACCGGCAGCCGGTTGAGGATTCCTTCGAACAGCCCGTTGACGGCCCGGCCGAGGATCCCGGCGGTGAGCGCCCCGATCAACGTCAATCCGACCAGGGCCAGCAGCAGCCCGATGCCGGGTATCGAGAATGGCAGGTAGGTTTCGGGGTTGTATTGCTGCGGGATGACGCTGAACACCCGCTCGTCCACGAAGGTGATGAACAGCCAGGCGAGATAGATGGTGAGGCTGACGGGCGCGGTAATCAGGATTCCTGCGAAGAAGTAGGTTCGCAGGCGGGCGCCGAGGCTCATCTGGAACGCGCGCGGTTTCTTTTCTGTCATCGTCCGGTCCATCGGTTTGCCTGCCTATTGAAGGGGGCTGGCCCATCCGGCGCAAGGCCCTATACTTCCGAGCGGGACGGAAAGCTTACGACATGGCGGAACGCGAGTGGATCCAGGGGCAAATTTGCTTCCTGGAACGGCACGAGGTCACCTCGAAGCTCATCGCCGGGCTGGAAGGCCCTACGCGGCGATCGGCTGATGCCGCGCCGCGACGAGGTCGACCCGGTCGAGCTGGCGGGTCGGCTGCCTTACATCTCGATGATGGAGCTGCATTACGGACCGTTCCGCGTGCGTTACCGCGTGGTGGGAACGGAGGTGGCGCGGATCGTCGGAGAGGATTTCTCCAATCGCTGGCTGGACGACACGGGATGGGGCGAAACGTCCATCGCGCTTAACCGCCTGCTCTATGAGCGCGTCGCCGAGAGCCGCGCGTCTTCCTTTGGCTTGTCCATCGTCAACTGGCAGGGCAAGCCGGATCATGTGTTCGAATGGGCGCTGTTTCCCTCGGGCGACAGCGAGACCGTCACGCATTGCCTCAGCCTGGACGGTCTCAGCGTCATCGCGCCGCGCAGCCGGATGTTGCCGATTGGCTAGAGCGACGCCTTAGTAGACTGCGCCCGCCCGTTCCTTCTGCAGGCGTGTCAGCGTTTCCTTGACCGGAAGCTGTGTTGAATCGTGTGGATCATACTGCTTCAGCAGCTGCATGATCAGCGTGGTGACGGCCTGCGCATTGGCGCGCCGCACCGGCTGATAATAGTAGGGATAATCGTCGTAGAACCAGCTTGGTCCGCAGCAATAGTGGCGGTGATGCCAGAAGGGGTCGTAGAACGGTGAAACGCGCTGCACATATTGCTGCGTCACCTGCACGTCGGTGTCGCGCGTCTCGTTCTCGATCTTCATGGCGGCCATGCCGCGCTGATCCGCGATCTGCGCCGCGCGCCACAAAGCAAGATCGTGGATTTTCGCCTGTTCGGCTTTCACCCGTTCATCGTCGCGGCCCGCGCGGGACGAAACGGAGATCGACGAGCCGGTATAGGTAACTTCGATCCTGTCGGGCCCGACATCGCGGTCGCTGTAGCCGAAATCCCCGGTCTGGCCGAGCGGCACAAAGGCGGGTTTGGGCGGCGGTGGCGCCGTGCAGGCAGCGACCGACGCAGCCAAGACGATTGCCGCGATCAGTTTCACCTGTGGTCCGATCAGTCGCATGATGTCGCCGTTGATCGCTCGCCTCCGGCAAAGGTGAGGCGGCGCGGCCCGCTAGGCAAGTCACAAACGTGCGTTCAGCGCCAGACCGAATCGGGGTTGCCGAGCACTTCGGGGCTGAGGGCCAGGCAATACGCCTTCTTGTCCCACAAGGCTTTGCAGGCTTGGCCCGCCGCCTGCTGGTCCAGCCCCACCAGCATCGCGCTATAGCGCGCGGTCCCTTCATAGGCCTTCTGCACGATGGCTGGCCGCCCGCCTTTCCCCAGCGGCCCGAGCGTTTGCTTCGCACTCTTCAGCACATCCTCGGCCTTGCCGCGCTGCGCATAGGCGCCGAACACCACGCCCCAGCCGCTGAGCCGCGCGGCCGACGTGATTGTGCCGCCCTCCTCGCCCGCCATCTGCGCCGCATTGCAGGAGCCGCCGGAGAGAATGACTGGGGCCGGTCCGGTATCAGTCACGCTGATCACGTCGCTGAGTTCCGTGAGCTTGGTCCTCTTCGAGGCCGCCGCGACAAAAGCGCGGTTGAGCAGTCCGGTCATCTCCATCACGCGCTGGCCGCGATTAGGGCTGCCCAGCACCACGCCGATCAGGCGCCGCCTGTCGCGCGTCGCCGAAGCGACGAGGTTGTAGCCGGAGCCGCAGGTGAAGCCGGTCTTGAAGCCATCCGCGCCGGCATAACTGCCGAGGATCGAGTTCACTGTCCCGCGGCTGCGCTTGCCGATGGTGACGGAGCGCTGATTGAACAACGGGTAATGATCCGGATAATCGCGCAGCAGCGCGCTCGCCAGCACCGCCAGATCCCGTGCGGTCGTCACCTGCCCATCATTCGGCAGGCCGGTCGCATTGCGGAACACAGTGCGCGCCATCCCGAGCGCGCGCGCCGTCGATGTCATGCGGAGGGCGAAGGCGTCTTCGCTGCCCGCCACCTTCTCCGCCAGTGCGACTGCCGCATCGTTGGCCGAGGCGACGATGGCGGCGTTGATCGCCTGCTGGACGGTGATCACTTGTCCAGCCTTGAGGCCGAACTTCACCGGGCTCTGGCCGGCCGCGCGGGTGGATACCGTGATCTTGTCATCGAAGGAAAGGCGACCGGCCTCGATCTCGGACAAGGCGAGATAGACTGTCATCATCTTGGTGAGAGAGGCCGGATACCAGAGATGGTTCGGCGCGTCGGCCGAAATGACCTCGCCCGACTCGACATCGACCACGAGGCTCGCTGCGCGCGCGGATCCCGCTCCGGCCAAAACCAAGCCGAGCAGGATCGCAACGAGCACCCCCACCGCGTGCGGCCCTCTGCACACGAGCGCTTTGACCATACCCTTCCCCGGACGCCAGGATGCCTGCTACAAACAGGCTCGAATTTGGACCGCATTTTAGCATCAGGGAGCCAAAGGTGAAGCTGGTTGCTCGCACCACTGTGATACTTCTCACAATTATCACGATGGCCCTCAGTGGCTCTGCCATGGCGGATTATCAAACGGGCGTAGAGGCTTATTCCAAAGGGAAATTCAAGGACGCGCTGAACGAGTGGCTGCCGTTGGCCGAAGCCGGCGACGCCACGGCCCAGAATGCCGTCGGCGCGATTTATGACCGCGGCCTCGGGGTGGATAAGGATGATGCCGCGGCCGTCCACTGGTACCAGCTGGCAGCAGACCAGAGCTTCCCGCTCGCTATGCGCAACCTCGCCAGCATGTATGCCGGTGGCCATGGCGTGCCGTTCGACAAGGACCAGGCCGAATATTGGTACCAGAAGGCCGCCGAGGCCGGCGATCCCGTCGCCATCAAGCACATGGCAGGATCGGCACCCTCAAGCCAGTTCGCGTCGGCGCCTGCGGTCGAGCCGAACGTCGCCGGCACCCCGCCTGCAGAGGCAGCCCCCCCGCCGGCAGAGCCCATGACCGTCGCGGGCGGCGACCAGCAGGCCGCGGCGGAAGCATCAGCCGCGCCGCAAGCACCAGCCGAAAGCACTCCTGGCCCCCAGCAAGCGGCATCCACTCCGGCATCGGCTGGCACTGGCGATTCGGATCAAGCGCCGCAATATGGCGACGGCGGAACAGCGACGGCGGCGGCGAGCGGCGGCACAGCCGCTCCGGCGGCCACGCAGGAAGCCGCGATGACAACGCCACCGCCCGCCATGTCGGACCCCAGCAACTGGCTGATCGGCATGTGGCAAGGCCCATCGCTCGGCTGCCCGCCGGGCGGCGGATTGGAATTCGTGCCAGGCGAGACGCGCTCCTACTATGAGGGCCAGATTGCGGCGCGCCTGCCGGCCAAATATCAGGTCTCGGGCGACAAGGTGAGCGTCACCAGCACCGGCGTCGATGGCGTCGGCCACACCTACGAGTACGAGCGCACCGGCTCCAACACCTTTGTCATCACGTCGGTGCCGCCCGACATGCCGAAATCCATGATCGGCATCGAGCACCGCCGCTGCGCCAGCGCACCGCTTGCGGCCGCCGCCGCGCCAGCGCCAGCATCTGCGCCAGCGGCAAAGCCCGCAGTCGCTGCAAAGCCCGCTTCGGCGACACAGCCGGCGCCGGGCGCAGTACCGGTCAAGCCGGTGACCGAAGCGCAGCAGCCGAAACCCGTCGCGGGTGCCGAGCAGACGGCGGCCAAGACCGCACCGGCGGCTCCCGCCTCCGCACAAGCCGGCTGGGACGCCTTCGGCCGCGGCGACTACAAGGGTGCGCTCTCCGTATGGCAACCGCTCGCCGAACAAGGCGACGTCTCGATGCAGCTGCTGGTCGGCTCGATCTACGATTACGGCCAGGGCGTCCCGCAGGACGATGCCGAAGCGGCCAAGTGGTATGAACGTGCGGCCGTACAGGGCTCGGCCAAAGGTCAGTATCAGCTCGGCGCCGTCTATGCCCGCAGCGCGCAAGTCAAGAACCCGGTCGAAGGCTACAAGTGGCTGACCGTGGCCGCCCGCACTCTCGCCAACGGCCCGCAAGGCGGCATCACCGCCGACCAGGCAACGACATTGCGCACTTTGCTCGAGAGCGAAATGAGCAAGGACGAGATCACCAAGGCCAAGCAGGAAGCGGACGTGTTCAAGGCGACGAAGGGGTAGCCATTACTTGATCCACACCGCGCTCGAGGCGCTGTTGCCATCGTGGTCGATCACCGTCACGCGCACCTCGCCGCGGCCGTCGGGGTGCCATTCGGCTTGGCGGCGGTAGGGCTGTGAGTCGATCGGCAGGCCGTTGACCAGCCAGCGCAGCGGGAGCGCGCCGCCGTTGGCCTGCAGGGTCAGTGAGGGCAAAGATTCATCCGGTTTCGCGAGCTCCAGCGTCGCTCCGTCGATCGGGTAGGCGATGCGCACGGATCTCTGCGATACCGCGTCATCGGCTGAAGCGCCTGCTCGCACGCGGAAGGTGCGCAGGTTGGCGGGCAGATGTGCGTTGTCGGCGACGATGACATCGGCGGGCACTTGCGCAGGCAAAGCCGACGGGCCTTGCGGCAACAGATCGAAGGCGTCGAACAGGATCGGCGCCGCTGCCTCGCGGCCCATGCGGCCGGCTGAGAACGAACCATCGGGTCGCCCCACCCAGACGCCGATCGTATAATCCCGCGTGTAGCCGATGGCCCAGGCATCGCGGAAGCCGAAGGAGGTTCCGGTCTTGTAGGCGATAGGCTGCGCGTGGCGGCGGTTGCCGGCGGCGAGGAAGCTCGGCGGCGGTGGCGTGTCGAGGAGTATCCTGGTCACGTAGTACGCTGACTTCGCCGACATCAAAGGCTCGAGCGTCGGTTTCTCGGCCGGCGTCTCGGCGAAATTCAGGGGCACTGCCTTTCCCTGCTCCGCCAGATCGGCGTAGAGCGTCACCAACCCTTCGAGGCTGATCCCGACACCGCCGAGCGCGACGGGCAAACCGGGCAGCTTGGCTTCGGTCGGGAAAGCGAGAGTGACGCCGGATTCCGATATTTGCTGCACGAAGCACAGCGGCCCGACGCGATCGAGCAGTGCCACCGCCGGAATGTTGAGCGAGCCTTGCAAGGCCTCGCGGGCGCTGATCTGGCCGCGGAAATGGCCGTCGAAATTCTTTGGCGTGTAGTCGCCGAAGCGCAGCGCGACATCCGGCATCATGGTTTCGGGATGCGCGTCGAGCGCATCGAACGCCATGGCATAGATGAAGGGCTTCAGGGCCGAGCCGGGCGAGCGGATCGCCGCCACCATGTCGTTCTGGCCGAAACGGCGGTCGGCGAAAAAATCGCTCGATCCCACGTAGGCGCGTACCTTGCGGCCATCGTTCTGCACCGCCAGGACAGCAATGGTCGCGGTCGGCTCCAGGCGCACCTGATAGCGCCGCATGATGTCCAGAATGGCGCGCTGCAGATCATCGTCGAGCGAGGTCTGGATCAGGTGCTCGCTGGGCTGCTCGCGCGTCAGCCGGTCCGCGAGATGCGGCGCACTCAGCGGGAATTCCTGGCGCGCCTGCGGCACCGGTTCGGTCAGCGCGACGGCGAGCGCGCGGTCATCGATGGCGCCGCGCTCCTTCATCAGGCGCAGCACCTTGTCTCGCGCATTCCTGGCGACCTGCGGGAAGCGATCGGGCCGCACCGTCTCCGGCGCTTGCGGCAAGGCGACCAGCAGGGCCGCCTCCGCATCGGTCAGGCGCACTGGCTCCTTGCCGAAATAAGCGAGGCTGGCGGCGCGCAGGCCTTCGAGGTTGCCGCCATAGGGCGCGAAGGTGAGATAGGCGGCGAGGATCTCGTCCTTGCTCATCCGCGCTTCGATCTGCAGGGCGCGGCCCATCTCCGCGAACTTGGCGCCGAGAGTGCGCGCGCTCGGTTCCATCAGGCGCGCGAGCTGCATGGTGAGCGTGGACGCACCCGAAACGATGCGGCCATGGCTGGCCGCCTGCCAGGTTGCGCGCCCCGCCGCAAGCACATCAACCCCGGGATGTGCGCGGAATCGCTGATCTTCGTACGCGAGCAGGAAACGCAGAAACTTGGGATCGATCCGGCTCAAGTCCGCCGGCAGCCGCCAAGCTCCCTCAGGCGTCGTGTAGGCCCGCAAGATACGCCCATCGCGATCGAGCACGAGCGTCGAAACCGAACGCAGCCGGTCCAGGTGCGGTGGCAGCGCGCGGTCGGCGACGATCGCCGCCCCGGCCAGGCCCAAGAAGGTTAGGCCGAAGAGGATCGCCGCCGATCGCAAGCGGTGCCGCATCTTCTACTCCGCCGCCTCGACCTGTAACCGGCTGCCGGCGCCGCGGCCGCGATAGGTCGGCTTGTACATGTCCTCGATGCTCGGTGCCGGCAGCTTGTAATCGCCCGGCGAGACCGCGCGCACCAGATAGGCGAAGGCAAATTCCCGGTTCTGGTTGCCGCTGTCTTCGTCATAGACGTCGAACGCCGCCACGAACCGGTCATCGCGATACTCCGCATAGATCGGTTGCGTGAGTTCCGGCAGCCAGGAGTAGTCACCGGTCTGCCGCGCGCTGGCTAGGCTCGCGATCTCGGTCTCGAACCCAGCCGGCAGCAGGTCGGTGATCAGCGCCTGGTGATCGAGGCCGCTGGTCGAGCGCCCGGTCAGCAGCACGACAAATAAATCGTTCTGCTTCACCTTGCCGAGGTCAGCCTCCGTGCCATCCGGCGCATAGATGGTGCGCGAGATGGTGAAGCCTTCGTCCGACGGCGGCAATTCTTCTTTCGGAACGCCGGTCGCCGACGCCTTGGCATAGACCGGTGTCGTGCCGCGGTTGGTGACGGTCTTCCCCCCTGGCAGCGACATGGTCGCAGGCATGTAGAAGGTCCTGTCCTGCACCACGCTGACGCCGTCGGAGACATCGAGCTTCAAGCCGCTCGCCTGACCGGCTGTTTCCTTGGCGGCCAGCAGCAGCCAGATTTCCTCCTGGGTGCTGAGCCAGCGGGACTGGCCCTGCAGGTCGGCGACGCGGCCGATCAACGGCGTCGGGTCGAGCCCGGACTGCTTGCTCTCTGCCATCAGGAACGCGACCGCCGCCGAGTCACGCAGCTTGGTGCCGTAATCCCACCAGTCATTGCCGCGACGCTCCGCATTTTTCGCTGCCGCATCGAACAGAACGGCCGCGCGCTGCTGCTCACCATTGAGCGACAGCGCCGCCGCGATATGAGCGAGCGCCAGAGCAGGTGCCGAGTCCGGCGACAGCTGGTCGGCCGTATAGCGCAGGTCGGCCAGTTTCGCCTGGCCCGCGCGGGCCAGCACGTACTGCGCGAAGGCCTGCGCCGACGGTCCATTGCCGTAGCGGTGGATGCCACTGCCCTCTCCGCCGTCGCCGGCGGCAATCTTGCGCATTCCATCCAGGCCGAGATCGATGGCCGATTGCGGAACAATGAAACCCTTTTCTTTCGCCCGCATCAGGAAATCCATCGCGAAAGCCGAGAGCCAGGGCTCACCGGTGTCGAACGCGGTCCACAAGCCGAACAACCCATCGAAGCGCTGCCGGCTCACCGTACGCTGGATCGCCTGGTCGAGCTCGCGCTTGTCGGCCTGCTTGTAGCGGTCCTCCAGCGACCACAGGTCGGCAACGTCGCCCGCGATCAGCATGGGATAGGCGACGCTGATGGTCTGTTCCAGGCAGCCGTACGGATAGTGCGAGAGATTGGCCAGCACTGTCTGCACGTCGAGGTTCGGCGTGGTGCTGAAGCTCGCCCGCAGGGTCGCGCCTTCGAGGAACGGATCGAGTGCCGCCTGGTTGAGCGTCATGGATTCGCCCGGCATCAAGCGCATGGTCAGCGATTCCGTGACCGGCGCCACTGCCGGCCGCACGGGGATAGCGATGGTGCGGTCGAGCGCGTAACCGTTCGGTCCTTTCAGGCTCAGCGTGATCTCGCCATTGCCGACGCGCTGACCCAGGATCGCGACGCGCAGATGCTGGGTCGCGCCTTGCGCCAGATCGACACCGATGCTCGCGCCCTCGCCCAGCTGGACGTCGCCGGCCGAGTTGAGCGAGACATTGTAATTGCCTGCCGCGCCATCCAAATTCTGGAGCGTCAGCGACAGGTTGCTCTTATCGCCGGGCGCCAGGAACCGCGGCGCGGAGATCTCGGCGATCACCGGATCGCGCACCACCAGTCCAGCCTCGGCCCAGCCGACATTCTGCGCATCATGGGCCACGGCCATGAGGCGCAGCCGGCCGTTATAGTCCGGGATGTCGAAGGCAACCTTGGCCTTGCCGTCCTGGCTCACTTCGACGAGGCCGGAATAGAGCGCGACCATTTTGATGTTCTTCGGCGCTCCACGTTGCGCGGACTCGCCGTCACCGCCTTCGCGGATTTGGCCGCGGCGTCCTGCCTTGCCGTCGATCAGCTGGCCATAGAGATCGCGCAGATCGACCTGCAGCCGCTTCTTGCCGAAAAAGTAATCGACAGGATCGGGGCTCTCGAAATCGGTCAGCGTTAGGATGCCCTCATCGACAGCAGCGACCGTGAGATACGCGGTCGCGCCGCTGATGTTCGAGAGGCTGACCGGGATCTCGACTTTCTGCCGCGGCGTCACCTTGTCCGGCACCTGCATCTGGACCTGGATGGTACGTGGCGCGGAATCGACTGCCAGCCAAGCAACGCCGACGGCGCGGCCGGGGCCACGCTCCTGCTCGTTGCCGGGACGAAAGGCACTCGCCAGCACATAGGCGCCGGCGCCCCACTCGGGATCAACGTCGATGCTGATGGTCTTGCCTTCCGCCGGGATCGAGACGATGCGCGTGCTCAGCACTCGGTCGGTCGCGATCGCGACCAGAGCTTCGCCTTCAAACGGCGCGCGCAGCTGGATCTGCGCCGTCTCGCCGGCCTTGTAGCTCTCCTTGTCGCTGACGACCTGGAGGCGATCGGGGGATTCGCCGCTGCCCGGCTTGGCCGACCAGCCAGCGTGGAAGCGCATGGAGCTGGCGACACCGGTCGCCGGGTCATAAACTTCCAGCCGGAAATTGCCCCACTGCACCGGCCGCTCGACCTTGGCCGGCCCGCCGGCGCCGGCCGCGATCGTTCCAGTCTCCGCCGCGCCGTCATGGATCGAGATGTGATAGTCCCACGAGCCGCCGGCATAGAACCAATCGTAGTCCCATTCCTCGCGTACCAGGCGATATTGCAGCTCTGGGACGGCCTGCTCCTTGCCCTCGGCATCGAGCGCGATGACCTCGAACTGCGCGTTGCTGTTCTCCTGGACTTCGGCGTCGGCGAAGAGTGGCTTGATGCCGAGATAGACCTTCTTCTCGCGCACCGGCAGATCGACGCTCTCGATCACCGGCCGCCCGCCGAACTCGTATACTTCGACACGTAGGGTCGCTTTCAGCGGCGCCTGTACGTCCGGCACTTCCTCGAGCTTGATCGGCAGCACGAAGGCGCCCTTCGCATCCGTGCGCATGTCGGCGAAAGCGACGCGCTGTGGATCGACGTCCTCTTCCTCCAAGCCGAAGCGATAGCCCTCCCATTGCGGGAACGGCTTGCTGTCGGGCTGGATCACCAGGTCAGACTTGACCTTGAGGTCCGCCGCCGGCGCGCCATAGAGGAACTTCGCATCGCCCGCGACACTCAGCTCCTGCCCCGGAGCGACGGTGGCCGCAGAGTGCGTCAACTTGGTCTCGATCCGCGCCGGCACTACCTCTTCGACCAGGAAATTCTTGGACGCGATGGCGGGCGCGTGCGGATCGACGAAAGCCTCGACTGTCCATTGCCCGGTGCGCGCAGTATCGGAGATGGCGATGTCCTGCAGGAAGCCGCCTTCCTTGTCCTTGAGGTTCTCGAAGCGCTGCGCCTCCACGCCATCCGGCCGCACCAGCCGCAGCGTGATGGGCAACTCGGCCTTGCTCTTGCCGGTCCAGTCGCGCAGCAGTGCGCCGAGATGCACTGTCTCGCCCGGCCGATAGACGCCACGGTCGGTATAGATGAAGAGGTCGAGATTCGCCGGTGCCGTGCGGCCGCCGACGCCGCGGTCGCTGAGATCGTAGGCGGCCCGGGTTAAATCGAGGAAACTGAAATCGCCATTCCACCGGAAGGCCGTGATAGCGGTGGCCACTCGGCCGCCTGCCCCACGCAGCAGTCCGGGATCGAAATGGGCCATGCCGTCGCGATCAGTGGTGGTGACGCCCAGCACCTCATTGTTGCGTGCAAGCAGCTGCACCTTGATCCGGTTCAACGGCGCCGCGCTTTCGAGCGAGCGGACGAAAACATTCAGCCCATCCTCACCCGACATGGTCGTAAGGCCGATGTCGGAGACGACGATCCACTGGGTCGCATAGACATCCCAGTAGTTCCGCTCCTGCTCCTCGTTCTCATCGGTGCGTGCGGCGCGCGCCATCAGCAGATAGACGCCCGGTTTGATCTCCGGCACCATCTCTAGGATCGGGACGGACGTCACGACGCGCACATTGCGATCGCCTTCCACCGGCATCGAGCCTTGCCAGATCTCCTCGCCCGCCTCGTCGGCGATGCGCCGCCGATCCCAGTCATAGAGATTGTTGAGGAAATTTCCGCGGTTCATCTCGCCCACCAGGTTGCGATCGTTGATGCGCAGCAATCTCAGCTTGGTGAAATCGACATTGACGGTGGTCAACGGCACGCCGGTCGATCCGACCTTGGGCAACACATAGGCCTGCTTCTGGAACCCGACGCTCGGCTCGCGATCGCCGATCCCAACCTGGACCACTTCATCCTTGGCAAGCGTGCCGATCTCGCCCGGCAACCCGCTCTTCAAGGTCACCTGATAGGAGTTGCCGTAGCTCAATCCATCCAGACACAGCTTGCGGTCGATGGCGCGGTAGGCGACCTGCGCCGCCGGCTCGATGCGGACGTAATCGTCATAGGCCAGCTGCCGCGTGCCAGGAATCCGGCGGTCGAACTGCAGACAGACTTGCGGCCGGTCGCCGTCGGTGGAGACCTCCATCGTCTCATAATGGAACGGAATGGAACGGCTAAGACGCTGATAGGCGGCGCGCGCGTCGGCATCCTGTGTCAGCTGCACGGCCTGGTCATAGGCGTCGAGTGCCTCTCCGGGGCGGCTAACCTGCTCCAGCGCCTTGCCGACCACAACGTAGGCCGCCGCCTTCTGCGCCGGGTCACCCGCCGCCTCCGTCGCCAGGTAGCCGGCATAGGCGGCATCCAGGCCTTTGTTCAGCTTGGTCTTGATCTGCGCCAGGGTGATCCAGAGCTGGTAATCCTCATAGCCCGCCGGGACCATGCTTTCGGCCTGCGTCTCCGCAGCTACCTGGTCCTGGTTGGCGGCCAACTCTTGCAGCCTGGCGCGCGCTTCCTCCGCTTCGCCGTCTGCCGCTTTCACGTTGTAGAGCTGGTTGCGGTATTCATAGGCGGCGGATGCCAGCTGCTGCAGGTCGGCGCTGGCCGACGGAATGGCGATGAAGACAAGCAGCAGCAAAGCCAGACGTCGCACGACGGCGGTCATGTGAGGATCACTCCGGAGGAGAAAAGTTGTTCACGGGCGGAACTAGACCAGAAGGAGCGGGTGTTCTCAATCCTTCACCCGCACGTTGCTACATTGGCCTTTGACTTTGGCATTTTTTGGGCGGAAAGAAGCAATCATCCTTAGACCATACAGATTCTCTCCCGTCAGTGACCGCCATCACCCACCCCACGACCGAAGCCGCGCCGCGCGTCTGGCTGCTGTTCGGCGAGCGCCGCGGCGACAACGCCCAGGTGCTGGCGCTGGCGGAGATGCTGGGTTGGCCATACGAGACTAAGCAGCTTCGATGGCAGCCGGATTACAATGTCGATCCGGCGGAGGCTGGCATCTCTCTTGCCGGGCTTGACAAGGTGGCTAGCGATTCGCTCTCCCCGCCCTGGCCGGACCTCATCATCGGCATC
Organism: Dongiaceae bacterium; assembly: GCA_035695765.1. Taxonomy (GTDB): domain Bacteria; phylum Pseudomonadota; class Alphaproteobacteria; order Dongiales; family Dongiaceae; genus Dongia_A. Next base: position 30,310 of record DASRRI010000158.1, read on the forward strand.
GGATTTCGCTCGGCGCCGATCTCGCGCTGGATCACGCAGCAAAGCGGCGACCGGGCCCTCAATATCCGCCTCGGCCGGCCGCGCACGGAGCTCAAGCCGTACGACCTGGTCGTCACGACACCGCAATACGGCCTGCCGCCCGCACGGAACGTGCGCGAGCTGCTTCTGCCTCTGGTCAAGGCGGACGCAGATGCAATGGCACGGGCGGTCGCGCGCTGGCGGCCGGAGTTCGAGCGCCTGCCAAAACCCTGGATCGCTGTCCTGCTCGGCGGCCCGACCCAGCACATGGCCTTCGACGACAATGTCGCCGGCAATCTCGCGCGCGATCTGCAGAGTTTCGCCGCGCGCACCGGCGGGGCCTTGCTCATCACCAGCAGCCCGCGCTCGCCGTCCGGACTGAAAGGAATATTCGAGCAGGAGATCTCCGCGCCGCATTTCCTGTTCGAGTTCCATGCGCAGGCGGACAATCCCTATCCCGCACTGCTGGCCTTGAGCGACGCGGCGATCGTCACCAGCGACAGCGCCTCGATGGTCGCCGATGTCGCCGCCTTCGAACGGCCGCTGCTGATCTATGAATTGCCCTGGCTCGGCCGGTCGAAAAAGCCGGGCCTCATTGCCGGCATCAAGCGCCATGTGCGCAAGCGGCGGGAACGGCGCGGAATGGCGGGCCTGCCAGCCGATCCGCTCGACAGCTTCTACGACATGCTGACGCGGCAGGGCCGCGCGCGCCCTCGCCGGAACGTCCTCGGCCTCACCCAAAAGCTCTACCAGGCCGGCATCGCGCGTCCATTTGGCCCGGATGCCGATCTAAGCTGGCGCCCCGCCCCGTTGGCGCGCCAGAGCCAGGACCGGCTGGTGGCGGATATCAAGGCGCTGTGGCAGGCGCGGCAGCGCTCGCGCTAGCAACACCTGCCTGGCGCAGCATTTCCAGCGCCAGCTCCCGCTCGCCAATCACCGTATGCGTGGCGCCAAGGCGCATGAGATGCTCTTGCTCCGCTTCGGAATGCACCCGCGCAATGATCGGCAGGGATGGATTGGCCGTTCGCGCCTGCTGCACAATGGTTCCGGCCTCGAAGGCGTTGGGCACGGCAATGAGCATGCAGCGCGCTGCCGCAGGACTGGCAGCGGCCAGCACGGTCGGGTCCGCGGCATTCCCCATGACGACCTCCGCCCCCGCTGGATTCATTTCAGCGACGGCGGCGCTTCGATCCTCGATCACGAGCAAGGGCGCGGCGGCCGATCGTAGGGCATCCGCGATGACGCCACCGACCCTGCCATGCCCGACGAGGATGTAATGGTCTCTCAAGGATGTCGGGGTGATCTCCTGGCGCACGGATGTGTCCGCGGCTTCCGGCATTGCCGGCTGCTTGGACTTCAGCTTCGCGGTTAGGCGCGCCAGCACGACAAAGAACGGGGGGTTGATCAGGATCGACAGGATGGCGCCGGCCAAAATCAGGTCCTGGGCCTGCTGTGGCAGAATGCCGAGCGCGAGGCCCAGGCTTGCCAGGATGAATGAAAACTCGCCGATCTGCGCAAGGCTGGCGGAGATGAGTAGTGCTGTTGGCGTAGGATAGCCGAAGATCCGCACGATCAGGAACGCCGCCAGCGATTTTCCGAACAGGATGATGGCCATGGTCGCCAGCAATGGCCAGAACTGGTCCACCAGAATGCTAGGATCGAGCAACATACCAACCGAAACGAAGAACAGGACCGCGAAGGCGTCGCGTAGCGGCAAGGTCTCCTGCGCGGCTTGATGGCTGAGTTCGGATTCACTGAGGATCATGCCGGCAAAAAAGGCACCGAGGGCGAAGGAAACACCGAACAAAGTCGCTGCGCCGAACGCGATGCCCAAGGCGATGGACAACACGGCAAGCCGGAACAGTTCGCGCGAACCAGTGTGGGCGATGTAGTGCAGGATCCACGGAATGACCCGCCGGCCGACGATCAGCATGATGGCGACGAAGGCTGCGACCTTGCCCATGGTGATGGCGAGGATTCGCGCCAGCTCGGCGGCGTCCGGCGAGGCGCCGGCCTGGTCCACCGTCCGGTAGATTTCGGCGAGGGGCGGCAGCAGGACCAGGACAGCTACCATGAAAATGTCTTCGACGATCAGCCACCCGACGGCAATGCGCCCCTGTGTCGTTTCGACCAGGCGGCGCTCCTGCAGCGCGCGCAGCAGGACGACGGTGCTCGCAACCGAGAGTGCGAGGCCGAATACCAGGCCAGCAATGTTGGGCCAGCCCAGGCTCCAAGCCAGACTCCAGCCCAGCAGGGTTGCAACCGCGATCTGGGCGAGGGCGCCGGGAACCGCGATCGATTTGACGGACAATAAGTCCTTGAGCGAGAAATGCAGCCCCACTCCGAACATCAGCAGGATTACGCCGATCTCCGCCAGCTGGGCGATCAGCTCCTGGTCCGCCACGAAACCGGGGGTGAAAGGGCCGACAGCAACCCCCGCCAACAGATATCCGACCAGGGGCGAGATCCGCAGGCGATGGGCCACTGCGCCCAGCAGGAAGGCGAGGACGATACCTGCGACGATCGCGGCGATGAGGGGCGTGTGGTGCGGCAATGCGTGCGCTCCTTTCCCGAAAGACCGAGGGTTGGCGATACTTCGCAGAAATCCCCGCGCCGTCAAAGTGTTGGCGGGTTCCGCGCGATGCTTGTCACCCCTCTCGCCCCATGTTATAGGCCCGCCGGTCGCGCATTTGGCCGGTCCTAGCGGCGTTGCTGGCTGATCTCAACCAGCGGATTGCGCTCGAAAAATTCGGAGTTAACTGTTCCGATGTTGGTTTGGATCGACGCGGCTGCCCCGGCCGCTCGGCTGCAGGTTTTCGGTTTGACGGTCACGGAGCGCCATCTGCAGGCACTGATGCGGCTGGACCCCAAGCCGACGCAGGTGATCATCGATGTCGGCAGCAAGGATCCGGCGGATTTGCGGATTCCAGCGCGTGTCCTGAAGGCGCTGCCGATCGTCTCCTCGCAATCCACTGCACCGTTTGCGGAGCGCCTGAGCGCAGCATTACGCCTTGCCGGCGATGCGCCGTTGCTGGTCCTGGACGGCACGACGCTCGCCGACCAGCGCCTGCATGGTCAACTCATCCGCGCGGAGCATAACCTCGCCGTCTTCTCTCCTGATGCCAAGGAATCAGCCGCGATGCTGTTCCTGCAGATGGCTGGTTCGGTGGCGGTGCCGGCGGATGTCACCGACGCCACGTCGTTCGCGCGTACGCTGGTGACGGCTGGAATCGCGGAAGAGCTGACCCAGGGCCAGTTCGACGGCTTCATCCGCAAGCTGCGCCGCAGCCTGCCTTTCTACATGTTCCGCATCCTCGACCGGACCAAGGCCGCGGAGATCCAGCGCTTCCTGTTCTGGTCGAACTACAAGGGCTCGACCGACATCTTCACCCGCTATGTCTATCCGCCGTTGGTCTGGGTCCTGGTGCGGCCGCTGGCGCGGGCGCGTATCCACCCCAACCTCGTCACGCTGGTCAGCATTGCTCTTACCTTCGGCGCGGTCCCGTTCTTTGCGACTGGCCATTGGATCATCGGTTTCCTGATGGCCTACGGCATGAGCGTGCTGGATTCCGTCGACGGGAAGCTGGCGCGCCTCACTTTCACGGATTCACGGCTCGGCAATTTCCTGGATCATGGGCTCGATATGGTCCATCCGCCGATCTGGTATGTGGCCTGGGCCTATGGATTGGGATTATCGGCGGAGGGCTGGAGCTCGTCGCTCGGTTGGGCGACGATCGCGATCCTGGTCTTCTACGTGCTGGACCGCCTGATCCTCAAAATCTATCCGCGCTTTTTCCAGCGCGGCTTCCACACGCACTCGAAGCTGGACGCGACGGTGCGCAGCTTCATCGCGCGCCGCAACATCAACATGCCGGTGTTCCTGCTGGGCTGCATCTTCGGCCTGGCGCGCGAAGCGTTCTTCCTGATCGCCGCCTGGCAGTTCGCGACCGCCGCCTATCACGGCATCCGCACCTTCTGGATCATCGGCGTGCAAAAGGCACACCGCAAGCCGCACGCCAAGCCCGCCCACGTCGGCGCCGACCTGGACCAAGGCGTCCGACCGTGATCGACGGCGCGCGTCCGATCGCGGTCAAAGCCGAATCCGTTCCGCCGCGCACCAAGCCGTCGAACTATCCGGAACCGTTTTTCAGCCGCATGGCCAAGCGGGAGAAGCGACAGTTGGGCGATTTCTTCGGCCTCAAGAATTTCGGCGTCAACCTGACCAGGCTGGCGCCCGGCGGTGAATCGGCGCTGCTCCATCGCCACAGCAAGCAGGACGAATTCATCTTCATTCTCCAGGGCGAGCCGACGCTGGTCACGGATCGGGAAGAGGTCAAGCTGGCGCCCGGCATGTGCGCCGGTTTCCCCGCCCAGGGCATTGCACATCAACTGGTCAACCGGACCCAGCAGGACGTGCTGATCCTGGAAGTGGGTGATCGTAGCCCTGGCGATGAGGGCGCATATCCGAAGGACGACATCCAGGCGGCGCTCGGTCCGGACGGCAAATGGGCCTTCACCCACAAGGACGGACGGCCTTACTGAGGAACTAGTACTTGTCGTCGCCCAGCGCGAAATCCACTTCGCTGGCGTACCACATGCGCTGCAGCCGACCCATTTGCTTCGGCTCGAACGCCTTCACGGGCAGTTCCGCGATGAAGTTGATGTAGCGGCGCGGCACGTCGGTGGTGTCGCGCGGGCTGACGCCATGCACCGCCTGCGGCGAGTTGACGAAGCACAGATAGGAGTTGGCCTGATAGGGCACGGTCTTCACCAGCTCGACGTCGCGCATCAGTGTGCGATGCTTGACGAATCGCGGCTCGCGCCGCCAGTGATAGATGCCGAGGTCGCCGCCCTCGCTATGGTCGCGCGGATCGCGCATGTAGAAGAGTGCCGAGAAGATCTTGTCGCACAGGTCGATATGCGCAGACTTCACGCTGCTCTTGCGCGTCACCGGCGTGTTCATGACGAACTGGCAATCGAGGCGCACATCTGCTTCGCCCGCATAGCCGCGCGGCATGACGCGCCAATCCTCGTAGGCGCGGCCCACCCGTTCCTCCAGCCCCGGGAATTCGCGGCGGAAGTGCGCTGCGAACAGCCGCGTCACGTGCCGCCAGTAATCAGCCGAGGTATGGTAATCGAAGAACTCGCGCCACAGGGCAGAGATGCGGCGGTCCGACAGTACCTGCTTTACCGTCATGCGGACCGCTTCGTTCGAGCCGATGTCCGACCGCTCGTTGACAATCACCGCAAGCGAGGGGAAGTCCGTCGCCAGCTCCTGATAGAGCGAAGCCGGTACGACGTCGGTCCGGGTGTAATGCGCATAAGGCTCCGTGACGACGTGGCCTTGCGTGACTTCCGACAGCATCTTGGGCGTCCGCGATGCAATGACGGCAGCAAGCATCGAACTCTCCGACTGAACATGGGGCATCTGCTGTTCCATGCTAGTCCTGCATCGGGCGGCGGCGGAAATCGCCAGATGCCGCTGCGGCGATCAGCCGCGACAAATTATTCCGCATTTTCATGCGGCTGCCCGCGAACACAGTTCGAGCGCGTCGTGCCGCACGTGGTTGGCCGACATTTCGCGCCGCACCAGTTCCTCCGTCACGGTGCCCTGCGCCAGGCATTCCGCCAGCAGGCCGAAAAACAACCGCTCCTGGTTCGGATCGGGATGCGGCAGATAGGCCTCCGATTTCGGCTTCTTGGGCGCGATCAAATGCTTCACCTGCTTGAACACCGATTTCGGGAACGGATATTTGCTGAAATCCTTCACCCGCACCGTGAAATCGATCGGCAGGCCGGTCTTCCACGGCTGCGTCCGCCGATAGGTCGTGTGGAGAATCCTGGTCTCCGGTGTCAGGTGATCGAAATCGTTCCACTCATTCTCCAGCAGGCCAACAGTCTCGTCGGGCTCGTATTGCAGCTTGACCCATTTCAGGTAGTCGACCTTGAAGGCGAACAGGTCGTTGAAGGTCCGCTCGGCGTCCCAGTGTGTGAGCCTGGCATTGTCCAGCAGCATCACGCTGGAGGCGCGATAGGCCGGCAGTTCCTTGATCGCTGGCCGGATCCGGCACATCACGGCCTTGCCCTGCATGTCGCGGTTCAGCAGATCCCAGATGTCGGCAACGGCGAAGCAATCGGGATCGATCACCACGGAGCGCCCTGCATAGCCCATCAGCTTGGGCGGCAGGAAACGCAGCGGAGTGAAGGATTGCAGGTCGTCGCGCTTCCAGATGCGGCGCTCCACGTCACGCAGGAACGGTTGCCCTTCCCTGGCATGCAGCCATGGAAAGTCGTTGTAATGCAGGATCTCGACCTCGAACCGGTCGGCATGTCTGCTGTTGCGGCGCAGCGCGTGGGCAGCGACCAGCGCGCCCAGATACTGCTCGTCATTGGTCTGGATAAAGACCTTATGTTGCATGCGCCCCTGGCCTTCCGAGACCGCCCCGATTCTGGCACCGGCCAGGATAAGAGATAACCGGAATCAACGGCAATCGGCCCTGTAAGGATGTGCGGTTTTGCCGCAAATTTCATAGAATTTCAATCCGTTAGGCCCCTATTCGTTGACTTGGGCCCGAGGAATGCTATCAACCGGAAGAAATATCATGCGGCGCCGGCATGGGCCGGGCGCCGCCAGCAGCCGAGCCAGATGACCGATTCCGCGCAGCAGACCTCGACCTTGGCGGGCGCCATCCAGATTGTGCGCATGCACGGCCTTGCCCGTCAGGTGCCGCTGGTATTGGCCATGCTGGTCGCCGGGTTGTTGGAAGGCGTCGGCGTTGCGGCGTTTTTCCCGATCCTGGCGATCGTGACCCAAGGGGCCAGCAAGCCGTCGCGTCTCAACCAGGCCATCGAACAGGCGCTGGCCTTTTTTCATTTGCCGCCCAGCATCGGCATCCTCTGCCTGGTGATCGTGATCGCCATGTGGCTGAAGGCTGTGATCAACCTGGGCGTCGCGCGCAGCCTGGGACGGATCGGCGCCTCGATCGCGCAGGAGATTCGCCAACGCCTTCTGCAGGCCCTGGTCGATGCCAAATGGTCGTACTTCACGATCCAGCCGGTCGGCCGGTTCGTGTCCGCCGCCACCACCGAAGCCAGCTGGGCCTCCACCGCCTTTCGCAGCGCCTTGCAGGCGATCGAACAATCCACGCGCACCGTGATCTATTGCGCGCTGGCCCTGTTCATGGGCTGGAAGATGGCCGTCATCTCCATCGGCATGGGCATCCTGATGGGCCTGTCGCTGCGCACCCTGACGCGCACCGCACGCCTGGCCGGCAGGGACCGTCAGCGCGCCATGCGCAGCCTGGTGGTCGAGTTGAATGACGTGCTGGCCGGGTTCAAGCCGCTGAAAGCGATGCACCGCCATACCGGTCTGATTTCGGAACTGGTGAAGGACACCAAGCGTCTGCGCAAGGCGGTCAACAGTATGGTGATGTCGGAGACTCTCTCGCTTGGCCTGCCTGACTTGCTCCAAACCTACATGCTGGCGGCCGGCGCATACCTCGCGGCGCGGGTCCTCGGCTCGCCGATCGACCTGATCGTCGTGGCTGGCGTGATTTCATTTGCGCTCATGACCAACATCTCACGGGTGCGCAAGGCAATCACGCAGCTGGCCCAGGCCGACACGACGTATTGGACGCTGATCAGCACCGTCGCCGATGTCGAGAAGGCGGCCGAACGGTTCCAAGGCACGCGAGCTCCGGCGCTCTCGTCTGGTTGCGAGCTGCGCAATGTCGGCTTCACCTATGGCCGCGGCCCGGTCCTGAGCGACGTTACGTTGCAGATTCCCGCCGGCCGCATCACGACCCTGGTCGGGCAGTCAGGCTCGGGCAAGACCACCATCGCCGACCTGCTGCTCGGCCTCTATGCGCCGGATCAGGGCACCGTCACGATCGACGGAGTCGATCTGCGCGATATCGACATCGCCCAATGGCGCTCCATGATCGGCTACGTCGCACAGGAGATCATCCTGTTCAACGACACGATCATGGCGAATGTCGGCCTGGGCGATCCCACCATCGGCGAAGAGCGCGTGCGCGGCGCGCTGGAAGCAGCCGGCCTCGGCTCCTTGATCGCTGACTTGCCTGACGGACTCGCCACGATGGTCGGCGAGCGCGGCTTCAAGCTGTCCGGCGGGCAAAGGCAGCGCATTGCGCTCGCGCGTGCCCTGGTCCACCGGCCCAAGCTGCTCATTCTCGATGAAGCGACCAGTGCCCTCGACCCGACGACCGAGGCGGAGATCTGCGCGACCGTTGCCGCCCAGGCCGGCACCATCACCGTGCTCGCCATCACGCATCAGCCCTTGTGGATGGAGCGCGCGGATCGGATCTATATGGTGGAGGATGGCAAAGTGCGTGCCGTCGATCGGGTAGCCGTTCAGGGCAGCGTCCGCGCCTTAATCTAATTCACGATCTCCGTCGCGACCTCTCCGTCCCGAATTGTCAGGATGCGGTCTGCGACGTCCGTCCAAATCGACTGATGGGTAATGGCAAGGATGGTGCGATTGCCGCGCAACCCGCGCACCGCATCGCAGATCTCGCGCGCGGTCGTCCGGTCGAGGGCGCTGGTCGCCTCATCCAGGATCAGCAATTCCGGATCATGGATCAGGGCGCGGGCGATCGACAAACGCTGCTTCTGGCCGCCGGACAGCAGATTGCCGCGCACGCCGATCACTTCATGCAACCCGCGCGGCAGGGCCGAGACGAAGCCCCAGGCCCCGGCCAGCCGCAGGGCCTCGATCGCCTGCGCTTCGCCGATGGTCCGGTCGCCCAGGGTGACGTTCTCCAGCACCGTGTCGTTGAACAGGATGTTCTCCTGCGGGATGTAGCCGATCTTGCCGCGCCAGCGCGCCAGATCGGCGTCGGTCAGCGGCAGACCGTCGATCAACACCTGGCCCTGGTCGGGTTCGTGCAATCCGACCAGCAGGTCGGCGATGGTGGTCTTGCCGGCGCCCGACGGCCCGATCAGGGTCGCCACTTCTCCGACCGGCAAGGAGAAGTTGGCGGAGCTGACGACGGCCTTCTCGCCGTAGCTGAACGTCACATCGCGGAAGTCGCATTGCCGAACGAGACGCGGCGCGGCGCCGCCATGCAGCGCCTCCGCCTGCTCATCCATCGCCTTGGTCAGCCCGATGATCGACCAGAACGCAATGCCATCGATCGCCACCCGCTGCATCGCGCCACGCATGGTGGACACCCCGTTGGAGATCCGGCGCAGCAGCCAGACCACGCCGATCAGTTCCACCAGGCCAAGATGGAAGTAGCTGTAGCCCACAAAGAACCCGCCGATCAGCATCGTCCCGAGCAGCGGTTCCTGCAAGGCGCGCACCGCAGCTTCGCTGTAGAATTCGCGCTGGGACGATTTCCGCAGTTCGTTGACCTGAACCGAGGCGAAACGGCCGAGATAGGCCTGCCGGTTCATCGCGCGCAGCGTCTTGATCGAAGTCAGGAGATCGCTGACGGCGCTCGAGAGCAGGTGCACGCTACGCCATTTGGCGCGGCCGGCGCGGCGCGCCATGGCAACAAATCGCGCGACCGCCAGCCACAGCACGCCGGCGGCGACGATTGCTGCCACCGAGAATTCCCACGAAATCCACAGGCACCCCACGAGATAGGTGAGCGTCTCGGTCAGGCGCGCGGCGAAGTTCCCGGCCGCGCGATAGGCCGATTGCGCGCGCTCAGCCTCGTCGCTCAAGGCCGCCGACAAGCGGCCGACGGGCGTGCTGATGATATGCGACCAGCGGGCGCGCACGATGGCACCGATTAGGTTGAGCCGCATCTGGGTCGACATGCGCGAGACTTCGCGTCCCACATAGACCAGCCCGGCTGTCGAAAGCCCGAACTTCAAGGTGATCGTGATGCAAAGGAACAGCAGCAATGCGCCCAGCGTCGGCGACAGGCCGACGGTGTCCAGCAGCTGCGTTACGACGCGTGTGGCGGGCGACGGCTTGATCTCCTCGCCCGAAGCGACGCCGATGATCGGCCAAAGGCTGGCAATCGACATATTCTCCGCGGCGACGCCCAGCAGCATGGCCAGCAAGATCAGGCATTGCCGCCGCCAGCCGGTATAGAAGAACAGCCGGAATATCTCTTTTATCGTTCTCATTGCGCTGCCGTCTGGCCCTGGGCAGGGGTGTGAAACGCCTGCAGCGATAACGCAATGGCGGCCAGCGGTCCACCTTTCTTGCGTGCCAGGACCGCCCGCATCCAGGCCGGATCCACGTGGGTAACGTAGCCGGTGACGAAGGGCAGACCGAGGAAATGCGCCGAAGCCAGCCGGTGTGTGCCGCGGCGCATGTGGACGATGCAGCCATCCGCCGTCACGCCGAAACAGATCTCGTCGTCGCCGCGATAGGCATAACCGCGCTGCTGCAGGCTGCGGAACAGGTCGAGATAGCTGAAATAGTAATCCAGCATGCGCTCTTCGGTATCGCAGACGACGCCGCGCGCCGTCACCGGCATGCCCTCCTCCGCCGATTGCTTGAGCCAGCGGTAGAGCCGCGTCGCGCGGTAATTATCGTCATGGGCGGCGTAATCCTCGATGTCGCGATAGGTCGGCAGCTCCGTGATCGGCCGCACTTCGCAGGACGCAAGCCTCGGCACCAAAAAGCGCGGCTTCAGTCCCATCATGATGCGCGCGCCGATCTTGCCTCGTACCTGCCGCGGGTCGACGGCGATGTGCGCCGCCGCGCCAAGATCGGCGCGGATGATGCCGCCGTAGTGCCAGGCCGGATTCCAGGTGCCGGGCGCAGCCGCCAAGGCGGCCCGCACAAGCCGCGCGCCGGTCGATGGTGCGTTGTCCGGCAAGCGGGTCTCAGTAGCCCCAGAGGTGCTGCAGCCCGACCGCGCCATGCGGCGCGAGGCCAACCACATGGGCGCTGAGGTCGGCATCGGCAGACATCACCTGCAGCGCCGCAATGCCAGTCTCGCTCACATGCTCCTTCAGCCGCGCCATGACGTCGTCGAGCCACACCAACCGGCTGCCGAAGGCCGGCAGCTGCAGATAATGGCTGAGGCGCCGGCCGGCGTGATTGATGGCTGCGATCTCAATTTCGGCGGTCATGTCGTATTTGAGGTTGCCGCTGGCATTTGCGACGAACACGCCGGTCCGATAGCCGTCGCGGCAGCGCACGCGGCCGATCACGTTGGTGCGACCCATCACGCCGATCGAGGGATGCAGCCAATGCGGCAAGGTCGGCACCACAGCGCCAAGGTTGCGCCAGCTCGGCTGGAATTCGGTCGCGTCCTGGTCGCCGGTCTCAAGATGGCGCACGACCAAGTCGGCGGTGGTCACGAAACGCTGCGGCGCGATCCCGATCTTCAGATGATCCGGCGCAACGAGCACGCCCGCCACGCGGAACCGCTCCGGGCTGCCCCAGATGTTCAGCACATCCTCGATGAAAGCCGGACCGACGAAATCCTTGCGCCAGCGCATCTCGCCGAGGAACGCGCCATCGGCAGCATAGAAGCGCAGCCAGTAATGTTCGAAGGGCGGATTGGAGGCGTCGTAATTGAAGCCGAAGGTCAGCTTCGATCTGCCATGCATCACCGGCAGGAAACTGGGGTGGATCATGTAGCCCGCCGCAACCGCCTGCTCCACCACGCGCAATTCATCGGGCCGGAACGCGGCGTCTTCGCGATCATCGACGCCAACCTTGACCAGGTGATTGCCGGAGATGCTGCCCTGCTTGCCGGGCTTGCTGAAGCAACCTTCTTCCAGCGCGTACCAGAACGACGTGCCATAGCCTTTGTACGACGCTGCGAAATAATCGCGCGTGTTGCTCGGAGTCTCCCGCCGTTCGAAATGAACTTCTTCGACGGGGCGCGTGCGCGAACGCTTTTGTTCCTTCTTCCCGAGGCCGGTGCCGATCACGATCGTGTCGTCCGCTCCCATATCGAGATCGTAGTTCGGCACGGTCATCACGACGTGCCCGCCCCGGATGACGGAATCGACCAGACGGAATGGCTGCTCCTTGTTCGGATTCTTGAAGAACTGGTGCGAGCCGTGAATGATCGTGAAGGAATCCCTCCAGAACACATCGGCGCACACGCGGAACCGGTAGTGCCGACCGCGGGTCAGGTTCGGGTGGCTGACAAAGACCTTGAGGCAGACCGGCCCCGTGCGCTCGCCCGCTAGTTCCTTGAGGTTGAGATTGACCGATTGGCTCGGCCCCAACACCTGGTAGCGCCGCTTGGTGCCCTGTTCCGAGATGATCTCGAACCGGAATTGCAGCGGGTCCTTGATGCCGAAGAATTCTTCGAAGTGATTGAAGACCAGGGCATCGACGTCTTCGATCTCTTGCGGGATGGCGGCCGTGCCGGCGCAGAATTCCCAATTGTCCGCGATCCAGTGCACCGGAACCGACGGCGCATGCGCCAGGGTCCCGCGCAAGGTCAAACGGTATTTGGTTGCCGCATCCGTGCCGCCGGTCACGATGGCCTGGACGCTCTTGAGGTGATCGCTGGTCAGCGGTAGCGCGCCGAGCTGCTGGTCGACCACGAAATCGTTTGACAGCCAGAGGCACTCGATGTCGCCTGCCGCCATTCTGAAGGAATCAAAAAAGCCCTTGTCGCCATGCACGCCCACCTTGGTCGCAGCATCGGCGCGCAGCAGCGTCACGATGTCCGCCATGGATTGGCTGATCTGGGTCTTGTCGCTGGCTGCCCCGCCGGCAGAAGGGTGGCTGCCGGCTTTGTACTTTGGACTCTTCTTGCTGTCGCTGAGGCCGAACAGCGAACCCAATGATCGGCCAGACTTTCCAGCCTCCGGCCCGGTCAATTCTACGTCAGCGGTCTTCATGGCCCTGGGTCCGTTTATGATTAATCTTCGGTCAAATGCGGCAAATGGCCGATCGGCCTGTGCCGTCGGGCAGCTTGCCGATTCGAGGCGCATTTGCTAAGCAGCGCGAAATCCTAAAGGTGGCTGCGGCCCCTTTGCAATCAATCGTTTATGCGGCGTAAGGTCCCATGAGCCTGCAGGCGACCCCCACCACCAGCCCGGGGCTGGCGACGCGACGGAGCGACTTCGACACGATCTGCGAAGCGCTGGACTATGCCGCGCGCGGCGAGACCGGCTTTAACTTCTTCAGCGCCAAGGGCGATCTGGCCCAGGTCCTGACCTATCGCGAGCTGCGCGAGCGGGCGCGGGATTTCGCGCAAGGCCTGGTCCGGCTTGGCCTCGCCAAGGGCGACCGGATGCTGCTGATCGCGGACACCGATCCCGATTTCATGGCCGCGTTCTGCGGCTGCCAATATGCCGGCGTGCTCCCGGTGCCGGTTGCCTTGCCGATGACCCTTGGCGGCCGCGCGGCCTATATCGAGCAGCTGCGCTATCAGCTGACCGGCTGCGGTGCGGTCGCCGCCATGGCGCCCGAAGGGTTCCTCACCTTCCTGACCGAAGCGGCGCAAGGGCTTGATGTCTACTTAGTCGGTGGACCGAAGGAGTTCGCGGCGTTGCCGCGCGACGGCGCCGATCTGCGACCCTTCACCAAGTACGACCAGAGTTATCTGCAATTCTCCTCGGGCAGCACGCGCTTCCCCAAGGGCATCGACATTCCGCAGCGCTCGATCATGGCGAACGCCTTCGCTATCACGCATGACGGGCTCGAAATTGTCCGCGGTGACCGCTGCACGTCCTGGCTGCCGCTCTATCACGACATGGGCCTGGTCGGCTTCATGCTGGTGCCCCTCACCACGCAGATGTCGATCGACTACATCGCCACCCGCGATTTTGCCCGCCGCTCGCTCACCTGGCTGAAGCTGATCTCGGAGTACGGCGGCACGCTCTCTTACAGCCCGAGCTTCGGTTACGAGCTGTGCACCCGCCGCCTGCGCGAAGGGACCGAAGTGAAGCTCGACCTCAAGAGCTGGCGCGGCGCCGGCATCGGCGGCGACATGGTGCAGCATCCGATCCTGCAGAAGTTCGCCGACGCCTTCGGCCCGCACGGCTTCAGCCCCAATGCGTTCGTCCCGAGCTACGGCATGGCCGAAACCACGCTCGCCATGAGCTTCGCGCCGTTGAACCAGCGTTATGTGGTCGACGAGATCGATCGCGAGGCTTTGGCTGAACGCAACCTGGCGGTCCCCGCGCCGCAGAGTGCGAAGTCACGCGCCTTCGTCGCCTGCGGTCACGCTTTGCAAGGACACGAATTCGAAGTGCGGGATCCCGCTGGCCGCGCGCTGCCGGAGCGCAGCGTCGGCCGCATCTTCTATCGCGGCCCCAGCATCATGGGCGGCTATTACCAGCAGCCCGAGATGACGGCGGAAGTGCTGAGCGGCGACGGCTGGCTCGATACCGGCGATCTCGGCTACCTGCTCGACAAGCAGATCGTGATCACCGGTCGTGCCAAGGATCTCATCATCCTCAATGGCCGGAACATCTGGCCACAGGACTTGGAATGGTCGGCGGAGGAGCTGCCTGATCTGCGCCGCGGCGACGTCGCCGCCTTCTCGATCGACGAAAATGATGGCGAGGCGGTCGTCGTGCTCGTGCAATGCCGGATCGGCGAACCCGCCCAACGCGAAAAGCTGCGGCGCGAGGTCTATGCCCTGCTGCAGCGCGCCCATGGCGTCGAAGCCCGCGTCGCCCTGGTCCCGCCCAAGGCCCTGCCCCAGACTTCTTCCGGCAAGCTCAGCCGCACCAAGGCGAGGGCCACCTATCTCAGCGGTGCCTACGAGCAGTTCGACGCGGCGGTCGGCGCCTAGTGCCGAAACTGGCGGCTCTCACCGGCGCAACCGGCTTCATTGGCCGCCATGTGGTTACCGCTTTGCGGCGCCGCGGCTGGGATGTCCGCGTGCTGGCGCGGCGGCATCCAGCCGAGTTGCTGTCGCCCTATCATCGGTTCGAACTGGTGCTCGGCGACCTAGGGGACATGCCGGCACTGGAGCGGCTGGTCAGCGGCGCCGATGCCATCATCCATCTGGGCGGCCTGGTCAAGGCGCTCAGCCGCGACGACTTCTACAGTGCCAACGAAGCCGGGACCCAGCGCCTGCTGCGCGCAGCCGCCCGCACGGCCCCCGATGCCATGCTCGTCCATGTCTCCAGCCTGGCGGCCCGGGAGCCGCAGCTCTCGCCCTACTGCGACAGCAAGCACCGGGCGGAGCAGAAGGTGCAGGCGCTGGCCGGCGACCGGATCTGGACCATCCTGCGGCCACCGGCGGTCTATGGCCCCCACGATCGGGAGATCCTGCCCTTGTTCAAGGCAGCGAAACTCGGCCTCGTCCCCTATCCGGCGGCACCCCACGCTGCGCTCTCCATGATCCATGTCGCCGACCTCGCGGATGCGATCGTCGCTTGCCTCAGCCGGTCGGGTTCACCGCAGGCGATCTTCGAGGTCGATGACGGCGTGCCTGGCGGTTATCGCTGGCCGGACATCTTAGGCGCGGTTGGCGAGGCGGTGGGGCATAAGCCGGCGGGGATTCGCCTGCCCCGCACCGGCCTGAAACTGGCGGCCGAAGTTAACCGGCTGCGCAGCCGGATCGACCGGACGCCGAGGATTCTTGCACCGCACAAAGTTGCCGAAATCTACTGGCCGGACTGGGTGGTACGCGGTGATCGGTTGCAAGACGTCTCGGACTGGCAACCAGCGTTCGATGTCTGGAGCGGATTCCGCGACGCAGCAAAATGGTATCGCTCAGCTCACTTATTGTAGAAAGTTAACTGCTTAGCCCGTTGATTCGATTGAGTTGTAACAATCGGTAACAATTTGTCATTTAACCCTAACGCCTAAATGAATCAGATATGTCCCACGGGGATTCGGCGAGCCTGTCACAGGCATGTAATCGTCGCAGGAACTGACAGGGATAAGAGTTATAGATCGTGGGCACCGCAGCCATCCAATCGAGCCTGGCACTGACCAGGGACGGCATCTTCGTGGAGATCGCACGTTTGCTGGAGCGCTTCCGCGCTGGCGAGTCAGCGATCACGTCGGAGACGGTGATCGCCGAGGACCTGACCATGGATTCGCTGCAAGTGATGGATCTCATGATGGAGCTGGAAGACCGCTTCGACGTGTCGATCCCGCTCAATCTGGTACCGGAAATCGCGACTGTCGGCCAGCTCGCCGACACGATCTACGCGAGCAAGACGGGGGCATAGGGGGAAGTTATGGGTTTGTTTGATCGCTTCAAGACGATCCGTGAGGTGCACGGAGCCGTAAAGGCCTGTGGCGCCGATCCCTTTGGCGTGAAGATGGATCGCATCGTCTCCGCGACGGAGGCCGTGATCGAAGGCCGCCCGACCATTCTGTGTGGCTCCAACAATTATCTAGGCCTCACCTTCGATGCCGATTGCGTTGGCGCCGCGCAGCGCGCGACCCAGGAGTTCGGCACCGGCACTACTGGCTCGCGCATCGCCAACGGCTCCTATTCCTGCCACAAGTCGCTCGAGATCGATCTCGCCGATTTCTACGGCAAGAAGCATTGCATGGTCTTCACGACCGGCTATCAGGCGAACCTGGGCGCGATCTCCACGCTGGTCGGTCCCGGCGATTTCGTGATCATCGACGCTGACAGCCATGCCAGCATCTATGACGCCTGCAAGCTCGGCAGCGCGACCGTCATCCGCTTCCGCCACAATGATCCGGTCGATCTCGACAAGCGCCTGCAGCGCATCGCGAACGAACCGGGCAACAAGCTCGTCGTCGTCGAAGGCATCTATTCGATGCTGGGCGACCACGCGCCGCTCAAGGAATTTGTCGCGGTCAAGAAGAAGCACGGCGCCTATCTGCTGGTCGATGAAGCGCACTCGATGGGCGTCATGGGCAAGACCGGCCGCGGCCTGCTCGAGCAGGAAGGCGTCGATGCCGACGTCGATTTCGTGACCGGCACCTTCTCCAAGAGCATGGGCGCGATCGGCGGTTTCCTGGTTTCCGACCATCCGGATTTCGAGATCCTGCGCGTCGCCTGCCGGCCTTACATGTTCACCGCCTCGATGCCGCCGTCGCTGGTCGCATCGGTGCGCGCGTCGCTCGCGAAGCTGCGCGCCCATCCTGAACTGATGGTGCGGCTGTGGCGCAATGTCGACACACTCTATCACGGCCTGGAAGCGGCGGGCTTCAAGCTCGGCCGCCAGAAGGGTCCGGTGGTCGCCCTCCATATCAACGATCCCGCCCTCGCCGCGCGTGCCTGGCACGGCCTGCTGCAGTATGGCGTCTATGTGAACCTGGCGCTACCGCCGGCAACGCCGAGCGGGACCGCCCTGCTCCGCTGCTCGGTCTGCGCCGCGCACACCACGGAACAGCTGCAGCGCGTGACCGACGTCATCACCAAGGTCGGCCTGGAGCTCGGCATCATCAGGGACGTCTCGGTCCGGATCGCCGCCGCCGAATAATCAGAGCTTCGCTCGAGAAAGCTGCGACAGCGCGCCCAACGGCGCGCTGTTTGCTTATCGGCCCATGCCTATCGAAAGGCGCCCAGCCGATAGAGCCGCCACGCCAGGACCGGCGCGGATAAAAGTGGATGCCGGCGCTGCCAATCCGTCACCGGCAGCACCACGCCGGAATGCCGCTTCACCTTCCACAGCACGTAATCCAGCGCGCCATCGAACGTGAAGGTCGCCTTCACCAGCCGCGCGAGATTGAGCAGCTTGCTGGTCAGCCGCCGTCGCCGCCACGCAGCGGCACAGGCCTCTGAAGTCGCCGGCGTGGCCATCACCTGGCGCGCCAGCGCGGCAACGTGCCGATAGCGTTCGGCATCGGCCATCACCAGCTCCATCGCCCTGTCAGTGCCTTCGGAACGCAGCTCGGCGCGATAGGTCTCTTCGAACGCCCGCTGCCAGATCATCTCAGCCGAGGCATCCCGCGGCAGCAGAGGCACGGCGTTGCCCAGCATCGTGAGTGCCGCATCCACACATGCACCGGCCACTTCCGAAGCGACGCGCGCATCGCGCCGCCAAACCAGGCGGCTTTGCTGGGAGAAGCGCGCCCAGAGCGAGACATTGTCGATCGCGGGAGACATGCCGGCCCGAAACTGCGTCAGGGTGATGACCGCATATTTGCAGCGCAGGGTAGCGCCGCCATGCTGCGCCTCGAGATAGAACACGTTCGGCGGCAGGATGCGGTTGGCGAGAGCGGTCGCCGCGCTCGCATAAGCGCGCCCGTAATCGTCGACCAGTAGATAGAAATCGAGCAGCGAATCCGCCAGCAGGCTTTCCGGCCGGCGCAGGCACGAGCCATAGAACAAGACAGCCAGCGCCGCCTTCGCGTGGCGCGCCCGCATCGCGTCGGCCATCGCATGGACCGCAGGCGCAACCGGCTGCGCGAGTTCCTGCGCGATGAGCTCCGTCAGCTCTTTCCGCGCATCCGTCATCGGCTAGTACCGGTGAAACTCGACTGTCGGACCCGCGCTCAGCTCCACGTGGCCGTGCAGTCCCGGGGTGAACACTTCGCCGTCCACCACGATCGGACTGGCGAGGCGCAGCGAGATGCGGTCGGCGCGCGTGCTGGCATAGCCGGCATGGTGCATCCAGGGCCGCGGCCGTCCGCGCACCACAGAGAAGGCGGCGCGGCTGAATCGCTCCGCCGGCGAAGCGATGGTGGTGAGCTTGATCGCGCCGTGATCGTGGCCCCAGAACGGCATCACACCCGGCAAGAGCCGTTCGAGCGTGGTCGCCAGGATGAAGAGATAGGGCGCCTCCTGCAACGGCGAGCCATTGAGGCCGATCGCAACCGGTTCGCCGCGCAGGCCGGAACGCTCGCCTTCGCCATGCAGCAGCAGCCGCACCACCGACCAGGCGATGCCGGCCTTGGTCGCGAAGCTCTGCCGGAACCCGACCCGGTGCATGTCGCGGCGCGTGAGGCGCGTGCCCTGATAGAAGCCGACCGCGCCGGCCAGGAAGCCGTAGTGAGTGCCGTCTTGGCCGCTGCGTTTCACGGCGATGGTGGTGCGGCGCAGCGCCTCGCCCGGTTCACCCGTGCGCGCGCGGCTGAGAATCCGGCGCAAGGCGTCAACAGGTGCGCTCGGAACCCCGACATCATGCGCGATGACGTTGGTCATGCCGCCGCCGATCAGGGTCACGCGCGGCCGCGCCGCGAACGGCGAGCGATCCAGCAACTCGCCAAGCACCGCCTGCGCGGTCCCGTCGCCGCCATTGATGACCAGATGCTCGATCCCGCCATTCGCCAGTGCCGCGACTGCTTGCGGCATCGCTTCGATGTGGTGGAAGGTCTGGTGCTTCGCCTCTGGAAATTCCGTGAGCATACGCTCGATCGCCGGCAATGCGCTCTGATTACGCCGGCTGTGCGCGTTGCTGAGGATGCCGATGCGCGTCATGTCGCCTTCGGTCCGGTTGCTTGCAGCCAGGACGCCGGCGCACGGCCGCCCAGTTGCGCTGCGAATGCTTGGGCGATGCGGATGGTGTGAAAGAGGAAGCTCGCAATCGTCCACCAGGCCACTATCACCAATCCCGTGTCGGGCGCTTGCAGCAAGGCCGCGACCGTCAGGATTAGCAGGTTGGGATTGCGCCGCGCAGTGATGAGGCGGAACCAGGAATCCACCGGCCGCCAGGTATGGATCTCGATCTCGAAGCGCCAGATGAAAAGGCCTTCCTGCAGGCGCCCGGCGACATAGCCGAGGACCACGACCCACAGCGCCCATTGCAGGCTGGATGCCAGCGATGGTCCAAGGCCGATGAACCAGGCGTAATACCAGAACGGCGGATGCAGCAGGTCGATGCCGTGGTCGAACACATCGCCGAGCTTGGTCGCGCTCAAGGTGCAGCGCGCGAGCTTGCCATCGACCGTGTCGAGGAAGCACATCGCCCACGCCGCCACCAATCCGGCGATGAACCAGCCATGCCAGAACAGGTACATCGCGAGGATCACGCAGCCGAGGCTGACCCAGGTCACGACGTTCGGCGTCACGCCGCGCCGCGCGCACCAGCGCGTGACCGCCAACGCCGGAACCGGCCAGACATATTTGGTGACGAGGTCGGTGACTCCCTTATAGGAGCTGCCGAACAAGGCGCGCTCCACGGCGGCCGCATCCGCGTTCTCCAGCGGCAGCAATATCGGCTTGGCCCGCTTGCGCAGCGCTTTCTGGTAGGCGCTGGCCAGCGTAGCCGCATCCTGAATCTCGAAACCCGCCGCGGCCGCCTCGTCGAGTTCGGCGACGAGCGCGAAGGCGGCACGGATATTCTCCGCTCCTTCGCCATGGGCCGCAACGATCTCGCCACTATCCGCCTTGAGCGCGACGCCCGGCGAATTGATCATCGCCTTGATCAGCGCCTCGTCGAATGCGTAGTCGGCGCGGATCGCGATCGCCGATCCCTCGCCGGATTCGAGTTCGCCCGCCGGCAGCTCCGCTTCGATCCCGGCGCGCCTGAACGCGCGGCGCAGGCGCTCGCGGGACGACAGGCTGAAGAATGTGAGGTCGCTGTCGCCGATCAGGCAAAAGGCGATGCTGGCACGCTCGGCCGACACAAAGAAGACTCCAAGGGGGTCGATGGGCGGATGAGCAATATCGGGCAGGAGACCCCACGTCTACCAGGAAATTCAAGCACTTCGGGGCGGACGCCAAGGCTTGACGCAAGCTCGGAAATACGGCCAAACAAGCGCCAATTGACGACGACCGAGGTCCGATGTTCACCCTGGCCCACCTGTCCGACCCACATCTGGCCGAATGGTCGGTTGACCAGCCCTGGGCGCTGGCCAACAAGCGGCTGAGCGGCTGGTTGTCCTGGCGGCTCAATCGCAAACGGATCCATCAGGCGCGCGTGCTGGACCTCCTGCTCGCGGACATCGCCGACCAGCCAGTCGATCACGTTGCGGTGACCGGCGATCTCGTCAACGTCTCGCTGCCGCAGGAGTTCGAGAATGCCGCGCGGTGGCTGCATCGCCTGGGGCCCCCCGACGAGGTCACGGTCATCCCCGGCAACCACGATGCGTACATATCGGTGCCGCAATCCGAGGGCATCGGCCGCTGGCGCGACTACATGACCGATCTGGCATGGGAGCGGACCGACGGCGCGGACGCGATTGATCCCTTTCCCTTCGTGCGGCGGGTGGGCCCGCTGGCCCTGATCGGCCTTTCCACAGCCGTCCCGATGCCGCTCTTTGTCGCAGCCGGCCGGCTGGGCGCGCCGCAGCTGGCGGCCCTGCGCCGCATCCTCGTCCAGCTGGGAGAAAGCGGCACCTGCCGGGTCGTCCTCATCCATCATCCGCCCTTCCCTGGCGGCGCCTACAAGCGCAAGGCCCTGCTCGACGCGCAAGAGCTCGTGGATGTGGTGCGCGCGGTGGGGGCCGAGCTGATCCTGCACGGCCACACCCATGTCGCTGGATTGGGGCGGATCGGCGAGACGCCGGTCATCGGCGTCCCGTCGGCGTCGGCGATCCAGTCCGGGCATAACGACGCCGCCGCTTACAATCTCTATCGAATCAGCCGTGTAGACGGGGACTGGAAGGTAGCGGTTGAGATTCGTGGATTGAGCGGCGATCTGGGCCGGTTCGCCCCCACCGGCAGTTACGAATTAACTATTCCCGCATTGCGGCATTGACAATCCAGCGGCGCTCGCGATTGTGCTAGCCGAATCAGGGCTGCTGAGCGCCTCATTGCGGCGCAGCGCCTGATCCAAAGACAGGGAACTCGAGGGCAGATGGCGACCCCGAATGCGACGGCCGTGAAATTCGGCCATCCAGCAAGCTTGATTCGCGAGTATCGCCACTGGCTGGTGCTGGCGCGGCCGCAGCAGGTGACGCTGGGGGCCGTGGTCCTGGTGTGCCGCGATGCGGCGCGGGCATTTTCGCAGATTTCGGTCCGCGCATTCGAGGAGCTGGCACAAGTGACGGCCGATCTGGATGCCGCCCTGACCCACGCCTTCAAGCCCGATAAATTGAATTATTTGATGCTGATGATGGTTGATCCCGACGTTCATTTCCATGTCTTGCCCCGCTACGAATCCGCGCGGGAATTTGCCGGCCGGACACATAGTGACCGGTTCTGGCCCAAGCCGATCGACCTGACCCAGCCTCTCGAACCCGACGCCACGCTGGCCGGTGCGGTGCGAGACGCGCTGCGCGCCGCCTGGCGCAAGGATTGAGGCGAGGCCGCGCGATGTCCCGCCTGTCCCTCATCGATCGGTACATGCTGAAGCGCGTGAGCTGGCCGCTGGCCGCGGCAATCGTGATCGGCATGGCCGCGCTGCTCTTGGAGCGCTTGATCCGCCTGCTGGACCTGTTCGCCAATCGTGGCGGCCCGCTGACGTTGATCCTGAAGATGCTCGGCAACCTGGTGCCGCACTACCTCGCGATCGCGATCCCCGCCGCATTCTTCGTCGGCATCCTCTACGCAACTTTGCGCATGTCGAACGACAGCGAGCTCGATGTCATGCGCGCGAGCGGCTTGTCGCTGCGCCGCCTCGCGACGCCGATGCTGGCGATGGCGATCGTGCTGACCGTCGCGTCCGCCCTCATCCTCGGATTCCTGCAGCCCTATACGCGCTATGCCTATCGCGCCCTGGTCTATCTGGTGACGGAGACCTCGTGGAACTCGGCGATCGAGCGCGGCGCTTTCTTCAGCGGCTTCGGCGGCAAGACCATACTGATCGGTGACATCGCGGACGGCGGACGCACCCTCAAGAAGATCTTCATCCAGGAGACTGACGAGCGGGGTAACAACATCGCCATAACCGCGCAGACCGGCGAGCTGACCAGCGATCCCAGGACTTTCTCGCTGAACTTGATTCTTCGCGACGGCATCCGCGTCGATTCCAAACCGAACGGCACCGGCGGCAAGGCGTCCACATTCAAGGAATCGAGTCTGCCGCTGCAAGTGGTGGCGCCTGATCCCTTCCGCAAAGACCGGAAGGAATCGGAGCTGTCGATGTGGGAGCTGATCCGGGCGCATTATGAGAATTGGCCGGGTGTCGGGCGTGACGACGTGATATCGGAGATCAACTATCGCCTGGTCCGAACGCTGACCGTATTGTTCCTGCCGTTCCTGGCAATCCCAATGGGCCTGACCTCTCGGCGCCAACCGACCAGCATCCGGATCGTCGTCGGTATCGCGATCCTGATCATCTACTATCAGGCCCTGCAGTTCGGCCAGAACATGGTTGAGAACGGCCGCATGTCGTCTCTCGCGGCATTGTGGGTGCCCTTCCTCGTGCTCGCATTCGGCAGCATCTATCTGTTCTATGTCGCGAACTCGCGCTTCAACCAGGATCCATTCGCGCTGGTGTTCGGGACGATCGATGATTCGTGGAAGTGGCTCAAGGCGCGCTGGTTCTCGCTGTTCCGCCGGAGGCGCCCGGCATGATGACCTTTACGCGCTATGCGTTGCGGACGTTCCTGTGGAACTTCTTCGTCCTGTGGATCAGCTTCACGTCGCTGCTGCAGGTCGTAGACCTGCTCAACAACAGCGATGAGGTGCTGGATCGCCATCCGCGCGACGCCGGAGCAGTCGTCGAATACGCGATCTGGCGCCTGCCGGAGCTGGCCGTGTTCCTGATCCCCTTCAGCGTCCTGATGGCGGCGCTGCTGTCGCTAGCGAAGTTCGAGCGCAGCAACGAGACCCTGGCGCTGAAGTCTGCCGGCGCGCCCTACTACCAGATCCTGCTTGCCTTCCTGCCGGCCGTCGGCCTGGTCGCGGTCATGCATTTCACGCTGACCGACCAGATTGTCCCGCGTTCCATCGACCATCTGATGGAGCGTGATCTCTATGTCGACAAGAAGAGCAAGAGTGACGAAGACGATCAACGCGTCTGGGTGCAGGACGGCGACATGATCGTGGAGGTTGGACAGGTCGATAAGCAGGGGCTGGAGCTGTTCAACATGCGGCTCTATACGCGCGACGATTCCGGCAACATCACCGAGCAGAAGTTCGTACACCACGCCATCTTCGACGTCGGCACCCGCAAGTGGACCCTGCAGGAGGTCGAGGACACCAAGGTCGTCCCGGGCCATGCCACCAATGTCGCCACGACCGCGACTGAACCATGGGACACCAAGCTGGGCCCGCAGGAATTCTCCGAGCTGATCGAGCGGCCGCAGGCCATGACGACCAAGCGGCTGTGGAGCTTCGCCACCTCGGAGCAGATCGGCGTGCGGCCGACCTACTTCTACGAGACCTGGCTGCAGAAGCGCGTTGCCCTGCCGGTCAGCTCGGTCCTGATGATCCTGCTGGCGGCGCCGGTGGCGCTGAGCTTCGGACGGCGAGACAAGGGTGTCGCATCAGGCATGGCGATCGGGTTCGGACTCGGCTTCCTCTATTTCATCACCGAAGGCCTGGTGCAGGCGCTCGGTGAAAGTGGCGCCGTCCCGCCGTTCTTCGCGGCGTGGCTGCCGGCCCTGTTGTTCGCCAGCATCGGCGGACTCTGGCTCATCCGCCTCGAAGGTTTCTGACCGCCATGTTCGTCGTCTGGATCGACGCCGCGCACGGCGCGGGCGAGCGCGTATACGGAATGACGTTGATCGAGCGTCACCTGAAGGCGCTGAAGCACCGCAAGGTGCAGCCGGCCGAAGTCATTCTCGACCTGGGATCGAGCAGCATCGGCGGGCTCGATGAAGCGAAACGCCGATGGCCCTTTCCGGTCCGCGTGGTGCGCAACAGTGGAACGGTGGCGCAGCGCCTCGCGAGGAGCGCTATCGCCCACCGTGTCTTGGCGCTGGACGCGCGGACCCTCGTCGATGCCAGGCTTTATGACTTCATGACGGCGCAGAGCCGCGACCTAGTGGCAGAGGATGGCGCCGCCGCGATGGCCTGGATCGCCGATCCCAATTCACTCGATCCGTCCGCCACTGATCTGCTTGCAGCGTTGCCGCCATCGCTGCCGCGGCTGACGCAGGCGGAGTTTCCGGGCTTCATCCGCAATTTGCGCCGCACGCTGCCCTTCTATCTGTTCCGCATCGAAAATGGGGAGGCGCGCGCCAAGGTCGAGCGCTTCCTGTTCTGGTCGAACTACAAGGGCTCGACAGACTTCTTCACCAAGTATGTCTATCCACCGCTGGTCTGGCTCTTGGTGCCGCCCCTGGCGCGTGCGCACGTTCACCCGAACTGGGTCACCATAATTTCCATCATCCTGACCTTTGCCGCGGTGCCGCTGTTCGGTGGCGGGCATTTCCTCGCTGGCTTCCTGTGCGCCTATGGGATGAGCGTGCTGGATTCTGTCGACGGCAAGCTGGCGCGGCTGACCTTCACGGATTCCAAGATCGGGAACGTGCTGGATCACGGGCTCGACCTTGTGCATCCGCCCTTCTGGTACTGTGCCTGGGCTTATGGCCTCGCCCCAGGAACCGGTGATGGTGACGTTTGGTCGCCGGTCTTCCTGGCCTCGGTGGTCATGCTGGTCCTCTATGTGATTGACCGGCTGATCCTCAAAATCTATCCCACCCGTTTCGGGCGAGGGCTTCATGCCCATGCCGCGATGGACGGGTTCGTGCGCACTTTCATCTCCCGCCGCAACATCAACTTACCTTTATTTACAGTTGGTTATCTGGCTGGGCTAGGCGTGGAGACGATCTACCTGATCGTGCTCTGGCAGGCTGCGACCTGCGTCTATCACGGCGCCCGGACGGCCTGGATCCTGACCTATGACCGGCCAGCGGCGATGAAGTCGGCCTGACGTCCCTCAACTTGCGATAAATCTTTGATTCGCTTAGATTGCGGGCCAGATTCGACACCGCAATTTTCGCCGAAAGCAAACGATCCCAATGGTCCGCTGGGGCTTCTGGAAGAACCGCACGCACAACCTCGCCCGCATGTCCCTGGGCGATCTGATTGTCGCGTTTTTCAGCTACTACGCCGTGCTGGTCTATCTCGGCTTCGCGGGCGCCAGCCTGTGGCTGGCCGCGCTCTGGTTCGACGGCTGGCTGCCGTTGGTCGAGGCGGGTATCTTCGCGGCTCTGGTCTATCCGCTCGCCTGGTACGTGCTGCACCGCTGGGTGCTGCATGGGCAGTATCTCTATCGCTCGCCATTGACTGCCAAAGTGTGGAAACGGATCCATTTCGATCATCATCAGGATCCCCATAACCTGGTGGTGCTGTTCGGCGCGCTCTACACCACGATCCCGACCATTGCGCTGGTGACCATCCCGATCGGCTGTCTGATCGGCGGCCCTTCCGCAGCGGCGATGGCCTTCACGATGGGCATCCTGTCGACCCTGTTCTACGAATTCAGCCACTGCGTGCAGCATCTCAACACGACGCCGAAGACTGCCTTCATGCGCCAGATCAAGAAGTATCACCTGGCCCATCACTTCCATAACGAGCAGGGCAATTTCGGCATCACCAATCTGTTCTGGGACCGCGTGCTCGGCACATTCTATGCCGAGCCGAAGTTGCGCCCCAAGAGCGCCACGGTCTTCAACATCGGCTATACGGAAGAGATGGCGCAGCGTTATCCGTGGGTGGCAGCGCTCAGCAACGGCACGCGCGGCGATTCCAATCCGCGCCGCTTTCGCTCGGATCAAGGCGAAGCGGCGACGCCGCGCGCCGGCCGCTAGTTCCCGCAGCGCATGTCGCCCGGTCCCGTCGTCGTCAAGCCGGTCGCGAACGGTCGCGACCTCAACGATTTCATCGCGCTGCCGAAGCGGCTCTATCGCGGCCGCAAGGGATATGTCGCGCCGCTCGACCTCGAGCGCAAGGAAACCCTGAGCAAAAAGAAGAACCCCTACTTCACCCATGCCGAGGGCGAGTTGTTCGTCGCCCGCCGCAGCGGCGAAGTCGTCGGCCGCATCTCCGCTCAGTTCTGCAAGCTGCATCAGCAGAAGTATGGCAACGACACCGGCCATTTCGGTTGGGTCGACACGATCGACGACATCCATGTGATGCGCGCGCTGACCGGCGCGGCCGAAAGCTGGCTGAAAGCGCGCGGCGCGAAACGCGTCCTCGGCCCGTTCAGCTTTTCCTCCAACGAGGAAACGGGCTTGCTGATCGATGGCTTCGAGTCCACGCCGATGCTGATGATGCCCTATCACCTGCCCTATCAGGGCAAGCTGGTCGAGACGTGCGGCTTTGCGAAGGCCAAGGACCTCCTCGCCTACACGGTCGACAAGGCGGCCTATCACGGCGTCGGCAGCAACCGAATGCTGGACAAGGTGCAGAGCGATGGCCGCATCTGCCTGCGCTCGCTCAACATGAAGAACTACAAGCCGGACCTAGCCGCTCTGCTGCAGGTGTTCAACGACGCCTGGTCGGAGAACTGGGAGATGGTGCCGTTCGCCCAATCGGAGATCGAAGCCGCGGCCGCCGCCATGAAGCCGCTGATCGACCCCGATCTGGTGGTGATCGCTGAGATCGACAATGAAGTCGCCGGCATGCTGGTCTGCCTGCCCAACCTGTTCGAAGCGATCCGCGACCTTGACGGCAGCCTGCTGCCCTTCGGCTTCGCCAAGCTGCTGTGGCGCCTGAAGCGCAAGACGTTGACGACCGCGCGCGTGCCGCTGATGGGTATCCGCAGGAAATATCACGGCACGCTGACCGGCGCTGCGTTGCTACCGCTGATGTTCCATCGCCTGAAGGCGCCGTTCTTTGCGCGCGGGCTGGAGCAGGTGGAGCTGTCCTGGATCCTCGAGGACAACCTGCCGATGCGCCGCGTGCTCGAAGGCGTCGGAGCCAAGGTCTATAAGACTTACCGGGTCTACGAAAAGGCGATCCCGTGAATGCGTTGATCCTGGCCGGCAGCCGCGGCCCGGATGATCCGATGGCGAAGGCGGCCGGTGTAACGCACAAGGCGCTGTTGCCCGTTGCCGGCGTGCCGATGCTGCTGCGCGTGGTCGAGGCCTTGCGCGCGACCAACGGCATTGAGCGCATCCATGTCTGCATCGAGGATGCGCGCGTGATCTTCCAGGTCCCGGCCCTCGAGGCGCTGCACCGCGCGCGCGGGTTGGAGGCAGTGCCGGC